>CAYUFS010000047.1:0-44266 GCA_964443975.1 uncultured Myxococcales bacterium | reverse complement strand
ACAAGCGGCTGAACACGTTCTTCTACGATTACACCAAGAACATCTCGAAGGGGGGGACCTTCATCAAGACCGACCGCCCCCTCGACACCGGCACGTTGTTCGTCTTCAAGCTGCGCCTTCCCGGCGCCGACCAGCCCATCGAGCTGCGCGGCGAGGTGCGCTGGGTCGTTCGCCCGGGCGAGCCGGCCCCCGCCTCGGTGCCCGAAGGCCACGACCCGGGCATGGGAATCCGCTTCTTGTACGACCTGCCCGAGCAGCGCGCCACGTTCGAGCGCCTGGTGCAGAAGATGATGGTCGACAGCCTGGGCCAGCTCATCTATTCGCGGCTGCTGCGCCCTCCGGAGTAGCCAGTTTCGAGATCCTGCAGCCGTTCGCCGCCGGAAGGTGATACAAACGGGTCGAAACGGACGCCGGCCGTAATCCAGGGCGAGGGTGAGTGGTGATGAAACCAAGCGAGATTCTGGCGGAGATCGAGCAGCTCGAGAAGCAACCGAGGCGTATTCGGATCTACGTCGTCCTGGGATTCTGCGCGAGCGCAGCGGTGGCGGTGGGCGGCGCATATCTCCTCTCATGGGTGAGCGAGGCCGGAAAGAGGAGGGGCGAGTCGACGGCTCACGCCGAATCGCCGCCGTTAGCCGCACCCGTCGCTGTCGTGCAGCCGGTCCCCGCCTCACCTCCCGCCCCCCAACCCCTTCGGCCGAAGGACCGTACGTACACGGTCGACACCGACGGCTCGCCGTCGCGCGGGCCGCAGGGGGCTCCGCTGACGGTCGTCGAATTCATGGACTTCGAGGGTCCGCACTGCAAGGAAGCGGACGAGACGCTGGCGCGGTTGGAGGCCGCCTTCCCGGGGAAAGTTCGACGGGTGTACAAAGCGTTTCCCCTTGGGGTTCACGCTCACTCACGCCTCGCCGCACGCGCCGCGCTCGCCGCCGATGCGTTGGGTAAGTTCTGGCCGATGCACGACGGGCTCTTCAGGGGCCAGGATCGGCTCGACGAGGCCGGGATCGAGGCCATCGCGAACGGGGTCGGCATCAAGCGGGAGGACTTCCTGACCGCGCTGGCGCGGGTCGACGACGCACGCGTCGAACGCGACGAGCGACAGGGGAGGGCCTTGCGGCTTGCCGGTGTCCCCACCGTGTTCATCAATGGGCGGATGATCTACGGTGCCTCGGCGCTCGAGGTCTACAAGAAGATCGCCATCGAATTGCTGGCCCAGCAATGATTTGGTTGGCGGTGAAAATCAGGGGAGGCGCGAAGCTGAGGATCGGGGGCCGAAGTCAGCCGATGATCATCTTCTCCGACTCGGTGTCGCCTTCGGCGAAGCGCTGGAGCCGCCAGGCGTGAAACAGCGGGTGCGTCTCCCGACCCAGCAGGAACAGGGCGTAGTACTTCGCCACCACCGGGGCCATCATGAAGCCGTGGCCCATGAAGCCACAGCAAAGGAAGAAGCCCGGACACCCGGGGGCCTCGCCCACGATGGGGTTGCCGTCCGCGGTGAGATCGTAGGGGCCCGCCCACTGGCGCACCACCTTGACGTCTCCCAGGCGCGGCATGACCTCGCGCAGGCCCCGCGCCATCGCCGAGAGAAAGCGCAGGCGCGAGCCCAGCTTGATCTCGTCCGTCTTCGGCTCGCGCAGGGTGATCCCGCCGACCAGCTCCCCGCGCGTCGATTGGGAGAAGTAGAGGCCGCTCTCCAGCACGGACACCATGGGCTTGAGGAATGGCTTCAGCGGTTCCGTCGAGAGGATCTCGTGGCGAGCCGGCCAGTCGGGTAGGGCCAGGCCGAGGAGCGACGCCACGCGCGGCGACCACGCGCCGGCGGCGTTGACGACGCGCGGAGTGGTGATCGAGCCGCGCGGCGTGCTCACCAGGTAGTCGGCGCCCCGCCGCTCGATCGCCGTCACCGGTGTGTCGGTGTGGATGCGGGCGCCCCGCTTGCTGGCGGCGCCGGCGTAGCCCCACAAGAACGGCCAGGGGAACACCACCGCATCCGTCGGGTTATAGGACGCGGCGATGAACGCATCCGTGTCGAGCTCGGGAACGATCCGTCGCGCATCGTCGGTCGAGATGAGCCGCGTGGGGACGGCGCACCGGTTCTGCAGCGCTATGTTCCGCTCGAGCTCGGCGCGTGTCTCAGCCGTACGAACGAGAAACAGGTAGCCGCCCTGGCGCATCCAGACGTTGATGTCCATGTCGCGCGCGAACGTCGTGCAGATCTCCATGGATTCCTGCATCAGGCGGATGTTCATCTCTGTCGACCACTGCTGGCGCAGGCCGCCGCCGTTTCTCCCGGAAGCTCCCGAGGCCAAGTAGCTGGCCTCGAGAACGACCACCCGGGTGAGCCCGCGCAGGGCGACGTTGTAGGCGATCGCGAGGCCCATGATGCCCCCGCCGACGATCACGAGGTCCGCGGTCGAGGGCGGTGCGGCGCGCAGGCCCCCGAGCGCCCGGCTCCTAGTCATCGTCCTCGTCAGACGCGAAGAACTTCAGCTCGATGGGCGACAGCGGCGCTCTCGGGGTGAAGGGGCGCAGGTCGGCGGGCGCCCCGCCGCTCGCCCGCGCGATCGCCAGGGTCACCGGGACCAGGCACTCCTTGCCCTGGCAGGATCCGGTTCCAAAGCCCGTGTAGCGCTTGACCTCTTCGATGGTCTCGAAGCCGGCGGCCACCGCGTGTGCGACGTCCTCGGCCGTCACGTCCTCGCACCGGCAGAGAATCAGCTTTCGCGGCAAAGGCGGATCGTCCGTATCACGGCGTGGTCGGCGAAGCGAGCGCCGGGGTCCTGGGGGCGGCAACCTGTCTCCTGGCGCCCGTCCCTGCCTTGCCCTTGCCCCTGCCTTTGGGGGACAACCCCGTCGCGCCATTTCCGTCCACACCGTTCCCGCTCGCAGTGTCGGGCAACGCGAACAGCGCCGCTTCGACGGGGACGTCGAGCTCGGCGCTGGTGACGGTGCCCACGAACGCAAGCGGGCCCACCTGCATCTCGGTCACGAAGGGAACCTTCATGTCGGCCACGCGGCGCCAGTCCTTCATGCGAGCGACGAAGGGCGTATCGCCCTGGGGACCCGAGCGCACGCCCCGCTGGCTGACGAGGAGGTGCGTCCCCGCGTCGAAACACTCGGTCATTTCGGGCCCCAGCTTTGGTGTCATCACCAGGCATTCGAGGCGCGCGCCATCGTCTCCGACGTCGCTTCGGGCCTCGATCTTGGGAAATAGCTCCCGCATGCGCAGCTCGCTGTTCCAGGCGGCCTCGACGCGTGCCTGTTCGGCCTCGACGCCCGTCAGGATCCTCAGGCCGTTGATGGGATCTTGTGACCACGACTGGCTTCCATCCGAACCTTCGCGGGTCGACGCCACGTTCGGAATCGCGGTGATGGTCAGGGCCTTGTCGCCGGCGGCACCGTAGTGTTCGGCCGTGCCGGAGATGCCCAGCCCCTGAAAAACGATCGACATCTTCGTGTGAAGTGACCGGTGTCTGCCGAGGGCGTCGGCACCGCCCAGGGCTGCCACGACGTCCTTCAAGATGTCATCGACGGCGCGCGGCGGGGGCAGTTTCGGCGTCGGTTTGGCGTTCGTGGAGCTGGGCTCGGCGCGGGCCAGGCCAATTCCTCCGATCGAGCCCGTGGAGGCGACCAGGGCGAGGGTAAGGGCCAAGCAGGTGCCGGGCGGCGGACAGGGGCGCTGGCTCATGGTGTTCGCAATGGTCGGCCGGCCCGGGCACCCGCGTCAAGGACCGCGGACCGCACGGCCGCATTCGCTGGCGTCTCTTTGCCGGGAGCCTGTCGATGACCTTCAGAAGGCGAGAATGAGCAATCTGTGAGGGCGAGGGCCGCCTCCGTCCCGCGCGGTCCGGTCCTCGCCCGAGGCCATCAGGGTCCTTTCAGGGTCCTTTCAGGGTCCTTTCAGGGTCCTTTCAGGGCCCTTTTCCTAGTAGAGTCTGGCCGTCATGACCGATGAAACCGAGTTCGATCCGAAGCAGCGGCGCCTCTGTCCCGACGGAAGCTGTGTTGGACTGATTGGCCCCGACGGCCTCTGTACGGACTGCGGGCGCGCGGGCGGGCCTGCCCCGGGCACGAGCGGCATCGCCCGCGAGGCTGACGTGGCTCTCGACGAGGACGCGCGGGCGGGGGCGTCGCCCGAAGCGAACGAAGCGGGCGACGCGTTCAATCCAGGTCGCCGCCTGTGCGAGGACGGGAGCTGCGTGGGCGTGGTGGGTGAGGGCGGCAGGTGCAGCGTTTGCGGGCGCGTGTGGGGCTAAGTGCGCCGCGGGCTAAATAGCGTCAACGCCGAACGTGATGCGACGGCGGCGCACTAGCCATGCCCAGCGTGGCGGTCATAGGCGCGTCGAACAGTCCTGGCAAGTTCGGGAACAAGGCAGTTCGCGCCTACCGCCGCCAGGGTTGGACGGTCTTTCCCGTGAATCCGCGCGAAGCTGCGACGCGCGAAGCTGCGACGCGCGAAGCTGCGACGATTGAAGGCCTGAAGGTTTACCCGACCATCGAGGACATCCCGCAGCGGGTCGACCGGGTCGCCCTGTACGTGCCCCCGGAGGTGGGCGTCACGCTGTTGCCCGCCATCGCCCGCAAGGGTCCGGGCGAGCTCTTCGTGAATCCGGGCGCCGAAAGCGACGCGCTGCTAGACATGGCGGACAAGCTGGGCCTCAATTTCATCCAGGCCTGCGCCATCGTCGACATCGGCGAGAGACCTTGACCGCGTCTGGTTGACCCTGAAGAGACAACACTTCAGGCGTTGCCGTCGGGGAGGGCGAGGCTGCCGAAGCTCACGGGGACTGAAGGTTAGAGGGCGGCCGACAAGCCGGCCCGATGTGGAAGCCGACGCGAGCACCGGAGCGGAGTGTTCTCCCGTACTCCCGTACTCGCGCACCGGAGCGCAGGGTCGGCGCAACCAGCGGGTCGGATCGTCGGCCGTCGGTTGAACGAAAAGGAGCGCCCTCTCTTACGGCTAATTTCGGTGGTTCGCCTTTTCGGCCTGCCAGCGGGCGAGCTTCGCCCGCGCCTCGTTGATTGCGGGATCGGTAGCCTTCTCGTGATTCGGCAGCCGGGCCGTCAGCTCGATAACGTAGCCGTTCGGGTCGCGGAAGTAGATCGAATGGATGAAGCCGTGATCCGCGATGCCCCGCGACTCGACGCCCGCCTTCTTGCCCTTGTCCAGCATCTGCTGCAAGGACTCGTAGGGTACCTCGAGCGCGATGTGCAGGTCGTAGTCGTGCTGCTCCTTGAATTCGAACGGCATGTCGGGCGCCTCGAAGAACGCCAGATACGACCCGTCGTCGAGACGATAGAAGGTGTGCAGCGTCTGCGTCTTGCGCCCGCTCTTGGTCTCCTTGATCTCCAGCGTCGTCGCCAGGGGAAGACCGAGGAATCCCTCGTAGAATTTTCGCGTCTCTTCGGAGTCGCGGCAGCGGTAGGCGTTGTGGTGCAGTCCCTTGATCATGGGGTTGCCGACTACACCGCGACGAACTGCAGTTCCTTGACGGCCGTGGCAAATCCGTACAACGCCTCGTTGACCTCGGGCCAGCTCTTCAGCTTCTTCATGTTCCCGAGCCAGCGGTCGACGTTCGGATATTGCGAGAAGTCACAGCGGATGATCTCTCCCAGCGTGACGAGGCACGAGCCGAAATAGTCCGCGATGGTGATCTGGTCACCACAGAGGTACTGCTTCTTCGGCCCGATCCAGAAATCGTTCAGGATGGAGAACCAGGTCTTCGCGCGCTCCTTGCCCCAGGTGATGGTGGCGCTCTGGACGTCGTCCGTGGGCCGCTTGTGGTGCGGGAAGATCTGGGGGTAGGCGAGGCCGTAGCCGAAGTCACGGTAGAAGTTCGTGTTGAACCAATCCATGATCTCGTTCACCTTCGCGCGCTTTTGCAGGTCCTTCGGATACGCGGGCGAGTCGATCTTGTCGGCGAGGTACTTGAGGATCGCCGAGCTCTCCGTGAGCCGAAGCTCGCCGTCCTCGAGCATCGGAACGAGCCGGTTGGGGTTGAGGGAGGCGTAGGGCTCCTGCAAGTGCTCACCCTTCATCAGGTCGACGAGCCGCTCCTCGCAGGCGATGGCGTTCTCGTGAATGAACAGGCGAACGGGACGGCTGGTCATCGACACCGGGTGCATGTAGAGCTTCATGGTATTCCCCTTGCGTGAGCGATCGGGAGGAGGGTGTTTGGGGTCGCCCGCCAAGGCTGCGGCGAGCCGCGCGAGATTAGCACGTAACCACACAGGCGCGCGCTGGCCTCGTCGACGGCGCCGTCCCCAACGACGCCCGCGTCAATGCGTGCTCGGCGCGGGCTGCCGGCAACCTTTTTGGTCCAACGGTCCCGTTGCGCGACTCTATTCGATCGCACGCACCCCACGCGGAGGAGACATGTCCAAGCGTTCGTCCCCCATGATTGTGATCGCGGTTGGTCTGCTCGCCGGCTGCGCCGCCGGGCCACCCGCCGAGCCCAAACGCCCTGAGGGCACGCCGCCGCGGCTCGCCGAGGCCCCGGTGCGCGCCGCCGTGCCGAAGCAGGTCGGAACGTTGACGGCCGGGAAGGTCGAGGCGGCAGGCAACAACATGCTCTGGAATGCGACCTTCGACGGCCCGGTGCTGCGACCCTGGAGCCTCGCCTTCGACTCGCCGAAGCTGGGCCACGGGGCCACCGCGGACGGCGAGCTCTGCCTGCACATCGAAAACGGGGGCGCGCACGGCTTCGACGTGGTCTTGCGCCAGGGGCCGCTCGTGATCGCCCGCGGGCACAAGTACCAATTCCGCTTGCGCACGCACGCCACCGCGGGCACCCGGCTGCGAGTGAAGGTGGGCAGCGTCGGTGTGGCGGCCGCTGACTACTGGACCGCCGAGGCGGACTCCGGTCCCGAGGCCAGGACCTGGGCCGGGACCTTCGAGGGCCTGGTCGACGACGACGGGGCCGAGCTGGCGCTGGAGTTCGGCGGGGAGCTGGCCGGGCAGGTCCCGCTGACGGTTTGCCTCGACGAGATCGAGCTCAACGATCCGGCCTTCGAGATCCCGGCCGAACGGACGACCCGCGCGCCCCTGCCCAAGGTGGCGGTGAACCAGGTGGGCTACCTTCCGGGTTACGCGAAGACCGCCACGCTGGAGACCTCCGCGACCACGCCGCTCGACTGGCAGCTGTTGAGCGGTCGGGGGAAGGTCATCGCGACCGGAAAGACCCAGCCGTTTGGCGACGATCGCTCGTCGGGGCGGCGAGTACAGCGGATCGACTTCTCGTCGGTCCGCGCCACGGGCGCGGGGTTGAGGTTGAAGGTCGGCGACGACGAGAGCTATCCGTTCGCGATCGGTGACGACGTCTATCGGAAGCTGAAGTACGACGCGCTCGCCTTCTTTTACCTGCAACGGAGCGGCGTCGACATCAAGATGCCCTTCGCGGGCGCGGCCGCCTACGAGCGTCCCGCGGGACACACGGGGGACAAGCGCGTGCCGTGCGTGGCGTTCGCGCCGTGCTCATACACCCTGGACGTGAGCGGCGGCTGGTACGACGCCGGCGACCACGGCAAGTACGTGGTGAACAGCGCCATCAGCGTCTGGACGTTGCAGAACCAGTACGAGGCGTTGTCACGCTTCGGCGCCAGCGCCGCGGACTTCGGCGACGGGAAGATGAACATCCCCGAGGCCGGCAACGGCAAGCCGGACCTGCTCGACGAGGCGCGCTTCAACCTGGAGTGGATGTTGAAGATGCAGGTGCCGACGGGACAGCCGCACGAGGGCATGGCCCACCAGCGAATTCACGGTGAGAAGTGGTCTGACCTGCCGACGATGCCCCACGAAGACACGATCAAGCGCTTCCTTCATCCGGTCAGCACGGCGGCCACCTACGATCTGGCCGCCGCCGCGGCGCAGGGGGCGCGGGTCTGGCAAAAGCTCGATCCAGGGTTCGCGGCGCGCTGCCTGACCGCGGCCGAGCGGGCGTTCGCCGCCGCGAAGCAGAACCCCATCATCTACGCCGAGCCGCTCGGTCAGGGGGGCGGGGCCTACGGGGACGGCAACGTCTCCGACGAGCTCTACTGGGCGGCGGTGGAGCTGTTCGTCACCACGGGCAAGGGCGGTTACAAGGACGAGCTGATGAAGTCGCCGTTTCACCGCGCCAGATCAATGGACGCGACGGGTGGTACGCTCGGCTGGGATCACGTCGCGGCGCTGGCGAAGATCACCCTCGCCGAGGTTCCGAGCGGGCTCGGAGAAGCGGAGGCTGTCGAGCAGCGGCAAGCCCTCGTGACCGCCGCGGACCGCTTCCTGGCGACGCTCGACAAGCGTGGGTATCGCATGCCCGCCTCGTCAGACAGCACGTACATCTGGGGCTCGAACGGCGGCGTCATGAACGCGGGGCTGTTGCTCGGAACCGTGTACCTGCTGACGAAGGACCCCAAATACGCCAACGGCGCCATCGATTGCATGGACTACCTGTTGGGACGCAACCCGCTCGCGCAGAGCTACGTCGCAGGTTATGGAAGCCACGCCATGCACAACCCCCACCACCGCGTGTGGGCGCATCAGAAGAATCCCAAGCTCCCCGAGGCGCCACCGGGCGCAGTCTCGGGCGGGCCGAATTCGATGCTGCAGGATCCGCGGATTCGCAAGCTGGGGATGTCGGGATGCCCGCCGCAGACCTGCTACGTCGACCACATCGAGTCGTATTCCACGAACGAAGTTGCCATCAACTGGAACGCGCCGCTGGCCTGGGATGCTGCGTTCCTCGACGACCTGGGCCGGACCGCCCGCCGCCCGTGACGGCGGCAGGAGGGAGACCGCACGCCTTGTGTCGGGCCTCCGGCGCGCGCTCAGGGGAGCGCGCTGCTCACGTTGTTGAACGCGTTCTTCACCTTGCGCCCGAGGGTGAACACGACGACGAGGATCAAGCCGGCGATGGCCGCCACGATCAGACCGTACTCGACCGCCGTGGCGGCTCCTTCGTCCTTCAGCAACGCATGTAGGGCGGTCATTGGCGCTCAATCCGTCATCGGCAGTTTGCTCGATGGGTTGAGGCCAGCTTGGGCCCCTCGAACCGCTCGGACGTCCCTGGGACATCCCTCCGTCGTCTTGCCAGTTGCGTGTGGGATGGCTTACGATGCGTCGTTCCGTCGGGGAGCGTCTCGGGGTGAGGCGCTCTCGCGGCGCGAATCTCTTAGAAAAGGAGAATCGAATGCGAAAGCTTGCGATAGTAGGGGTCTTGGCGGGGATCATGTTGGGCAGCTCGGCCGCTCACGCGCAGTACGGGATGGCCGGATGCGGCCTTGGCTCGATGTTGTTCGGGAAGGACAACACCACGCTGATGCAGGTCCTGGCGGCGACGACGAACGGGACGTTCGGCAGCCAGACGTTCGGCATCACCTCCGGAACCTCGAACTGCACCTCGGGCGGCGTCGTCAAGGCGGAGCGCGAGCAGGCCGCGTTCGCCGAGGTCAACTTTCAGGACTTGAAGCGCAACATGGCCGCCGGGGGCGGCGAGTACCTCGCGTCGTTCTCCACGCTCCTCGGCTGCGAGGACGCGGCGAAGGCCTCGTTGTTCAAGATGGCCCAGAGCAGGTATGAGAGCATCCTCCCCTCCGAGACCACGACGCCGGTCGAGCTGGTGGTGAACGTGAAGAGCGAGATCCGCAAGACGCCCGATCTGGCGAATGCCTGTTCGGACCAGCGTGCGGTCGCGCGCGCGGAGAGCAAGGCGCGTCCCGCGGCGAAGAGCTCGAACGTCGCGATGGCCTCGCCGACGTCCTCCGCGACCAAGTAGGTCGCGGGCGGACCTCGTTTGACGCTACGAGTACCTCAGACCCGCGGCTCGTTTCACACCAGCCTCCTAGCCGGCCCCGCCGCGCGACGACTCCGATCGTGGCGTGATATGCGGGGCCGTCTTGCGCTCGGCGTCGCCGCGCTCGCCTGCGCCGTGGCGTTCTTCGCGCGAGACGCAGCCGGCGCGGCCGATGGCCCCGCGCTCAAGCGGCGCGCAGCGTTCGTGGCCAGGGCGGTGACCGATGCGCACGCGCGCGGGCTCGCGGACTCGCGGCAGTGGCGGGCCCTCGTGCACTATCGGCCCACGATATTCGGCGGGTGGAAGAGCGAGGCGGATGGCGTCGGCTTCTTCCTCGCTGGCCGGGCCGGTCGCACGGATCCCAGGGCCGAGCTCGATGCCACGATCGCGGCCCTGCTGGCGCTCCCGCCGGGCGCGGCCTCGAAGCCGCCGTCGGCGCAGTCCTCCCCGTCCCCGCCCACGCCTCCGTCCCCCGAGCACGCGCAATGCTTGTTTCCAGCGCGATGGCAATGGCTCAAGCAGGCACTCGCCCTCTCGGGCGACGAGGTGGTCGACGTCGCGTGTCCGACCTTCGAGGAGTGGCACCGGGGTATCGCCGCGCAAGCGATCACCCTCGTCTATGCGACGGCGTACCTGAACAGCCCCGCCTCGATGTACGGCCATACGTTCTTTCGGTTGTCGCGCGCCACCGGCGAAGGCAACCCGCTGCTCGACTACGTGATCAACTTCGCGGCCGACGTCGATACGAACAACGGCTTGATCTACGCCGTGAAGGGCGTGACTGGCGGGTTTCGAGGGCTCTTCTACGTGATGCCGTACTACGTGAAGGTCCAGGAATACTCGAACATGGAGAGCCGCGATCTCTGGGAGTACGAGCTCGCGCTGTCGCCGGCGCAGGTCGACACGCTGGTGCGCCACGTGTGGGAGACGCGCACGACGCACTTCGACTACTACTTCTTCACCCGGAATTGCTCGTACCAGTTGCTGTCGTTGCTCGAGGTCGCCGACCCATCGCTGGACCTCGTCAGCCACTTCACGACGCGGGTCATCCCTTCGGACACCGTGCGGGTGGTGCTGCGCGACACCAACCTCGTCGGGCGCCGTCGCCCCCGGCCGTCGATCGTCAGCGTGATGAACCGGCGCAAGGCGCGGCTGTCGTCCGCGGAGATCGCTGTCGCCGAGCGGTTCGCGCTGGCGGCCGACCCTGGAGCGCTCCCATCCGACGCGCTCGCGGGGTTCGCGAAGGAGCGCCAGGCGCTGATCCTCGATGCCGCGTACGACTACTTCCGCTATCGCCAGGGGCTCAGCGTCGAGCCGACCCTCGCCTACAAGAAGAAGGAACGGCGTCTGTTGCTGGCGCGCGGCAGGGTGGGCGTTCCACCGCAGGAGGTCGCCACCACGCCCGGCATCGACGCCCCCGAGCGCGGGCACGACTCGCTCCGGGTCGGGCTCGGCGCCGGAACCTCCGATCAGAGCGGTTGGTTTCAGACCGTCTCCGTTCGCGGGGCCCTTCACGACTACCTGGACAGCTCCCGCGGCTATCCGCGGGATGCGCAGCTCGCGATGGGGAATCTCGCGCTTCGCTTCAACGACCAGGCGCGCCGGCTCTCGGTGGATCACGTCGACCTGATCGACATCGTGTCGGCGTCCCCGCTCGACCGCTGGGTAAAGAGCCTGTCCTGGAAGGTGTGGCTCGGCGTCGATAACGCCCGCGAGCTCGGCTGCGAGCGCGCCGACTCGGACCGCGAGGGATGGCGCTGCCTTTATGCCGGCGCGACGACGGGCGGGGGCGGCGCGGTCCGGTTCGGGCCGGAGGAGCGCTTTCTGCTCTTCGCCTTGGTTGAGACGGACGTGGCGGCCGGACCGGCGTTCAAAGAGGGCGAGCGGTACCGCGTGGGCGGTGGGGTCGAGGCGGGCCTGGCCGCCGAGGCGGGGGCATGCTGTCGATTTCTGCTGGGAGCTCGAGAGATTCGCTACTTCCTCGGCGATCGAAGGGAGAATCGGCGCGGGCGTGTGGCGGGTGACGTGACGCTGACCCGAGGCCTCGACCTTCGCGTCGGCGTCGACGTCGCGGGGACGTACGCGGACGTAACCGGACAGCTGCTCGCGTATTTCTGAGCAGGAAGCTCGATTGGTTTGAGAAGGGGACCGCCCGGCTTCCTCCGGCGCGGGCCGCGGGTTATCATCGAAGAAATGCCACGTCCGGCGGGGATGGGGAAGTGTCGCAACCGGGGCCGGATGCGAGGTGCCCTCTTGTGCGGCATCAGCATCTTGGCAGCGTCCTCCGCCGGGGGCCGCGCCCGGGCGAACACGCCGGGCCAGCAGGCTGTTCCGCCCACCCCTCCGCAGGCCGCGCCGCTCGCTGCCCCGGATCCCTGGTCCTCTCCCGAGGCCACCGGCGCCTATCCGCAGGTTGGATACCCGCCGCCCGATGGTGGCTTCGTTCGGCTCGACCTGAGGGCGGACGCGGCCGGCGTCAGGCTGGATCGGGTGGTGGGGCAGGGGGCCACGATTCCGGTTTGCTTCGCCCCGTGCAGCCGCCTGGTCGCGCGGAACGACGTCTACGTGATTCAGGGCGACGGGGTTCGCACCACCTCGCAGTTCCAGCTCCCCGACGATCGCTCCGAGGTCACGCTCGACGTTCACGCCGGATCGACGCTGCGCCTGGGGGGCGGCGCCGCCTTGTTGCTGGGCGGCGGCATCGTCGGCTACGTGGGGATGATCACCACCGAGCTTGGCCTCGCCACGGGCAGCTTCGCCGACAGCACGGGAACCCGAACCCGGTCGAACGGCGTCACCACGGTCGGCCTTGGGTTGATGGGCGTCGGGGCCGCCGCGCTCATCGGCGGTATCTACCTGGTGCTCACCTCCAGCACCAAGGTGACGAGCAGCACCGGCGCGACCTTCACGAAGCAAGATCGCCCGCGCCCCCGCCACCCCACCGTTGCCGTCACCTCGACCGGCCTCGAGTTCTAGCTGCCTTCTTCCTCTCCGACGATCGCGTCGTCCATTGAAGGAGAGGAGGTCCCTTCGCTGGACCGGCCACGGCGTGAAGCAACTCCGAGGGGGGCTCGCAGGGGGCCTTCCGAGGCCCCTTGCGGTCAGAACTTCACGCCGAGGAAGCCGCGGAGCACCTGGGCCGCGGTGGCATTGCCGGCGCCCTGAGTGTCGGTCCAAAGCGCCGAGGGTCGATTGAGCGCGCCGAACGGCCACAGCACGCCCCAGGTCATTCCAGCGTAGAAGCCCTCCGCGATGTTGCGGTAGCTGGCGCTGACGTTCATCTCCAGGCCGTACCCGAGCGAGTTTCCCGGGGTCGACACGGGTACCTGCGCCATGCTGTAGATGACGCTGCCGGCGACGCCGAACTGCCGGCCTTGCGCCAGATCGAACCAGTACGACACGGCGGGCTTGAAGTAGATCGCGTTCGTGACCGTTCCCAGGATCTGGCGGAACAGGATCGAGTCGATGTGATACTCCGGTGAGAACTTGAAGTCGCGGATGCTGTGATCACCGAGGGGTTGCTGGGTGAAGCGCCAGCGGTAGTTGAGATACCCCGACTCGTTCTCCGCCTGATCGCCCGAGGCGCCGCCGGTCTCCAGGCCGACGAAGAAGGCGTCGCGGTACAGGTGCAGCTCGCTCGCGAGCACGCCGCCGAACTGGCGGAAATAGACGGCCTTGTCCTGTTCATTGGGCGCGAGCAAGACGCCGCCGTGGTCCATCCTGCCGAGCAGCGCCGTCCCCTCGAACTCGACCACCAGGGCCCGGTAGTGCAACTTGGCCCAGATGTTGGGCTGGAAGAAGAAGGCGTTGATGTCCTTGAGGGGCAGCGCCTGTTCCGCCGTGGAAATCGCCGTCGGAGAGGCGGCCGTCGAACACGCCGTCGTTCCCTGCGCCGTGCCGCTCGCGCCCGAGCCGCATGCGGTCGCGTCGTACGAGGCGTGCTGCGATCGGTACACGAGCTGTACACCGTAGTTCAGCACCACCTCGCCGCGGTCGACGCGCTCGCGGAGCTGCGTCGGGTTGTCGATCTTGGTGACGGCCGCCATGAACTCGTAGACGTCGTCGTCCTGCGCGAGGTCGATGGGGTAGCCGTCGGGGCTGTAGCGGCCGAGCGCGAGCTGGTTGGTCGTCAGTCCCTGCGAGCCGTAGTCGAGCGCCAGCGTGAACTGATGACCGTACATCTCGGTCAACAGCGCGACACGATCGACGGTCGTCCCACCGTCACAGTCGAGGCAGCTGCCGTCGTTGTACGAGATGCCGCGTCCAAAATGCCAAGGCATCCGGCCGAAGCGCAGCGAGCCGAACTCGGTGTCGATCTCGGCCCAGGCGCGCTTGGCGCGAATGCTGGAGAGGTATCCGTTCTGGGAGACCTCGGGCGCGTCCTGCGTGGTGTAGAGGAACGGAATGGGGGCTTGCGGGACGGGGCTCAAGGTGGGCCGGTTGAGGCCCGCCAGGCTGTCCGGCGTCGAGCCGAGGATGGTGTTGTCGAGGACGTCGAACTGCGATCGGATGCGCACCTGATCGGTCACATTCAGCGTCGGCTCGAGTCGGAAGCGAATGTTCGAGTTGGCCTGATCCTTGTGGGCGCACCCGCCGAACATGCCGACGGACGCATTCCCTGGCGCTTGCGGCGAGGGACACTCGGTGGAGGTGGGGAAGGGGGGAAGGCCGATGTTCCCGGTCGCGGCCCCCGTCGTCAGATCGCGGGGGGCCTTGTTCGAGTAGCCCTGCCCGAGGGCAAAGTTGTGCATGTAGTCGGTGCGCAGGCGGAAGTACCCGTCCAGCTCGAAGAGCTGTGCGTGGCGCCGGCCTTGGTTCGTGTACCCGGCGAGCGGCTCGAGATCCTCGGGGGCGGCGGCCTCCTCGGGCGCCTGCTGGGCGGGACCCTCGTCCTTTTGCTGCGGTTGATTCATGGGCGCGTTCGGCATTCCGCCGCCGGGGCTCATGCCGCCCATCTGCGCCACCGCGGGCAGGGCGCGCAGCACCAGGGTCAAACCGGCGCAAAAGAGGGACGATCGGGCGACGAGTCGGATGCTCACGCTTTGGCTCCGTGGGGGGGCGCGGGTGCGCAGAGTTCGAACAGGACGCCTCCGGTCGAGGCGGGATGCAGGAAGGCGACGAGGTGGCCGCGGGCCCCCGGCCGCGGGGATTCGTCGAGCAGGCGGACCCCGGCCGACTTCAGCGATGCCAGCGCGGCCGGCAAGTCGTCGACCTCGAAGCAGATGTGGTGCAGGCCGGGCCCCCGGGCGTCGAGGAATCGCCCGAGGCTCTCGTTGCCTGCCGGGGCGATGATCTCGAGGGCGGCCGCCGCCGGGGAGTCGCCCGGAGGACCTGCGTGTAGAAAGGCCACGTCGGTGCTCTGGGTGGCGACATGCTCGCGCGCGCCCGCGCAGAGCCCGAAGAGATCCGTGAAGGCCGCGCACGCCCCATCGCGATCGCGAACGGCGATGGCGACGTGGTCGATGCGTTTCACCTTGATCATGGCAACGGGTGGGTTTGGGCCGGCCGAAAGCTCGCAACTCATATCAATGGTTAATGGCGTTGGAAAGCGAGAACGGTGGACCGACGCCTCGCGAGGCCTGCACGAACCTCCGGCGGTGGGCTCGCCCGGGCGAGCGTTCGACCCCCGGGGCGCCCGCACGGTTGCCTGCGCGGCAGCGGGTCCAGCCGATTCGAGGCAACGCCGCTCGTCGTCTCCGCGGGGTCGGCGAAGACCCAGCAGCCGCGGTACCATCAGCCGATGGAGATTCCCACGCTGGCCGGGCCTCGGTTCCCGCGATGACGTCGCTCGGCCGGGCCGTCGGACAGTTGTTGACCGTCGGCTTCGATGGCGCCTCGCCTCCCCCTGACTTGCGCGCGCGTCTTCGCGCGTCCGAGGTGGGGGGCGTGATGTTGTTTCGCCCGAACATCGAGGCGCCGCCGCAGGTGTCGTCGCTCGTGACCGCGCTCCGCGAGGCGGAGCCCACCGATGCGCCGGTCCTGGTCGCCGTCGATCAGGAGGGAGGTCTGGTGCAGAGGCTGCGCGCGCCCCTGACCGTGTGGCCGGACATGTTGTCGGTTGGCGCCGCCGGGAATCCCGAACGAACGTTCGCGGTCGGGCGGGGGCTCGGCGCCGAGCTCGCGGCCCTCGGAATTGGCTGGGACTTCGCGCCCGTGCTCGACGTGCACACGAACCCGGAGAATCCCGTGATCGGTAACCGCGCGTTCGGGACCACTCCGGGCGCGGTGACCACGCATGCGCTCGCCTTCTGGCGGGGCCTGCGGGCGGCCGGTCTCGTTGGGTGCGGCAAGCACTTTCCCGGCCACGGCGACACGCGCACGGATTCCCACCTCGACCTTCCGATCGTCGATCACGAGGTCGCGCGGTTGCGGCGGATCGAGCTCGCCCCGTTCGCCGCCGCCGCGGCCGCGGGGATGGAGTCGATCATGACGGCGCACGTGATGTATCCGGCGCTCGACCCCGACTGGCCCGCGACGTTGTCGCGCCGGATCTTGACGGACTTGCTCCGGAACGAGCTCGGGTTCGCCGGCGTCATCGTCTCCGATGACCTGGGTATGAAGGCGGTGGCAGATCGCTACCCGATGGAGGAGCTCGCGGTACGGGCGGTGGCTGCCGGGGTGGACGTGCTCTTGATACGGGAGCCGGCCGACCGGCAGCGCGAGGCCTACGAGGCGCTGGTGCGGGCCGCCGAGGAGAGCGCGGCGTTACGCGCGCGCGTGATGGAGAGCGCCGCGCGGGTGCGCAGGATGAAGGCTGCCTGCGCGGTCGCCCTCCCGGTCCCGGCCGTCGACCTGGCGGCGCGACTCGGGACCGCCTCACACCGGGAGCTAGCGGCGTCCTTCGCCCTCGTCGATCCCCGGTCGCCTGTCGCGGCGTCGCCCGTCGTCGACGCGTGACCGCCGCCGCCGCCGATTCTCAAAATCCCTCTGCTCACGCGACCCCGCGCGCCGGGTCCGCCGCGCGGGGCTCGCGCCGAAAACGCGCCGTCAGCACCGCCTCGATCAGGAGGAGCGCGACCAGCACGCCACCCAGCACGTGCCAGAGCTCGAGGTGCCTGAGCGGCGGCCGATCGCCCGCCGCCTCCTGACGCCCCTGGCGGTCAGGGCGTTGGCCGGCGGGCAGGATCGCGGGATCGGACTCGCGCGTGTCCAGATTCACGATGAAAGCGTCCCCCGATCGGTCCACCCACGCGCCGTTGCCGCGAAGGGCCCTCACGCGATACGTCCCCAGCTGATCGGTGTCCCGGAACACGACGACGCGGCTCGGGCGCCCTGCAGGGTCGGGTGTCTTCGCGCTGGCATCGGGCGGCGCCTCGGGAATCAGCGTGCGCGCTTCGCCGCTGGGCTTCGTGATCTCGATCCGGCGATCCTCGGCCGTGCACCTGATCTCGCGGCCGGCCCCGACGATCAGCGTCGCGATCGCGTCACCCGAGGGGGCGCCGCCGAGCCGCCGCGCTGCCTCCTGGATCAACGGGAGGAAGCCCGGACGAATGGGAAGGTCCGTCCACTCGCGATCGACCGTGCTCGTCAGCAGCAGGACGCGACCCGCGCCGACCTCGGCCTCGACGAGCGCGGGCGCCCCCGTCTCGTACCGCAGCACCACGTGGCGCGCGCCGTCGCCCGGGCTCGGCTCGAGCAGCTGATATTGAAAGAAGCGAGCGGACGCCAGCCCCTCGCCGCCCGCCGTGAAACCCGCCAGGAGGGGATGCCTTCGATCGATGGGACCGAGCCGCTCCGCGGGACGCGTGTCGATGGTCTCGCCATCCTGGGTGCCGGGACGGGCCGCCGCGGTTCGCCGCAGCCCGAGCGGCTGCGGCAGCAGCTTGTTCAGGCGCTGATTCCAGACGTCCGTGTCGATCTTGTCGCCGACCGAGATGAAAACGCCCCCACCGGCCTCGACGTAACGGACGAGGGCCGCCGCGGCCGCCTGGCTCGGCCGCGCCACGTTCGCCAGGAAGATGGCGGCGTAGTCCCCCAGGTTGCGGGCGGACAGCTCGTCAGGCAGGACAACTTGAACTTGAAAATGTCCGCCCCCTGCCCGCAAGGCTGCCTCGAGGAAGAACACCTCGTCCTCGTTCCGCACCGTCCGGGGATCGCCGTCCACGACGAGGATGTGCAGCCCTCGCGAGATCTCGACGCGCGTGCGACGCGCATCATCGAGCGGGAACCGGTCGGGGTCGATGGCGACCTCGATCTCGTGCGGGGCCGCCGCGGCCACCGTCGCCGACCTCGCCACGGGAAATGCGTGAAGGAAGCGCTTGTGAAGGCGGCCGCCGGGCGCGATGTCGACGAAACCGCGACCGACCTCCTCGCCGTCGACGCGCAAGGCGACGGCGAGATGGGCGGCCGGACGCGCGGAGAAGTTCGCGATCTCGGCGACGATCGCGAGCCCTTGGGTGCCGAGCTCGGGGGCAGGGGCGGCCGCGAGGTCCGTCACGGCGCGGTTGTCCCACGACTCGTTGGCGCCCACGGGCACCAACGTCACGCCGACGTCTTGAAGGGGGGCCGCCTCGCTCGCGAACCCGGTCGCCTGGAGATCCGTCACGAGATAGATGTTCCGGTCGGCGCGGGCGCCCGCGCGCGCGACCTGCGCGGCGCGGCCCAGCGCTGCCGTCAGGTCGGCGCGACGCGCCGAGACCTGCGCCGCTTCGAGGGCAGCCAGGAGCCGCCCCCGATCGCTCGACGGTTCCGCGACCGGCGACGGGCTCCCCTCCGACGCGAGCAGCAACGCCACGTCGGACTCGGGCGCCATCCCCTCCAGCAGGGCGCGTGCCCGCGCGCGCGCCGCCTCGAACAGCGTGCTGCCGGCGAGGGGGCTCGTGCGACGTTGCATGCTCGCCGAGTCGTCGAGGATGACGATCGCGGTCTGGGGCCGGCTGGTCGACGCGGGCAAATCGGATCGGACCTCCGTGTACGGCCGGGAGAACAGCAACGGCAACGCGGCCGCCACCGCCGTGCGGACGACCAGCAACACGGCGTCGCGCAGGCGCCGGCGTGCCGCCACCTCTCGCTCCGCACGCAGCAGCAACTGCAGGGCAGCGAAGCGCAGCGGGTTGGCGCGTCGCCGGCCGAGCCGATGCACGTACCACGGCACGACGGCGGCCAGCAGGCCGAGCAGCAGCGAAGGAGCGAGAAAACGCATGACGATGACGGGTGGACGACCGCAGCGGCAGGTTACCGCACGGTGAGCTCCTTCGTCAGTCGCGGCGGTCCGATCGACGCGCGCTCCAGGCGCGGGTCCATGTGCTCCATCGCGATGGGGCGCAACTTCCAGGATGCCTCGACCGAACACCCGGGGTGCCAGGAAGGCTGTGCGCTTGGGCGGAGGTGATCGCGGCCGCGACGCTGGCCGCCGGCGCGTGCGTTCCGGCGACGGATCTGGCCGGGCAGGGGACGGGCAAGGAGGGCGGGCAAGCGCCGGGGCAGCCGGGCGGCGGGGCCGGGGCCACCTTGGTCGACCCCGCTCCCGGCGCGACGGACGTCCCCCCGAATCTGGCGGCCTTCTGGATGAGGTTTGCGGGGCCGATCAGCCTCCCGCCTGGCGCCGTGACGCTCACGGCCGGCGCGGGCGCCGTCCCGATCGAGGCCCCGGTGGCGGGGGATTGCCCCGACGATGGGCCCGGCCTCTGTGTGAAGGTCGTCGTCGATGGACCGCTCGCGGCGGCGGAGAGGTACGAGGTGGCGCTCGGCGCCGGCGTGGAGGCCGCAGATGGCACCCGGCTCCCGCCCGGCGCCGTGGGTCAGTTCGAGACGGTGGCGAACGTCGATCTGGTGGCGCCGGTGATCACGGCGCTGTCGCTCAGTCCATCCGGCCCCTGCCTGCTCGCCACGTTTCAGACCGACGAGCCCGCTGCGGCCAGCCTCCGGATCGAGAGCGTCGACCTCAGCCGTGTCGTGTCGGCGGGGGCGGGGATCGCGCAATTCTCCGTCGCGATCTCGCTCGGTGACTTCGCGGCAGGGAGCGTGGTCACGGTCACCGTCGAGGTCACCGATCGCGCCGGCAACCGCGCCGCCTCGCCGGGGGTGCCGCTCAACGTCCCCCTGGGTCTCATGCCGCTCGCCATCACCGAGGTTCACGCGAACCCGGCCGGCGCGGAGCCGACGCAAGAGTTCGTCGAGCTGCGAAACCTGGGGGCCGCGGCCGTCGACGTGGGCGGCCTGGCGATCGCCGACGCGAAGGGGATGGACACGCTGCCAGCGGCCGTTCTCGCGCCGGGGGCGTACGCGCTCGTCGTCGCGGCGGGCTTCGATCCCGCGAGCGCGAAGGACACGCCGCCGCTTCCGGGCACATCGCTCGTGCGGGTGGACAGCCGGATCGGCTCGGACGGCCTGTCGAACTCCGGCGAGCCATTGCGCCTGTTGTCGGCGGGGGGCGTGGTGATCTCCAGCTACAGCGCGGCGATCGACGTCTCCGCGAGCGCCTGGTCGGGGCGCAGCGTGCACCGGGTCCCCGAGGACGCCTGCGATCAGGCGCCGAGCTGGACGCAGCGACCCTCACCGGCGACTCCCGGATGGGGCCCTCCCTGACGACGAAGGCTCTCCCGGCGCTGCCGCCCTCGTGGTAGGAAATGGGCCATGTCGGGGCACAATCGCTGGTCCAAGATCAAGCACAAGAAAGAGGCGTCCGACTCGAAGAAGTCCAAGTTGTGGACCAAGGTCATCAAGGAGATCACGGTCTCGGCGCGCCTCGGGGGCGGCGACATCCATGGCAATCCCCGGCTGCGCTCCGCGGTCGACAAGGCGCGGGCCGTGAACATGACCAACGACGTGATCGACCGGTCCATCAAGAAGGGCATCGGTGATCTCGACGGCATCACCTACGACGAGTTCGCCTACGAGGTCTACGGTCCCGGGGGGACCGCGATGATCGTGGAGATCATGACCGACAACCGCAACCGCACCGCGGGCGAGGTTCGCAATATCCTGCAGCGTTACAACGGCAACCTGGGGGCGCTCGGGTCGGTCGCGTACATGTTCAAGAAGCAGGGCGTGATCGTGTTCGACAAGACCGAGGTAGACGAGAACGTCCTCACCGACCTGGCCATCGAGCTCGGCGCGGAGGACATCAAGTCCGAGCTGGAGAGCCTCACCGTGTTGACCGAGCCGAAGGAGTTCGAGCGAATTCGCGAGGGGCTGAAGGCGAAGAAGCTCGCCGCGCCGGTGACGGCCGAGGTGACGATGGTTCCGCAGACGCTGGTGCGCCTCACCGGGGGTGACGCGGAGAAGGCCGTCAAGCTCGTGTCCGCGCTCGAGGACAACGACGACGTCCAGAACGTCTACTCCAACATGGACGTCGACGACGCGGTCCTGGAGAGTGTCGGCTGAGCGGCCGGCGATGGCCCGGCCCGCGGCCGGCCATCGCCCGGCGCCGGTGCGTGGGTCGACGGAGCTCACGCGGCGAATCCTTGGCATCGATCCCGGCACCCTTCGCCTCGGGTACGGCGTGGTCGAGGCCATGGGGCCTACCCACCTTCGCTACGTCGAGTGCGGCGTCATCACGGCGCCCGCGCGCATGTCGCGCGGCGCGCGGCTGGTCGAGATCGCGCGCGGGCTTCGCGAGCTGCTCGCCGAGGTGCGTCCCCACGCGGTCGCCATGGAGGAGGCCTTCTTCGGGAAGAACATTCAATCCACCCTGGCCCTCGGTGAGGCGCGCGGCGTCGCCATCCTGGTCGCTGGCGAGGCGGAGTTGACCGTGGTGGGCTACACGCCGGCCACCGTCAAGAAGAACGTCGTCGGTCACGGGCGCGCCACCAAGGAGCAGATCGCGTACCTCGTGCGCACGACGCTTGGCATGCGCCGCGTGCCGTCGAGCGACGCCTCCGACGCGCTGGCGATCGCCATCTGTCACGCCCGCCAGCGCGGGCTCGGGAGCCTGCTGTGATCGCCCACCTGCGCGGTCGGGTGCTGGAGAAGGACGGCGAGTCCGTGGTGCTCGACGTGGCGGGCGTCGGCTATCAGGTGACGATCAGCGAGTCCGCCGGTCGCGAGCTCGCTCCCGCGGGGGCCGACGCGCGGCTGTGGATCTACAGTCACTTCGTGCAGGACGGAGGCACGACGCTGTTCGGGTTCACGGACCGCGAGGAACGCGCGCTGTTCGAGACCTTGCTCGGCGTTCAGGGCGTGGGACCGAAGGTGGCGCTGGCGATCCTTTCGGGGCTGCCCCGGGCCGAGTTGACCAAGGCGATCGCGGGCGCGGACGTGGCGCGGTTGACCCAGATCAAGGGCGTCGGGCGCAAGACGGCCGAGCGGCTGGCCGTGGAGCTGCGTGACAAGCTGGTCCCGTTCCCGGTCGTCCCCGCCGGCCTGGCGTCGGCGCGCGCCGCGGCGGCTTCAACCGCGACGTCCTTGCCGGCGCGCCTCGCCGACGTCCAGGGCGCGCTGGTGGGGCTGGGCTATCGTGCCGTCGAGATCGATCCCGTCATCGCTCGGCTCGATCCGGCAGAGCCGGCCGCCGACCTCCTCAAACAGGCGCTGGCCGCCCTGCGAAGGATCTAGATTATCTCATGGCACGTAGACCTCACGACGAAGGCCCGGCGGAACCCGCGGCGACGCGGCCGGTGATTCACGGGCCGGTGTCGTCGGCGAGGGGAGCCGCGCCCGCGCCCGGGGGCGCTTCACCCGACGAGGACGCCCGCCTGCTGTCGCCCGCCGTTCGCCTGCCGGGCGACCAGGAAGAGGACGCCGCCTTGCGACCGCGACGCTTCGACGAGTTCGTCGGGCAGCGGAAGATCGTCGAGAACATGGCCGTCTACGTCGAAGCGGCGCGCCGCCGCGGCGACGCGCTCGACCACGTGCTGCTCGCCGGCCCACCGGGGCTGGGCAAGACGACGCTCGCCTTCCTGCTGGCGAACGAGATGGGCACCGCGATCCACGTGACCTCCGGCCCGGCGCTCGAGCGCAAGGGGGATCTGGCGGGGATCTTGACGTCCCTCCGTCGCGGCGACGTGCTGTTCATCGACGAGATTCACAGATTGCAGTCCGTCGTCGAGGAGAGCCTCTACCCGGCGATGGAGGATTACCGGATCGAGATCGTGACGGGCGTCGGCGCCGGCGCGCGCGCCATTCCCCTGCCGCTCGAGCACTTCACCTTGGTCGGCGCCACCACCCGCACCGGTCAGCTGGCGTCTCCCTTGTTGTCGCGCTTCGGGATCGTCGAGCAGTTCGGTTTCTACAACGCCGAAGAGCTGACGACGATCGTGCGCCGCTCGGCGGGGCTGCTCGACATTCCCATCGACGACGGGGGCGCCGCCGAGATAGGGCGCAGGGCCCGCGGCACGCCCCGCATCGCGAATCGCCTCCTGCGCCGGGTGCGAGACTTCGCCGAGGTGCGCGGTGACGGGCGGATCACGCGCGACGCGGCCGAGTACGCGCTCGGCAGGTTGGAGGTGGACGCGCTGGGCCTCGACGCCAGCGATCGCCGCATCCTCACCACCATCGTGCAACGCTTCGACGGCGGCCCGGTCGGCATCGAGTCCCTCGCCGCGGCGCTGGCCGAGGATCGCGACACCCTCGAGTACGTCTACGAGCCCTACCTGATCCAGGAGGGATTCCTGCTCCGCACGCCGCGCGGCCGACAGGTCACCCGGCGAGCCTTCGACCACCTCGGCGTCCCACCTCCGCCCGCGCGGACCGCACCCGGCCAGGGCACCCTGTTCGATCCCTAGAGCGCCGCCACGCGGGCGAGATCCAGCTCGGCGGAGAAGACGGTCGTTGCTGGTCCTCGCATGCGCACGCCCGAAAGATCGGGGGCCACGGTGATGAACAGCGCGCCGCCGGGCAGGTTGACGGTGACTTCGCGGCCCGGGCGCACCCGCTCCTCGATCGCTGCCGCGGCCACCGTGGCGCACGCACCCGTCCCGCAGGCGAGCGTGATGCCGCAGCCGCGTTCCCAGACGACGAGGTCGATCTCGTCTCCCCGCAGGCGGGCGAATTCGACGTTCGTTCGGTTTGGAAACGAAGGGTCGTGCTCGAGGCGCGGACCGTACTGCTCGGCCAGCGCGCGCAGATCCGCCGCCGGGTCCTCGACGAAGATCACCGCGTGCGGGTTCCCCATCGACACGGCCGTAAAGTGGACGCGCGCGTCACCCACGTCAATCGGCACCCGCACCGCGCGTCCCGGGCCGCCAGGGGACATGGGGATCTCGCCGCGCGCGAAGCGGGGCCTGCCCATCTGGACCGCGACGCTGTCGACGGAGTCGCCGGCCGTCTCGATCTCGCATTCGAGCAGCCCGGCCCCCGTGTCGATGCGCAGCGGTGAGCGCCTGAGCGACGGATCGGTCTCGTAGAGGACCTTCGCGACGCAGCGGATGCCGTTGCCGCACATCTCGGCCTCGCTGCCGTCCGCGTTCAGCACCCGCATGCGGACGTCGCCCGCTCCGCCCGGGAGAACCGCCAGCACGCCGTCGGCGCCCACGCCGAAGTGACGATCACACACCGCGCGGACCGCGGCGGGAGCTTGAATCGCCGCCGCCACCTCGCGGTCCGCTCGGCCCGGGCGCAGATCCACGACGACGAAGTCGTTGCCCAGTCCCTGGACCTTGGCGAACGGGAGCTTGCCGGGAGCGCTGGCGCTCATCGCCCGAGCCTACTCCGCCGGAGCGGCCGGCGCCGCCGGCTCGACGGGGGCGGTGTCGTGGGCAGGCGCTTCTGCCGGAGGCTTCGCGACGACAGGCGCCTTCGGGCGCGCGACGCGCTTCGGAGCCGACACCGGCGACGGCGTCGGGGTCTCCGAGGTCTCGCTTGCCCCAGGCTTCGTTGTGGCCGACGTGGACGGCGACACGCCTGACTTCGGGGCGGGTCCACCGAGGTGGGGCTTCGTCAGCTCCATCTTGATGGGAACGGTAGTCCCGGGCGCCGCAGCCGCGGGCAGGGGCAGTGACGGCGGCGCCGTGGTTTCGCCCGCGCCGGACGATTCCTGCGGGCTCGCGCTCGCGCCGCCGTCCTTGGCGGAGGTGGCTGGCCGGGTCTTGTCCAGGTCGGCCTTCAGCTTGGCGGCCTTGTCCTCCTCGGCCTTCTTCTGCGTCGCCCGCTCGGAGGCGAGCTGTTGCAGTCGCTTCGAATCCTGGCGGCTGGAATAGTGCGCCAGCGCCAGCGATGTCAGCAGGAAGACCGTCGCCGTGATGGACGTCAGGCGGGTGAGGAAATTTCCGGCGCCCGAGGAGCCGAACACCGTTTGACTGCCACCGCCCCCGAAGGCGATCCCCATTCCACCTCCCTTGCCTGCCTGCAGCAGGACGACGAGGATCAGGAAAAGGCAGACCGTAATGTGAACGACTGTCAGGAACGTAACCATACCTCGGTCCCTTCTTTCACGATGCGTACGAATGAAGCTGCGGACAAGGAAGCGCCGCCGATCAGGGCGCCGTCGACGTTTTCCTCCGCCATCAAGTCGCGGATATTCTCCGGCTTGACGCTGCCACCATAAAGGATCGAGCTGCCGCTCGCCACCGCGGGGAACTTCGCCTGGAGACGACCGCGAATGAACTTATGCACCTCTTCCGCCTGCGCGGGCGTCGCTGTGCGACCGGTGCCGATCGCCCACACGGGCTCGTAGGCGATGAGCGAGCCCGCCACATCCGCGTCGGACATCTCCGCCAGCGCCGCGTCGAGCTGGCGTCCCACCACCGCCAGCGTGGTTCCACCGTCGCGCTCGGCCAAGGTTTCACCGACGCACACGATCGGCGAGAGCCCTGCGGTCAGGGCGGCGCGCGCCTTGCGGTTCACGTCGGCGTCGCTCTCGTGCATGAGGGCCCGGCGCTCGGAGTGACCGACGATGACGTAGCGGCAGCCCGCGTCCTTCAGCTGCGCGGCGGCGACCTCGCCGGTGAACGCGCCCTTGGTCTCCCAGTGGCAATCCTGGCCCGCCACCGACACCGCGCTGCGCGTGCCCGCGCCCACGCGAGCGACCACCGCGGGAATGGCCAAGAACCCAGGGGCCACGATGACCAAGGCGTCAGCCACGCCCGCCACGCCAGCCTCCACCTCGCCCGCCAAGGCGACGGACTCGGAGAGGGTTCCAAAGAGCTTCCAGTTGCCCGCGAAGACGGGCCGCTTGTTCGATGCCATGGTGATGATGCCCTCAGCCTTCCAGCGCCGCGAGACCGGGGAGCTTCTTGCCCTCGAGGAACTCGAGCGACGCCCCTCCGCCGGTGGAGATGTGGGTGATCTTGTCCGCAACGCCGCTCTTGTGAACGGCGGCGACGGAATCGCCGCCGCCCACCACGGTCAGCGCCGAGCTCGCCGCCACGGCGCGCGCCACCGCGAGGGTGCCCCCCGCGAAGGGATCGGATTCGAAGACCCCCATCGGTCCATTCCAGAAGATGGTCCGCGCGCGGGCGATGGCGTCCGCGAAGCCGCGCGCCGTCTCTGGACCGATGTCGAGGGCGGCGAGGTCCTCGGGGATCTCGGAGGCCTTCACGACCTTGCCGGCCTCGGACTTGATCCCCGGCGCGGCGATGGCATCGCGGGGCAACAGCACCTCGACGCCTGCCTCCTCCGCCTTTTTCAAGAACGAACGCGCCAGCGCCAGCTTGTCCTCTTCCACCAGGGATCGGCCGAGGTGGCCTCCTTTGGCCTTCAAGAACGTGTTCGCCATCGCGCCACCGATCAACAGCTGATTAACCCGGCCGAGCAGGTTCTCGAGCACGCCAATCTTGTCGGAGACCTTGGCGCCGCCGATGATCGCCACGAAGGGACGGTCGATGTCGCCGAGCAGCTTCCCGAGGAACTTCACCTCGCGCTCCATCAGCAAGCCCATGCCCTTCGCTGCCACGTACTTGGTCATGCCCACCGTCGAGGCATGGGCCCGATGGGCCGTTCCGAACGCGTCATTCACATACACATCCGCGTACGAGGCGAGGCCCTTCGAGAACGTGTCGTCATTGGCCTCCTCGGCGGGGGAGAAGCGCAGGTTCTCGAGCAACGCGACCTTGCCGGCCTTCAGGTCGCCCACGACCTTGCGCGCGCCGTCGCCGACGGGCTCGTCCGTCAACAGGACCTCGAGGCCGAGCAGCTCCGCCAGGCGCTGGCCTACCGGAACCAAGGTGTACTTCGGGTCGGGCCTCCCCTTCGGCCGGCCGAGGTGAGAAGCCAGCACGACGCGGGCCCCTTGCTCGATCGCGTACTTGATGGTGGGGAGGCTCTCGCGGATGCGCGTGTCTTCGGCGACGCCACCAGCTGGGGTCAGGGGAACGTTGAAGTCGACGCGAATGAAAACGCGCCGTCCCGAGATGTCCAGATCGGTGATGGTCCTGATCGACAAGGCGCCGGAAGAATGCTCGAAGGGCGGCCGAAAATCTACAAAAAAACCGGCCGAACCCGAAGGTCCGTGCCGGCCAGTTTGTGCTCGATCTTCGAAGACTTCCGACCGACGAGCGGGACGAGGAAGGTGGGGCTGCTAGTCGAGCTGGACGTCATCCTTGATGTCGGAAGTCACCAAGCTGATGATCTCACTCGCCAGAGCCACGATCTGTCGAGGCTCATACCCATTTTGGCGCAGGTCTTTGTAGATGGATTTGGAGAGAATCTTCAACGCCTTCTCTCGATTGGGTAGCGCTGCGGGAACGGAATCGCGAACTGGAGACAGGGTCTGGGTGTTCATTTGAGCCATTCGTGCCCTCCTCCCAGGAGGTCGGGCCGAGACTAGAGCACGCTCCGTGCCACAAGTACAAGATCGTAAGTACTTGAAATTGCTTGTCATCGTCACGAATCCCCGTCGGGTACCGCGAAATGCCGTACGCAGGGGTCGATACCCCGGATCCACGGAAAACCCACAATGGTGTCGAAAATCTGGCACTTTCATGCCGAAACGGTGTCGGAAGGGGTGCGAAGAGAATTGTGCACCTTCCGTGTAACCCACCGCCGCCGGATAGAACGACGCGCGCCCCTGACAGGGCGAGGTTGTTGCCGCCACAGCGAGAGGTCAACGTCGGGCGCATTGGTCAAACGCGTGTAAACTTTCGCGCAACCGGGGGCAGTCGATGACATACACGGTCGAGGTCGCTCATTTGATGAATGGGAGTGCGGTCGCGGTGAAGCGGCTGTCACGAGAACGAGAACGGCGCGGGGCATTCCTGGGCGTGGCGATCGTCGCGTCCGCCTATACAGTGGTGATGACGGCGGTGTTCGGCGCCGCCCGGGCGCTGGGGCGGGGCCTCTTTGCGCCCGAATTTTTCGCGCTCTGGCTGTGCGCGGGCGCTGCCGTGGCCGTCACGGCTTTCTTGCGGGTGTCGCGCCGTTTGCGCCGCTACCGCCTGGGATCGAGTCTGGACGCGGATGCGTTCGCCCCTTTCGACGTCGACCTGGTCCGCCGCTCGGGCGAGCGTTTCGATCTGACCATAGTCCGCGGGATGCAGGGATACGTGGACAACGGGCGGTCGCCGATCGCGCTCGAGGCGTTGGTCGAAGGCCGGGCTCATACCATGACGCTCGACGGTGATGCCCGCGCCGAGATCCAGATCGGCGCGGCGACGTTCATCGTGCGGAGCCGCAGCGAGGCCAAGGACGTGCACCCGGAGATCCCGCGAGGATTTTGGCGGTTGTTTTCGCGCGTCGCCGTGCTCGGCGCGGAGGTGGCGGTCGTGGCCAGCTTGTTCGCGGTCATCCCGCGGGCCGTGACCATCGACGAACGGGCGGGGCGGATTCAGGGTCCCCGCCTCACGACGCCCTGGGAGGCGGAGAAGTGGCTGCGCATCGAGGCGCAGTCGCAGGCGGCGTCACTGTACCAGTGCTTCGATCCGCTGCCGCTCGGCTGCCAGCGCCCCGGCTATGTGGGTGTCGGGGTGTCGCTGAATCGCGAAGGCGAGATGCGCTCGAACTGGATCGCGCGCTCGACGTTCGGCGCCGATTGCCCGGTGGATCAGTGCATGAAGGACGTGGTCTCCACCTGGGTTTTCGATCCCTTGCCCGAGCCCATGCGTGTGGTGCTCCCGGTGCAGGTCCTGCGCACGGAGAAGCCGCTTCCAACGAAGGTCGCTCAGGTCCTGGATCGGATTCCGGACATCTACGCGGCCCCGGAACGGGCGCGTGAGCGATAGCGACGAGGCGAATGGCGCGGTCAAGCCCGGGGCGGAACGCGGGGAGGGCCAGCCGGATGCGGAGTCCCGCGCGCGCGCGCTCGCGCTGCTCGAGGCCACGCATGCGTTCCCCTGTCAGTATTCGCTGACGGTGATCGCGTTCAACGCCGAGTTGGTCACCAGCGCAGTGAGAGCCGCGGTCGCGCACGGCGGCGTCGATCTGGAGCACCAGACGATCGAAAGCAAGGCGGGAAAGTATTTGAGCCATCGCTTCGCCTTGACGGTCACGGGCGCCGTCCACGTCCTCGAGATCCACGCGCGCATCCGCGCGGTTGAAGGCGTCGTCACGGTCCTCTGACGGTCGACGCCGTTCCCGCCAGATCAGGACCGCCAGGCGCGAGAGGCGGCGACCTTGTCGAGGTAGCGGGCAAGGCTTCGGGTGCGGCGCTCCTCGGTCCATCCCAGGGCGGTGGCGAGCAGCGCCGCCGCGCGGGGCGCGGCCGCGACACCCTGATCGCGCGCGTCGCGGAACACGGGAAGCCGACGGCAGAGGACATCTTCCACCTCGTGCACCCACTCGTGCCGGGCGGCGTGAAGTACCTCGGCCCAAAGATAGGGTAGCTCGGCATCGACCCTCGATGAGAGGTCGATGTCGGCGAGCGTCCCGTGGTCCGCCGATGGCGTCGCCATTCCCATTAGATCGACGACGGCACGGGCACGGGTGCCATAGGTCTGGCGGAGGTGCCGCTCGATGTCGGGCGCCAGCTCGATCTCTCCGAAGGACGGGGCGTCGCCCGCGCCGCCCGGGAGCGGGCGACTCGCGGTGAGGCAGGGGCCGACGGTCCCCTCGAACCCATGATCGCGAAGCCGCTCGACGGCCACGTCCACGGCTTCCTCGGCCATCCGACGAAAGGTGGTCAGCTTCCCACCCATCACGGTGATGAGGCCGTCTCGCTCGACGCGTATCTCGTGCTCGCGGGAGGTCGCCGAGGTGCTGTACGCGGAGGTCGCGATCAGCGGTCGCAGCCCGGCGAACGTCGACACCACGTCCGCCTCGGTGAGGGCGGCGGGTGGAAACGCGTGGTTCGCGACCTCGAGCAGGTAGGCGACGTCGCCGGCGCGCGCGACGATGGGGTCGCCGGGACGGGGAGGGCGCGAGGCACCATCGGGCGCCGTCCAATCAGTGTCGGTCGTCCCGACGATCGTGCGTGCCCCCGCCGGCAACAGGAACACGAGCCGTCCGTCGCGCGGCGAGCGCAGGACGTGGGCCCGATCCCCGTGGGGCAGGCGCCTGGAGTCGAATACCAGGTGCACGCCCAGGGTCGGCCGCAGGTTCCTCCTCCCCCTGTCGAACGCGTCGGAGTAGGGCCCGGTGGCGTTGATGCAAAGGCGCGCTTCGATGGCGAACGTCTCTCCCGTCAGCACGTCACGCGCGTGGGCCGCGTGGATGCGTCCGCGGCGGTCGCGCGCGAGCGCGCTCACCTCGACGCGCATGGCGATCGCCGCCCCGGCCGCGGCGGCGTCGAGCCCCGTTTCGAGGACGAGGCGCGCATCGTCCGTCTGACAGTCCGTGTAGAGCTGCGCGCCCTGCAAGCCGGCCGACCGCAACCAGGGTGACAGCGCGAGCGCGTCGTGGGCGGAGACCCTTTCCCCGCCGACCGGCGGCCGAAAAAGCGCCAGCGCGTTGTAGAGCGAGATGCCCAGGCCCAGCGTCGTCAGGCCGGGGGCGAGGCCTGCATAGGCGGGGAACAGGAAAGGCACCGGCCGGCAGAGGTGCGGCGCGATCTTCATCAGCGTCCGGCGCTCGCGCAACGCCTCGAAGACGAGGGCGAAGTCTCCATAGGGCAGGTAGCGAAGGCCGCCGTGAATCAACTTCGAGGAATGGCTGGACGTCTCGCCGGCGAAGTCACCGCGATCGCACAGGGCGACGCGCAACCCGCGTAGCGCGGCGTCGCGCGCGATCCCGGCGCCCGTCGCGCCAGCGCCGACCACGAGCACGTCGAAGCGCTCGCGCGCGAGACGCCCCAGGGTGGCCGCGCGCCGGTCCGCGCTGGTCATTCCTTGAGGGCGATGTGAAGCTCGTCGAGCTGTCGGGCCGAGACGCTGGACGGCGCGTCGGTGAGGAGGTCGGTGCCCTTCTGGGTCTTCGGAAACGCGATGACGTCGCGGAGCGACTCCGCGCCACACATCAGCATCGCCAGGCGATCCACGCCGGCGGCGATGCCACCATGCGGCGGCGGCCCGAACTTGAAGGCCTCGAGCAGGAACCCGAACTTCGCCTTCGCGTCATCCTCGGAGAGCCCGAGCGCGCGGAAGACGCGCGCCTGAAGGTCGGGGCGATGAATCCGGATCGAGCCGCCAGCGATCTCGTTCCCGTTGAGGACGAGATCGTACGCGCGAGCGCGGACCGACGCTGGATCCGTCTCCAGCCGCTCGAGATCCTCGGGCACGGGAGAGGTGAACGGGTGATGCGCCGCCACCATGTGGCCCCCCTCGCTCTCCTCGAACAGCGGGAAGTCGGTGATCCAGGCGAACCTCCACTGGCCCTTCGGCACGAGGTTGTACTTCGTGGCCAGGTGCAAGCGGAGGCCGCCGAGCACGGCGTTGACCAGCTTCTTCGACCCGAACTGGAAGAACAGCAGATCCCCTTCGCGCGCGTCAGCCGCCGCGTTGATCTCGGCGCGAAGCGCGTCGGTCATCGTCTTCATGGGGCTCTGGGTCCAGGTGCCATCCGCTCCGACGCGGGCGCGGGCGAGGCCCCGGGCCCCGAAGCCCTTCACGTACTCCTCCAGCTTGTCGAAGTCGGCGCGGGACACCTTGGCTGCCTCGGCGACGGCCGCCGGCAGCTTCCAACCCTTCACGATGTGACCCGGGGTGGCGACGGCCGCCCGCAGCAGCTCCACACCGCCCCCTTGATGCCTGCGGACCGCGTCGGTCAGATCGTAGAGCGGCAGATCGAAGCGCAGGTCGGGCTTGTCCGAGCCATAGCGGGCCATCGCGTCGGCGTAGGACAGTCGCTGGAACGGGCGCTCGAGCGTGATCCCCAGGATGTCCTTCCAGAGCGACGCCATGAGGCCTTCGATGATCTGCTGCACGTCCTCCTCGACCACGAAGCTCATCTCGACGTCGATCTGGGTGAACTCCGGCTGGCGGTCGAGGCGAAGATCCTCGTCGCGAAAGCAGCGCACGATCTGGAAGTAGCGATCGAAGCCGGACACCATGAACAGCTGCTTGAAGATCTGGGGCGACTCCGCCAGCGCGTAGAACTGCCCCGGATTGAGCCGTGACGGCACCAGGAAGTTTCGCGCGCCGCCCGGGGTGTACTTCACCATGAAGGGCGTCTCGATCTCGGCGAACCCGTTCTCGGCCAGGTGGCGGCGGGTGGTCTGATAGATCTGCGAGCGGACGAGGAAGTTCCTCTGCAGGGCAGGGCGCCGCAGGTCCAGGTAGCGGTGCTTGAGGCGGATGGTCTCGTTCGCGGCGTCGTCACCGATCTCGAAGGGCGGGGTCTCGGACCGCGAAAAGATGGTCAGACGCTCGGCGCGAATCTCCACGTCGCCCGTGGCGAGGTTGGGATTGCGTTTGCCGCCGCGCTCCTGGACGACGCCGGTGATGCCCACGCAGAACTCGTTGCGGAGCTCACCGGCGGTCGCGTGGGCCTCGGCGCTCACGTGCGGCTCGAACACGATCTGCGTCAGGCCGCCGCGGTCACGAAGGTCGATGAACACGCAGCCGCCGTGGTCGCGCCGGGCGGCCACCCAACCAAACAGCACGACGGGGCGGCCCACGTCGCTGGCGCGGAGGGCGCCGCAGTCATGGGTGCGTTTCAGATCGGTGAGGAACTCGGGCATGCGGCGGAAGTTAGCACGAATGGCCGTCGGGTCGTCTGCCGGATCGGGCCCCCGCGGCCGAGGTGGCGATACCCGCGAACGACGAATCGCGCTTGCCCAACCGCCTGCCGCCCTCTAACGTGAAAGGGTGCGATTGCGGGTGCTCTATCACGGGAACTGTTTCGATGGCTGCAGCTCCGCGGGGATCTTTTCGCGGTTCTATCGGGAGAAGGTCGCCGGCGGCGAGGTCGAGGTGCTGTTCCGGCCGCTCGAACACAAGGGCGAGGCGCATCCCTTTCCGGCGGATTGCTTCGACGGCGACGAGAACGTGTGCGTGGACTTTCGCTACTCGCAGGACCCACGGCTCAGCTGGTGGTTCGATCACCACGCGTCGGCGTTCCAGCTGCCCGGGGACGAAGCGCACTTTCGTGCCGACGCCACCGGACGCAAGTTCTACGATCCGACTGCCAAGAGCTGCGCGAAGTTCGTGGCGCGCGTCCTGAGCGGGCAGTTCGGATGGGACACGAAGCCGCTCACGGAGCTGATCGAATGGGCGGAGATCATCGACGGCGCCTTGTTCCCCAGCGCCGCGATGGCGGTCGAGCTGCGCGAGCCGGCCCTGCGCTTGATGACGTGGGTGGAGAACAACCGCGAGCCGGCGCTGGCCGAGCGGTTCATCCTCGACCTGGCGTCGCGTCCGCTGGCCGAGATCGTCGAGGCTCCCTACGTGGCGAACCCACTCGTTCCGTTGTTGGCCCAACACCAGGACAACATCGAGACCATGCGGAGGACCGCGCGCTTGCACGACGGCGTGGTGTTCTTCGATCTCGCCGAGAGCGGTGTCCCGGCGTTCAACAAGTTCATCAGCTATTACCTGTTCCCCGAGGCGCGCTATTCGGTCGGCGTCACGCTCGCCACGCGCGCCAAGATTTCGGTCGGGTCGAATCCGTGGTCGCCCATCCCGCGGACGCACGACATCAGCAAGATCTGCGAGCGCTACGGGGGCGGCGGCCATCCCGTCGTGGGCGCCATTTCCGTGGCCAAGAGCGACCTCCCGCGCGCCCGTCAGATCGCCGCCGAGATCGTCGCCGAGCTCCAGAAGTGACCTCCGGTCGGAGATGCGGACGGCCGCGCAGCCTCAGCGCCGGTTCTCGTCGGGGTTGATCGACGGGGATCTCGGGTTGCCTGCTGGGTCGTCGCCGCGGAGACCGTAGATGACCAACCCCGTGAAGATGAACGGGAAGATGGTCAGGACCGGGATGAAGATCGAGAAGAAGACGGCGGCCGGCCACCCCTCCGGGGGCGCGCCGCCGCCAGTCACCGGTCCAGGAACACGAAACAGCGTCGCGAAAACGCCGGCCACGATACCCCAGTAGCCGTCCCCGATGGCGGTGAAGCGAAGCACCTTGCGCTGCCGGGGCGAGAGGCGCAACCGGTCCCAGCCGAGGCCGATCAAGATGATGATCGCCGCCGTCAGCATCGCGGTCACGTGCGTCGCCATGAAGCCACGCGCACGAGGTCCTCCCGGGATGATCCCGAACCCGAGCAGCAACGCGAGCAAGAGGACGATGAATCCTTGCCTCATCAGCGAACGACCATCGCGGTCAGTCATTCTGCCTCCTCGCCCATCTTACGTGTGGCCGCAGTGTCCGGATCGCCCCTCCGCGCCGAAAGCGCCCTCGCGGGGCCAAAAAATGGGAGGCTGATTGGCCGGAGCCACAGCTAGGAGCTGCGGCCGCCACAGAATGTCTGTCCTCACGGCGCGCCGTCTCGATCCTGGGTGTGGCCGTTCGCGTGTCGGTGGGAGACGGCGGAGCGTCGTACCGTGCGGCCGGTTCCAAGCGGCCCGTCTGCTGTGAATCACGTATGATTCACAGCATGGCCACGGCAACCATTCGCGACCTGCGAACCCGCTTCCCGAGGTTGAAGGACCTCATCGCGCGAGAGGGCGAGGTCATCGTGACCGATCACGGTCGCCCGGCCTTCGTGCTCCGGTCATATGAGGCGCCCAGACTGCCGAAGCCGACGAAGGTCGACTACTATCGACGTCTCCGGGAGCACCAGCCTCGTCCTCTGTCAGAAGAGGCGTCGGGGGCCCTCGACGAGTCGAACCGTGGCGACCGTTGATACCATCTACGTCGATCCGTCAGCTACGACGAACGCCAACTGGCCCTCGCCAAGGCCGCAGGGCTGCGGGTCTTGCGCCCGTAGCCCTGGGGCGCGTGGGAGACGGCGGTTCGCATAGCGCCTCGACATCGCGCCTGTCGCTTGAGGAATAGCAGGCCCGGTCAGCGACGGCGGGTCTGCGTGCGGGGACGTGCGCGGCGGCGGGCGGCGCGCGGTCGCCGGCGCGCCCCGGCCGCCGCGCGTGCGGCGCCGGTCGGCGGGCTCGCTTTCTGCGGGGGTCCATCGTTCCGCTCCAGCTTGTCCAGGCGCTCGCGCAGCTTGGTCGTCTCTCCACGCAGGCGGTCGACCTCCTCCTGGAGGCGAACCACCTGTGAGGCGGCCCCGCTGCCTTCGCGCAGCTCGGTGATGGCATCTCGCATGCGACGACGCGCGCGACCGTCCAGCTCCGCCGCCAGGGCTCGTTCGATGCTGGTGATGGCTTCGCGCTCACCGAGACGAGCCAGCGCGGCGGCTATCTCGCCTCGCACGCGAAAATCGGGATCGGTGAGGCGGTCCTCGAGGAACTCGCGCGTGGCGCGCACGTGCGCGGTGCCGCGCGCCGCCTCCCCCATTGCGGCGACGAGCGCCTTGCGCGATTGGAAGGGACCTGCGGGACGCCACGATTCACGAAGGATGATGAGGGCGGCCTCGCCACCCAGGACCCCGAGCCCTTCCAGGGCCCGCGCGCGGATGGTGTCCTGGAAAGATGGCCGCGTCGCGGCCGCCTTCAGGATGTCGCCCGCCTCGGGCGCGCGCGTCTTTCCGAGCGCCAGAGCGGCCTCCGCTTCGACGAACAGGCTGGGGTCGCCCTTCGTGACCCAGGCGCCGAGGACCGCTCCGGCGCGCGCGTCTGCCCGATACTCGCCGAGCGCTCCGGCGACGGCACGCCGGACGCGCGGATGGTCCGCTGCCCGGGCCTCGAGCAAGAGATCGAGCGCGTCCTGTCTCCGGCTCCGGCCGAGCGCACGCGCGGCGGCCGCTCGCACGCCCCAGAAGCCGTCGCCCGCGAGCGCGCGTCCGAGCGCGGCCACGCCCTCCGGATCGGGCGAATGGCCCAGCGCATCGGCCGCCAGGACGCGATCGATCCCCAGCTTCGCCGCCTCCAGTTGCCGACGCCAGAGCTGGGGGGACTTGTCCATCTTCACGGTCTTCAGGATGACGTCGCCCGGATCGAACACGACCTGCTGCGGGCGCGCCGGAAGCCGAAACGTGAAGACGTGCGAGGCGTCGCGCACCGCCAGCCTGCGCTCCTCGACCTTGCCCCCGAGCTCGAATTGCAGGCCCACGTCGAACTGGAAGGCCGGCAGCTCGTCGGTGATGGGCTGCTTCTGCTGCACCCGCAGGCGGCCCTCCTTGTGCTCCTCGTCCCATTGCCAGGCGCAGTCGAGCTCGGGGTGTCCCGGCCGCGCCACCCAGCGGTCGAAGAACGGCTCCAGGTTTTGCCCGGTCACCTCGTCGATGGCCCGGCACCAGTCCCGCGTCTCCACCGAACGTCGCGCGTTCGCCGTGGCGTAGGCGGCGATCGCCTCCCAGAAGGGGCCGTCGCCCAGGATGTGGCGGACCATATGCAGCACCCGCCCGCCCTTGTCGTAGAGGTGTCCGTCGAACAGGTGGATCGGCTCGTCGTACCGGCGCGAGACGATGGGGCGCACGTAGCGCTGGGTCTCTGCGAAGTAGGCGTCGGCGTCCGCCCGCAGCTCGAGGTCTGCCTCGTCTCGGCCCTTGGCGTGCTCGCGCCACACGTACTCGAAGTAGGTGGCAAAGCCTTCGTTGAGCCAAGCCTCCGACCACTCGCGGCAGGTCAGCAGATCGCCCCACCATTGATGCGCCAGCTCGTGGGAGACCAGGCCATCCACGTCGTGATCGAGCGCGGCCCGCTCGTCGAGCAGGATGGCGTCGGTCAGCGTGGCGGCGGTGGTGTTCTCCATGCCGCCGAAGATGAACTCCGGCACCGTGATCTGGCTGTAGCGACGATGAGGATAGGGAACGCCGATTCGGGCCGAGAAGTAGTCGATCATCTGGCCCGTACGCGCGAAGCTTCGGCGCGCGTCGGCCTCGCGGCCCGGCGGCGCGAAGGAGAACACGGCGACGTCGGTCTCCGGCGCGCGCTCAACGGCCTCGGTGAACGGGCCACAGACCACCGTGACCAGGTATGGCGGGTGCGGAAAGTCGAGGACGTAGTGCCAGCGGGTGCGCCCGTTCGGCAGCTCGTCGCGCCCCCGCAGCTCACCGTTCGAGAGCAGGAAGTTCCCCGAGGCGGCGGTGGCGATGACCTCCATCGGCGCCTTCTCGTTCGGCGCGTCGACGCAGGGCCAATAGAAGCGCGAATCATCGTCCTGGCCCTGCGTGAAGCACAGGGGCGCGCGCTCCGGATTCTGTGGATCCGGTCCGACGAAATACAGCCCCCGCCTGGGTGTGGCGTGATAGCAGACCGTTACGCTCGCCTCGCCGCCGCGCGCGAGCGGCCGCGCCAGGGGGACCCGCAGCCGCTCGCCGTCGTAGTCGAAGGCGGTGACCGCCGCTCCGTCGACCACCACCGAGTCGATGGTCAGCTCGACGGCGTCGAGCGTGATGGCGTCGAGCGCGGCGCGCCGGGCCTCGATCCGGTGGGTCACGGCGCCCGTGACGCGGCGGCCGATCAGATCCAGGTCCAGCTCCAGGCGGACGCTCGTCACCCGAAATGGACGATCGGCCGCGTAGCGCAGCGGTGTTCCTGGGGGCGAGAAGGATTTCGGCATGGCGCGCTCGGGCTCCTCGCGCACGTTACACGTCCGTGATCCCCGGTTCCAGGGCGAACGCCACCGACGCACGCTTCGGACAAGGGCACTCTAACGATCGCTCGAAGAGACGGGGCGCCTGCCGCGAGAAAGCAGCACAGGAGCTACAAAGTAACCAGGTCAGCCAGCCGGTCCATAGTATATCTTTTATACTGGACATGGAAAACGTGGAACGTTCCGCGCTCCGACAATGGCGCGCCGGTTGGGCTTGGGCGGTGGCCGCTCTGGTCGCGTTGGTGCTCGCCTCGGCGTGCGACAGCGCCCCGACGACCACGCCGGGTGCCCAGATCGATCTGGCGCTGGCGACCTCGGCAGGCCCACTCGCCACCGGCAAGGTCACCTGGGCGGTGCTGTCTGCGAACGGCTCCGTGCTGAGCTCTGGAACCGCCGACCTGAGCGCTCCCAACGCGCTGCCCTCGGTGCTGGTCTCCGTTCCGACAGGCATCGGCGAGAGAATCAGCGTCGAAGTGACGCTGGGAGATGGAGCTCTCTGCGGCGGAACCAGCGCACCATTCAGCGTGTCGGGCGGACAACGCGTGACCGTGAATGTGAACCTCTCGTGCGATGGCGGTGGGACTGGCGGGGCGCTTGGCTCGGTGCTCATCTCGACGAGCCTCACGCCAGGAGACAACTGCCCGGTTCTCGCCACCTGGTCCTCCAGCGTCCCCTCTGGGGCGGCCGCGGCTGCCGCAAGCACGAGCTTGTCAGTGAGCGCCACCGACGGGGACACCAACGATCACCTGAGCTATGCGTGGACGGCCACTTCGGGGACTTTCAACGATGCGGCGGCCCCCAACACCACCTACTCTTGCCAGCTGTCGGGCACCCAGACCGTCACCGTTACCATCGCGGACGATCACTGGCCTCAAGCCTGCGTCTCGACAATCCGCTTCCCGCCCATCGTCTGCCCCTGAGCCTTGCGACCGCCACCGTGATCGGGAGGAGACATCTCGTTGCCGCAGGGGTGGGACTGGCGCTCCTGCTCCCCGCCTGCTCGTTGCTGCTTTCCGACAGCCCCACGCAGTGCCGGGATAACTCGGGATGCGCGCGATTTCCAAGCACGGTCTGCGACCGCGTCGTCGGCGTCTGTGTCGCCGGACCACGCCCGGACGCCGCAGTTGGTGGCGGCACAGGCACAGGCGGCCAGGGAGCCCCGGATGGCGGCTCCCGCGACGGCGGGCCGGCCGGGGGGGGCGGCCCAGGCGGAACGGGCGCGAGCCGCTGCCCGGACCTCGACGGGGACGCGATACCGGACTGTCAGGAATCGCTCGCTCCGAATGCCGACTTCGCGACGGGGATCTCCGGCTGGAAGCCCGAGGTGGGCGTCTACGCATCCTTCTCTGCCGCCGACGCGGAGGGGAATCCGCAGTCAGGGTCACTCGTGGTCAACAATACTGCCCAGGCGGACCCGACCTCGGGACTGACCATGAAGGGCGTCTCGATGTGCCTGTCGAATACGACGGCGACGGCCTACCAACTCTACCTGGAGGTCAACCCGGCCGCGTCGGCGGACGGGTTCGCGCAGGCGGGCGTCGCCGTTGCTTTCTTTCCGTCCACCGATTGCTCGGGCCCGCAAGGAGGGATGGCACCCTCCACGCTTCTGGATGGGAGCGCCGGGGGATGGCGCGTCCTCCAGCAGATCGTCCAGCCGGTCGGGGGGACGAATTCGCTCCTCGTCCGTCTGGTCATCGGCAAGCTCACGGCCACGGCCGTCCAGGGCTCGTTCGACAACCTGCTGATACGGCCGCGCTGACGGCAGGGGGGCGTCACCAGTCGGCGCGAGCCTCCAGTTGACCGGGGCGTCCCTCGTGACTGCCCGGAGCCCCCCGGACAGTGAAGTAGACCGCCAGCGCCGAGAGTACGACGGCGCCTGCCAGGAAGCCGTCGCTCGCCAGCGCGTAGCTCCGTTCGCGATCATGGGTGGCGCGCAGATCCGAGGCCGATATCGGATAGTTACCCGCCTGCTCCCGCAACGCGCGGGAGGCGGACCAGGCGAGTCCGCCCGTCACCGCCGCGCCGCCCGCCGCGACCGCCGCCAGCGTCCAGGTCACCCACGGAACCATCCGGTCCGACCGATCGTGAGCCGTGGAGGCGTGATCCTGAGCCAACAGTTCACGTCCGGACGGCGGCTCGGTCGACGCTCGCGGTGCCAGGTCCGGAGCTTTGGCGACCGGCGCAGGCGACGTGGGAGCGGCCGGCGGCGACGGCATCGCGAGCTCGGCCCGGTTCGGGCGATCAGCGGCCGCCGGCAGGGGGACCCCCGGCGGCGTCCGAAGGATCCTCCGGACCAGCGCCGCAAAGCTGACGGTCGCCGTCACGCCAGGTTCGACGTCGACCGTCCGTGTCTGGCGCTCGCCGGAGCGGGACACGATCTCGATGCGCCGCTTGCCGGCGTTCGCGGCCACAGGGGTCAAGAGAGGCGTCGTTCCGACGTCGAGCTCGTCGACGGTGACCCGCGAGCCTGGTTCGGGATGTTCGATCGAGAGGTAACCCACCCGCGCCCGCAGCTCGCGGAGATCGCGCGTGACCTCCCGGCGCCGGGCCTCGGGGATCTTTGCTCCGCCTTCGGCCAGATACCGCGTGAGGTATCCCATGGCCGCTGCATGGTCGTTACATTGGTACGCGACTTCGCCCAGGTTGAACAGGATGCGATTCCTGGGAACCAGGGCATAGGCGCGACGGAGCTCCGCCAGCGCCCCGTTCGGATCTCCCTGCGAGTAGAGTTGAATGCCAAGCTTGAACCGCGCCTGCGCCTCGAAGATGCGCGGGTCGTCGTTCTTCCCCGGCTCCAGGATCGCGTCGTCCCCTGTCGGCGCGGAATCGTCGGCGCGCGCGGCGCTGCAGCCCATGAGTACGGCGGTGGCGATGACGGCGCAGGCGCGTCGTCGGGCGCTGGTCCTCCGGCACCTCATGGATGTCTGAAGGGATCGTCGAGGTCGATGGGACGGAACGTGCCGGGCAGCGTTGTCTTCAGCGATGGCGACTTCGGCGCGGGATGTGCCCTCGACTGCGCGCCCCGCGGGCGAACCGCCGTTGCAGCCTCGATGTCGAGGGGCATCACTTCGTCATCATCGTGCGATACCGTGGAGTCGTCGCCCGGGGCCGCAGCCTGCGTGTGCGCCGCAGGGCGCTCAGACCGCGCGCCGCGCCGCGCTGCATGTCCCGGTGAGCTGGTCATTCGTCCGTCTGCCTCGCACTGCGAGCTGTTTCCCGCCGGGCCAGCAGCCCGCGGCCGGGGTTCCACCACAGGCGCGTCGACGGCCGACTGAGAGGATGCGTTCCCCTGAGGTTCAGCCTCGGGCATGGGGCTCGCGAGAGCTGCGGAGGACGAGAGCTGCGCCTTGGCCCGCGCCAAAGTCTTGTGGACCGCCGGAGGCAAGGGCCTATCGCTGGCCGCCAGCACGCCGACGAGCACGGCGAGCGCGGCCGCGAACGCGACCCATCCCGCTCGGTCGGTCCCCAGCCTCCTCCGATGACCGGCGTTCACTGCCCGCGGGGGTCGGCCCGTCGGTTGCCGATAGGGGTGGGGCAGAGGACGCCGCGCCGATCGGGGACCGATGTCCGGGAGCGTGTCGTCGTCGGCCCACAAACTCACCGAGTCAAAATGGATGGCAACTGGCTCCGTGGAGTCGAGGAACGCCGGAGGCACGACGCCGTGCGAGGGCGCGGCTGCGCTCTGCCGAGCCACGTTCGGCCGACGGGACGCGAGGTCTCCGGAAAGATCATCCTTCGTGAGCGTGGCGGGACGACGGAGGCGATCGCCCAGCCGGTCGAAAATCGCGCCGTCGCTGACCTGCGCGCGCGGAAGCGTCTGTCTGCTCGGCAGAGGAAATTTCCTCTGGCTGCGGTCCCCATGCGTGGTTCGGAAGGTCATGACGGTGTTGTCTACCAAGGCCTCGTTGGAGCCAATGTAAAGAAGTCGTGAAAATAGGCTCGCCCCGTCACCGCCGCGGAGGATCACCAGCCGGGAGGCCTGGATCCTGTAAATCCGCTTCGCCCATCGCGTTGCCCATCGGGCACCGTATACTAGATTTTTGTCTATTATACAATACACGGTCGCCGACGGGCCGTCAGGAGGCCTGATTTCCGGTGCGGGGTTGCTGGATTGTTCGCCGGCCCGAAATGGAGCTCCATTGCGGTGATGATGCTCATCGGAACTCGATCACGAGCGGTCGCCATGAGGCGATCGACCAGGCGAGGTGCCTGGCCACGAATGGCAAGACTGAGGACGTTTGTGTCGAGCAAATAGGCGGTCGCCATGATCAGCGACCGAGCGGCGTCTTCCGGCCCCGGACGACCCACCCCTCGGAAACGGCCGCTTGCCGCCACGCCTGTGCGCGGTTCTAATCGGGCGCCATGGAGTCCCGCGCACCCGTCGAACGAACGCACCTCGTCCGGGGCGTCGCGCCCCAGGCGGTCTACGACCTGGTCACGAACTTCGACGCGTACCCGCGCCTGTTCTCGGAGTTGAAGTCCGTGCGCGTCCTCGAGCGGCGGCCTCCGCTCGTGCGCGTCGAGTTTAGGGCCGAGGTCGTGCTGGCGGTTCGGTACGTGCTTGATCTCGTCTGTGATCCGGTGGCGCTGACCGTCGACTGGACCTTCGTCGAAGGGGAAATCGTCACCGACTCCGTGGGCGGCTGGCGATTCCTCGCCGACCCCGCGGGGACGCGGATCGAGTACCGCGTGGCGCTGTCCATCAAGGCGCCGCTGCCGGGCTTCATCGTCCGTCGCGCCACGGATGGGCTGGTGGCGGCGTCGATTCCCGGCATGTTCGCCTCGATCGACCGCGAGCTCAGGCGCTAGCTCGATTCCAGCGCGACCGGGTTCGTGAGGGCGCCGATGCCTTCGATCTCGACCGTGACCACGTCGCCGGGGAGGAGCCAGCGGGGGGGACGTCGCGCCATGCCCACGCCGGCGGGCGTCCCCGTCAAGATCACCGTGCCGGGCACCAGGGTCGTGCTGCCGCTCAGGAACTCGATGAGGCGGGGCACGTCGAAGATCATGTCGGACGTCGTGGAGTCCTGCACGCGCTCGCCGTTCAAGGTCGTGAAGATCCCCAGCGCGTTCGGGTCCGGTATCTCGTCGGTGGTGACCAGGCAGGGGCCAAGTGGTGCGAAGGTGTCGAAGCTCTTCCCTCGGCACCATTGCCCGCCGCCCTTGGCGATTTGCCAGTCGCGCGCCGAAACGTCGTTCGCGCAGGTGTAACCGAGCACGTGCTCGAGCGCGCGTGCGCGGCCGACGTTGCGGCAGGTCTTGCCGATCACTACGGCCAGCTCGCCTTCGTAGTCGACCTGGGTGCTGGGGAGATGGCCCGGAATGACGATCGGCTGATCGGGATGGGCGACCGCGGCGACGTTCTTGTTGAAGAGTATCGGGAACTCCGGCAGCTTCGCGCTGGTCTCTTCGGCGTGCCGGCGATAGTTGAGACCGATCCCCATGATCTGAGTGGGCGCGACAGGCGCCAGCAGCGTGACTATCTCGGCGGCTCTCGTCGAGACGGTGAAATCCCCGAACGGGTCGCCGTCGATCTGTCGCGCGCGCCCGTCGGGCAGGGCGCTACCGAAGTGGATCGCTCCGGCCGGATCACGGTAACGGATGAGCTTCATGGCGTTTCCTCCGCGGGACCGGCCATCGCGACGACGGTCCCGAGCAATGCCCCGAGCTCGAACGGCTTTTCGAGCACGAGATCGTGGGTGACGCCGAGCTGGGCGCGGCGGTTGGGCGGCACGCCCGTCATCAGGGCCAACGGGACACCGGGGAAGGCTGTTTCGATCTCGGCGGACACCTGCGCGGGCTCGGCCGCGCCCGCCACCACGAGGTCGCTGATGATCGCGGTCGGGTGTCCGCCTTCCTGCGCGAACGTGCGCGCGGCACCGAGGTCGGGCACCAGGTGGACTTCGTAGCCGGCTTCGCGCAAGACCTCCGCGACGAGCGCGGCGATGCGGAGATCGTCTTCGATGATCAGAATTAACTTGGCGGGCATTGACTTCGAGAGCCGAGACGCGAAGAATAGCGGTCCGAGTTGAAGACGCGCGACGTTTTTTCTCGGCGAGAATCTCCTGGCTGCCGATTCTCTATTCTTTCCGATGGTGGGCTGCCATGAACGCTCCTGTACGGGGACCTAAACAGACGAAGTTCATCTTCGTCACCGGGGGAGTCGTCTCCTCGCTGGGCAAGGGATTGGCGTCTGCGTCGATCGCCAGCCTGCTGGAAGGCCGTGGCTTGAAGGTGACGATCCAGAAGCTGGATCCTTACCTGAACGTCGATCCGGGGACCATGAATCCGACGCAGCACGGAGAGGTGTTCGTGACCGACGACGGGGCCGAGACCGACCTCGATCTCGGCCACTACGAGCGGTTCATCTCGCAGCGGATGACCAGGCTGAACAACGCCACGTCGGGCCAGATCTATCTGAGCGTGATTCAAAAAGAGCGGCGCGGCGAGTACCTGGGCGGCACCGTCCAGGTGATCCCGCACGTGACCGACGAGATCAAGCTGCGAATCCTCGCGTGCGCGAAGGGGGAGGACGTCCTCATCGTCGAGGTGGGCGGGACCGTCGGCGACATCGAGTCGTTGCCGTTTCTGGAGGCCATCCGGCAACTTCGCCTGGAGGTCGGCTATGGAAACGCCCTGTCGGTTCACGTCACCCTGGTGCCGTACATCGGCGCGGCCGGCGAGCTGAAGACGAAGCCCACGCAGCACTC
>CAYUFS010000046.1:0-45112 GCA_964443975.1 uncultured Myxococcales bacterium | reverse complement strand
ACGGCGTGCTGGATCAGCGCCTGCGAGTCGTTCTTCAACTCCGTGGCCAGCAAGGCCTCCACGGACGGTCGGACACGGTCAACGATGGACCGCAGGTTTCGGGATTGGTTCTCGGTGGCGTGCTGAAGCTCCTCCAGCGTCGCCTGGACCGCCCCACACTGCGAGTGCCCGAGCACCACCACCAGCCGCGTCCCGAACCGCGCCGCCGCGAACTCGACGCTGCCGACCTGCGAGGAGGCGACGATGTTTCCCGCGACGCGGATGACGAACAGGTCGCCGAGGCCCTGATCGAAGACGATCTCGGCGGGAACGCGCGCGTCGGAGCAGCCCAGGATGATCGCGAACGGCTCCTGGACGGTGGGCAGCTCGGTTCGCCTGGGGGCCTGGCTGGGCGCGCCGCGACTTTGAACTTCGCTCACGAAACGCTTGTTGCCGGCGCGCAGACGTTCGAGGGCTTCTCGCGCTGTGATCATCGGTGTCTCATTCCTCCGTCGGCGGGCGTGGTTGACGAAAACATCGACCCGGAGCTTCCCGCCCCCGGGCCGTTTTCGCAAGCCGGCCGTGACGATGCCCCATCTTCGGAAACAATCCCGGGTCTGATCGGATCCTCAGCGATACCGCGTCGGATCGGCGACGCCGGCCCCCAGGAAGCCGCTCCGCCGTAACTGGCAGGCGTCGCACCCGCCGCAGGCCCGCCCGTCGTCGTCGGGGTCGTAGCACGACAGGGTCAGTCCGTAGTCCACGCCCAGCGCCAGGCCAGCGCGGATGATCTCGGCCTTCGACATGGTGATGAGCGGCGCCACCAGCCGTGGCGCTCGGCCCTCGGCGCCGGCTCGCGTCCCGCGCGCGGCGACCTCCTGCATGGCCGCGAGCCATTCGGGCCGGCAATCGGGGTAGCCGGATGAATCGACCACGTTGACGCCGATGACGATCTCGCGTGCGCCGGTGATCTCGGCGACGGCCAGCGCGTAGGCGACGAAGATGGTGTTTCGCGCCGGGACGTAGGTGATGGGGATGCCGCCGCCGATCTCGCCGTCGCTGCGACCCTTCGGCACCGCGATGGTGTCGGTCAGCGCCGAGCCGCCGATGCCGCGCAGGTCGATGTCGATGGTCCGCGTGGAATCGGCGCCGAGCGCCCGCGCCACCGCCGCCGCCGCCGTCAGCTCCACCGCGTGCCGCTGCCCGTAGCGAAAGCTGAGCGCGTGACAGCGGCGCCCGGCGGCCTTGGTGATGGCGAGCGCCGTCGCCGAGTCGAGACCTCCCGACAGCAGGACGATCGCGTCCGTGGTGACCCCGTGGTCGTCGGGCCGGGCGTTCGTCTCGAGAGGATTCGTTGGCAGGCTCATGATCAGGCGGCAGCATAGATCGGCCGCGCCCGTTTGGCGGTAACCTGGCGGCGTGCCCCGCGCCGCCAGGATCCGCGCCCACGCCCGTGTTCGCGCCGCCCCGGTGCCGCACGCCGGGGAGCTGGCGGGGGCCACAGAACCGTTTCGTGACGCCGCGCTCTACGACTGGGAATATCGCCGCCGCCGCGCCGACATCGCCTTCTATCGGATGCTCGCCGAAGAGCGCGGCGGGCCCATACTGGATCTCGGCTGCGGCACGGGGCGCCTCTTCATCCCCCTGCTCGAGGATGGTCACCCGACGATCGGCGTCGATCTGTCGCGCGACATGCTGGCGCGCGCGGCCGCGCGGCGGGATCGCATGCCCCGCGAGCTCGCCTCCCGCGGCATCCTGGTGCGCGGCGATCTTCGCCGGCTGCCCGTTCGCGGCGCATTCCCGCTCATCGTGATGGCGTTTCACACCATCCAGCACATCGTCGACGACGCCGAGCTCGTGTCCCTGCTTCGCGCCGTGCGCGCGCTCCTGAGCCCGGACGGCTGGTTCGTGTTCGATGTGTTCTCGCCGTCGGCCGACTGGATGGCGCGACCGCCCAACCGGCGCTACGACCGGACGATCTTCCGCCACCCGCAATCCGGCGAGAAGACGGAGTACAGCGTCTCGCACCGGCTCGATCGTGAGCGGCGCGCCCTGCACATGTTCCTGCACTACCGACCGCTCGACGCGAACGGCAAGCCGGCGCGCCACGGCCGCAGGGTGCGGCTCTGTCATCGCCAGCTCCCCACGGCCGAGATGACCTCGCTGCTCGACCAGGCCGGCCTGAGGGTCCTCGCGCGCTGGGGCGGCTTCGCCGGCGAGCCGCTCGCCAGCGACACCGACTCCGAGCAACACGTCTACCTCGTGCGGAAAGCGGGGTAGGGGCTGCGCCAAAATTCAGCGACCGCTGAGGCCAAGGTCTGCGCCTCTCCCGCTTGCGATCGCCGGCGTAGGCGCCGGGGGAGGGCCCTCCAGCTCCCTCAGAACTCCAGGTGGGCGCGCGCCGAGAAGATCCAGACGGGGCCGCGGGCGGCGTTGTAGCCGGGGTTCGCGATCCACTGGATGTCTTCCGCCACGAAGGCGCCGCGCCAGACGTGCAAGTTGTAGTAGTGCTCGAAGATCCGCTCGCGCGCGTAGGTCAGGTTGCCGTCCCCCAACAGGAAGCCCAGGCCGCCGCGGCGCAGGTATTCGGCATGAACGGCGGAGATCCCGTTGCTCACGAACGCCAGGCCCACCTTGTCGGTTGGCCGGCACCAGGACGCGCCCGTCAGATCGCCGCCCACCTCGACCGTGTTCTCGATCTCCGTGTAGGCGAAGCTCTCGTAGTCGCCGCCACTCCATCCCGCGCGGCCGAAGACGCGCGCCCTCCCGAACAGCTCCTGGATGACGTTCAGCCCCACGCCGCGCTTCACGCGGCCCTGCTGGCGGTGCAGGATGATGTCGGGCGTCGTCATGGTCGCCGTGGCGGCGTCGATGGCCTGCCGGTAGCTGCCCATGTTCGCGTGGTTCTGATAGCCGAGCACGCGCACGGTCCCCCGCCAGTCCGGGCGGACGCCGTACTTGATCTCGAGCTCGACGTTCTCGGCGTGGCTGTTGCGGACGTCGAAATCGAGGTCGGCCCCGTTCGCCTCCTTGGGCATCAGCATCTCCCCGAAGCGGGCCTCGAGGCGCGGGCCCTGGTATTCGGCGACGAAGCCGTAGGTGTAGCCGCGCGTGTCGGCCGCGTAGTCGAAGGCGCCGTTGTTGTCGACCGCCCAGTTCATGAACTGCATGTGGCTGTCGGAGCCAGCCGGGTTGATGTCGAAGAGATCAGCGGTGGACATCTTGCCGAGCCGGAATTCGAGCCGGTGGAGCGGGACGGTGGGCATGGACGAGATCGGGCCGCGATCCTCGTTGGCCACCCAGTCGGCCGACAGCGCGACGATCTGGTGCACCTCCATGCGCGCGATGTAAGGGGTGTGCGGCAGCGATGGGTTTCGCACCACGTCCAGGTTCGAGAAGCCTGCGATCCCCAGCGCCTTCGACAGCCCGCCCCCGAGCGCCATCTCCGGATCGACGATCAGCTCGGTGGTGGGAAGCGGCCGGTAGGCCGCGAATCCCGTGATCAAGACCGACAGCGCCGACTCCGCTCCGGGTTGGAGACTGTTCGTCATCGGCAGCGTGTAGGCGGCTGGAAACGACGGGTGGGACTGCAGGATGCTGTTCACCTCGCCGCCGAACCAGAACGGCCAGGGCCGCTCGTGATCGACGAACGTCATGTCGCTCCCCGGCCGCGGCGCGGTTTCGGGCTCCTCCGGGTTCTTGGCGAACGCCGCGCGGGGCCCGAGCAGCGCCAGGGCCAGCGCGAGGGACGCGCCGCCCGCCACCCGCGCGCGCTTCCGCGCGAGGGCACGGGTTCGGACGCTCGGACCTGTCTGGAGACGACCGATGAACACGGGGGGCGCATGTTAGTGACCATTGCCGCGAGATCCAAGGTTCGCGCGACGATGTCGCGAACTTGTGTGCGAACCGCTGCCGGCCCGCTCAGCGCGGAATCTTGCTCATGACCGCGGCCACCTTCTCGTTCGACCCACACTTCTGGATGCCAGGCCCCAGCTTGCCGAGCGTGTCCATCATGTGCTGCTGGGCTGCCGCCGGTAGCTTCTTTCCAGCGGCGCTGGCGGCCTTGGCCTTCGCCATCAGCGCCTGGTTCGCGTCCAGGTGCGCGCCCAGGTCCTTCGCCATCTTGTCGCAGTCGTTCTGGTCGGCGTCGATGTAGGCCACGAACTTATCGAAGAAGGCCAGCCACCTGTCCGCGTCCACGGGGCCGACGGTGTTTTCGGCCTTGTCTCCGGCCTTGGCCGGTGCGGCGGTCTTCTTTTCGTCTGGCGCCGGCTTGTCCGCGGCGCGGGCCGCCGGGACCGAAGCCGTGACCGCGATGGCGACGACCGCGAGGACGCGAATTCGTTTCATGTGAGAGACTCCTTTCAATCAAACGCCCAGGCGGGCCATGGAAGGCGAACTTAGGCGTCCACCCATCCCCTGGCTACCCGTGCGCGTCGATTTGTCTCTCAGGGAACGTCGCGGGGCGCCGTCGTTCGCTTGTTACGAAAACGCGCCACGGCCGTCGCTTCTGGGTTGACGCGCAGGGACCCAGCCTCGGCGTCGACCACCAGGAGATCATCGGGACGAACCCACGAGAATACGCCCTTGACGCGGGCCAGGAACGGGCGTCCCGCCGAGCGGACGATCTCCGCCGTGATGCCGTCCTTGGGGAGGTCGCCCTCGACCACGAACGCCGAGGCGCCGCCGGCGATCGCCGCCACCGCCAGGAACACCCGCAGGTGCTCCGCGACGACGATCGCGCCCGGCCGAATCAACGGCTGTCCCGACATCGCCGCGTGCGCCAGCACGCAGAGGTCCTCGATCTCGGCGGCGCGGTCGATCATCAGATCGGCGGTGGCCCCATCGTTCCAGCTGGTTCGAAACGGCACCCGGGCGTATTCGCGGGCCAGCTCCGACAGCGCCCGCAGGGGATCCCGCGCCGCTTCCGCGGCCTCCAGTCGCTCTCCGAGGCGGCTGTCGTCCAGGATGGGGGACAGACACGCGATCTGCGTCTTGATCGCCGCCGGCAGGCCCAGATCGACCTTGCGCAACCCCTCCCGGAGCCGCCCGGCGAGGAGGTCGAAGCGCAGCGGGGCGGGAGCGGGCCGTGACCTGTCGACCGAGCGGCCCATCGCAGACAGGGTCGGAAGGATCTCCGCGCGCCCCATCGCGGTCCCTCGCGACAGGATGACGCCGGGCAGCCGCGCCACGGTGGAGGTGGCCTTCCGGGACCGCTCGCGCTCGCGCTCCACGGCGCGCTCCAGCGCGTGGCTGATGACCGCCGCGAGGGCGGTCGCCAGCACCACCTCCTCGGCGTTGAACAGGTGCAGCGCGGTTCGCTGGAGCACCAGCACGCCTGCGGCGGCGCCCTCGCGCACGACAGGCACCGCCAGCAAGACGGGAAACCGCTCCTCGCCCAGGCCGGGCACGTACTTGAAGTGCTCGTCGCGCTCGGCGGCGTCGACCGAAACCGGACGCATCCTCTCGGCGACGAACCCAACGATGCCTTCGCCCGTCCGCAGGCGGACCCGCCCCACCGCCTCGGGGGGGAAGCCCACGTTGCCGCGCATGGTGAACGTGTCACCATCGGCCTCCCGCTCGCGAACGTAGATGCTGACGACGTCGGCGGCGGCCGTCTCGGCCACGTCGCGGCACATGGCCGACAGCACCTGGTCGAGCGGCTGCTGTTGCCCCGCCACCTCGATCAGCCGGAAGATCCCGTCGAGGCTGCGGTTGCCGCGCTCGTGAACGAAGACAGGCGAAGCTGAGTTTTTGGTGGGGTCCACCTCAGAACATGGTGCCACGGCGAGGGTTTCCACCGCGTTTCCGGGAGGAAAAGATTCGTCGCATTGGTTGCATTTCCGGCGGCCGAAAACTACCGCCCGCCCGGGACCCGCGAACCCAACTCCAGACCGAGCTCCCTGAACTCCTGGGAAGTGGAGGTTAGAAGCCGGCCGACAAGCCGGCCCGATGGCGAAGCCGGCGGGAGCACCGGAGCGGAGTGTACTCCGGTACACGAGCACCGGAGCGCAGCGCCGGCGCAGCCAGCGGGTCGGATCGTCGGCCGCCGGTGGAACGAGAACCCACGCCCGCCCTTACTATTTTACTTCGTCGGTCCAGACCCGGAAGCCCTGCAGCGTGTTCGGTCCGAACGTGGTGCTGATCGCCACGTCGGCCGCGTCGCGGCCGCGCGCGATCAACACCCGCCCGATGCGCGGCTCGTTGTTGCGCGGGTCGAACATCCACCACGCGCCCCCCAGGTACACCTCGAACCATCCGGCGAAGTCCATCGGCGCGTACGGCGGCGGCAACCCGATGTCCCCCAGATAGCCCGTGCAGTAGCGGGCCGGAATGTTCAGGCAGCGGCAGAACGTGATCGCCAGATGCGCGAAGTCACGGCACACGCCCCGGCGCTCGTTGAAGACCTCCCACGCGGTCTTGGTCGGGCTGGCGTACTGATAGCCGAACTCGATGTGGTCATGAACGAAGTCGCAGATGGCCTGTACCCGGGCCCACCCGAGGGGCGCGCCGCCGAACAGCTTCCAGGCGGTCTCGGTCATTCGGTCCGTCTCGCAATACCGACTGCCGAGCAGGAAGACCAAGGTCTCCTCGGGGAGGTGCTGCACCTGGTGCTGCTGGGCCCAGGTCGCGGGCACGTCGGGCTCTCCCGAGTCGTTCACCACGGCGTCCCCGGTCACCCGAAACTGCCCCTGCGGTGCCACCAGGCGGCTGCACCAGTTTCCGAAGCCATCTCGGTAGGACGAGATGGGCACCGAGGGACTGGTGATCATGTGGTCGGGGCGGACGAGATCCGACGCGCGGGAGTAGTGCACGTTCAGCGTCAGGATCATGGGGGTCGGCTGCGGCAACTCGTAAACCAGCTCGTAACCGACACGGATTTGCATGTTTGTCTTTCCTGGGCGCGCGATGGAACGGAAGTTTCAGGACGACCCGGCCAAAGCGGTCGGTTCGTTTTCGGTTCGTGAAGGGCTCTCTGAAAGGCTCTCGTGGGAGGCGAGCGGAAGCAGGCGCGCCAGGCGAGTGGCCCACGCCACCTGTCCGGCTTCGTCGGCGATCAAGTCCTGTCGAATCTCCACCTCCACGTAGGGCAGGCCCCGGCGCTCGGCGTGCTCGACGACCGTGAAGTCGGTGAGGGGATCAGCGCGATAGGGCTCGTTCTCGCCGATCACGAGGTCGGGCTCCGCGCGCAAGAGGCGGAGCAACGGAGCGGCCATGCGGCGGTCGTGGAGGTAAAGCACCCCGGCGTGCCAGGGGCGCGCCGCCTGCCGCCAAACCGGTGTGAAGCTGTGCACGGAGATCAAGCAGGCTGCCCGCCCGAGCGACCGGCGGCGGTCGAGCTCGCGGCGAATCTGGTCATGATAAGGGTGAAACACGGCACGCGCGCGCGCCTCCGCCGCCGGGCGCGCGATCCCCACGTTCCCAGGAACGTCCGTGCCGTCGCTGGCGCTCACGATCGAATCGCTCACCTCGAGGGGCCGGTTGCAGTCGATGACCAGGCGCGAGTAGGTCTGCGTGATCACGAACGCGTCGAGCGCCGCCCCGAGCCTTCGCGCCACCGCGCCCGCGCCGATGTCCCACGCGATGTGGCGATCCCGGTCGGCGGCATCGGCCACCCCCAGGTCGCCGAGCGCCTTCGGCAGCAACCGTCCCGCGTGATCGCAGACGATGACGAACGGCGACGTCCCATCGTGGCCCATGACCTCGAAGGGAGCCGGTTCGTCCAGATCCAACAACCCCTGCACCTGCCCCTTGCCTCCGTGGCGGGGTGGTTCATCAGGTCGTGAGGTCAGCCGATGGTCTGCGCCCACTCCGCGACGGGTCGACAGGTGCAACATCCTTACGCCACGGGATCGGTGCCCGCAAGGACGATCGCGCGGCTTTGGCAACGCTTGCCCGGCATTTTCGCCGACAATTCGTGGCGAAAACGAAACGGAGGCGCAGAGCCGGCTCGTCAGAGCCGGGTGAGATCCTCGCCGTCAGCGGCGGCTTCGGGCGGACGCACGTCGAGGAGCGCAGCCGCCGTTCGCGCGAACGCGGTGAACGCCACGGGTCGCTGGCGGACCTCTCCCGGGCGAACGCGCCCCGGGGCGCGAATCAACAAAGGCACCGCTCTGTCGTAGAGGTATGGGGAACCGTGGCTCGTACCCGCTCCGGGCGCGAGCCGGGGATCGAAGAAGGTGCCGGGCGAGACGACCATGTACAGATCCCCGGGGCCGCCGGCGCGAGTTCCCCGGCAGACGAGCGCGCGCCACGATTCGTCGGCGAGGGCGGGACAGCGGGCGGGCGCGCTTCGCAGATCGACGACGTGGGCGATCGCGAAGCGGTGTCGCAAGAAATCCGTCGCCACGCGCACGAGCGTCCTCTCGTCTGCCGCCGGGAGGTCCCGGCCCCGTGGCGTCAGAAACACGAGCGGGTCGGCGATCCCGGCGACGAACGGCCCGCGCGCGGCGCCGAGCGCTTCGCCAAGCGCGCCCTCCAGCGCCGGGACCACCGCGCTCGGAATCAGCCGCTGGCGCGGCGCGCAGCTTCGCTCCCAGTGATCGGGGCGCCCGGCCGCCCCACGGCACCAGGGGCTCGGCCGCTCCCGCGAAAGCTCGGGCAGCGCGTTGCTACCGTGATCGCCGGTGAGCATGACCGCGTAGTTGTCCTCGCCGAAGAGCTGGTCGAGGCGCGCGAGGAAGCCTGCCAGCGCGTGATCGAGCTTGGCGAGCTCGTCCCATGCCTCCCACGAGTGCGGACCGAACAGGTGAGCGATATAGTCGTGCGACGACAGCGACAGCGCGAGCAGCCCGGGACGACCACGGGCCGCCTCGATCTGCGCCGCCGCGGCGCTCGCCAGCTCGAACAGCAGCGCGTCCCCCTCGGGGGTCGCCCGCAGCGCTTTCACCGAGCCAATGGCGTGCGGGAAAGTCCTTCCGAGACCTTGATACGCCGCCTCTCCCGCCGCGTCGTCCGCCGTCTCGGCGTGCGCGGCGACCCACGCGCGGTCACCGAGCTGCCAGCCCCGCGCCATGGCCGCCCGCACCGTGGCCCCGTCGCCCAGGTGGGCGGCCCAGTCGGGAAAGCGACTCGTGATCGCGGTGGAGGTCACGAACGCCCCCAGCTCCGGATCCAGCCACAGCGCCGCGGTGGGATGGCGCCCGGCTCCGAAGAGGGCGCCACGATCCTTCAGCGACAGGCTCACGATGGCGGCGTCCGGGCGAGCAGAGGCCAACACGTCGGCGAGGGTCTCGACCCGAAGCGCGGCCAGCGAGCTGCTCGCCTTGACGCCCGGGCCGCCCTCGGCCATCACCGTCCGCGTCGTCGGATCGGCGAGAAACGAGACCGGGTCGCCACCGCCTGCGGGGATCACTTCGTTGGCGAGGATCCCGCTCTCGTGCGGGACAGCGCCCGTGAAGAGCGCGCTGTGCCCGGGGGCGGTGTCGGTCGCTGCCGAGCCGAAGCGAAGCTCTCGCGCATACAGACCCTCGCGTCGTAGGCGAGCGAATCCGCCATCGGGAGGCAAGGTGGGCCATCGCTCTTCCGCCATCCAGGCGGCGAGTTGATCCACCACGATGACGACCAGGATCCGTGGCGGCGGACCCGTGACAGCCGGCGCGCCTCGAGCTCCCCCGGTCGCAGCCGTCCCGCGCACAACCAGGGCGGACGTGAAGGCCGCCGCCAGCACCGCGAGCGCGCGCAAAGATCGCATTCGGCCATCCCTCCCCTTCATTCGGTCGCCCGTTGAAAACCAAATCTTCATCTTCGACGATCGCGCAGTCAATCCACTGCGGGGGAGGTCCGGCTTGGCCCCGCCGGCGGCCAAGCCGCAATCGATGGGGTTCGACGCCTCGACCTCAAGGCGGCAGAATGGCGGCCGAGGAGCGCTGAGCAAGGTGGCCTTCGAAATTCGCAAAGGGGAGTCTCTGCGCAGCGCCCTCAAACGGGTGGCCCGCGCCGAGCTCCGGAGGGCGCGCCGGGTCGCTCGCGATGGCGAGCGGCCCTTGTCCGATCGCGCGCACGGCCTGCGCGCCGCCCTGAAGCGGGCCCGGGCCCTCATCCGGTTGACACGTTCCGTGCGTGGCAAACGGGCACGCGCCGCCGAGCGGCAACTGCGAGACTCCGCCAGGAAGCTGGCCGCGCTTCGTGACGCTCACGTCGTCGTCCGAACCTTCGACCAGCTCACCGCGGAGCTGCCGCACCCGGTCGGCCCCGGTGTCGCCGCGGTCCGGGCGCGCCTCGTCACGAGCCTGCGCGACAGACGGGACGCTTTCGAGGAGGCAGGGCGTTTCCAGGCCGTGGCCGAGCGGTTGCGCAGCCATCAGGACCAGATCGATTCCTGGTTGCCGGGCCGGACCGAGGACGAGTGGACCGTCGTCGGTCCCGGCCTCGAGGCCGGCTATCGGCGGGCCCGCGAGGCCATGCGGCGAGCCTACGCGCGACCAAACGGCGCGGCCTTTCATGCCTGGCGTCGCGCAGTGAAGGCGCACCGATTTCAGGTGCGCTTCGTACGACCGGTGTCCAGGAAGGACCTCGCGGCCCGCGTCGAAAGGCTAGCGGCTCTCGGGGAGCTGCTCGGCGTCGAGCACGATCTGACGGTCCTGCGCGAGACCCTGGGCCCGGGTGGCGATGGCGGTGGCACGGGGCTGTTGCGCTTGCTCGAACGCCGGCAGCGCGAGCTGCGTGCGCAGGCCCGCCCGCTCGGAGAAGCGCTCTTCGCGGACCGGCCCCGCGATGTCCGGCGGCGCTTCCGGGACGACCTGCGCAGGTTCTACGAGGGGTGAAACCGGTGCCCTCGCAAACTCCCGCGAGTCCGCCAGCGCCGCGCGCGAAGCGAAGCCCGCTCCGGGCCGTTGCTCTGGCGGCGTTCATCCTGGCGCTCTGGGCGCTGCTTCGCAGGACGGCCTCCGGCAACGCCCATCTCGGCGACACGGCCTGGCGCGTGGCGAGCAGTCTGGCCGCGCGTCCCGCCGGTCCCTTCCTGGCGACCGCGGTCATCGCGCTGGCGGGAACGTTCTTCGTACCCATCACCTTCCTCGAAGCGACGGCGCTGGCCGTGTTCGGCGCGTGGCCGGGCATCCCCGTGGCTTGGGTGGGGGCGGTGCTGGCCGCGACCGCGTCCCACGCCGCCGGCGCGCGCTGGGGAACCGGCATCGTGCGCTGGTTTCCCGAGGGGTTCGCCCGAAACCTGCAGGGACTCCTGCGCCGCCGCCCGTTCTGGTCGGTGGTGCTGATGCGGCTCTTGCCGGTGGGAAACTTTGGCCTTCTGAATCTGCTCGCCGGGGCGCTGAAACTTCCGTCGCGCTCGTTCCTGCTCGGGAACGTCGTGGGAATTGCGCCCGGCCTTCTGGGCGTGGGCGTGCTCGTGAACCGGGCGCTGGCGCTCCTCCGCCATCGGAGCGTCGCCAACGCCATCCTGGCGGGCGCCGTCGCCCTGGCAGCAACGGCGCTGACGGTGAGGCTGAGGCGAGCAGCCCGCCGGTCGAATTCGCAGGCCGCCGAGACCGGGCTGGACGGTGGGGCCAAGACCGAAACCGGGTCTATTTCGGAGGCATTTCCCCGGTCGAATGCGCGGGTGGAGGGCGGCGGCCGCCCGGGGTGGGGCTTGGCCCGCGCTGCCAAGGTTAGGAATCAGCGCCACAACGGTAAGGACCCTTTCTTCGAAAGATGATCAAGACTCCTGCCGGCCCGTGATCCCCCGCTTTCGGGGGTGCCGATTCCCGCCCGATGGTGGAGGTGACAATGATGAGCAAGGCCTTGTCGCGAAGACGCTTCATTACTACGGCCGGCGTGACCGTCACGCTCCCGCTGCTTCCCTCGTTGATGTACTCGCGCCGAGCGGGCGCGGCAGCGGCGGACTGCAGCGCAAAAGTCCAGCGGTTGGTCACCTATTCGTTCCCGAACGGCCACAAGCTGGACGAGCACGTTCCCACCACCGCCGGCAGCGGAGCAGCCTGGTCGCTGCCCCCAATGCTGGTTCCCATGCAGGCCCTCAAGTCCGACTTACTCTTCGTGAGCGGGCTGGAAAACCAGCAGCGGCGCCGGGAGCTAGGCGACCACTCGATCGGTTCCGGGTCCCTCTTCACGGCCCGCAAGCCGACCAAGATGCAGCAGATCACCAACTCGTCGGTCGACCAGATCGTCGCCGACCAGGTGGGCGCCTGCACGACCCTCCCGTCCATCCAGCTCGGGACGCACAACATCGCCGGAGCCGATCAGTTCGGCACCTACTACACCCGCAACATCTCCTGGCGCGGTCCGTCGATGCAAAACAGCGACGGGACGGTGTCGTACCCGCAGGGCGCCGCGACGCCGCTCGGGAAAGAGATCGATCCGGTGGCGGCCTTCAACAACATGTTCCAGGGCACCGACCCCACGACCAGCAAGGCCGACGCCACGATGCGGACGGCCCTCAAGAAGAGCGTGCTCGACGCGGTCCTGCCACACATCGCCTCCCTGAAGGCCGTCCTGAACCCGGCCGACAACATCAAGGTCGACGAGCTGGCCACGGGCATCCGTGCCCTCGAGACCGAGCTGCAGAAGCCACCGGTCTCGACGACCTGCGCGAAGCCGGCCACGCCCGCGGCGAACCTGGCGTTTCAATCCGGCCAGCTCGACACCATGCACAGCCTCATGACGGTCGCGCTTCAGTGCGACATCACGCGGGCGATCTCGTTCATGATGGGCGACGCCCAGAACCAGCGGGATCTCGGCTTCATCCCGGACATCGCCGCGATCGGCGGCGAGGCCACGGACCATACCATCTCCCACCATATGAACATGGGGACGCGCCTCCAGAAGTTCCGGGCGGCGGTGCTCTGGAAACAGACGCAAATCGCGAGCTTCCTGACGAAGCTGAAGACCGCCACGGATGCCGATGGGCAGTCGGTCCTCGCGAACTCGCTGGTCCTCATCAGCAGCGACCTGTCCGACGGCAACCTTCACAACCATGACAACTACCCGATGCTGGTCGCCGGACAGCTGGGTGGGCTGGTCACGACGGACCGGCATGTCGCCTACCCGGTCCTCACCGACTACACGATGCAGAAGACCTTCGGCGACTTCTACATCAAGCTGCTCAGCCTGTATGGCGCGAAGCTCACGACCTACGGGGACGACGGGAAGGAGGCGCTCGCATGGAATCAATGAAGTCTCTGACGGCCCTGAGGAACACCCTCGCGGGCACGCTCGTCGTCATCGGTGCCACGATGGGATTCACCGGCTGCTCGGGACAGGTCACGAGCAGCAAGGTGGGTTCGGGCACCGGGACTGGCTCGCAGCAACCGGGCGGGTCCGGCTCGGGGGGAACGACCGTGGCCACCCCAGGGAAAGGGTCCGGTGGAACCACTGTCTCCACCGGCGCCGGCACGGGTGGAACGACGGTGTCCGGCGGGTCGGGGGGGGCGGCGGGACCTCCAGCGGGCGGCGTCGGGACGATGCCAGCGCCGGCCACGGCCCCGGCCACGCCGGGCGTCTTGGTCCTCCGGCGCCTGAACGCGGCCGAATACAACAATACCGTCCACGATTTGCTGGGGACGACGCTGACGCCCGCCACGGGCTTCCCTTCGGATGATCTCGGCGACGAGTTCACGACCGTCGGCTCCGCGCTCAGCCTGTCGCCGAACTACGTGAAGGAGTACGAGGACGCCGCGTTCAGCCTGATGGACGACCTGTTCGCGGCGCCTGCCGCGCGCCAGAGCGCCATCGTGACCTGCAGCGTGGCGGCCACCGGGACGGCCGGCGACACCTGCGCCCGGACGATCGTCACCGCGTTCGCCCGTAAGGCCTTTCGTCGGCCCGCGACGTCAACCGAGATCGACTCGCTCATGACGCCCTGGACACTCGCCAAGACCACCGCTGGGGCAACCACCACCGATGGCATCAAGGCGGCGCTGGCAGCCGTCCTCATGTCACCCTACTTCATCTTCAAGGTGGAGACGGATCCGGCGGGGTCCACCGGCGTGCATCGGTTGACCGCCTACGAGACGGCGACCCGCCTCTCCTACGCCCTGTGGGCGTCGATGCCGGACGCCACGCTGTCCGCGGCCGCGGACGCGAACCAGCTGTCGACCGACGATCAGCTCAAAACGCAGATCGACCGCATGCTGGCGGACCCGCGCTCGGCCGCGCTGATGGATCAATTTGCGGGGGCCTGGCTCGACTTTCAGAGCATCGAGGGTCACGAGGCCGATCCGACCGCGTTCGCGAGCTTCACGCCGACTGTGGCCCATTCGATGCGACTCGAGGCGCGCAACTTCATTCAGGACTTCCTGAGCTCGACCCAGCCGGTCACGGCCATGTTCACCGCGAACTTCACGTACGTGGACTCGACGCTGGCCAAGCAGTATGGGCTGCCGACGACAGGCTCCACGCCCGCCGCGGACGGAACCTGGAAGGCTGATACCAGCAGCAGCCAGCGCGCTGGTCTGCTGACGCTCGGCTCGTTCTTGACGACGACGTCGCTTCCTAACCGCACGTCGCCCGTGAAGCGCGGCGACTTCATCTTCTCGCGCCTGCTCTGCGGGTACATCCCGCCTCCCCCGGACAACGTCTCGACGGGGTTGGCGCAGGACGGGAGCACGTCGTTGCGGGACACGCTGGCGGCCCACCGCGCTAGCCCGACGTGCGCCCCGTGCCACAACATCATGGATCCTCTGGGCCTCGGCCTGGAGAACTTCGATGCGATTGGCCAGTACCGGACCATGGACGGAACGTTCCCCGTCGACGCGTCAGGGCAGCTGAGCGACGGGACGCCGTTCAACGGCGCGAAGCAGCTCGGCGCGGCGCTGGCCAAGGATGCGCGGGTGACCCCGTGCGTGACCCAGAAGTTCATGACGTACGCCATCGGGCGGCTGATGAACCAGCCGGACGACGCGAACTGGGCGAACTACCTCGCGCAACAAGCGCAGACGACCGACGGCAGCCTGGGGACCATCGTTCGGACGGTCATCTCGAGCGAGGCCTTCCGCAGCCGCCAGCCGATGTAGTAACTGAATGGGTCGATCCGGGCGCCTGTCTGCCAAAGCTCTCATAGGTTTGGCGGCGGCGCCCGTCGGCTATTTTGAGCACAAGGAGTGAGATGAAGATACTGCGCGAAGGCGTCGTCGTTGCCCTGGCCTTGGCCCTCGCGGGCTGTGGATCCTCCAATGGCGGACCAGGCACTCCCGAAGGGAGTGGAGGGGCGAGCCCGAGCGGCTCGGGTGGCGGGACCCCGGCCGGCTCCGGTGGGAGCGGCAGCGGCGGCAACGTCGCGAGCACGGGCGGCACGACGCCTGTCGGCACGGGGGGCGCGCCTGCGGGGACCGGCGGAGCGGCGGGGCCGGGTACCGGCGGAGCCACGGCGACGACGGGAGGCGCTTCGGGAACGGCGGGCGCGGCCGGCACCGTCGCAACGTCCACGGGCGGGGCGGCGGGCGCATCGGCCGGGGGTGGCAAGGGGGGCGGGACGGGCGGTGGCACCGCAGGAGGCGCCCCGGGATCGGCCGGCGGCTTCGGGGGTACGGAGTACGATCCTGGCACCGACGGCGACGGGGAGTTCAATATCCTGCCCCCTTACGTGAATCAGCCTCCGGGTTTGACGGTCAATCCCAACATCCCGCATGGAACGACCAGCGCGCCGATGAACTTCACCAGCAAGACCATCTACCCGGGCCGGTCCTTCCCGATCCAGATCTATGTCCCCGCGCAGTACACGAAGGAAAGGGCCGCCGCCTTGATGGTGACCCAGGACGGCCGCCAGTGGGTCGGCAGGTTTCCCATCATCTACGACAACCTGATCGCGGCCGGCAAGGCGCCGATCACGATCAATCTCTTCATACCGGCCAGCACCCCCGCCGATCGCTCGGATGAATACGATACCGTCAGCGGGAAATACGGCGATTTCATCATGCAGGAGGTCCTGCCCTGGGTGAAGGGCATGGGGTACAACATCACCGATGATCCCGCGGGCCGCGCGGCGACGGGCAACAGCTCGGGCGGTATCGCGGCGTTTTCGATCGCCTGGTTCAAGCCCGAATCGTTTCACCGCGTCTTCACCAGCAGCGGGACGTTCAGAAACATCGGCGGCAAGGGGGGCGACATGTACCCGATGACGGTGATGGCCGCGCCCCCGAGCCCGCTACGGGTGTTCCTGTCCTCGAGCGAGGGCGACATGCCGGGGTGGCTCGACGCGAACCGGGCGATGTCGAACGCGTTGATGGCCAAGGGAAACCACGTTCGCTTCATCTGGGGCGACAGCAGCATTCCTCACGGCGGCGGCGCGATGCTGAACGGCGATCTGCCGTTCGCCTTCGAGTGGCTCTGGCGCGGCTACAAGCAGCCCTGAACCCCGCCTCGTCCATTCGCGCTCCGCGGGCCGCGAGGCTTGGCTTCCGAGCCGAGTACCTCTGGCGCTTGGTTGCGCTCCGACTCGCGCAGGTCATCGCTCCGCGATGCCCCGCGCTCGCGGAGCAGTCTAGATGAGACGGTAGTACGAACGCCGCCGGGCGAGTCCGGCGGAAAGCAGCTCGGGAACGTCCACCAGGAGGTCGAAAGACCTGAGACCGACCCGCCCGGGACGACGGCGATTCGCAGCCTTCGAAACTCTCGGGGCGTCAGTCGCAGGTGCCGGCGCAGGGCACGAAGCTACCGGCGGCGGCCTGAACGGTGGCGGTCCCGCCGGTGAGGCCAGTCGCCGAGGCCGTCACGGTGATCGTCCCTGGACCCGTCGCCTGAACGATCGCGTAGCAGATGCCGTTGAAGGCGTTGCGCACGTTGCCGCGGAACGACTCGCCATTCTGGGTGCCGCTGTCCACGGCGATGATGACGCCGGGGCCGGTCACCGCGAAGGTGACGGGCGCGGCCGAGGTGGTCACGACCTTACCCGTGGCGTCGGCGATGGTGGCCTTGATGTAGGCCACGTCGTTCTGGTCGGTGGTGATCGCGGCGTGATCGGCCGCGAGCGCCACCTGGGTGGCCGTCGTGCCGGTGGCCGGCTGCGGGGACGCCGGGGCGCCCCACGTCTTCTGCCAGGTGTAGCCGTCTGGATAGAGATTGCCCATGCGATCCATGAGGCCGAGCGCTGGATTCGACCCCGAGCCCACGACGGGCCATGCGTTCGGCGCCTCGCCGAGGTAGTCGATGCCCGACCAGATGAACTCGCCCACCAGGGCCGGGGTGCTCATTACGGTGCCCCACGCGCTCGTCTCGTGGCCCATCTCGGTGAGCACGCCCGCGCGCTTCGCCCCGGCCATCGCGGTGAGGCAGCTGTTGACGTTGTAGTTGTTGCCCCATACGTCCAGGATGTTGCGCGTGGCGCCGGTGGTGTCGCCCGCGGTGTCGGGATCGAACAGCGCCTGCGTCACGGGGCGGCCCGGATCGAGCGTGTGACACAGGGCGACCATCGTGGTGAGCAGGGGAGTCCGCGTCGCGATGGCGTCACGAATCTCGTTGCCCGCGCTGTACATGATGACGCTCGGGTGGTTGCGGTCGTGCATGACGACATCGGTGATGTCGGTCTGCCACCAGGTTGCGGCGGCGCCGGCGATCGCGGCGGGGACCGCGGGCGAGCCGGTGACGGCGGGGGCCGTCTTGCTGAAATACGCCGAGTAGTCCCCCACGTCGGTGTACTTGGGCTTGGTCCAGACGTCGAAGAACTCGTCCACGACCAGGAAGCCCATCCGGTCGGCGAGATCGAGAAACTCGGGCGCGAAGGGGTTGTGGCTGGTTCGGATCGCGTTCGCGCCCAGGGCCTTGAACTGGGCCAGCCTGCGCTGCCAGGCCCGTTCCGGGACGGCGACGCCGAGGCCGCTGACCTCCTGGTGAATGGCGACCCCCTTCAGCTTCACGACGTTCCCGTTCAGCTTCATTCCATTGGTGCCGTCGAAGACCACGGTGCGAATTCCGAAGGGTGTCACGTCGTCGTCCACGGTCGCGCCGCCCACCTGGACCTTGATCTGGAGCGAATACACGTTAGGGGTGGCGATATCCCACAGCTTCGGATTCGCGACCGCGACGTCGAACGTGAAGGCCGTGCCCGTCTTGCCCGGCGCTACGCTCTGGGCTGGCACGGCGACGGGGGCCAGCGCGACGCCGCTCGGATCGCTGACGATGCCCTGCAGGCTGACGCTCTGGGCGGCAGCGCCTCCGTTGACGACGACCGTCGTCACGTGGACGTTCGCGGTGGCGGCGCTCGCCGTCGGCGTGGTCACGTACGTCGCCCATTGATCCACGTGCACCGCGTCGGCGGCGATGAGGCGGACGTGGCGATAGATCCCGGCGCCGGCGTAGTAGCGCGAGGCAGGCTGCACCGAGTTGTCGCACTTGACGGCGATGACGTTGTCCGCGCCGCCGAACTTGACGTTGGCGGTCATGTCGTAGCGGAACCCGACGTAGCCATAGGGGCGGGTCCCCAGATGAGCACCGTTGATGTAGACGTCGCTGTTCGCCATCACGCCGTCGAATTCGATGAACACCTTGTCGGCGGACAGGTTCTGCGGCAGCGTGAAGTGCTTGCGGTACCATCCGATCCCCGATGGGAGATAGCCGCCCCGTCCCGTGGTCGCGGCCGACATGGAGAACGGTCCCTCGATGCTCCAGTCGTGCGGGACGTTCAAGGCGCGCCAGGACGTGTCCGCGAACGCTTGCTGGTCGGCTCCGGTCGCGTCGCCGACGTTGAACAACCATCCTTTGTCGAATGAAATGATGGTTCTCACGCGGTTGGGATCGCTGGGGCCGATTCCGCCCGCGCCGCCCGAGCCGGTCGCGCCCGCGCCCCCGCCGCCGGTGCCCCCGCTCGCCGTCGTGGCGCCGCCGTTGCCGCCCTGCTTGCCGCCCGCCGCGCCGTTGCCGCCAGACGCCGTGGAGCCGCCCGCGCTACCGGCCACGCCGCCGGTGGCTCCCGACGAGCCGCCGCCGCCGCCGCCAACGCCACCGCTCCCGCCCGACATTCCACCCCCGGTCACGCCGCCGCTGCCGCCCCCAGTACCCGCGGTGGTGCCTCCCGTGGCGATGCTCCCGCCGCCGCCGCTCGGGGCGCCCCCTGTTCCGCCGGGGAGCCCGCCGCTGCCGCTCCGACCCCCGGTTCCGGGCGTGATGCCGCCGCTTCCGGTGTCACCCGAGCCTCCAGCGCCCGAGCCGCCCGAGCCAGAGGCGCTTCCGGTCGAGGAGCCGCCACAGCCCGCGAACAGCCCGATCACGACGAGGCCGGGAACGAGGGCGCGGGGGGAGAAGGAATACCGAGCGGCCAAACGCTTCAAGGGTGCCATTTTCGAGCTCCTGTCCGTGTCAGTGAGCCCGCTTCGACACCCGCGCTGTCGCCCCCACCCATTTCCCAAAGGCCGCGCGAGCCAAACGGCGGATCCAGTATACCGCCCTTTCCCGGCCAGGCCCCGCCAGCCCAGGTCTTTGCCCTTACAAAGTCTGCGCGCGGTCCATTCAAGGGCTCAGTCAGGTGCCAAGGGCTCCGTGAGGTGCCGAGAGCTGCGTGAGGCGCGTTTCCGCGGGGCTTCGGCCGGTTTCTACCACCCTGGCAATCGACGGAATTAGCTGGTAGCAATGCCCTCGCGGGGAACTGGGATGAGCGCCACCGGTCAGCTGCAGGGCGGTCAGCTATTGGGGCGGTACCAGATTGTGCGGGTGATCGGCGAAGGGGGCATGGGCCTCGTCTACGAAGCGATTCACCCCGGGTTGAAGAAGCGGTTCGCGATCAAGACGCTGCTGCCGGCGGCCGCGCGACACGAAGAGGCCCGAGCGCGCTTCTTGCGCGAGGGAGAGGCGGCGTCACACATCAACCACCCGAACGTGGTCACTGTCAGTGACGTGGGGGTCGAGGCGGGAATTCCGTTTCTGGTGATGGAGCTCCTCGAGGGGCAGACGCTGGCCGGGTTCCTGGCGAACCAGCGGACGCTCGGCGCGCAGGCGGCGGTCGGGTTGTTGCTCCCGGTGATCTCGGCCGTCGCCGCCGGTCACGACAGCGGCGTCATTCACCGCGACCTGAAGCCCGACAACATATTCCTCGCGCGGGGGCGCCGGGGCGAGATCGTCCCGAAGGTGCTCGACTTCGGCGTCTCGAAGTTCATGGGCGATGATGAATCGGCCGCGATCACGCGGACGATGACCGTGCTCGGAACTGCGGCATACATGTCACCCGAGCAGGCGCGTGGCGCCAAGCGGGTCGACTTTCAGAGCGACCAGTACGCGCTGGGGTTGATTCTCTACGAGATGGTGACGGGGAGCCGCGCCTACCCCGGCGAGAACGCGCTCGAGATCTTGCACAAGGTCGCGACCGGCACGGTGCCGCCGGCACGTGCGCTCAACCCGAGCCTGTCGCCCGACATGGACGCGGTGCTGGCCCGCATGCTGGCGCCGAGACCAACGGACCGGTTTCCTTCGCTTCACGCGTGCGGGCGCGCGCTGCTCCCCCTCGCCGACGACTCGACTCGACTGGCCATGTCGAACGAATTCGGCGCCCCAGCGGGCGGCGACGGCGGGGTCGCGCCCGCGAGTGGGGCGGCGGCGGCGAGCTTGCCGAGCACGACACGCTCGGGGTCGCCGCTCGCCTCACCCTCGGTCATGGACACGACCCTGCGACACGCCGCCGGGGAGTCTGCGAGGATGCGTACCGTCGAGGCCCCGGAGCAAGATCGGGGCGCGAGACCTCGCTCGAGGCGCGTGGCGGTCCTCGGCGCAGCGCTCGCCGTCGCTCTGGCCGTCGCGGCTCTGGGAAAATGGGGAGTAGTAGGGAGGGGCGGGGAGCGAACCGATCCCGACGCGCCGCTGCAGCGGTTCGGCGCAGCGGCAGCAGCCGCAACATCAGGGGCGCCCCGAGCCTCGGAGGCGGAGACGCCGAGGGCCATCCCGTTCGAGATCCACAGCGAGCCTGCGAACGCCCAGATCGCGCTCGACGACCGGCCCCCGATGCGCGGCCTGCTCGAGCTCGTGCTGCCGCTTGCAGGAACGTCCCACGAGATAAGGGTGTCGGCGCCCGGGTACGTGTCGAAGGTCGTCTCGTTCGCCGGCAATGAGCGCCCCCCCTCGCGGATCAGGCTGGACCAGGTGCCACCCGCGGCATCGCGTCCGCCCGCGGCGCAGCAGAGCGTGAGGCCAGCCAAGAAGCCCGACCTCGCGGGGAAGGCCAGCGACAAGAGCGACAAGGTCATGCCCGCCCGAAAGGTTACACCGACCGCTCGTGCGAAGAAGCTCGACTGCGATCCCAACTTCTATCTCGACGCGCAAGGTGAGAAGCACTTCAAGCCGGAGTGCTTCCTCGACAAGGCTCCATGAGGACACGAATGAACCGGATGCCCAACGCGGTCTGCCTGAGCGTCTGTGCCTGGGCGCTCGTCGGCGGGGCGGCGGCCCGCGCCGCGGACCCCACCACCGCCGATTGTCTCAGCGCCACCGAAGCCTCGCTGGCGCTGCGGAATCAGCACAAGCTGCGTGACGCGCGCGCGCAGCTGTTGATCTGCTCGGCGGCGAGCTGCCCCGGCGACATTCGCGGTGAATGCACGCGCCGCGTGGCCGAGGTGAACGCCGCCATGCCCACGATCGTGTTCGAGACTAAGGACGGCGCCGGCAACGATCTCAGCGCCGTCAGGGTGCTGATGGACGGGGGAGTGCTGGCGGAGCGCCTGGAAGGAACGGCGATCTCGATCGATCCCGGCGAACACTCGTTCGTGTTCCAGCGCGGGGACGAGCCGCCCGTGCAGAGGGTGTTCGTGATACGCGAAGGAGAAAAGGAGCGGCGCGAGCGCGTGGTGTTCGGCGGTCCGACCCCGCTCGCGCTCGCCACGAACGCTGTGTCGGCGGCGCCAGCCGGCGCTTCCACGGCGGTCACGGTTCCGGCCGCTCGGCCGGGCACCTCGTCCTGGACGGGGCAGCGCATCGCCGCGATCGCGGCCGGCGGCGTCGGTGTCGTGGGCCTGGCGGTGGGGACGGCGTTCGGGTTGATTGCAATGTCCCGGCACGATGACGCCACCAAGGCGTGCCCGGCGACGTGCGCGGATCAACATGGCGTCGATCTGTGGGACTCTGCCCGCTCGGCCGGGACCATCTCCAACGTTGGCTTCATCGTGGGCGCCGTCGGCGTGGCGAGCGGCGCCGTGCTCTGGCTGACAGCGAGCCAGCCGGGCGGAGTCGCCACGGGAGTCGCCGTCGGCCCCGGCGCGCTCCGGCTCACGGGGGTTTGGTGATGGGGTCCGGGGGGGCGTGCGTCCGGCACCGGGGTCGCCTGGCGTTCATGGGTGGTGTCGTCGCGGCCGGTGTGCTCACGATGGGATGCAACAGCATCGTCGGGAACGATGTGCACCATCTGGCGCCTGCCGGCGGGCTCGGTGGGACGGCCGGCGCGGCGGCAGGGTTCGCAGCGGGAGGCCGCGGCGGCGGCGGAGGAGGAGCGGTCGTTGGCAGGGGCGGCGCGCCGGGAGCGACGGGCGGCGCGGCTGGCGCGCCGGCGTCGGGCTCCGCGGGCGGGGCTGGCAGGGGTGGTTCGCCGGCCACCGGTGGCTCAATCGGAAATGGTGGGGGCGGCGGGAGCATGGGCGGCCCGAACGGGAGTGGTGGCGCCGTCGGGACCGGCGGCGCGACCGGCACGGGCGGTACTGCCGGCGCGGGTGGCATGTGCCTGGCACCGGGCGGGACGTGCGCGGCGACCACGGACTGTTGCCAGACCGGCAGCACCGCGCCCACCGGGGCCGTTTGCATCTCCGATGACAATTTGTGCCACGCTAAATGCACCTCGGGCACTGAGTGCAAGAGCGGGTGCTGCGCCAGCGTCATGGGCGAGACCTACGGCGTCTGTGCCGACGCGGCGACCTACTGTCCCACCCTCAAGGGGGTCGGGGATCCGTGCGCCGCTGACACGGACTGCGCGAGCGGCAGCTGCAGCATCTGGTGCCAGGCGCCTTGCGGCGCGGGCAATTCCATCTGCTCGTCCACCCCGAGTCGGCTCGAGAACGCGCAAGGCCAGTTGAACTGGTGCATCCTGTCGAACGCGAACACCACGTCGTGCTTTCCGGGGTGTTTGGTCGACTCCGATTGCGCGGTCTTCGGCGCCGGTCTGACCTGCCAGTCGGTCACCGACGTCGATGGCCTGACGGACTCCGTCTGCTCGCTGTGACCAGTCGAAGAACCCTCGACCGTGGGCGTGATCAGAAGCGGCCGTCACCGCCTGCGAGGCAATTGGCGCAGCCCGCGGCCGACGGGTCCTGCAGGCACGTTTGCGGACAATACGTCACGGAGGCGAGGGTCTTGCTGGTGGCAGGGCAGCCGAGCGGCGTCCCGGTGACGCTCATTTCGCCGTAGCCGCCGCTGGCATAGAACGCTTGCGCACAGGCCTTCGCGGCGCCGGTCGTGATCCACCCGGGGAGGTTGGCCCAGGTCTGGGCTTGATTCGCCGTGGCGTAGTCACCCTCGGCGCAAGATTGCGCGACGACACAATCGTTTGCCTGCGGCGCCTTTGCGTTGCCCGCCTTCAGCGTGTAGCAGAGGCGAAAATGCCCGGCGCAGTCGGCGGTGAACGTGTCGGTGGACCATGGCTGCGCCGGCGCCATCGAGACATCGAGCGGACACATGATCTGCGGCCCAGCTTGCACCGTCGACACCGCGCCGTCGGGCGTCGTCCCCACGCCGGTCGAGAAGAAGCAAGGCGAGAGGTTGTCGACCTGCCATCGACCCGTCGTGAAGCAAACAGCGGCCGCGGTGGGACAGGGGTTGCCGGGATCTCCGGCGGCGCCGGGGCTGCTGGAACGGCGGGGGGCGGCGCGGGCGGTGGCGCGGCGGGGCGCGGTGGTGTGGGCGGCGGCGGGATGAGCGGAGGCGCAGGGGGTGGTTCCGTGGCCAGCGGAGGCGCGGGGGGCGGCGCGGGGGGCGGCGCGGCTGGCGGCGCAGCGACGGGCGGCGGGGCAGGCGGCGAAGGTGGGAACGCTGGCGGAGCGGCCGGCCAAGGCGCAGGCGGCGGCGCTGGCGGCGGAGGCGCGCCCGGCGCGGGCGGCGGCGCCGGTGGCGGGGCGGGCGTCGCGTGCCAGCTCCGATGCTCGACCCTCCTGACGAGCAGGCCAGGCCGGCGAAAAACGAGAGCGCGAGCGAGCAGGTCGAGAGCCGATACGCGATCGGGGCGGGTCTTGTCATCGGCCGGAACGATACCTCAGGCCTGGCTCGTCGATCGCGGGCGCGGTGGCGACCCCTGCTCGCGGCGCCCGAGGTTTTGCTAGATTGCTCGCGGTGAAGCTCCTCATCGTCGCGGGCCCGTACGAGGCGGACCGCATCCGTCGCGCCGCCGTGTCGGCGGGGATCGAGGCGGTGGCCGTGGAGCCGGGTGAGAGCCTGTCGGGATGGATCAACGCCACACGGCCGCAGGTGATCGTGCTGCAGCCGCAGGTGATCAACGCAGATCCGGTCGCGGCGCTGGCGAAGGTGCGCTCGGTCCCGCGCGGTCGTGTACCAATCTTGTTGGTGGGCGAGGCCGCCGACGAGGCGCAGCTGCGACCCCTGGCAGACGGCTACTTCGTGCGGCCCATCGCGGCGGACGATCTCATTGCCCAGGCGCGCGCCGCCATGGGGGCGGCTCCGCAGGCCGTCGACGACGGTGGTTCGGGATCGGGAGGCCAGGGCGGCGAGCGCGGCTCCGATCGGACCCGCGCGCCGTCGCCGAGTGGACCGACGGGCGGGCCGCCGGGGGCGCTGCCAACGCTGCGGCCGCTGGTCGCGGGAAGTGAATCCGGCCCGGTGTCCGAGCCCACGCCAGCGCGCGAGGCTCCCGGAGGCGCGGTCCCCGAGAGCATGTCCCCCGCTCGCGCGTCATTGGCTCGAGGGGCCGTCGCAGCGTCACGTCCCCGCCGCACGTCCCCGGGGCTCGACCGACTGACGGAGACGATCGACGCGGATATCGACGCCGATCTGGCCGCCGAGTTGCGCGAGGTGGTCCGGGAGGTCGGCGCGCGCCGAGCGATCAGGTCTGGCGCAGGACCGAGCCCCGCCACGGCCCCGGCGCTGTCGACGCCGTCCGAGCCGCTCGCCGCCGAGGCAGCGCCCGGGGCGGGCACGGGCGGAGCCGCCCCCGCCGTGCCGGACGCGTCCGACGGGTCTGCCGAGCTGACCGACGAGAGCAGCCAGAAGACGCGCGAGGTGCCGCTGGTCTTGCCCGTGTCCGACAGGGACGAGGCGATCGATCGGGCGTTGGTGCAGGCGCGCCACGCGCTCGTCCTCGACGGCGATTACTTCCAGCTCCTGGGCGTGCCGCGTGACGCGGGCGCCGACCAGGTCCGTCGCGCGCACGACGTGCTGCGCGCCAACCTCACGCCCGCGGCGCTGCACCCGGCGGTCGCGGCCGAGCTCGGAGCGGAGCTCGACGAGATTCGCCTCGTGCTGGAGGAGGCCAGGATGCTGCTCGAGAACGACCACCTGCGTCGGCAATATCGCGAGCACCTCCCGGCCGTCGCCGGACTCGGTGGGGATACGCGGGCGTGACGACTCAGGCACCGGCGGTCGCATCGCGCCCGCGCACGGTCTTCTTCGGCTCACCCGACTTCGCGGTCCCGTCACTCTTGCGGGTCGCGCGTGACACCGAGCTCGTGGCCGTCGTCTCGCAGCCGGATCGGCCCGCGGGACGCGGCCAGGTGCTCGCCGCGCCGGCGGTGAAGCGAGCGATGCAAGAGCTCGACGGGCGGATTCGCATCCTGCAGCCCGAAAAGATTCGCACGGTGGAATTCGAGGCGACGCTGCGCGGGTTCGCCGCCGACCTGTTCGTGGTGGTCGCGTACGGTCGCATCCTGCCGCAGGCGATCCTGGATCTGCCGGCGCGCGGTCCCTACAACGTTCACGCGTCGTTGTTGCCACGGCTGCGCGGCGCCGCGCCGATTCAGTGGGCGATCATCAACGGGGACGATCAGGCGGGGGTGTCGATCATGCGGATGGAGGCCGGTCTCGACACGGGGCCCGTCTGCGCACAGGCGGCGATGCCCATCCAGGATGACGACACCGCCGAAACGCTGGCGCGGCGGCTGGCGCGGCTCGGCGCGGAGCTGCTGGGCGAGAAGCTCACGCAGCTGGCCGCCGGCGGAATCGCGTTCGTGCCGCAAGACGACGCCCGCGCGACGCTCGCGCCGATCCTGAGAAAGGAGGACGGGCGCCTCGACTTCAGCGCGGCCGCGCGCGCCGTTTCAGCGCGCGCGCGCGGCGTCGACCCTTGGCCGGGTGCGACCGCGCCGCTCGGGGCCGAGGTCGTGAAGTTGTTCGGCGCCCGCGTGGAGGCCGCGCCCGCGGCCATCGGGGACGCGGCTCCGGGCACCGTCGTGTCGATCGACGAGCGGGGCGTGGCGATCGCCTGCGCGGATCAGCCCGTCTGCTTCGCCGAGCTGCAGCTTCCCGGACGCAAGCGTCTGCCCGCGGCTGCCGTCGCCGCCGGGCGCGCGATCTCGATCGGGGCGCGGTTTGGTTGAGCGGGGACGGGGTGGTCCCGGTGCGCCCCGGTCGGGCCGCGGCCACGACACGCGCGCGAATCCCGCTGGGGCGCCCAGGACGGGGCGCGACCTGGCCCGGGAGGTGCTGGCGCGGGTCGAACGGGACGGCGCGTTCGCGAATCGCGCCCTGGCCGCCGCGCTGGATCGGGCCGGCGATCTGTCCCCGCCCGATCGCGCGCTGGCGACGGAGCTGGTGTACGGCGTGCTCAGGCGGCGCGCGCGCCTCGATCGGGCGCTCGATGCCGTCGCCGATCGCGGGCTCACCGTCGCGCCCGATGTCCGCAACGTGCTGCGCGTGGGCGCGTATCAGCTCCTGTTCCTCGATCGCGTCCCGGGCTACGCCGCCGTCAACGACACCGTCGAGACGATGAAGCGCCAGCACGGCGCGCGACTGGGCGGTCTCGCCAACGCGCTCTTGCGCCGGGTGTCCGAGCGCGGCGAGCCGCCCCTGCCCGATCGGGTGCGGGATCCGCTCGGATTTCTCGTCGAGGCTTGCGGCTTTCCGGATTGGCTGGCGCGCCTGTGTCTGCGCGATCTCGGCGCCGAGCGCGCCGTCGCGCTGGCGTCGGCCTCGGGCGAGCCGGCGCCGCTGGCTTTGCGGGCGAACGCCTTGGCCGGGAGCACGCGGCAGGTGCTGGAACGGACCCTGGCGGCCGAGCGCCCCGGCGCCACCCTGACGCCGTCGCCCGTGGCGCCAGACGCCCTGCTGGCGCGCGGGCTGGACGCGCCGGGGTCGACCGATGCGTTCGCCGCCGGCGCCTTCGCGATCGAGGACGTGGGCGCGCAGGTCGTCGCCGAGCTGTGCGGGGCGGCACCGGGCGAGCGGATCCTCGACGCGTGCGCGGGACTCGGCGGCAAGACGGCCCACCTGGCCGCGCTGGCGGGGAACGCGGCATCGATCGACGCGCTGGATCTTTCGGCCGCGAAGCTTCGCCAGGCGGAGGAGCAATGGACGCGGCTCGGCGCGCGCGGCATTCGTTCGCGCGTCGCGGATCTCACCAAGGACTTTCCCGCGGCGACCCCGTCCTACCGCCGCGTGCTGCTCGACGCGCCTTGCTCGGGGCTCGGCGTGTTGCGCCGCCATCCCGAGGTGCTGCTGCGCCGGACGGAGGCGGACCTGACGCTGCTGGCGGCGACCCAGCGGCGCATGCTGGAGGTCGTGGCGCCGCTGGTGGAGCCGGGAGGCGTGCTGGTCTACGCCGTGTGCACGTTCGATCGCGCCGAGGGCGAGGACGTGATCGGCGCGTTTCTGGAATCACATCCCGAGTTTCACGCCGCGCCGCCGCCGCCCGAATCGGAGCGCGGGGTACCGTGGAGCCGCCTCAACGGAGGGGCCGGCGCCTCGCACCTGGTCCGGCTCTGGCCCGATCGCGACGACGCGGACGCGTTCTTCGCCGCGCGTTTGCAGAGGCGCGGCTGACCACCTACGCTCAGACCGTGGTCAGAGCGGTGCAGATCACGTGCATGGGCCTCGCGTTGTGGGGTGCGGCGTGCAGCAGCAGCGGCGTCTGTCCAACGATTGGGTGTGTTCCCCGGATTACCATGACGTACCAGGCTCCCGTCGTGGGCGCGTATGGTCTCTCCGTCTCGGTCGATGACATGACCTTTCAGGCGAGCTGTCCAGCGAGCTCGTCGAGCGCGCTCACCCCCGCCATCTCCAGGTGCGATCAGGGTGGTTTCGAGCTCACAGGCCTGGACCTGGGTCACGGTGCGAACGAGCTCGTGACGCTCGGGGTCTCGGTCGGGGCGGCAGCGGCGATCACGACGTCCGCCCGTCTGACCGGCATCGCGAACTCTCGCGACTGCGACCTCGTCTGCTTCAACCACGCCGGGACCGTCGCGAACTGACCGGGCCCGGACGCGGCGCCGTCATCCGGCGGCGACGGCCGGCGGTCGGCGACGCACCATCAGCGCGGGCGTCGAGATCTGCACGGGCTCGCCGCGCTGGTTGGACGTCGTCAGCCGCACCTTCACGATGCCGAGCTCGGGGCGTGACCGCGAGGGCCGCAGGTCGAGCACCTCGGCCTCGAGGCTGAGGACGTCGCCCGGGCGGACGGGGCGCGGCCAGCGAAGCTCCTCGCCGCCGGCGCCGATGGTGCCGCCCACGAGCTTGAGCTCGCTGTCCACCAAGAGGCGCATGGTGATCGCGGCGGTGTGCCATCCGCTCGCCGCCAGCCCCGCGAACAGGCTGTCCTTGGCGGCCTCTTCGTCCAGGTGAAAGGGCTGCGGGTCGAACTCGGCCGCGAACGACTTGATCCGCGCCGCCGTCACCTCGATGCGCCCCGAGTGGAACTTCTGACCGACCTGCAGATCTTCGAAATACCGCGCTTGCATGGCGCCTCCAGTTTCGCTCGCCGCGTTAGGATAGGCTACAGGCTCCATGTCGCGTCAACTTCGCATCGCCCCGTCAATCTTGTCGGCGGACTTCGCCCGGCTCGGGGACGAGGTGCGGGCGGCGGAGGCCGCCGGCGCAGACTACATCCATGTCGACGTGATGGACGGGCGCTTCGTTCCCAACATCACTGTCGGGCCCGTGGTGGTCGCGGCCCTGCGGGCCGTGACCAAGCTCCCGCTCGACGTCCACCTGATGATCGTCGAGCCCGAGCGCTACGTGGAAGCCTTCGCGAAGGCGGGCGCGGACATCCTGACCGTCCACCTGGAGGCGTCGCCGCATCTGCACCGGACCGTGCAACAGATCCGGGCGCTGGGCAAGCGGGCGTCGGTGGCGCTCAACCCCCACTCGCCCATCGACGGGCTCGACGTGGTGCTGCCCGAGCTTTCCATGGTGCTCGTCATGACGGTGAATCCCGGCTTCGGCGGCCAGAAGTTCATCGACGCGGTGGTGCCGAAGCTGCGCGCGCTGCGGTCCGAGATCGATTCGCGTGGCCTCGACGTCGACATCGAGGTCGACGGCGGGATCGCCCCGGAGACGGTGCGCACCGTGGTCGAGGCCGGCGCCGACGTGCTGGTGGCGGGCTCGGCGGTCTTCGGCAAGCGGGACTACGGGGCGGCGATCTCCGCGCTCCGCGTTCGCTGATCGCGCTGGCAGCGCGCGGCCATTTCGTGCTGTTTTTTGACCGGGCTCGACCGCGCCCCTACGATCGCCCTCGGGGACGCGACGTCAGCCGGGCGCCCGCTCGTGCGCGCGGCAGGGCGAACGGTGACGACGATGCAAGAACCACGCATGAAGAACGGGATGAACCAGCTACGGGGGGATGGGCCGCGCGCGTGGCGCTGCGTCCGAGGGGCACTCGTGACCTGTGGCGTGTCGCTGGTGTTCGCGGGCTGCGCGTCGATTTCACGCGCGAAGGCGTCGGGAGGCACGGCCGACGGCCGCGACGGCACGCGCGACCAGACGATCGCGGAGCTGCGCGCGAAGAATGCCGGCGACGCCCGGCGGATCGAGGAGCTCGAGAACCGGATCTTCATCCTCGAGGACCGGCTGGACAGCGGGCGCCTGGCCGCGGAGCAGGAGGGGCCGACGACGTTGCCAGCGCGCGACTCGGCGGCGCGTCTCCCCTCCGCCGCCGCGGTCGGCACCGCCCCGGAGCGCCCCGCGTTCGGGCCGGCGCCCGGCGGCGCTGCGCCCGCCGCCGCTTCGCCAGGAGCGCCGGATGACGGCGCGTCGAGCCTGCTCTCCGAGCAGGAGGTCGAATACGCCGGGGAGGCACTGCCCGGGTCGGACGCGACGGCGGTTGCAGGCCGCTCGACAGCCCAGCACCGGCCGCTGCTCCGTCTCGGGGCTCCCGAGCCGTGGCTGGGGGCGCATCCGCTCGGGGCAGCGTCCTCGCCGGAGCCGCTGCGGCTTTACCGGCATGCGCTGGAATCGTTGCGCGCGGGTCACCAGAGTCTCGCGCTGGCCGAATTTCGACGATTCCTCGATGGGAACCCGCGGCACGACTACGCCGACAACGCCCAGTATTGGATCGGCGAGTGTTTCTACGACCTGCACGACTTCGGCGCGGCGGAGCCGGAGTTCCGCAAGGTGATCGAGAGGTATCCGCGCGGAAACAAGGTGCCGGACGCGATGCTGAAGCTGGGCTTCACGCTCCTCGGCGAGGGCGAAGAGGCGGCCGGGATGGGCGTGCTCGAGTCCCTCACGCGGGCGTTCCCCAAGCACGAGGCCTCCCGCTTGGCCATTGCCCGTCTGGCCCACCCCGAGGCGGAGGTATCGGTGGCTGGGGCGGCCGGCGCGCCGCCGGGCGCATCGGCGGGTGTAAAGGGGGGCCCGACGCTGGGGACGATCGTTCCGCCGGCTCCTGGCGCGCTCGGGGGCTCGCGGTGACGCGGTTCCTGCCACGCCGCGCTCGGACGCCGAAGGCGATCGCCGCGCGCCGATCGAGGGCGCACGCCATCGTCTTCGCCGCCACCTGCGCCTGGCTCGCCGCCGGCGCGACCGCGCTGGCCCAGACCGGTGACGATGACGACGCGGCCGCCAGCGCGGGCGCCGATGACGACGAGAGCGACGACACCGGCTCCGAGGCGCTCCCCGCCAAGCCGGCCCGGACCACCGGGACCCCAGCCCCCGGGCGGGCGTCCACGTACACCATCCGCGCCGGTGATACCCTGTCGACGGTGTCGCGCGACTATCTTCGGGATCCCACGGGCTGGCCGAAGCTGTGGGCGCTCAATCCCGAGATCCCGAATCCGCACTGGATCTATCCCGGGCAGGTCGTTCGCGTGCGCGACGGAACGGCCCCTCAGAAGGTGACGACCGTGGTCGATCGCTCGCTCGCAACAGCGGCGCCGGAGGACGACGCCCGGTCGCGGCGCCCCGACGCCAGGCCGTCGCTGGTGACCACGCGCGTCCTCTCCCACCCACCGCGGACACAGGCGGAGATCCCTCATCTCCGCCAGGTTGGCTTCGTCGACGAGGGAACGCTGAAGACGACCGGAACGATCAACGGGTCGGTCGAGGAGAAGATCATGCTGGCGACGGGCGATCAGGCCTACGTCCAGTTTCCCCCCGGACATCCGCCGAAGGCGAACGCGCGCTACTCGGTCTATCAGGTGGACACCGACAATCCCGTGCGGGAGCCGGGGTCGACCGCGGTGCTCGGGTATCTCGTCCACGTCTGTGGCCAGGTCGTGATCGACCGGGTTTCCGTGGATCGATCGATCAGCGACGGGCGCCTCCTCGACCTCGCCGAGCCCGTGGAGCGCGGCTATCGGGTCGGGCCGTTGATTCCCGACGCGCTGGCGGTCGTGCCCAAACCGAACGGCGTCAGCGTGACCGCGCGGGTGATCGCGGCCATGAACCCGGGCAGCCTGATCGGGAATCAGGCCTTCGTGGTGCTGAACCGGGGCCGCCGCCACGGCGTCGAGGCAGGCAACCGCTTTCTGATCCTGCGGCAGGGCGACGGGTTGAAGCGCATGCTCGAGAGCTGGGACACCGTCGATCCCCGCTTTCCCCCGCACACCATCGCCGAGGTTCTCGCGGTCGACGTGGGGGACGAGACCACGGTCGGCTGGATCTCGCGCGGCAGCCGCGAGCTACGAGTGGGCGACGTCGCAGATCTCCAGCGCGGGTACTGACGCGAGGATTTGAAAGACGGGCGCCGGTGCCGCGTCAGCGCGGGTCGTCGATCGCCGCGCGCACGGCTTCGAGCAGTTGTTGCGGCGTGAACGGCTTGGGCAGAAACCGGCCGAAGGCGGCGAGCTCGAGCGGCGTGTCGTTGCTGTAGCCGGAGATGAACAACATGCGAGGCCGGCTTCCCTGGTCGAAGAGGCGCTTGGTCAGCGTCAGGCCCCCAACGGTCGGCATCACCATGTCGGTGATGATGAGATCGAAGGGCTCGCGCTCGCTGTCGAGCAGGCGCAGCGCGTCCGCGCCGTCGCGTGCCACCGCGACGCGGTAGTGTCCCCCGAGGAGCACGTTCGCGACGAGAGACCGCACCCACGGCTCGTCCTCGATCACGAGGACGCGCCGGCTGTTCGGGGCCGGTGTGGCGCGCATGGTCTCATCGGGAAGCGTCGACGCCGGCAGCGTCAGCGCCACCCGGGGGAAGAAGATGGTCATGGTGGTGCCGTGGCCAGCCGCGCTGTCCACGTAGATCGTGCCGCCGCTCTCGTTGACGATACGCTGTACGGTCGCCAGGCCGAGGCCGGTCCCCTGCGTCCCTGGGCGCTCCCCGCGCGTCGTGAAGAATGGCTCGAACATGCGGGCGCGAACCTCCGGGCTCATGCCGTGTCCGTCGTCGGAGACCGCGAGGACGACCCACGCCCCCGGCCCTGGCGGATGGGGCCCGGGTCCCGCGGCGGCCTCATCCCCCGCCACGTCGCGGGTCGTCAGAGTGATTCGGCCGCCTTCGGGGATGGCGTCGCGCGCATTCAGGATCAGGTTCAACACGACCTGCCCTATCTGTCCCTGGTCGGCGAAGATCGCGCCCTTCGCCGTCAGCGCGTGCGCGACCTCGATGTGCGACCCGATCGTTCGCCCGAGCAACTTCAGCAGCATCCCGACGGCATCCGAAAGCACGAAGGCGCGTGGCGCGACCTTCTCGCGCCGCCCGTGCGCCAGCACCTGGGCGGTGAGACTGGCGGCGCGCTCGGACGCCGCCAAGATCGCGTCCAGTCCGTCCGTCAGCCCGGCTCCGGACGGCGTGCGCGCGGGGTTGGCGGCGGCTTCCTTCAAGACCTCGGCGTGTCCCATGATGACCGTCAGCAAGTTGTTGAAGTCGTGCGCGATGCCGGCGGCCAGCCGTCCGATGCCGTCCATCTTCTGGGCGTGGCGAAGCTCGCCTTCACGGCGTTGCAAGAGCTCGGCCGTGGCCTTCTGCTCGGTGATGTCGACCATCTGCACGAACGCGAACCGGAGCCTCTTCAGCTGTGTCGAGGGATCGCCACCATCATCGTGAACCGCGCTGAACGTGAGCAAGGCCCAGCGCGTGGACCCGTCCGGGCGAAGAATTCTTTTTTCGATTCGGTAGGAGGCGCGCGCCCCAAGAGCCAGCTCGCCGAAGAGCTTCTGCTCGGCGACCAGCTCGTCCGGATGGGTCATTTGCTGCGCCAACGCATAAGGATCAACGGCGAGGAGCTCGGCCATGGTCAGGCCCAGCAGATCCGCCAGCGGTTGATTGGCGCGGACGTAGCGCCCCTCGAGCGCCGAGATGATGCCCATCCCGACGGGCGACGTGGCCAACATGACCTCGAACCACGTCTCGGCCAGCACCGCGTCCTGTTCCGGCACGGAAACCGACGCGGGGGCGGGAAGCGCCCCGCCTGTTTCCCCTTGCGGCACGATCCCAGCCATCCGCTACCAGGGTCTCCCCGGGACGGCTTCAAGTCAACGCCGTCCCGGCGCGCACGCTCGCTTGCCGGTGCGCGGACCGCTTCGAGACGATGATGGGCCTCGCTCGGAAATACTGTTAAAAATACTTCTCGCTTGCGGCTCGCCAGACGCCGCGCGGCGACAAGCCCCCCCACCTCACCCGAGAGGCTCCCGATGTCGGCCAAACGAAGGTTCGCCAGTGGAACGACCAGGGGCATCGTTGGATGCTTCGCCAGCGTCTTCGCCGCGAGCATGATCGCGAGCGGGTGCTCGTCTTCGCCGTCCGCCGGAGGAACGGGCGGTGGTGGCGCCGTGGCCGCGACCGGTGGCGCGGTCGGGAGCGGCGGCCGCTCGGCGTCCGGTGGCGTGTCCGGCTCGGGCGGTGCGTCCGCGTCCGGGGGCATGTCGGCATCGGGTGGCGCGGCCGCCAGCGGGGGGACCGCGGGCACGACGTCGGGGAGCGGCGGCGCCGGCGTGGCCGGCCAGTCGGGATCGGGCGGAGCGGCCACGGGCGGCGCGGTAGCCACGGGCGGCGCGGCCGGGAGCGCCGCGACCGGCGGTGCCGCGGGCGTTGCCGGCGCGAGCGGCGCGGGTGGCAAGCCGACGGGCGGCGGTGGAGCCGCAGTGGCGACGGGCGGCGCCGGCGGGGCCAATGGCGGCGCGGGCGGCGGTGCACCCCAGGCGCGAACGCTGGAACAGCTGCAGCGTGACTACGTCGATCTGCGCTTCGGCATCTTCTTGAGCTTCGGGATCCTCACGTACACCGGCTCATGGGGGCAGCCGAACCTGCCCATCGCGATGTTCAACCCCACCAAGCTCGACGCGGGCCAGTGGGCGGACGCCGCCGTCTCCGCGCACGCGAAGTACGGCCTGCTCATCACCCGGCACCACGACGGCTTCGCCCTGTGGCCGAGCGCGGTCGGTAACTTCAGCGTCAAGAACATCCCGTGGCGCAGCGGACAGGGCGACGTCGTGAAGGAGTACGTGGACGCCTTTCGCGCTCGCGGCCTGCTGCCGGGGCTCTACTATTCCATCTGGGACAGCACCGAAGGCATCGGGAACGGCGTGATCACGCCCGCGCAGCTCGCCTATGTGAAGGCCCAGCTCACCGAGTTGCTCACGAATTACGGTCCGATTCCGATCCTGGTCTTCGACGGGTGGGCCTGGAAGACCGGCCATCAAACCGTCGCGTACCAGGAGATTCGCACGCTGGTGAAGTCGCTTCAGCCGAATTGCCTCATGACGGATCACACCCACCTCGCCGATCCCTGGGACGTGGACATCGTCAACTTCGAGGAGCCCACCGGCGTGTTCTCACCGCCCACGAACACGTACGCGGCGGCCCAGGAACAGAAGGTCAACGCCACCGGCGGTAACGACTGGTTCTGGGCGCCTGGAATCGGCTCGCTCATGACCACGTCGGACATCGTGGACGCGCACCTCAAGAAGCTCGAGCCCGCGTGGACGAACTTCCTCCTCAACTGTCCACCCAATCGCGACGGGTTGCTCGACCCGGCGATGGTCACGCTCCTCGCCTCGGTGGGCGCCGCGTGGAGTCCCGATCCGACGCGCGCGCCGTTGCCTGCCCAAGGCGCGCAGAACGACTACCCCTACACGCCCGTGTCCGCGACCGCGACGAGCGGCACCGCCGCGAACGCGATCGACGGCCGCAACGACACCGCCTCGAACACGCTCTGGCAGACGACGGGGGCGCTTCCGCAATCGATCACGCTCGACCTCGGGCAATCGCGCCCCGACGTGGGTTTTCTCGGTTACCTCCCCGCCTACGCGAACAACAAGGGAACCACGACCGGGAACATCACTTCGTACGCCGTGCTCGTGAGCACCGACAACACCACCTTCACCATGGCGACGACGGGCACCTGGGCGGCGGACGGCAAGTGGAAGACGGCGACGTTCGGCCCGGTGGCGGCCCGCTATGTGCGCCTCGAAGCGCGCGGCGTGAACACCGGCACGTCGGCGGTGGCCACCGAGATCACCGTGGGCGCGAAGCGGTAGGGCCGGTCCCGGGGGGAGCCCCGAGCGAGCCGCGACGTTCGAGCCCGCTCTGGCTTGACGCGACCGAGCGAAAGCGACCCGCGCTTCGCGCGGCGCCAACCTCGCCCCTCGTGTGGGCGCGGCAGGCCGCTTGAACCTTTTTGCGGCGCGTAGCCTGCCGTTGATGTCCATTGCAGGCTACGCGCCGCAAAAAGGGGACGCGCGACCACGGCGGCAGATGCAGACGCAGGACCCGATTCGCGCGTAACTTGGATACCTTGGATGTGGTCCCGAACTTCCGGGGCGCTGTACCAAGAGGCCTCGGGCCGGGCCTCAGACTTCCGGCATTGCGTCTCATCGGGGGGGCATTGGGGTGTCAACGGCGGGCGGGTCGGCGCGTATTTTTCGGCTGCACTCCGCATTTTGGAGGAGTACGATCCGGCGCGGGAAGGGGGATCGACCATGGGGCATACGAACGAAGTTGTTCGAGGTCGCGCGGACAGGGCCGACAGGTTGGTGGAGCGGGCCGAGGCGGCGGAGGAGGCGGCGAGCGAGTGCGCCGAGCACCTCACCCGGGACTTCGCCAAGGTGAGGGCGAGGGCGGCCGTGGATCCCGTGCTCGCGGGGCGATCGCTCTCGGCCGCCTGGACCACGGACGTCATGGAGGAGGACGAGGCGGAGTTCGTCGACGCCGTCGCCGACTGCATGGGCGCCGGGCTGTCGCTGGAGTCCGCGCTCAGCAGCTGGGACACCGGCGCGATGGTGGCGGACGACGACGATGATCCGGGCGGGTGGGAAGACGAGGCCGCCGTGCCCACCCCGATGGTCGTCATGGCACAGCGAAGCCCGCGCGGCGCGCGTCGCGTTTACGTGCGCTGACGCTCACCCCGGGGAGAGGGGCGGGCCGCCAGAGCGGCGGCCCGCTCGCATTCGACTACATGCCGTTCGGGACGTAACCCCGCCAGACCCATACGAGCGAATTGGCCATGTCGGTCTGCTGGACCTTGGCATCGCTGCAGTGCTTGGCGCCCATGCCCTCGACCCAGCGGTAGTGGTAGCCCTTCATCTTCAGGTCGGCCGCCATGGTCGTTCCGGCGAGGAGCCAGTCCTTCGCGCCCGCCGCTCCCGTCCCAGCGCCGTTGTCCATCTCGTTGTCCCCGTACATGAGGCGGATCGGCTCGACGGGTGAGTTGAGAATGAGGGCCATGTCTGAGTGAAGCTCCCAGGCGCCGAGAGGGTACATGGGGGAACTCTGCAGATTGACGAGCGAGGCGTCGTAACCGATCGTCCGGCGGAACAAGTCAGGCCTGAACCACGCCATGATCACCGCCGCTGACCCGCCCGAGCTGCAACCGATCGCGCCTCGGCCCTCGGGATCCTTCGTGATCTTGAAGTTGGGGTAGGCGGCCTTGATGGCGGCGTTCGCCTCCACGGCCGGGAACACCTCCTCGTCGATGTACCGCGCCCACAGGTCGGACATCGTGTCGAGCTCGATGCTGCGCTCGCCGTTGGCGACCGCGATCTCGACGAATGCCGGGATGACCCTGGCCGGGTTGGTCGATGCGGTGAGATTGTCGAGGGCCGTATTCACGCGCAGGAACTGGCTGCCGGCGCCGTCCATCACGACCATGACCGGGGCTGGCATGGTGTCCTTGAACTTGGCCGGGATGTAGACGGAGATCGCGCGCGATTGCGTCGCCGGGTAAAGCTTGCTTCCCGTCTGATTGAAGTTGAAGCGCTTCCCTGCCGGGTTCTTTCCCGCCACGAGGTCGGGATCGACCGGATAGCTCGTGAGCTTGATGTCACCGTCGCCGTCCGTCCCGGGATCGGTCCCCGTCGAGCCACCGAAGCTGATGACCGTCCCGCCAGCGCCGCCCGAGCTACCCGAGGTCCCGGCGGTTCCGCCGGGCTTACCACCCGTCGGCGATGAGCCGCCGTTCGCCGTCGACCCTCCGTTCGAGGTCGTGCCCCCGGTGCTCGCGGCGGTGCCACCGGTCGCCGTTTCGCCACCGGTCGAGGTGCTGGTGCCGCCGGTCCCGACCGTCGTGGTCCCACCGGTGGCGACGACGTTGCCTCCCGAGCCAACGGGCTTGGCGCCACCCGTCCCTGAACCTGGCGACGCACCGCCCGTTCCGGAGCTGCCGCCGCTACTGCCGCTGCTGCCACCGGACCCGGTATCGCCGGAAGAGCCCGACGAGCCACAGGCCCCACAGAGGAGAGCCACCAGGACCCAGCTTCGGCGCCACGAAACGTTCATCTCGACTTCTCCTCTCGGACGCAGGTCCCGTCGCTGGCCGACGTCCGCTTTGTTGTGCCACCGCGAGGGCCGACGGCTCCGTTGTTTGCGAGATCGCCAGGACGCAGCGGTCCGCAACGTGCCGGGAATGTATATCACGGTCAAACCGCGACGAGGCGGAGTGGGTCTATCGACGTCTGCGCGTAATTTCGCCGCACGCAGGCGCCAACGGGCAGCGGCGGCCGTCACCCGGCTTTTTTATAACCCATTGTGATGCTTGAATATTTGTACCGGTTGCTTGACCGATTGGGCTCCGGGGGTTATTCCCACCGACTCTTACGATGGGTGAGTCTCGCCACAACTCGAACGCCGTCCCTACGACAATGGTGGGTATGGGCCACGATCTGGTCGGTGTGCCGACGTTCTGGCGGGTCCCGTCGGTCGACGCCGAGCTCCCTCGAAGGCTTGCTGATCTCTCGCTTGCGGCTCCCCGGCAGCTCTGGGTCGAGGGCCGCCTGCCAGGACCGGACGAGCTCCTGCTGGCCATCGTCGGCTCACGAGCGGCATCCATTAGGGCCTGCGCCGGCATCAGCGAGCTCGCCTTTGGGCTGGCGCAGGCGGGATTCGCGGTCGTGTCGGGGGGGGCGCTCGGCGTGGATGCGGCCGCGCATCGGGGCGCGCTGGCCGGTCGTGGCGCGACCTTCGCCGTCCTCGGGTGCGGCATCGACGTGACCTATCCCGACCGCCACGCGGGGCTGTTTCGTGAAATCGCCGCGAATGGCGGCCTGCTGTCCGAATATGGTCCGGGCGTCAAACCGCGACCCGGTCAGTTTCCGGCGCGTAATCGCCTGGTGGCCGGGCTAGCGCAGGCGGTGATCGTCGGCGAGTGCCGGTCGCGGTCGGGCGCCCTGATCACGGCGCGCATCGCGGCGCGGTTGGGCCGACCGCTTTGCGCCGTTCCGGGCAGCTCGGGCACGGACGGCTTGCTCGCGGCGGGGGCCGCGTTCCCCGTGTCGACCTCCGCCGACGTGTCCGCCGTTCTGGCCGGCATGCCCGCGGGGACGGCGCTTGCGCCAGGTGGTTCGGATGGCGCCGCGCTTCGGCGTGCGCTCGGTGAGGAGGCCGTCACCGCCGATGAGATCGCGGCGCGCCTGGGGCGCGGCCTGGGTGACGTCTTGGGCATGTTGTCCGAAGGCGAGCTGGATGGTTGGATTTTGCGCCGCTCGGGCGGCCGATTCGAGGTGCATCGTGGCCACTAAGAAAGCGGCCATGCCGGCCAAGCTCACCGGCAGGAAGCCGGAAAACAAGAAGCCGGAAAAGCAGATCGACAAGCCGATCGACAAGGCGGTAGAGGAGCCGGGCGTCGCGGTCTCGCCGAAGAAGCCCAAACCGGCCGCGGTGGCGCCGGCCGGGGTGGGAAAAGTGGGCGAAAAGGCCCCCAAGCAATCCGCCAAGAAGGCGCTTGTAGCGCGCGGGCCGGCGAAGAAGCCAGCAAGGTCGCTGGCGGACGCGACGCCCGACGACGAAACCGCCCCGGCCGAAGACGGCGGCGAGGCGCAGGCCTCGAAGAAGGCATCGCGCGGCGGGGCTCGCGGCGGCGTCCTGGTCATCGTCGAATCGCCCGCCAAGGCGAAGACGATCAAGAAGTATCTCGGCGCCGGGTACGTGGTGAAGGCCTCCGTCGGCCACGTGAAGGATCTCCCCAAGAAGAAGATGGGGATCGACATCGAAAACGACTTTCAGCCGGAGTACGTGGTCATCGAAGGCAAGAAGAAGGTCCTCGACGAGATCACGGCTGCCGCCAAGACGGCGTCGCGCGTGTTGCTGGCGCCCGATCCCGATCGCGAGGGGGAGGCGATCGCGTGGCACCTCGCCGAGGAGGTGCGGCCATCGAACCCGAACATCTTCCGGGTTCTGTTCAACGAGATCACGAAGAAGGCAATCACCGAGTCCATCCAGCACCCGATGGCGCTCGACACGCACAAGTTCGAGTCGCAGCAGGCGCGGCGCATCCTCGACCGGCTGGTCGGTTACCAGATCAGCCCGGTCCTGTGGACCAAGGTGAAGCGGGGCCTCTCGGCGGGCCGGGTGCAGTCGGTGGCCGTGCGCCTCGTCGCCGAGCGCGAGCAAGAGATCACCGCGTTCATCCCCCAGGAGTACTGGACCGTCGAGGCCCAGTTGCAGGGGACCCTTCCGCCGCCCTTCACCGCCAAGGTGGTCAAGCTCGACGGGGCCAAGGTCGATCTCTCGGACGAGGGCAAGGCGCGGATCGTCGTCGAGGCCCTGAAGACGACGGCGCCCCGCGTCGCCTCCGTCGACCGTAAGGAGCGGCGCAAGAACGCGCCGCCCCCGTTCATCACCTCGAAGCTGCAACAAGAGGCCTCGAGCAAGCTGCGGTTCTCCCCGAAGCGCACCATGGGCCTCGCGCAGCGCCTCTACGAAGGCGTCGAGATGGGCGACGAGGGGCCGGTCGGTCTCATCACGTACATGCGAACCGACTCGACCCGGATCTCGGATGATGCGCTCGGCGAGGTGCGCGCGTACATCGGCGAAAAATACGGGCCGGCCTCGCTGCCCCCGCAGCCCATCGTCTACAAGTCGAAGAAGCAGGCGCAGGACGCGCACGAGGCGATCCGTCCCACCGCCATGAAGTTCGATCCCGAGACCGTGCGGCGCCTGTGGGCAGAAAAGGGCGGGGGTCGCGACGAGCGCGAGACCGACGATCTCCTGAAGCTGTACACGCTGATCTGGAACCGCTTCGTCGGCTGCCAGATGGTCCCGGCGGTGTTCGATCAGACGAGCATCGAGATCGAGGCGGGGCGGGTTGGCTTGCGGGCGAGCGGTCAGGTCATGAAGTTCGCCGGCTTCCTCGAGGTCTACGCCGAGACCGTCGAGGACGCGGCCACGAACGAGGACGAGGCGGGCGGCGCGTTGCCGGACCTGAAGGAAGGCGAGACGCTGTCGCTGATCGAGGTGAAGCCCGAGCAGCACTTCACCCAGCCACCCCCGCGGTTCTCGGAGGCCACGCTGGTCAAGGAGCTGGAGGAGAAGGGGATCGGGCGACCGTCGACGTATGCGGCCATCCTGTCGACCGTGCAGGACCGCGGCTATGTCGAGAAGAAAGAGGGGCGCCTGCACCCCACGGAGCTCGGCGTGATGGTGAACAGTCTGCTCGTCAAGAGCTTCCCCGGCATCGTGAGCACGGACTTCACGGCGCAGATGGAGGAGCAGCTCGATCAGGTGGAGGAGGGGGAGGCGGACTGGGTCAAGCTCCTGCACCGGTTCTACGAGCCGTTCAAGCTCGACCTCGAAAAGGCCAAGATCGAGATGCGCGACATCAAGCGCGAGGAGCAACCGACAGATCAGGTTTGCGAGAAGTGCGGCAAGCCCATGGTGATCAAGTGGGGTCGCAACGGCCACTTCCTGGCGTGCTCGGGATACCCGGACTGCCGCAACAGCAAGGAGTACACCCGCCGCGCGGACGGCTCGCTGGAGATCGTTCCGTCGACCCGGCCCACCGACCAGGTGTGTCCGACCTGTGGGTCGCCGATGGTGATCCGGCGCGGTCGCTTCGGCGAGTTCCAGGCCTGCTCGCGCTACCCGGAGTGCAAGACCACCGCGCCCCTCTCTCTGGGGGTCGCCTGCCCCAAGCCGGATTGCGGCGGCTACGTCACCGAGAAGCGGTCGCGGCGGGGCAAGGTGTTCTTCGGGTGCTCGAACTACTCCAGGACGGCGTGCGACTTCGTCTCGTGGGACCGGCCGATTCCCCAGCCCTGCCCGCGGTGCGCCGCCCCGTTCCTGGTGCAGAAGATCTCGAAGTCAGGCACGCGAATCCGCTGTATCAAGGAAGGCTGCGATTACACCGCCGACGCCGAGGCGTCGGAGAGCGGCGCAGCGTAATCACCCGGCGTGACGGCCGGGGCGCCGACGCGGTCGCAGGCGCCGGTTTTGGCCGCCGCTCGGGTACAATGCCGCGCCATGAGCGAGCTGGCAGAGACGATTGGTGAAGCCGTCGAGCGGGGCGGGGGAGATCGTTTGAATGCGGCGATCGCGCTGATGGTGGCCGTGACCGCGACGTTCATGGCGCTGTGCAACGTCAAGGACGGCAACGTCGTGCAGGCGATGGAGCAGGACCAGGCGAGCGCGGTCGATCAGTGGTCGCTCTACCAGGCGAAGGGCATGAAGATGAACCTGGCGGAGTCGACGCTCGACGAGCTGAGCCTCGAGCGCGATCTGCGCCCCGAGCTCGGCGCCGACGCGCGCGCGCGCATCGACAAGAAGATCGCCGAGTACGGCGCGCGCGTGAAGCTCTACGAGACGGAGAAGGCCGAGATCATGGCGAAGGCCAAGGGCTTCAAGGACGACTACGACGCCCTCAACGTTCACGACGACCAGTTCGACCTCGCCGAGGCCTTGATGTCCGTCGCCATCGCGCTCTTCGGGATCACCGCGCTCACGCGCAAGCGCCTGCTGCTGGGGTTCGGCATCGGCCTCGCGGCGCTCGGAGTCGTGTTCGGCCTGGCGGGCTTCTTGCGGCTCGGCCTGCACCCCGACTTTCTCACCGGCCTGCTCTCCTGATGGGGCGGCTCCGCGCGTCATTTCCCGCCCGCGCGCGCGGGCGGGCGCGGCTTGCCCGCGTGTACGAGAGGGTGGCCGAGCCGGCGACGGGCGGCTACGCTTAGCGACCCCGCGGGACCGTGCTATCTTGCCGCCGTTTCTCCGCCCCGTCATCGCCCTTGCGGCCCGGCCCCGTCCTCGATTGCCCCGCCTTTCCCCAGAAACTTGGAGGATCCCCCATGCGTCAGAGCTGCACCCCTATCTTGCTGACCGGTCTCCTGATCGCCGGCTGTGCTCCCAAATCGTCGAACAACGGCGGCGGGACGGGTGGCGGGAACGGCAACGGGAACGGTAGCGGCGGGAACCAGAGCCACAGCGGCGGAAACAACGGGAGCAGCAGTGGCGGCAGCAACGGGAGCGGCAGCGGCGGCAGCAACGGCTCGGGGAGTGGCGGCAACGGGAGCGGCTCCGGCGGTTCCACGAACGCGGCCTGCACCCCCGATCCGACGAACCTGGTGACGCCCGGGGGATGGGTGTGCGACGCCGATATCGCCCCGAAGGTTCAGGGCGCCTTCTATGCGTACGGCGACAAGATGTCCTGCGCCGATCCGTTGCCCGCGAACCCGTGCAGCGACAAGGGGTGCTGTATCAGCGGCACGCTGTCGGCGTTCGACATGACCAAGAATAACTGGGGCTGCGGCCTGGGCATGGAGCTGAACTCATCGGGCGGGACCGCGCCGGTGAAGATGCCCTACATGGGACCGGCGTCGTGCTTCAACTTCACGCTCACGGGTTCGTCCGGCGGCGCCCCGGTTCGTGTCGGGTTCAAGCAGAGCACCAACGACGCCGACATCGCGCCGTTCGTCGAGCTGGGCGCGTTCACCGACGGAATCACCCAGAAGATCTGCTTCAAGGACGCCATGTGCCCCGACTGGGCCGCCACGCTCGGCTGCACAAAGGCGGTCGGGGCGGACGGCACGCCCTATGACATCCAGATCCAGGTCTCGGCCGGCGCCACCACCGTGGGGGACTACAACGTGTGCGTCAGCAAGATCGAGCCGATCATCGACGGTTCGACGTCGACCGGCAGCGGCGGCAGCGGCGGCGGCGCCACCACCTGCACCAACCCTTCGGGGCAGGGGACGCTGTCCGCTCAGTTCGACACGGGCAAGGTCAGCTGCGGGACGCAGAACTATGTCGTGCAGAACAACGCCTGGGGCTCGACGGCCGGGCAGACCGTCACGTTCGGAACCGGCACGAAGATGAAGGTCACCGACCAGAAGGGAACCGGCGCGGGCACCAACCCGGCGTCGTTCCCGTCGATCTTCATCGGGCAGAACTCGAACCACTCGTCGGGCGACGCGCCGAAGGCCGTCAGTTCAATCACGGCGGGGAGCCTGCCGACCAGCTGGACCTGGGCGGATAACGGCGCCGGCGGCTCCTACAACGCCGCCTACGACGTGTGGTTCAGCACCACCTCGGCAGGTGAGCCGACGGCCGGATCGCCGAGCGGCGGGTTCCTGATGGTCTGGTTCAAGAAGCCATCGGACAACCAGCCCATCGGAACGATGATGAAGACCGTCAACATCGCGGGCCAGAACTGGAACGTCTGGGAAGGCAGCAACTCGTCGAACAGCAAGCCCTGCATCACCTACCAGGCGCCGACGCCGATCCAGTCACTGTCCTTCAAGCTGGGCGACTTCATCCGCGACGCGGTCGACAACCAGAAGTTCCTGGACAACTCGTGGTACCTGACGAACGTCTTCGCCGGCTACGAGATCTGGAGCGGCGGTGTCGGGCTCGAGACCAAGGACTTCACGGCGACGATGAAATAATCGACCGCCCGAGCACACCCTGCCTGACGTCTAGCCGCGGCTGTCTTGTCGGAGGCAGGGGTGTTGCGTCGTACCGAGGTCGCCTTAGGTTTTGCGTCAACGAGGGTCGTCGAAGGGGAGTAGGTGCCGGCAGGCGCAGGAGGACCAAGGGACATGACGCCGAAGAACGTGATTTGCCTCTGGTTCGATAGGGACGCGCACGAGGCAGCGCGCTTTTACGCCGCGACATTCCCGGACAGTCAAGTGAGCGCTGTTCACAAGGCGCCGGGTGACTTTCCGGGTGGCAAGGAAGGCGATGTGCTCACGGTAGAGTTCACCGTCGTGGGCATTCCCTGTCTCGGCCTCAACGGGGGCCCGGTGTTCGAGCACAGCGAAGCCTTTTCCTTCCAAATCGCTACGGACAATCAGGAGGAGACGGACCGCTACTGGAACGCGATCGTTAGCAATGGTGGCGCCGAGAGCGCGTGCGGCTGGTGCAAGGATCGTTGGGGGCTCTCATGGCAGATCACCCCGCGCACCCTGACCGATGCGCTTGCGGCTGGTGGCCCCGAGGCGAAGCGTGCCTTCGAGGCCATGATGGCGATGAAGAAGATCGACATCGCCACCATCGAGGCGGCCCGGCGCGGCTGAAGAGCTCCCGGAACACCGTCCTTCCGGAACATCGTTCCGGGACACCGACGGGACACCGACGGGACACCGCACCGAGGTTGAGGTTCGCGAGGTTGAGGTTCGCGGAGTGAGGTTCACGGGAGAGGTTCGCGGGATGAGGTTCGCGGGCAACACTGGCGTGGGGGTTCCGAAAAGGGGGCATGTCGATGCC
>CAYUFS010000045.1:0-45945 GCA_964443975.1 uncultured Myxococcales bacterium | reverse complement strand
AGTGACCCCCCGCCCTCCATGGTCAATTTTCCTCGGATCTTCCTGGCCGTCTACACCCGCGCTTCCCGATCATGCACGACGTAGTGCAGGTGATACTGAGTCCGCGGCATCAACAACCGCCGCATTCCAGGTTCTGGTGACGCGGGATAGACGTTACCGACGAATGGGGCCGTCCGAAGCCTGCCTACGGCGGCCGCGAGTTCCTGGCTGAACAGCGTTGGTGCAGATGGGCGATTCCCGCGCCACCAAGAATCGATCACGGTGACATGTCCGCGCGCCTCGTCGGAGAACTCGACCTCGAAAACCCTCACTTGGTCGGACCGGACCCCAGCCCTCTCAGAACCTCTTCCGCGGCGATGCCCCGACCAGCGCGGAACTGATCCGCGGAGCGGGTGATGGCTGCATGAAGCCGCGCCCTGTCCTCGTCGTCCAAATCGTCGCCGCCGTTCGCAGGAACAAGCTCGACCTCCGTGCCATCCGGCAAGTCGACCGGCTCGTCCATCAACAAGCGACCTCCTCGAACCGTCGCCTTGAGCGTCAACGTCATCCCGAAGAGTGTAGCATCGCGCTTTTCCAGGGCGCCGCCATCTGGTTCGGGTTCAAGTCGCGATCGCTGACGCGACGAGGCCAAGGGGGTCTTTCGCGGCGGTGGTGAGAAAAGCTAGGCGACTGCAGCTGGTTACACGGCTCGGGCCGCGACGACCACGACCGCGACCTCGCTGTCTACATTGAAAAGTGACCCGATGGGGTCACTCAGTAGCTCGCGGGCGGAGAACCTTTCGGCTCTCGCTTGAAGCGCCGGCCTAGGACGATCGCCGGCCAGGGCGGTGATATCCTAAGAGTCGATGACGCTGTCCGTGACTATCGAACGGGACGAGACTGGAATGCTGGTTGTCGAGTGCGCCGGAGTTGCGAAATCTCGTCCGGGGCGCGTCTGTCAGCGGGGAGCGCACACAGTCTGCTCCCGCTCCGTGAGTGCGGCCGTCGTACAAAGCCGAGTCGTCCGGTGCACTTTGGAGAACCTTTCGGCTCTCGCACGAAGCGCCGGCCAAGGACGATCGCCGGCCAGAGCGGCAGGCTGTGTCAGCCAGGGGCGAACCGAGGCAGAGGCCATGGCCAACATTCGGGAAGCGATTGTCGGTTGCCTCGAAGTGCGCGCTGAGCAAGGGCTGCCGCTCACTGTTCGGACCTTGGAGGTCGAGGTCGCTGTTGCCTGATCTCCCGGTCGAGGCCCGATTCAGTCGCTCGGTTAGCGCGCGTGGTCAGCGGCGGCGAGACCAGTAGTCCGGGCGCCGGTGCTGATGGGCAACTGCTCCAATCTGAATCAGTTCACCGGCCTCCCGATACGCGATCAAATATGGGAACCGCCGCAAGTAGTACCGACGCCACCGGCCCTTGAACGGCCATCGTTGCGGCGCTGAAACGATGTTCGCGACCGCCGCGTCGATCGCACTGAGGAAATCTCGGGCGATGGCAGGGTCTCGCTCGCGGTACCACCGGATCGCCTGGCGCAGCTCCAGCGAGGCATCGGGGTGTAGGAAGAACCGTTCAGGAGCCACGGACGATGTCGTCGAGTTCCTGGCGGAGCTTCGCCCACGGTTCGAGCTTCACTGCGCCTGAATCGATCTCGCCCGCTCGCCGCTCGAGTTCCTGCTCCCAGGCCGCTTCGACGCCAGCTTCCGTCGATCCTTCGTCGAGGCTGACGATCAGCTCGTGCGCGATGCGTGCGCGCTCCTGAGGATTGAGCTTGAGCGTGGCTTCGAGGATCGCTTTCACCTCGGACGACATGACCTGGAAAGTGTACCAGCCCATCGGTCCCGATCGACCCGCGCCAGTGACGAAAAGGCTGGTGCTGATCGGTCCGATCTTGGGGCCCACCTGGGGCCCATTTGAACCGAATTCAACCGATTTCTTCGATTCCCAACTGCGCTCTCGTGACCCCACTCTGGTTCGTCTAAGACCTGAAGATCCATGTGCAAATCGGCGCAACGCCTTGTGTTTTCGTGGATCTCAAGACCCAATTCAATTCCCGGGCGCCGCTCATGCGACGGCTGCGGCGGGCTACTGCGGTTGCTCGATGACGGCGCCGACGGTCGTCGCGGTAATCTGCCGGCCCTCGACGTCGGCGGACGCGCCATCCTCTGCGGTGTTCGACAGGCACACGAGGTCGATGCGCCCGGGCGCGGTGAGGGTCGTGGCCATGCCGAGCGAGATCGTCTGGGCGTCGACGACGCCTGGCCTCAGCGCTGCACCGAAGGTCTCGGCGGTGGTCGTCGGACTCGTGAGTGAGCACAGCATCGGAATGAGCGCCGAGCCGGTCGAGTCGACCTGAACCGACGCGGTAACAACGTAGCTGCCAGCGGGGACGTCGAGGTGAAGGTTAGATTGGAATTGCGGTCCCGAGACGGTTGCCGGGATGTTCGTGTGGGCATAGTACGTTGCGCCCGCGCCGCCCGGCGTCCCCGGGGCACCGGCCGGGCCGGGTGTGCCCGCCTGGTTCCAGTCCAGTGGCGTCTCTCCGGCGACGCAGTGGCCGGTGAGCGCGCGCGGGTTCGCCGAGTCGATCAGTCGGATCGTCTTCGTCGCGTTGAGGACACAGGCGTGAATGACACCACTGCCGTCGGGGATGGCGGCGTAGGCGACGCCGCCTGCGGCAGCACCCACCAGTCCAATCAAGATAAGGGTGCGGCGATTCTCTTTGATGCGCATCGATTTCTCCCGCGTCTGGTTGTGCGCCGCTCGACGGCGGCGACGCACCCGACTATCTCTCCGCCAGGCTTGCAGAGACAGTGACGCCCATCACAAAAGCCGTGCCGAAGTAGGAAGGCGGTGTCGACCTTGACATGCATGTGCATGTTAGCAATTCTAAAGGCATGAGAACGACAGTCGAGATTTCTGATTCACAGCGCGCCCAGCTGCTGAAGCTCGCCGCCGAGCGCGGCGACAAGGGGTTTTCGCGATTGGTCGGCGAGGCCCTGGAGCGCTTCCTGACGGAAGAAGGCGCGCGCAAGGATCGCATCCAGAGCGCGCTCGCGCTCGAAGGCACTCTGGACGCTGAATCGGCCGACGAGATCGAAGCCTCGGTTCGGCGAATACGGAGCACCTGGCGATGATGGTCGCGGACTCTGACCTCCTCATCGACTTCTTGCGCGGCAAGGATCCGGGACGGGCACGGATCAAGCTGGAAATCGCCACCGGGCGGCTGGGGACGACGGCGATCAATGCGTTCGAGCTCCTGAGCGGAGCGCGCTCTGCTGGTGAACGAGCGAAGGTGGCCACTCTACTTGCGGCGCTGACGATCTTGCCGTTCGAGGAACAAGCGGCTACCCGAGCGGCGGAAGTTCGACTCCATCTTGAAGGGCAGGGAGCCGGAATCGGCATGGCCGACTATCTGATTGCCGGAGTCTGCCTCAACCGAGGCGGCACGTTGCTTACGCGAAATCTGGATCATTTCCAGCGGGTGCCAAATCTGAACCTTGGTGGACGTCACTAGAACGTTCGTCTTGTGGTCTATCCACGAACGGCCTGAAGACGCCCGCAGGCCCACGGCAACCATCGGTGAAAGAGCATTGTCGATCAGGAGTTTCACGCCACTGTCTTGAGCGGCAGCTCAGCGGCAAGTACTTCGCCGTCAGCAGCGACAAGTAGGCCCCGGCGGTGCTCGCCCCGATCAGTGCGTGATCAGGTCCTGCATCCAGGGCACGTCGGCGGGCGGCGTCTTGGTGACAGATTGCTGCCAGGTGATGTCGTCGAGCCGCTGCAGGTTTTCGGTCACCTGCTCGTAGTAGCTCGACGTCAGACCCGCGTAGGCCTTCGGGCCTTCGCAGGTGTTCGCGGTGACGACCATCAGCCGGGCGTACCCGGTGCCCACGTGCAGCACGTTGCCCACAGGGTTGCCGCTCTCGTCGGTGGGGGCGGTGTGCACGTCGGCGATGGTGGGGTGGAAATCGAACGAGTCGGGGTAGGAGAAGAAGAGCTTCGGGTACCAGCCGCTGGCGCCCGACGGCGAGCCGCACCCGGGCTGGATCCGCACGGACTGGTTGATGAACGCCATCTGCTCGGCGGAGAACGGCGTGCCGGAAGCCTGATCTTCCGCCATCCCCTTCAGCGTGGCGGCGACCGTCCCGAGCTGTGCGAAGTAGGTGGCGGCCGTCGCAGGCAGGCTCGTGTTGCTGGTGTCCGGCAGCCCCGCGGCCACCGCTTGCCCCTTGGCGGCGAGGTCGACCAGCTTGCCCCAGAACGCGGGGTTCGGCTCGACGAGCGCGTCGGGGAACGCGCAGGCGATGCCAATCGAGTAGCTCTGCTTGACGTAGAGGATCGTATCGTGCCGCAGCTCGGCCCACGAGGCGAGCTGCGTCTGGAGCAGCCGGCGTCCCCAGGCGTCGGTCGCGGTCACAGAGAGCGGACCACTCTGGCCGCCCGCCACCGGCGTCAGCGCGCGCAGCGCCGAGAGCCACTGGTTGTAGAGGTTCTCGCTCCAGAACGCGTCGCCGTGGTCGTCCACCAGCACGCGCATCGCCGCGAGCGCCGGCGCGTACGCGAACGTGTCGAGCTGCGGCGTGAGGATCGACGCGGCCTGGTTGTTCGCGAACACGGCGAAGGCGACGTCCAGCGGATCGGGGAGCATGCGCAGGCGGGATGGCGTGGCCTTCGTGGGCGGCACCCGGTCGTAGACCACGTTCGAGAATACGTGCGAATCGACGACGTAGCGCTGCCCGAGCAGGAGGAAGCTGCGCGACAGCGGGAACGCCTGATCGTGAACGCCCACGATCATGATGTGGCTGGAGATGCGCTGGCCGCCGAAGTTGCCGGCGACGAGGGCCGCGGCGACCGTGGCGTCGTCGAGCGCCTTCACGGCGGCCAGGTCGGCCGCGCCCAGCTTCGCGAGCAACGCGGGGAATTCGGTCGGCTGCATGCTGTCGGGCTCGCCGACGAACGCGCCGAGCGCGGTGTCGAGCGTGCGCCACAAGGCCGTGTTGTCCCCGCTCGCGAGGAGCTGGGTCAGGCCCAGGGCGCCGTCGAACTGACGGCGGTGGAACACCTGCGACCCGTCATCGAGCGTCTCGACCATCCGCTCGTCAAACCGGCCCAGCCACGTCATCGCCTTGAAGTACGTCGTCAGCTCCGGGCTGTCGGTGTAGTGGCCGCGCGGGGTGTACTGGGAGAAGTCCTCGTCTTCGCGCAGGACGCCGAACAGGGTGATGTCGGCCGTGCCCGAGGCGGCGCTGGCCTTGGCGAGGAGGTCGGCGATCGCCGCCGGCGAGGCGCCGGCCACCGGCGCGGGCGCCGTGCCAGTCAGCAGGCCGAGCGGGACCGCCAGGTAGAGGTCGATGTCCGGCGCGACGTCGGGCCCGAGGCCGGCGAGCGCGTTGGCGGCGAGGTTGGCGCGCATGCCCTGCAGCAGCGCCGCCAGGGTCGGGCGCAGCGACGCGGTCTCGAGCGCCTTGAGGATGGCGTCGTACGAGCGGTGGACGGCGTACAGGATCGAGTCGGCGCTGATGAACAGCGGGAGATCGGCGGCGTAGATGCTGGCGTAGCCGTAGGTGAAGCCAGGGAAGCGCAACCGATCCGACACGACGAAGCCGTTCTTCCCCAGGACCTGCTGCTCCGGCGCCGAGAGGCCGACCGTCGACCCCGCGATGAGGTCGAGGTTCGCCGCGGTGAGCGGGTCGTAGCCGAGGGAGGCCGCCACGCTGGTTCCGCTCGGGTAGCGCGCGAGGAGCCCGGCGCTGTCGAGGGCTTGCACCGGCGCGAGCGCCGCCGCCACGCGCGCCCGTTCGGATTGCTCGGCGGCTGACGGCGCGACGGTGATGGGCGAGCTGTCGCCGGACCCGCTGGCGGGCGAGCCGCCGACGCCCGCAGCCCCGCCGGGCCCACCGCCGGGCGCCCCGCCGCCGCCCGCAGCCCCGCCCGGCCCACTGGCGGGCGCCCCGCCGCCGCCCGCAGTCCCGCCCGGCCCGTCGGGGGGCGCGCCGCCGCCGCCCGCGGCCCCGCCGGGCCCGTCGGCGGGCGCGTCGACGCCCGCAGCCCCGCCGGGCCCACCGCCGGGCGCCCCACCGCCGCCCGAGCCTCCCGACCCGCTAGCGGCGCCCTTCGAGCTCCTCGAGCAACCGCTCGAGGCGAGAGCGAACAACGGGGATGCGGTGGCGAGGGCCGCCGCCAGAAGGGCCAAACGCGGGTTTCGACTAGCACGCGGGGCGTGAGACATGGCGCTCTCCGTCAGCAATCACCGGGCCACCGGCGGGCCCTCGGTCGAAAGATCGGGGGTCATGATTTCGCGGGATTTCGCGAAGTGCCGCTCTGGCAACCTTAGAACCTCGTTGGCACCCGCGACAGATCTTTCTTGGTTGGGACGCGTCGCCTGTCGACCCTCATCGCCCATCGACCCTTTGGAGGACCGGCCGGTACCAGTCGAGGCGCTACCGATCGAAGGCGCCCGACAGTTGCATCAGCAGGGCTTGCGTGAACGCCCGACGCACACGATCACTCTGGTCGCTGACCGGTCTCGAGAGCATCAGCGAAGCATGATCGGCATCCAGCGTGGTGATGATCGTGCCGACGCCAGCAAGTGCCTGATCCTTGACCTCCACCAGCCCATCGTTCTCGCCATAGTAGGCGCCAAGATAGGCGGCGGCGACTCTGAACAGAGGCGAGACCTTCTCCGGTGCGCGAGAGGCGCGGATGTAAGCGATTCTGTCGGCCAATCCGTCCGGAAGGTTCGGGGGCGATTCCGGTCCGCCGCGCCGAGGAATCAACCGGGGCCAGATCTGGGCGGCGCCATCGTGGGTGAGGCTCTGGAAGCCGCGGTCAATGCCCACGTCCAACAGCTTTCCGGCCCCCGCCGCGATCGCGAACTCCGCGCGCTGGGCAGCGGGCATTCCCCCGTCGAGCTTGTGCCCCTTTCCGGAGATGTAGTCGGCAATCCCGCTGCCCCCGAAGGCCCCCTGCACGAGGAACAGTGCGCGGACGCGATCGCGAACGAACGCAGGCGACAACAGGGCGAATGCCAGCACTTCGACAGCCCCCTTGCTGTGGCCAATGACGACGAACCTCTGAGAGCCCGGCGCCGAGAGCATGGACATCGTCTGCCGCAGCAGGGAAGCATTCTCCTCCACCCCGTTGGATGACTTCGGGAACACGACGTGAATCGACTCCGCAGCCACGCCAGCGTCGATGAGCGCCCGTCGATTGTCGTCGAAATATTCCCGCCGAAAGCCTTCATTGAGAAATCCTGCGACGAAGACGTACTGGTACCGGCGTGCCGTTCGAAGGACGACAGCGGGCAGCGTGGTCGAATGCTCGACCTGCATTCGGAACCAGGTTTCGAAGGTCGTTCCACTCGAATGAACGCTCGGTCCGGGCGCCGCCGGTCGGAATTCTTCCGCGGGCGCCGTCGCGTGCGCGAAGGCGGCCAATAAAACGATCAACGCGACGAGGGCGAAGCGAGGGGAGGTCAAACCCGCGCGCCTAGCGCGACGCCGCGCTGACCCTCGGCCGTGGTGGGCACGAGGGCGACCGGCGTGCCGTGCAGGGAGGGGATGAGCACCCCCAGCGACGTCCCGACGATGGCGCCGCCGAGCCAGACCCAGGCGAGCGCGGAGCCAATCGCGGCCTTGGGAATCACGGCGTCCAGCTTTGCCAGCTCGCATTGGCGAGATCGAACTGCTGTCGCAGCGACTGGCGCATGGCCGTCAGGTCCTGCTCCGTCGCCGCGGGTGGCGCCGCTTTGCCCTGCGCGGTCGCGGCGGCGGCGCGGGCCGCGGTGAGATCGGAGAGCGCCAGCGTCGCGGCATTGTTCCAGATGTCCGACGCTTTTCCGACGCTGTACTGGGCGCCGCCGAGCCCCAGGTTGGACCGATAGGTCGGGTGCGCGTAGGACCACTTCATCGAGCCAGCGCTCTCCAGCAGGGCAGCGAGCCTTGCCCCCATCGACACCGTGGCATCGTTCCAGTTCTGCAGGTGCGGTCGATCGTCCGCGGGGCCTCGAAACATTCCGACCGCGCCGCTCGTCCCCACGGTGCGAAGCGCGTCCCAGAACTTCAAAGCCTGGGCGCTGTCCTGCGCGTCGAGGTGGTGAAGCCAGGCGGTCTCGCCGGCATCGACGGCGCCGTCCCGATGGAGCCACTTCAATCCCCGGAAACCCAGGTCCACGCCCATGCCGAAGTTGTGATTGCTCTCGCCGGGACCCGCGTTGGTGACCTTGGGAACTTTCAGATAGAGCGCGTATTGGGCCTGGAACGTCCGTCGGTCGCCCTCGGGACACACCCCGACGGCGATGCCATGAGCCTGGTGAATCTGGTTGATGCACGCAGATACCTTCGTCCGGAACGTCGGTTGAAACGTCATCCCGTTGGCGTCGCCCAGCCTGCCTTGCAGCTCCCCGGGGGTCGCTTCCTGATAGACGATCTTTCCGCCTGGCAAGACGCGAAGGTTCGCGAAGTCCGGGTTGACCTTGGCGAGCAGTTTGGTCCACGTGGCGTCGAGGGGCTTCACCTGACCGGGCGTCGCGTTAGGATTGGCCGCCGATTGGTTGCCGGCCGCCGAAACGAAGACGTTGTCATTTTGGAACGCGCGCAGGGCCCTGTTCGTTTCGCCACCCCAATCGCCGTCGTAGGTCGCCAGGTAGCTGCCGCCGGGTTGTCCCGGGGCGATGGGCCGCGGCGTCTTGACCAGGATGGCCTGCACCAATGCGACGTCCTGCTTGGCGTTGGCACCGTTCTCACCGACACTTCCCGTGATCACCTGCATCGCGTCCCCCCTGGTCGATCGCTCCCCGGACCACTATTCGGCGCACGAAAAAGCGATCAGCGTCGTGGCCGTCACTGGCGCCGACCGGCCGGCCTCGGTCAACGTCGCCTTCACCTCGATGGGGCGGCAGCCCGTGCCTTCGAGCCAGAACCCGACGTGCGTCGAGCCGCCCCTGGCGACCGGCGCGACGGTGACTGTGCTGTTGACCAGGGTGTGAGCGCCTCGGTGCGGTTCGGGGCGCTCACGGGCAACGACCCGCAAGCGCGTCGGCGCGCGAAGCAGGGCGTCTTTTGCCAGCGAAATGACCACGGTCACCAAGCTGGCGCTGGAGGGATCCGGGTGGGCGACCACATTGACCAGATCTGGTCCGCCCGGCTTGAGCACGTCGTCGGAGAACGTCCCTGAACCACTGTAGTAAAGCCTCGCTTCGAGCGCGAGGCGCGGCGCGCTCCCGGGAGCGTCGGCCCGGGCCGCTCCGGCGAGCAACGACGCCAGCGCCCATCCGAGCAGCCAAGCCGAGGTTCGCGAAGCCATCCCCACCCAGGCCGCATTAGAACAGCGACCAGAATCACCGTCAATCCTGACCGACGTACAAGCCCCCTCCGTCGCGCAGCTGCGTCGACATCGCCGCCTCGGCCGCATACCGGTGCGCCTCGCCGATATCGCCGCGCTCCAGGTCAGCAGACACGAAGGTGGCCCCGTTGGCGATTCGGTCGAGGACGCCGTAAGGTTTCAGAGTCGCCAGGACACCAAAGGGGATGGAAGAGCACACGGCAATCCCTCTCGGGTTCTTGGCGGTTCGCCTCCTTGTGTCCAGCTTCGTCTGCCTGGTTGTCACGGGTAGCTGTTCGAGTCGCTACACCGTGGGAGCAGCAGGGACCACGATGGACGGTGGCCCAGGGACGGGGGGCGCGAGCATCCTGGCCGGCGGGGGCGCGGGGGGAGGGGGGGATGTTGCAGGCACCGGCGGCGCGCCGGGCGCTGGTGCGAACCAGCCGGGCGGCATGCCGGCGTGCACCGACCCGCTGACGATCGCCGACCCGTACGTCGAAGCACAGCTGCGCATGGCCATCAATGTTCCGAGCGGGGCGATCCATCCGGCCGACGTCGTCGGCCTCACCGACCTGGCCATGATCGAGCCGACCGGCACCCCGGTCGATCCTCCCCCCGGCTACGTCGGTCCCGTCGCCTCGCTCGCCGGCGTGGACTGTCTTTCGAGCCTGCGCTCGATCTATTTCGAAGCGTACTTCGTGGACCTCACGCCGCTTTCACGACTCCCGAACCTCGAGAGCCTCAGCTTGCTCGAAGCGTTGGAGACCGACGTTCCGCGCCTGCCTCAGGTGACGGAGTTTCGCGGGGACCTTCACGCGAACACGGCGGCCGTGTTGTCGGCGCTTCCTTCCTTGAAGGTGCTCGATCTGGTGCGCGCCGACGTCTCGACCGCCGAGGCCCGCGCCGCGCTGTCCAGATTGACCGATCTGACGACGCTCCGCCTTCCAGGGGCGGGGCTTACAGATACCGCCCCCCTCGCGCCGCTCAGCCGGCTGACGGTGGTCGATCTGAACTCGAACCAGATTCACGACATCTCCTCGCTGTCGTCACTCGTGGCCCTCCAGAGTCTGGACCTGTCCAACAATCAGGTCACGGATCTGTCTCCCTTGGTCGCCAACGTCTCCCTCGTCGACCCCTTCGGCGCGCCCACGATCGCGCTCGGGGGCAACCCGATCGACTGCACGGCGCAGGCGCAGAACATCGAGACGTTGAGGTCGCGCGGTATCACCGTGACCGTCGACTGCCCGTAGACCCACCTGGAAGCAGGTGGGTCTATTCAACTGCTGGCCAGGACCTCGCGCAGCTTTCGCGTCAACGATTCGGGGGTGAAGGGCTTCTGCAGGAAGGCCATCCTGCTGTCGAGCACCCCGTGGCGAACGATGCTGTCGTCGGTGTACCCGGACATGAACAACACCTTCAACTCGGGCCGGAGCAGCCCTATGCGCCGGGCCAGCTCGACGCCGCTGATCTGGGGCATCACGACGTCCGTCAGCAGGAGGTGGATGCCGCCCTGATGCTTCTCGGCCAGCAGCAAGGCGTCGCCGGCGTTCTGCGCGACGATCACCCGATACCCATTGCGCTCGAGAATGCCGGCCGCCACGGCGCGCACCTGTTCCTGGTCCTCGACCAGCAGGATGGTCTCCGAGCCGCGCCGGGTCGCGGGCACGGGCGCGGGCGGCCTCGCGATCTCGAGGTCCGCCTCGACCCGGGGGAAGTACACCTTGAAGGTCGTCCCCGCTCCGGGCTCGCTGTAGACCCACACGCTGCCGCCCGACTGCTGGGCGATGCCAAACACGGTCGAGAGCCCGAGGCCCGTCCCTTTTCCCACCTGCTTGGTGGTGAAGAACGGCTCGAAGATGCGGGCCTGGGTGGCCCGGTCCATCCCGACGCCGGTGTCGCTGACCGCCAGCATCACATGGGGACCGGGCGTCACACCCAGATGCTGGCGCGCGTAGTCGCTGTCGAGCTCGACGTTACCGGTCTCGATGGTGAGCTGGCCTCCCGTCGGCATGGCGTCCCTGGCATTGACCACCAGGTTCATGATGATCTGCTCGATCTGGCCCGGATCGGCGAGTAACCGTCCCAGCCCCGGTGCGGGTACCGAGATGAGATCGATGTCCTCGCCCACGATGCGCCTGATCATCTTGTCGGTCCTGGCCAGCACATCATTCAAAGCGAGCACCGCGGGGGCCACGATCTGTTGCCGGCTGAACATCAGCAACTGGCGGGTGAGCTCGGCGGCGCGGAGCGCGGCCGCACGAATCTCCTCGATTTCGTCGATTGTCGAATCGTTTGGCTTCATCCGGTCGAGGAGCAAATCGCTGTAGCTCAGGATCACCGACAACATGTTGTTGAAGTCGTGTGCGATGCCGCCCGCCAGACGACCAACCGCCTCCATCTTCTGCGCCTGGCGCAACTGATCCTCCGTATTCTTCAGCGCAGCCTCGCCCTGCCGTTGCCCGGTGAGATCGCGCGCCGTCTTGGACGCCCCCACGACCTGGCCCGAGGCGTTCAGGATCGGTGCGAGCGAGATCGAGACCTCGACGTCGGTCCCGTCTTTGCGCCGGCGCCTCGTCTCGTAGCGCTCGACCCGCTCCCCCGCCGCGACGCGGCCGAGCAGGGTGTGTTCCTCGGCGATTCGATCGGGAGGAATCACGAGACCGATCGGCTGACCCACGGCCTCCGCCGAGGAGTATCCGAAGAGGCGTTCCGCGGCGGCATTCCAGCTCGTGATGGTTCCGTCGAGCCGCTTGCTGACGATGGCGTCGTTCGAGGACTGCACGATTGCCGCCAGCAGGGACCGCATCTCCTCGGCCTCGTGGCGGGCCGTGACGTCGGTGATGACCGTGATGCGCGCCCGCCGACCGCCGAAGATCAGCATGCGCGAGTCGTACTCGGCAAAGAAGCATGAGCCATCCTTGCGTCGATGACGGACTGTTCCCCGGGCGGGCGTCTCCCCGAGCGCAGCCACCGTCTCCTTGACGGAATCGGCTTCAGCAGGGGACCGGAGATCCGAGATCTTCATCCGCAGCAGTTCGTCGTGCGTGTGGCCATACAGGCGAAGAGCCGCCTCGTTGGCGGCCAGAATAGCCAGGGTCTCCACGTCGAACACAATCACCGAAATCGGGCTGGCCTCGAAGAGGACCCGGTGCGCGATCTCGGAATCATGCAGGGCCTGGTTGGCTCGCAATGCCGCATGGGCGGCGGCACGCTCGGCCAGGAAGGACCGCGCGTTGGCGATGGCCAGCGCGGCGTGGTCGGCCAGGTTCCGCACGAGGTTCAGGTCGTCTTCCGTGTACGGATGCTCCTGGCCCGTTCGCAAGAGCGTCGCGACGCCGATGACCTTTCCGCGGCAGGACATCGGGACCATCATCGCGCTCCCCACGTTCAAGCGCTCCAGGATCTCCCGGTACTGGGGCGCGGCCGAGGCGATGTATTCGGCTGACGAGGTGCTGGGAATGAAGAGCGGCTGGCCAGAAGCGGCGACCCGGCCGGTCGCGCCATCCCCGACGGCTTGCGGGCGAGACGCCAGCAGGTCGCGCGCGTGGGCGACGATCTCGGGATCTCGATGATAGACCGCGCCCCGCTCCAGCATCGTGCCATCCTCGCTGACGGCGCGAATGGCGCAGAGATCCCCGGTGAGCTCACCCAGGCGCCGCGCGATGACGTCGAGCAGCCGATCGTAGTTACCGGTCGACTCCGAAAACTCCTGCGACGCATCGGCCAGCAGACGCAGCCGTGCCGCCATACGCTCCTGCTCGCCGGGCGCCCTCCCCATTTCTCCGGTCTCACCCAATCGCCACTCCCCTTTCGATATCACTCACCGGCTTTGCCGCCGCCGCATCGGTCCGAGCAAGCGCGGCAGGATCAGGAGTCCCGTAAGACCGCAATTACGGGGAGGTGATCTTCAGGGCAGAACCCCTTTGATGGCATTGTACCAAGCCTGCGCCATGACCACATATCCGGCGTCGTTCGGATGCAGCCCGTCGTGCATCAGCGCCGTCTTGTAGCTTGGATTCGCCGTCATAGCTGCATACATGTCGACCGTCAGGATGTGCTTGCCGGCGGCGGTACGCGCCTGCACCAGCGCCGGAATGGCATCGTTGTAGGTCGCGACGTCCACGTTGGTCGTGTCACTAGCGGTCGGGGTCAGCTTCGCGACGACGATCAGCGCACCGGGCGCGTCGGCCGTCATTCGGTCGAGGAGCGCGCCGAGCCTCGAGGGGGCAGTGGGCAGATCGATCGAGTTGTTGACGTCGTTCGTGCCGATCATCAGCAGGATGATGTTCGGCTTACCCATGCTGATTCCGGCATCCACCAGCGGGGATATGCCCATCCTCCCGGCGGCGAGCTCGTCATCGATGGTGTAGTGCGGATAGCCTTCGTGGTGCTGGGGGAACGGCTGCCCGGAGACGGTCGCCGGCCCATTCGCGTTGCGGCCGACGAACGTGACGTGCTTGGAATTCGTGAAGGCGAGACGGAAGAGCTCCACGCGATACCCGCCGCCGGAGGAGCCCGTGCCTTCGGTGATCGAATCACCGAGCGGCATGATGGCGCACGTCGCCCCCGCCGGAGGACACGGCGCGAAAGCGGTGCCGCCTCCAGGACCGCCTGGACCCGCACCACCGAAGGAAGAGCCGGCCACGCCCCCCGGGCCGAGGACGCCACCAGAACCTGCGGCGCCGCCAGCACCGGAGCCGCCATCCGTGCCAGCACTTCCGCCAGTGGCGCTCGGGTTGCCCGCACCAGCGGCACCGGTCGCGCCGCCGCTCCCGAGATCCTGCTCGGGTCCGCCGTCGCTTTCAGAATCGATGACTGCGTCGGGGCTGATCTGCATTCCGGTCGCGCCGCTCGCGCCACCGCTGGCCGCACCTGTCTGCCCTCCCGTTCCGGTGTGACCGCCAGTTCCCGCACCCCCGGTTGTGGCAATCGAAGCGTCATCCGAGCCGGTCGCGGTTTTGCCTGTCGGAGAACAGGCCACCATGATCGTGACCAACTGGGCGAGTATGATGACGGTCGGGATGACGGTAGGCGCACGTGAGCCAGGTGGCGCGGGATCCCGCCCGGGAGAAGGGTTGATCATCGACATCAGATGCTCCTTTGTCCCGTGGCCCGATCGGCAGGCCGACTGAACGGAAACCGCCAGGGTACAGTGCTATCGTCGCACCAGCGCAGCCGATCCGACCACGTTATTTAGGCGCGAGGCCCGATTATGGCATTCCTGGCCGTCGCGACCCTTCGGAGACCTTCGCACGGGGGAGCATCATAGTTGGGATTGATCCTTCGGGTGTGAGGTCGACGGTGGCGCGGAGCGGTCGTCGGGCTCGTCGTCGTCCAGCTGCTGGCGAGTCGCCGGCGTGGTGTTCGCCGGCGGCGGGGACGACGGGGCGGCGGGCGACGAGTCCCCTGGTGGGGCAGAGCCGCCGACGGGCGGCACCGGCCGCGGCGGATAGGGTGGACCACGCCTCGTTCGCACGGGGCGCAGGTAGTAGGGGCCCGCCTGCGCCTCTTCTTTCAACACTGCGCACTCGCGGGTGAAATAGAAGCCGTAGATCGCGGAGGACAACCAGAAGGTCGCCACGCCGAGCCCGAAGGAGACGGCCTCCGCCTTGTTCTTGACGTTGTTTTGGCCCTCGACATAGACAGCCGATCCGACATTCGTGGCGACCAGGATCGAATCGATGAGGGGCGCCGCAGGGCTGGTCGTACATTCAATGACTCGGCTACCCAACTCCGTGTCTCTTGGGGGACGAACGAAAAGGTACGAGCAACCAGCGGACGGCATTCCTCCCTGCAGCGCCAGCAACAGCGACAAGCGCGCGCTCCGCGCGCGCTTGTCGCAATTCATCCCCGGACCATATCGAATTCGCGCGGACGCTCCAACATGGACGTTGTCGTCCGTCCCACGAGACCCTACCTGACCTGAGCGCCCCTCCGGCGGTCGTGCTCAAACGCCGATTCCCCGTCCTGGAATGACCGGGGCCTCACCATCGACCGCGATCATCGTCTCCTTCGTCAGGAGGCCCAGGTCCGTCAGGGCGCTCAGGATGCGTGGGACATCGGCCCGCGCGATCTTGTCGCCACACGACCCATTGCGGATCGTGAAGACCTTGTGATTCTCGTCGAGCACCAGACTCCACCATCTGGTGTCGAGCGAGTCTTTCCCCGCCCAGACTTGCCGGGCCAGGCGAATGTGACAGCGTCCGTCCACCTCGACCCGCTCGGCGAATACTGCCCGGCAGGCCCCATCCGCCTTCAACTCGAGGACGCCGATCGTCTCGTTGGGACCGTCTCTCCGATCCCCGCGGACCCAGACGATCCGGGGATCCACCCCGTCTGTCTCCGAAGACGTTCCGCCGACCACCGTGGAATGATGCCATGAATGCGGCGCCGGTTTCCGTTTCGGGGGCGCTCCATCGCGCCGGACGACAGTGGTGAGCGCGTTCAGTCTTCACCAGAGCGCCGGGCCCAGCGTGAAGCGCGTGAGCGGACGGCCCCGGTTTCTTGGCGGAAATGCCCAGGCGGCGGCGCGCCTCGCCTGCATGGGTGATTGGCGTGCCGTTTGCTCCTGCCCCAACCCATGTTGACAAGAGCCTCGATTCGAATGACGTTCGCGCTGTTTTTGCCGCTCGCCGCCGGGATCGGTGCGCTCGCGGGGTGCGACCCCGAGCCGCTCTCCATCGACCGACTGGCTGCCGAGGAGGAGCGGGTCATCTGCGCGCGCGAGGTGGCGTGCGGTGGCGCGGTCGATCAGGCCACCTGCGAGTCGACGGCGTTCCTGGTGGAGTCGGGGAGGACCGCGACCGCGATCGCGGCCGTCAAGCGGGGCACCCTGGCCTACGACAGCGCCATGGCGCGCCGATGCCTGGACCAGGTCACCACGGACTGCGCCATCCTTCCCGACGTGCCCAACAACCCTTGCGACGAGATCTTCAAGGGCCAGGTGGCCGTGGGCGGCGACTGCCTCCTCGACGACGAGTGTGCGGGCGGCGGCGCCTGCGAGATTCCGAGTTGCCCCAGCGCCTGCTGCCCGGGAACGTGCGCATCGACCAAGCAAGCTCCCGTTCCGCTCGGCGGAAGCTGCGGAGCCTCAGGGGCTGACTGCGTTTCCGGCGCTGCCTGCCTCGACGGGATCTGCGCCCCGCCGCGCGCGGTGGGCGCTGCCTGCCAGGGCGCGTGGCGCGAGTGCGCGGCGCCCGCGGTGTGCCTGGCGATACCGGGAGGAACCGAAACCTGCACCATCCTGCCGACCTCGCGCGGCGCCCCTTGCGAGCCGGGGGCGAACTACGGGTGCGGCCGAGTCGACGAGCGGTGCGACGCCGCCAGCCGAACGTGCGTTCCCCTGTCTGCGCCCGGGAGCCCGTGCGAGACGATCGGCGATTGCGTGGGTTACGCCTACTGCGACGCGGGCGCGTGCAAGATCCGCCCGACGATCGGCCAACCTTGTGCCATGCCGATCGAAATCCAATGCATGGGCAGCCTCGTCTGTCCGGCCGGGGTTTGCGCCGCCCCGACGCCAGGGCCGGCCTGCTTGAGCACGGGGGCCCCGCTCTGAACCGATCGTCGATGGGCCGTCGATCGCCCCATCCGCGCAGAGATGGTTGCGTCGCCTCGGATGGCTGAGACGCCCGATCTTCAAGGCTTGCGATTGGCCCGGCCTCGATGCAGATAGATCAGGTGCCCTGTGACATCGTTCTCGTGGATGACGACCGGGAGTTCGCCGAATCCCTCGCCGAGGTGCTCCGCGACGAGGGCTACGGGGTCAGCATCTTTCCCACCCCCGAGGACGCTATCGAATGGCTGCTTGGGGGCGAAAGCGCGACGCTGGTGTTGCTCGATCTCCGCACGCCCGGGATGAGCGCGCAGCGATTTCGGGCGCTCCTCGTGAGCACCCCGGCCCTCCGCGACCTGCCGGTGGTCGTAGTCAGCGGCGATCCCGACTTCCGGAGGATCGCGGGCGCCATCGGCGCGAGCGACGCTCTGCAAAAACCCGTCGATTTGAATCGACTGATGCAGGCCGTGGACAAGCACTGCCAGAGCCGCCGTCCCGCGGCCAGCGCGCCGGCCGCGAAGTAACGCTCGGGAAACCGGCGCCCTCATGCGGGGCGGCGCGCGCCCGCAACCGCCCGAGAAAGAACAGGGCCTCCCGCGCCCGTTTGGACTAAGTTACGCGCCGCCCGTCGCACACCCAGCACCCAACCGATGCCGCTTCGATGATCGCCACGACCAACCTTGCCAAGGAATACGGCGCCCGCGTCCTGTTCGCGGACGTCTCGCTGCAGCTCAACGCCGGCTCACGATACGGCCTCGTGGGGGCGAACGGCTCGGGGAAGACCACGTTCCTCAAGGTGCTGGCCGGCGACGAGGAAGCCTCGGCGGGAAGCTTCACCATCACGAAGCGCGCCCGCGTAGGGGTGCTGCGACAGGATCGGTTCCTCGACGACGACGCGATCATCCTGGACCTGGCGATGCGGGGCGACGCCGTCGTGTGGAGTGCGCTCGAGGAGCAGCGCCGCATGACCGACGCCGGGGGCGACGTCGACGCAGGCCGGATGGCGGATCTCGAGGACGTGATCGGGGCGCACGACGGCTACACGCTGGAGGCCCGGGCCAGCGAGGTGCTGGAGGGCCTCGCGATCCCCACGCGATTTCACCGCTCGCCGCTGTCCACGCTCTCGGGCGGATTCAAATTGCGTGTGCTCCTCGCGCAGGTGCTGGTGGGCGGGGTCGACGTCTTGCTGCTCGATGAGCCGACGAACCACCTCGACATCCTGACGATCCGCTGGCTGGAGAAGTTCCTGGCCGGCTACGCCGGGTGCGCGATCATCATCTCCCACGATCAGAGGTTCCTGGACAACGTCACCACGCACACCCTCGACGTCGACTACGGCACCCTGACGCTTTATGCGGGCAGCTACTCGAGGGCGATCGCCGAGAAGACCGCGGCGCGCGCCCGCGCCGAGACCTCGGTGGCGCGCGCCGAGGACGAGATCGCCCGGAAGCGGGCGTGGGTGGAGCGCTTCGGCGCCAAGAACACCAAGGCCACCCAGGCGCAGAGCCGCCTGAAACAGATCGAAAAGATCGAGGTCGAGGAGCTGGCGGACAGCACCCGCCGCACGCCGCAGTTCGGGGTCAGCCCCGAGCGGCCGAGCGGACGCGAGGTGCTGGAATTGCAAGGTATCAGCAAGTCCTACGGCGACAAGCGGGTGCTCACGCAGGTATCACTGATGGTGGGGCGGGGCGAGCGCGTGGCGATCATAGGGCCGAACGGCCTCGGCAAATCGACCCTGCTGCGAATCGTCGTCGAGCGGCTGGCGGCGGACGCAGGGCGCGTGAAGTGGGGCCACGAGGTCCGCGTGGGCTACTTCCCGCAGGACCACCGCGAGGTCCTGACCGACGCCGAGACGACCCCGCTCGAGGCGCTCGAGGCGAGCTGCCCGGGGGAGAGCCCAACGTTCGTGCGCGCGCAGCTGGGACGGGTGTTGTTTTCGGGCGCTGACGTGGACAAGCGGGTGGCGCTGCTCTCGGGCGGCGAGGCGGCGCGGCTGATCTTCGCGCTGCTCGCGGTGCAACGGCCGAACGTGCTGGTCCTGGACGAGCCCACCAACCATCTGGATCTCGAGGCGATTCACGCGCTCGTCGACGCCCTCAAGGCCTACCGGGGCACCGTCATCTTCGTGTCGCACGATCGCTGGTTCGTCAGCGAGCTGGCGACGCGCGTCGTGGAGATCACCCCCGAGGGACCGCGCGACTTCCCGGGGACCTACGCGGAGTACCTGGCGCGCCTGGGCGATGATCACCTGGACGGCGAGGCGGTGGCCTCGCGGGCGCGCGCCGAGAAGCGCAACACGGCACCGCCGGCGGGGACCCCAGCGGGGATCTCCGGCGAGAGCTGGGAAGAGCAAAAGAAGCGGCGCAACCGCGCGGCCCAGCTGCCGAAGCTGCGTGACAAGCTACTGGCGGAGATCGAGGCCGCCGAGCGCCGGAAGCGCGAGATCCAGGTGATCTACGCCGACCCCGGGTTCTTCCAGCGCGCGAGCCGCGCGGAGATCGACGCGCTCGTGAAGGAGCAGGAAGCCCTGGCGCCGAAGCTCGATACGCTGATGGGGGCCTGGGAGGACATCGAGCGGGAGCTGGAAGCGGCGGCTGGCTCCGGCGCCGCCCCGGCCGGCGATTGAGCCGGCCGGCCCCCTGCTCGGGGGCTCGCCCGAGGTGGCCTTGCCCCCGGTGTGGACCTGTCGGGAATTGCTTGCCTCCGGGCCGCGGATCGCTATACTGCGCCGCTCACATGGCCAAGATCAAGATGAAGTCGAACAGCAGCGCGAAGAAGCGCTTCAAGCTGACCGCGAACGGACGCGTGAAGAGGAAGAAGGCGTACCTGCGCCATAACCTCGGCGCGAAGAGCACCAGCGCGAAGCGGAACCTCCGCCGCGGTGGCTACGTCAGCGAGACGCAGGAGCATCAGATCAAGGCCATGCTGCCGTACGGCACCTAGCTAGCCGTCGCCGCCGCTTCGTCACCCCAATCAAGCACGCCAGCCCCGTCAAGAAGGATAGTCGGACATGCCTCGCGCAAAAGGTGGTTTCAAGTCCCGTCATCGCCGCGATCGGATCCGGAAGCACGCCAAGGGCTTCCGTGGCGGTCGATCGAAGCTGTGGAAAGCGGTCATCGAGGCCGTTCATCGCAAGTGGCGCTTCGCGCTGTTTCATCGGCGCAAGAAGAAATCCGACTTCCGCGGTCTATGGATCATCCGCATCAACGCGGCGGCGCGCGCGCTGGGCGTGTCCTACTCGCGGCTGATCGCGGGGCTGGACAAGGCCAACGTGAAGCTCGACCGCAAGATCCTGTCCGACCTGGCCATCACGGATCCGAAGGCCTTCGAGAAGGTCGTCGAGGCGGCACGGGCGTCCTAGCCCCGGGGCCGTGATGCCCAGCTCCGGCGCCCAGGAGATCATCGACGAGCTCGACCGGCTCCCCGCCGCGTTGAACGACGAGATTCGTCCGCTGACGACCGAGCAGGAGATCCGCGCCGCGCAGGCGCGCTATCTCGGCAAGAAGGGTCGCGCCTCGGAGCTCATGAAGGCGCTCGGGCGCTTGCCGGCGGACGAGCGCCCCGCCGTGGGCGAGGCCGCAAACCGCGCCAAGGGCGCCATCGAGTCGATCGTCGCCGAGCGCCTGGGGGGGCTCGCGAACGCCGCGCTGGCCACCGAGTTGGCGCGCTCGGTCGACGTCACGCTGCCCCCGTTCGGCGTCCCGCTCGGCACGCTGCACCCGCTGACGCGCGTGCGCCGCGAGGTGGAGGAGATCTTCCTCGGCCTCGGGTTCGAGGTCCGGACCGGCCCCTGGATCGAGACCGAGTGGCACAACTTCGACGCCCTCAACACGCCGGCGGATCATCCCGCCCGCGACATGCAGGACACCTTCTTCGTGGAGGGCGGCCGCATCCTGCGCTCGCACACGTCGCCCGTGCAGGTGCGCACGATGATGACGGCGCCGCCGCCCATCAAGATCATCGCGCCCGGCAACGTCTTCCGTCGCGACGACGACGCCACCCATACACCGATGTTTCCGCAGGTGGAAGGCCTGTACGTGGACCGCGACGTTTCCTTCGCCGACCTGAAGGGCACGCTGCTCCACTTCGTGCGCCGGTTCTTCGGCGCCGAGCTGAGCATCCGGCTGCGCCCCAGCTTCTTCCCGTTCACGGAGCCCTCGGCCGAGGTCGACGCCGGCTGCTACTTGTGCGGGGGCACAGGCCGGCGGGAGGGCGTGGGCTGTCGCCTGTGCAAGGGCTCGGGGTGGATCGAGATCGGCGGCTCGGGGATGGTTCACCCGAACGTGTTTCGCGCCGTCGGCTACGACCCCGCCGAGGTGCGCGGCTTCGCGTTCGGAATGGGGCTGTCCCGGATGGCCATGCTGAAGTACGGCGTCGACGATCTGCGCGCGTTTTACGAAAACGACATCCGGTTCCTCTCGCAATTCCAGTAATTTGGCGCCCCGTCCATGAAGATCTCGTTCAATTGGCTGAAGGAGCTGGTGACGCTGCCCGCGGGCGTCACCGCCGCCGAGGTCGCGCGCCGGCTGACGCTCGCGGGCCTCGAGGTGGAATCGATCGAAGAGCGCGGCGCGGAGCTGCGCGGCGTCCGGGTCGCGGAGGTGCGCGCGGTGAGACCGCATCCGGGCGCCGACAAGCTGCGCATCGTTCGCCTGCGGGTGGACGAGGCGGCGGGTCCACAGGGCGAGAGCGAGGTGGTGTGCGGCGCCCCGAACGTGCCGCCGCCGGGAGGACGGGTGGCGTGGGCGGCGCCGGGCGCGAGCTTGCCCGGGGGGATCTCGATCGGTCGCAAAGAAGTTCGCGGCTTCGATTCTCCCGGGATGATCTGCAGCGAAAAAGAGCTTGGCCTCAGCGAGAGCGCCGACGGCATCATGATCCTGTCGGATGCCGTCCCGCTGGGCGCCGACCTGGCCGTGGCGCTCGGCATCGCCGACGCCGTGATGGAGGTGAACGTCACCCCCAACCGGCCGGACGCGCTGTCTCACGCCGGCATCGCCCGCGAGGTCGCGGCCGCCTTCGGGGTGACGTGGCGCCTGCCGCCGCTGCCGTCGACATCGGCAGCCGCGGGTGTCCCGACGACCGACCGCGAGCCCCCGGCCGCGCGCACCGTCACCGTCGAGGACGTCGCGGCGTGTCCGCGGTACCACGCGACCATCATCCACGGCCTCACCGTCGAGCCCAGCCCCGCGTCGCTGCGGTTCCGCCTCGCCGCCTGCGGGGTGCGCGCCATCTCGAACCTCGTCGACGTGACGAACCTGATCATGCTCGAGACGGGGCACCCGCTGCATGCGTTCGATCTCGACAAGCTCGAGGGCGGGATCGTCGTGCGGCGGGCGGTGGCGGGCGAGGTGCTGCGCACGCTGGACGGGATCGATCGAAGCCTCGAGCCCACGGACATCGTCATCGCGGATGCGCGCGGTCCGGTCGCGCTCGCCGGGGTGATGGGGGGCGCGCGCACCGAGGTGTCGGCCGCCTCGGTGAACGTGCTGCTCGAGGCGGCGACGTTCGATCCGCGCAGCGTGCGGCGGACTGCGAAGCGCCTCGGCCTGCACTCCGAGGCGTCGCATCGCTTCGAGCGCGGCGTCGACGCCGAGGGCGTTCCGGTGGCGGCAGCCCGGGCGGCGACGATGCTCGCGCGGCTCGGGCAGGGGCGTGTCGCCCCATCCCCGGTCGACCGCCACGGTGCCCCGCCCGTGCGGCCCACCATTGCGTTGCCCATCGCAACGCTAGAGCAGATCGCCGGCTTCGCGATCCCCGGCGAAGAGGCGGCCGGGCGCTTGCGCGCGATCGAGTTCGGCGCCGAGCTGCGCGGCGAGACCTTGCTGGCCACCGTCCCCACGTTTCGCCCGGACGTGACCATCGCCGAGGACGTGGTCGAGGAGATCATGCGCCTCGTCGGCTTCGAGCGAGCGCCGGCGCGGCTGCCGCCGGGTGGAAAGGCGCCCGAGCCGAGCCCCGAGCACGTCGCCGATCGCGCGCGCGACGCGCTGGCGGCGCTCGGTCTGCATGAGATCGTGGGCTGGGCGTTCGTGCCGCGCGCGGCGCTCACGGCGCTCGGCGACGAGCGCCTGGCGCGCGCGATCACGGTACAGAATCCCATCTCGTCCGACTACGAGGTCATGCGGACGTCGCTGCTGCCGGGCCTGGCCGACGCGGCGAAGCGCAACCTGGCCCGCGGCGTCCCGAACGTCCGCCTGTTCGAGGTCGGTCCGACCATCTTCCCGGTGCCCGGCGAGAGCCACCACCGCCAGGTGACGATCGCTGCCGGCCTGTTGGTCGGGGCGCGCGCAGGTTGGCTGAAGCCCGGGCCTCCGGTCGATTTCTTCGACCTCAAGCACGTGGTGGTGGAGCTGCTCGCCGCGCTGGGGGTGCGAGAGCCGCGCTTCGCCGCGTTCGCGAGCGGGACGGCGCCGGGATTCCTGCACCCGGGGGTGGCCGCGGCCATCGACTTCGCCAGGGGCGGCGGCGCCGCGGCGGTGCTCGGCGTCGCGGGCGAGCTGCACCCGTTGGTGGCGCGGCGCCTGGGGATCGAGGCACCTGCCTTCTATTTCGAGGTCGATGTCGGAGGCCTCGCCAACCTCGACGTCCCCGTACGCGCGTCGGCGCCGCCCCGGTTCCCGGCGGTCACCCGCGACGTCTCGTTCTGGATCGATGCCGCGGTCAGCGCCGAGTCGCAGCGCGCCGCCATGCGCGCCCTGGCGGAGCCGCTGCTGCGCGACATCGCCGTGCTGGAAGACTTTCGCGACCCGCGCTTCGTCCCCGTCGGCAAGAAGGGGATGTTGTGGACGTTGACCTATCGTGCCGACGACCGGACCCTGAAGGACACGGACGTCGACGTCGCCCACGCCAAGGTGGTGGCGTCGCTCGGCGCCCGCCACGCGATCCAGCTTCGCTGACGCCCGCGGTCGCCCTTTGACCGCCCGCGGTGCTCGGAGTTATATGATCCGGTCATGACCAAGGCGGACATCGTGGAGAACGTCTACGAGAAGGTGGGGGGATTCTCGAAGAAGGAAGCGGCCGAGTTCGTCGAGGTGGTGTTCGACACGATCAAGACGACGCTCGAGAAGGGCGAGAAGATCAAGATCTCGGGCTTCGGCAACTTCGTGGTGCGCGACAAGAACTCGCGCGCTGGGCGAAATCCCCAGACCGGACAGGAGATCACGATCAGCGCGCGCCGGGTGCTGACGTTCAAGCCAAGCCAGGTGCTGAAGAACGCCCTCAACGGCTGATCGATTGCCGTCCCGTCGCCGCAGCCTGGACCCCGCCGATCCGGCGGTCATCCCGGACAAGCCCTACTTCAAGATTGGCGAGGTGGCGCGCCTGTGCGCCGTCAAACCGTACGTGCTCCGCTACTGGGAGACCGAGTTTCGCTCCCTGCGCCTGCAAAAGACGACGTCGAAGCAGCGCCTCTACAAGCGCAAGGACGTCGAGCTGCTCCTCAAGATTCGACACCTGCTTTACGACGAGCGGTTCACGATCGAGGGGGCGCGGGCCCGCCTGCGCGAGCTCGGCCACGACGAGGGGCCGGCGCCGCCGGTGCCGCCCCCGGCGGTCGACGTCGAGATGCTGAAAAAGTTGAAGCAGGGCTTGGTAGAGCTCGCGCGCATGGTAGAAGACTGACGTTTTTGGCGGCGGAACACTCGGGGCGTGGCGCAGCCTGGTTAGCGCACCTGTCTGGGGGACAGGGGGTCGCTGGTTCAAATCCAGTCGCCCCGACGAGTAGGCGGAGAGGGCCTCGCGGCTCTCTCCGCCGCGTTTTTCCCAATGAAACCTCTGATACTGGTGACGAACGACGACGGCGTGATGGCGCCGGGGATTCGCGCGGCGGCGGCGGCGCTTCGCGAGCTGGGCGACGTCATCGTGTGCGCGCCCGACCGCGAGCGCAGCGCCGCCTCGCACGCCTTGACCCTCGACCGCCCGCTCCGCGTCGACGAGATCGAGGCGGGGGTCTTCTCGGTCGACGGCACCCCCGCTGACTGCTCGTACCTTGCCCTCTTGCACCTGGTCCCGCGCCCGCCGGCCTTGTGCGTTTCGGGCATCAACTACGGCTACAACCTGGGCTCCGACGTCTTTTACTCGGGGACGGTCGCCGGCGCCGTCGAGGCGGCGCTGCGAGGCGTCCCGGCCATTGCGATTTCGCTCGAGCGCCATGTCCCCGCGGACTTCCAGGCGGCGGCGGCGTTCGCCCGCGCGCTGGCCGGTGAGGTCATCGCCCGGGGGCAGGGCGCCATCCCCGCCGCGGCGCTGCTGAACGTGAACTTGCCCCGCGGCGCCGTGACCGACTATCAGACGACGTTTCTCGGCCGGCGCGTGTATCGCGATCAGGTCGACGTGCGCCAGGACCTGCGCGGACGTTCGTACTACTGGATCGGCGGTCCCGAGGAGAACGCGACGGACTTGCCGGGGTCTGACTGCAGCGCCGTACAGGCGGGGATGGCCTCGATAACCCCGCTCGGGCTCGACCTGACGCACGCCAACCTGCTGCGCGATCTGGCCGCATGGAACGTGGGAAGTTTCGTGCGCGCCGCCGTCGAACACGGTAAATAGCGCCAGCAGGCGCAGCGGTTGCGCCGTCGGGAGGTGAGTCTTGACTGTGACATCCGACGAGGATCCGCGAATGACGGCGCGCCGGGGCGAGATGGTCGAGCAGCAGCTCGTGCGGCGCGGGATCGAGGACAAGCGCGTGCTGGGGGCGATGTCGACGTTGCCACGGCACCGCTTCGTCGAGCCTTCGCTCCGAAGTCTGGCGTACGAGGATCGGCCGCTGCCCATCGGCGGGGAGCAGACCATCTCACAGCCGTTCATGGTCGCGCGCGCCACCGAGCTGGCCGCGCCCCAGCCTGGGGACCGGGCGCTCGAGGTGGGGACCGGCTGCGGGTACCAGCTCGCGCTGCTGGCTGGCCTATGCGAGAGGGCCTACGGTATCGAGCTCTTGCCTGCGCTCGCAGCCCGGGCGCGCGACACGCTCGCCTCCCTGGGGATCACGAACGCCGTCGTCGAGTGCTTCGACGGCAGCGCGGGATGGGCAGAGCACGCCCCGTACGACGTCATCATCGTGTCGGCGGGCGCGCCGCGCGTGCCGCCGCTGCTGGCCGCGCAGCTCGCCGACGGGGGACGGCTCGTGGTGCCGGTGGGTCCACCGGAGGAACAGCAGCTCGTGCTGGTGCGCCGCAAGGGCGAGGCCTACGAGACCACCTACGATACCCGTTGCCGCTACGTGAACCTCCTCGGCCAGTACGGCGTCGGTCGAACGCCCCCGATCGCGTGATCTGCCAGAGCCCTCGCGCAACCGGGGCCCTCGCGTAAGATGCGCGGGTGAACTCAGGGCCCGGCCCCAGCTCCGGAGACCGGACGGCCCTGGGGGCAGTCGCCGTCGCGGGCGTCCTGCTTGTGGCGCTGGCCGCGGTCGGCGCCAGCTGCCGCTCGGCGGTGCGTCCGATGCACCCCGAGCCGCCGCTTGGCCGCTGGTACGTCGTCGAGCAGGGCGAGACGCTGGCCGACATCGCGCATCGCGCGGGCGTGCCCGAGGAAGACCTCCTCGAGGTCAATGGATTTCATAGCGCGGCCGAGGCCCGCCCCGGCAAGCTGATCTTCGTCCTGTTCGGACCGGGCGACCGGCCCGACGCGGGAGCTTCACCGGACGCGCGGGTCGCCGACCAGACACCGTCCGAAGCCCCGCCGCCCCCGGCGCCAACACGAAAGGCGCCGACCGCCAGGTTCCGGTGGCCCGTCGAGGCGCCCCGGGTGACCTCGCTGTTCGGATCGCGCTGGGGACGCCCCCACGAGGGAATCGACCTGCAAGCGGCGATCGGGACGCCAGTCTTCGCCGCCGACGAGGGCGAGGTCGTCTACGCCGGGAACACGGTGCGCGGTTACGGCAACATGGTCGTCGTGAAACATCATGACGACTTGATGACTGTCTACGCCCACAACTCCGTCTTGCTGGTCAAGGTGGGAGACCGCGTCGCCGTCGGACAGCGCCTGGCGCTGTCCGGACAAAGCGGCCACGCCACCGGGCCGCACGTCCATTTCGAGGTACGACGCGGGCAAGTGCCTCGCGATCCGCTACAGTTCCTGCCCGGGAGAAACAACAAACCATGAACCTCCACGTCTCCTCGAACACGGACGACCCGCGCATCGACGACCTACGGGGGCGCGTTCGCGACATCCTCGATTTTCCAAAGCCCGGGATTGTGTTTCGCGACTTGACCCCGCTCATGGGGCACGGGCCGTCGTTGCGCGCGTCGGTGGAGCTGCTGGCCGAACGCGTGACGCGCCATCGTCCCGACGTCATCGTCGCCGTCGAGTCGCGGGGGTTCATCTTCGGCGCACCTGTCGCCACGACGCTGGGATTGGGGTTCGCCCCTGTTCGCAAGCCGGGCAAGCTGCCCTGGCGCACCACCCGACAATCCTACGATCTCGAGTACGGCACCGATTCCCTGGAGATGCACGCGGACGCCGTGCGACCGGGCAGTCGGGTGGTCATCGTCGATGATCTGCTGGCCACGGGCGGGACCGCGCGCGCGACCGCGGACCTCGTGCGCGAGCAGTCCGGGAACGTGGTCGCTTTCGTTTTCGTCGTCGAGCTCGGGGCGCTGGCCGGCCGCGCACGCCTGGAAGAGATAGCCGCCGTCGACGCGCTGATGCGGCTCTGAGGACCGCGCGGTGGAGCGAATTTCGCCGCGGGCCGCCGGGAGCCCGCGCGGCCGCTACGCTCCGAGTCCGACCGGGCGCTTGCACGTCGGCAACGCCCGAACGGCGTTGCTGGCGTGGCTCTCGTGTCGCGCGCGCGGCGGAACCTTCGTTCTGCGCAGCGAGGATCTCGACAGCGCCCGGGTCCTGCCCGACGGAGAGACCGCGCTGATGGAGGACCTCGCCTGGCTGGGCCTCGACTGGGACGAAGGTCCCGAGCGGGACGGGGGTGGCGGCGGACCGTTCGGCCCGTACCGCCAGAGTGAGCGGAGCGCGAGCTACGACGCCGCGATCGACCGCCTGTTGCGCGGGGGCAAGGCGTATCCGTGCGCGTGTTCCCGGGCGGAGGTCGCCCGCGCGGCCAGCGCCCCCCACGGTCCCGAGGACGAAGGGCCCCGGTACTCGGGGACCTGTCGCCGGCTCGCGCCCGACGAGGTCGCGGCACGCGCGCGCGCCGCGAGCCGCGACCCCGCGATTCGATTCGCGAGCGAGGGTGAGCGGATCGCCTTCGTCGACGAGGTGCATGGCGTCGTCGCTCCGCTCGGTCCACTCGGCGTCGACGATTTCGTTCTGCGCCGGGCCGACGGCGTCGCGGCCTATCAGCTGGCTGTCGTCGTCGACGACGCGGCCATGCGCATCGACGAGGTCGTGCGGGGCGACGATCTCCTGGCCTCGACGCCGCGTCAGATCGCGCTCTACCGGGCCCTGGAGCTTCCCCTGCCAACGTTCGCCCACGTGCCGCTCTTGCTCGACGCAAGTGGCGAGCGCCTGGCCAAGCGCACCCGGCCGCCGTCGCTCGCGTCGCTGCGGGAGGGCGGGACGCCTCCCGCCGTGGTCGTGGGACGTCTCGCGGCCTCGGCGGGCTTGTGTCCTCCGGACGGACGGCTGAGCGCCCGTGACCTGCTGTCGTCACTGTCCGCCGGGGACATCTGGGCACGTCTCGATCGACGCCCGGCTGTCTGGATGGGCTGAGTGGGCAAATGACGTTGGGGAGCGAGAGAGGCCCCTTCAAGCGAACGGCGTCCGTCAAGCCTGCTTCACCAGCGCGCCGTCGCGCGCGAACACGAGGAACGTGACCGGTCCGTCGTTCACGAGCTCGACCTCCATGTCGGCGCCGAAGCGCCCGGTCGCGACCTGAAGGCCCGCCTCCCGCAAGCCCTGCGCGACGCGCTCGTAGAGGGCCTGCGCGCGCACGGGCTCCTCGGCGGGCTCGAAGCTGGGGCGGCTCCCCTTGGAAAGCGAGGCCACGAGCGTGAACTGACTGACAACCAGGCACGCGCCCTGGACCTCGGCCAGGCTGAGATCCATCGGGGTGCGTCCCGGGAACAGCCGCAGCGCCGCGATCTTGCGCGCGGTGACGTCGGCGTCAGGAACACCGTCGCCCCGCTCCACGCCGACGAACGCCAGCACGCCCCGATCGATCGCCGCCACGACCGCGCCGCCCACGCGAACCGTGGCGCAGGTCACCCGCTGGACGACGGTCTTCATGCCGCGGCGACGTCGCCCGCGACCACGGGCCACCACGTCGCCCGGTCTCGCTCCAGCTCGACGAGGAGCGCGGGGAGAGCGCCGAGCACGCACGCCAGTGACGCCGCAATTTTTTCGCGCAACGCCGCCGGGCACTCCGCGGGAATCTCGTCCTCGTCGAGGACGACCGGCGGCTTGCCCGGCAGGGCCAGCACGTCCACGACCAGATCCAGCCAGGTGAACGCCTCGGCGCTGAACCGCGTCTCGTCGCAGATGTTCGCGTAGACGCCGATGGTCGAGCCGTCATCGGGCCTGAGCCAATGATAGACGTTGTACGGCCGGCTCTGCCAGAAATGGCCGAACGTCACGGTGCCCGCAGGTAGCTCGATGCCGTGCACGAGCATCTTCTCCCGCGAGATGAACAGCACCATCAGGTGTTCGGTGTCACGCACGAGCACCTGGCACACGAAGCGCTTCTCTCGCCCCGAGAGTGTTCGCTTCACCTCGAGGATGCTGGGCCGGCCCTGCGTTCGCGTCACCCCTCGAAGCTTACAGGGCTCTCGGCCCTGCGACACGCCAGCGGCGGCGCATATCGCCACGTCTCGGCCCGTGCTGTCGGCCTTGGCCGTTGCGCTGTCACGAAGCAGCTGCTGGCAGGGGCCCTCGCAAGCCCCGCAAGCCTCGCATGAAGGCGCCGATCTGCGTCGCCAACCATGAGCTCGTGGGGCGGGGCTTGCCGCGCCGGGGTGGTTTCGGCCGCCCCTCGTCGAAAAATGATGCCTGGTAGAGCGCCCGTATGGCAGCCGCCTGTCCGTAAAGAGGTACGTCGAGGTAGCTACCGGAGATGGAAATTCGCGCGGGCTGTGCGGCTCGTCTCGAGGCGTCACCCGTTCCCCCCGCCGGGACGCCGCGGGAAAGGCCTTGGTTCTCGCTGGATTTTCGGGTCACCACGGTTACCTCCTTCAAGTCGAAGCGTTCTCGGGGCGCGAGGACATTTTTCGGCACCTTGCCGGGATGATGGGTGTGCAGTGAACGTGCCAGGACAAACGCACCCTCGGTTCACGAAGGCGCGCCCGACCTCCGGATCATCGACCATCCGCTGAATCGCTGAACCCGCCCCGCGGGTTCCTCGCGGAAGGACGACGGGCGGAGCTCGCCCCAGCTCACGGACCGCGCGCGGTTTACAACGTCGGCCGTCTCCATGGTATGCGACTCCCGTGTCGCAACGTCGCTTCGCCTCGCGGCTCTCCCTGTTCTGCGGTGTCCTCGCGGCCGGTTGCCATCGGCACCCCGCGCCCGCCACACCGGTCCCCGTGGCAGCAGACCCGGCGCCGGCCGGGGCCGGCGACTCGCGCGCCACCTCGGCGCTCGCCAACCTGGCGGCGGCGTTCTGGCAAGCGCACATGGCGGCCGATCCCATCGAGGCGACGACGCTCGGCTACCACGACTACGACGACCGGATGCCCGATGACAGCGCCGCCGCGCGCGCGCAGAAGCTGCGCTCGTTCGCCACGCTGCGGTCCCGCCTGGACGCCGAGGCGCCCGACGCCTTGCTGAGCCCGACCGATCGGGTGACGCGCAGCCTGCTCATCGGGGAGCTCGAAACCACCCTGGCCACCGAGACGGCGTGTGGCCTCGAGGAGTGGGTCGTCGATCCTCGTGACGGCCCGCCGGTCGCCTACCTCGATCTCGCGAGCCTGCAACCCGTGGCGACCGCCGCGGCCCGGGCTGCCCTGCTGGCGCGCTGGCGCGCGATGCCGGGGGCCCTCGACCAGCGCATCGAGAACCTGCGCCGTGGCCTCGCCGGGGGCCGGACGTCGGCCCGCAGCGAGGTGGAGCGGGTGGTGCGCCAGCTCGCGGAGCTCCTGGCCTCGCCCGACGCCAGGTGGCCGCTCGTCGTCGGGGCGACGGCGCGCGTCTCCGAGGCGAGCGCGCCCGCCGACGAGCGACGGCGGTTCGAGGCCGACCTGCTGCGGGTCGTCGGCGAGGGGATCAGGCCCGCCTTCGCCCGCTATCACGCGTTTCTGCGCGACGAAATCCTGCCCCGCGCGCGCGCCGACGCCGAGGTGGGGATCGGGCACATCCCGGGGGGGGCGGCCTGCTATGCGGCGCTCGTGCGCGCGCACACGTCGCTCACTCTCGACCCCCACGCCATCCACGAGCTCGGCGTCACCGAGCTCGGCCGCATTCGTGCCGAAATGGAGCGGCTCGGGCCGGCGGCGCTCGGGGCGGCGAGCTTCGCCGAGATTCAGCGCCGACTGCGCGGAAAGGATCCCGCGCTGTTCTTCCGGACGCGCGACGAGGTCGAGGCGGGCGCGCGCGCCACGCTCGCGCGCGCCACGGCCGCGATGCCACGGCTGCTCGGCCGGATCCCCCGCACCCCGTGTGTCGTGAAGCCCGTCGAGCCCCACGAAGAGAAGGACAGCCCCATCGCGTTCTACCGGCAGCCGGCCATCGATGGCTCGCGGCCCGGCACCTACTACGTCAACACCTTCGAGCCTCAGTCCCGGCCCCGATTCGAAGCTGAGGCGCTCGCCTTCCACGAGTCAATCCCCGGGCACCATGTGCAGATCGCGCTGGCGCAGGAGCTACGGGATCTCCCCGAGTTCCGCAAGAACCTGGGCGTGACGGCGTTCGTCGAGGGGTGGGGACTCTACGCCGAGCGGCTGGCCGACGAGCTCGGGCTCTACAGCTCGCCGCTCACCCGGATGGGACGGCTCAGCCTCGAGTCGTGGCGGGCCGCGCGCCTGATCGTCGACACCGGCATTCACGCGCTCGGCTGGAGTCGCGCCGACGCGGTCCGGTTTCTCACCGACAACACGCTCATCGCCCCCAATAACATCGAGACCGAGGTGGATCGCTATATCGGCTGGCCCGGACAAGCGCTCGCCTACAAGCTGGGCGAGCTCGAGATCGTGAGGCTGCGAGAGGCGGCACGGGGGCGCCTGGGCCCGCGCTTCGATCTGCGCCGGTTCCACGACATGGTGCTCGGCAGCGGCGCCGTCAGCTTGCCCGTCCTCGCAGCAGCGTCGAGCGCGTGGCTCGGCGTGCCCCTGCCGCAAGGATCATTGGGGATGGGAGCGAACCTCCGGGGCGCTGTTTACTAAGACGCGTCGGCGGTCTCGTCGGCCAGGCGGTGGGCGAGCGCCGCGGTCTCGCAGACGAACGGATCGGCGCCGGTATAGTCGCCAGTGGCGTTGAAGGCTGCGCCCCGGTCATGGGTGCAGTAGCCGCGGTCAGGGCAGGGCGCGCACTTCGAGAAGCTCTCCATCGTCAGGCCGCGGATGCGATTGAAGACCGGCGAGGTCCGCCAGATCTCGGCGAACGGCTGCTTGCGAACGTTGCCGGCCGACCACGGGACCGAGATGCAGGGGTAGACGTCGCCCGTCGCGGAGATGGCGCAGTTCCCCCGGGCGCAGTTGCAGTTGAATGACGCGGCGGGGGGAGGCTGCCGCTGGCCGGGGGGCAGGAGCTGGCGCAACGGCCCGCGGTAGAGCGCCTCGAGCTGTCCCGCGTCGATGCGCGCGGCCAGGCTCCCGTCGGTGCCGTCGTGGCGCGCGGTGATGGTGAGATCGACGCTGTAGGGGAAATCCCGCGCCGACGCCACCCGGATCATCTCCGCGGTCTCGTGGGCGTTCTGGCGCATGACGATGAACTTCAAGCGAACGGCCACGCCCGCGGCGCGCAGGCGCTCGACGCCGTCCCACGTGCGGACGAAGGAGCCCGCGACCTGGGTGATGCCGTCATGGACGGCGGGCGACGCGCCATAGAGGCTGACGCTGGCGCCGAGCAGATTCGAGAAGCCGGCCAGCCGCCCGGCGACGCCAGGGCGCAACATGGTGCCGTTCGTCAGCAGCTGAACCGCCATGTTCAGCTCGCGGGCGCGTTCGATGAGGGCGAAGAGATCCGGGTGCGTCAACACCTCGCCCCCGGTCAGCGACAGGAACAGGCACCCCGCCGCGCGCAGCTCGCCGATCAGCCGCAGCAGCTCGTCGGTCGACAGGCGGGACGCCGGCGCGTCGGTGTCGGCGGCCGAAGCGCACCCGGACGACGCGCGCCGCCGCCCGAGCGCCCGCGGCTCGTCGCGATCGAAGTTGTAGCAGTGGATGCAGCGAATGTTGCAGTCCAGCGTCGTCTCGAGGCTGACGTTCAGCGGCACCAGGTTGTCGTGCGCCCAGGTCTGCGCGGTTCGGATGATCGCCGCCGCCGGATCCAGCCCGACCAGCTCGTCGTCCTGGCAGCGGGCCGCGGAGCTGTCCCCGCCCCGCGGAATCACCGATCGGCCTTTCGCCAGTCACCGGCGTCGATCAGCCCCTTGGCGCCCAGCTCCTCCAGCAGGAGGGCCACATCACCGCGCAGGGTGTCCTCGGTAGCGTCGAATTCCCGCCCCAGCGTGCCGAGGAGCTCATCGATGGTCCGCGGCGCCTCGAGCAATTCCCAGATGCGCGTGGCGGTCGGGTTCAGCAGGTGGACCTCGCGGGTCTTCGGATCGACGACCAGCGTCTCTTCATTCATCTTTTGAAACGGCAGAGACGTCGTCCGCTTGATCACGCTGGCGGGCCTCATCGTCCGGTGACCTTGAGCAACGGCGTCGCCACCAGCGAGCCGAGCAAGCGTGCAAGGTTGCCCACGCGCCCGGGCACGGGCATGGAGCGGCCGTCGCGTGACACCGCCGACACCCGCCCGAGGATCTCGGACTCGCGGCCGTTTTCGAAGCGCTCGATGGCGGAGCGGGCGTCACCCTTCATGTAGTACTTCATGCGTCGGGTCTTCGATCCCTCGGCGCCCGGCGACCCGGGAGCCCCCGATCCCAGCTCGCGTCGAGCGACCATGCGATGACACGTCAGGTGATCTTCATGCGGCGTCCGGCCCGGCGTCCAGTAGAGCACCACGTCGCCCGGCGCCAGACGGCTCTCGTCGACGGTCTCGATGAACAGGGCGTCGCCCGGTCGGAGCCATGGCTTCATGCTGGTTCCCTTGGGCTTGTAGGCGTAGTGGCCACTCTGCTGCAGCTGCCAGCGAAACTCCGAGATCATCTCGCGCGACGTCGGGGGATGGTCGGGCGGCGCGGGCCGTGGCACGTACGGCGCCAGGGCCGTTTCGAGGGCCGCGAACGGCGTCTCGCGCGCCGTCTCGGTCACGACGCCGGGCAGGTCGGTGCACAGGTCGATGGCGATGGCGAGGTTGCGCGCCGCCGTGTCCGCGTCCGTCTGGAAGCACAGGAAGCACGCCAGCAACCGCCACGCGGCCTCCGCCGGAGGGATCGCGCGCAGGCCGAGGTCCGGCGCCTGCTCGAGGAACGAGACCGCGCCGAGGGGCCAGCTCCGTATCGATCCGCCGCCGCGCTTGAAATCGCCCCAGAACGGGGTCCCGGTGATGCGCCATTGCCCGAGTTGTCCCCGTGAAACGGCCACCAGCTCGTCCGTCAACACCCGATCTGAATCGACGACCTTGCGAGCGAGCGTGCTCTTTCCGGCCCCGCTCTGTCCCGGGAAAATCACGCCCCCTTCGCCGATCCGGACAGCGCAGGCGTGGAACAGCGCACCGCCCGATCGCGGAAGGAAGACCGCCCACAGCACCCGCAGCAGCGAATCCAGCGCGAAGGGATTCATCTGGCAAGTCGCCTGCCCGAGCCAGGGGGTTCGCTCGTCGTCCCGGTCGCGCCTGGTCTGCGCCAGGGTCGCGACGAAGTCCCAACGGGAGACCCGAATCCGGTCCGTGGACTCGTCCACGCGCAGGGGGCGCGCGGCGACCTCGCCGGCGCGAAGGCCGCCGTCCACCAGGCCCGCGGCGGCGGTGAAGCCGACCGCGATCGAGAACGCGCGCTCGACCCACGCGGCCGGCGGCACCGAATAGGGGCCATAGCGATCGCGAAGCTGGCGAATGAAAGGGGCCGGCGCCTCCCCGAGATCCAGATGACCGACGAGGCCGCCGATCGAGAGCAGCAGGTCGTTCGGCGCTCGGCCGTCAGGCGGCGTGGCCACCCGTGCCGGGCTCACGACGACACCGGGTTCTGGATGCACTGCTCCAGCGTCGGCGTGTTCTTGCCGCACGCGAGGCTGTTCGACTCGAACAGGCGCCCGGTCCGCACGCGCGGCGTTTGCCACGACCGCTTGCCCGACGGGCGCGAAGCCGCGTCCGTCGGCGACGAGCCGGGCGCAGGCGTCTTCTCCGCGGGAGGCACCGTCAGCCCCCCTCGAGCTTGCGGCGCGATTCGCCCGCTGACTGCCGGACGATCGCGGCGGGATCGCTGCGCTCGAGGCGGGAGAGCGTCGGCGCGGCGGCGCGATCGCCGAGCTCACCGAGCGCCCAAGCTGCGTTGAAGCGGACGTACGCGCTACCGTCACTCAGCAAACGCCGCAGGACCTCGGCGCTCTCGGGACGGCGCAGCTTCCCCAGCACCCGGGTCGAAAACGAGCGAACGCGCTCCTCGGCGTCGCCCGCGGCGCTCTCCATGAGCGGCGTGACGAACGCATCCGGTCGCTCGGCGAAGGCCCGATCGATCGCTTCCACTGTCTCGGCGTTCTTCGTGACGATGGCAGCGTGCCAGCTTTTCATGATGGCCGCCAATTGTTCACTCGTCGGTGTCGCGATGGCCTCCGGCCATGTCGGCGGGACCGGCGGCGGCGCCAGCGAGGCGCCAAGGGCCGGCAAGGGCGCGCGCCGGGCCGTTACCTCTTCAGCCTGTTCGGCCACGGCGGGAGAGGTCGCCTCGGGGGTCCGCCACCGCCAAACAACCAGCGCCGCGAACAGCACCAACCCGACCAGCCCGGCCACCACCATCCGCGTGTTGCGGTGCTGGTTCCGACGGATGGATTGGCCTTTGGAGGTCGGCTTCACGTGAGTTCATTCAACCAAGGAGGAGGGCAGCGGACTACCGGTCTTCCCATGAAATCGACATCCCTGAAGGAGTCTTGAGCACAAACGCATTCAAGACGGCGGGGCAGACCCACGCCCTCCCACACCCGGGGCCGCGCTCAGCGCCTGGCCTTGGGAATTTGAAGCTTTTTGCTAGGACAACCCGAGGCTGGAGACCCGCGGAACGCGATCGGCCCCGATGACCAACGCCTCGTGATCAGGCACCGACCGCCACCCGGGGTGTCCTTGCCCGTTGTCGCGAGCCTCGAGAATCACGGCGCGAAGGGCATCGTGCGAGATGCGCCGCCCGTTGCCATCGTGCTGGGCGCGGTTTCGGCACACGGGGCAATCGGAGATCCCGTCGACCCGCAGGTACTGAAGCGGGTGCGACATCGATGTCGCCACCAGCGAGCGTCCATTGGTGGTCACGAGCGCCAGCTCGATCGCAGGTTTCGCCGCGCCGCTCTCGACGGGTGACGCGTCCGCGACCAGCCGTCGAACGAACGACAGCGTGCCTTCCAGCGCCGTCTTGATCTCGGCCGGTCCGGGAGAGGGGACGTCCAGCAAGCCGGCGTCGTGGAGATACGCGAGGAAGAGATGGAAGAGGTGCTCGCTCGGGGAGCTACCCCGGATGTTACGGCGCAGGAAGTCCGGGACGGCCTCAAGCAGCTTGTCCCGGAACACCTCGAAAGCCGGGACCGTGCCCACGGACCCGAACAACCAGGAGCGAAACCGAAACGGATCGGCGTTCTCGGCCGTGATGTTGCCCTGGTGCCCAAACCCGACCCGCGCGACCATCGCGTCGGCCTTCAGCTCGTGAACGAGCGCGTACAGATCGACCTCGGCGGCTTCGGCGCGCGGACGCTTCTGCAAGAGCACGTCGCCGCCCTGGATGAAGCCAACCGCCCAGCCATCGACCCCGCGTGGATCGCGCGTGTAAAGGGCGTTTCGGGCCGAGAACAACGCGCAGCTCAGATTCTCAGGCTCGTTCCCCAAGTACGCGATGAGGTGGCTCATGAAGATTCAATTATACGGCGGTTGAGGCGCGCGACCAGCCAAGACACGAGCTCGTTCACGATCAGATCGCGCTCCGGTTCGAGGAACAGCTCGTGGAACGTCCCCTCCGTCGTGGATATCTGAACGATCGGCCCCGCCGCGCGCGCGAACGCGATGGTGGCCTGGGCGTCGGCGATGCGGTCGTCACCCGGAAGCGCGATGTAAGTGGGGACCCGCAACGTCGCGGCACGGCGCAGGATATGCGCCTGGGTCGCGCGCGCCTCGTTGAACCAACGCCCGGTCGCGACGTGGTGGATCATCGGATCGGCGCTGAGGAGCGCCTGCATCTGGGGGTCGCGGGTCGCGTCCTCGACGCGAATCCCGCTCTTCAGCGCCAGCGTGGGCCACACCGCGCCCAGAATCGGCGCCATCAGCCGCTTCACGGCGGGAACGGGCATGGCCAAACCCAACCAGGGCGCCACCAGCAAGAGCGCGTCCAGGCGGCGCTCGGCCTTCAACGCGTGGGCGAGCGCGATCGTGCCCCCCTGGCTGTGCCCCAGCAGAGCGAGGGGCGCGCCCGGACAGCCCGCGCGGGCCGATTCGATGACCAAAGCGAGGTCGTCATCGAAGTCGGAGAACCGTCGCACGTAGCCCCGACGGCCCTCCGAGCGCCCGTGCCCGCGGCAGTCGAAGGCGGTCACGTCGATCCCGGCGCCGGCAAAGGCGGCCGCCACGTGTCGGTACAGCCCGACGTGCACCGCGAAGCCGTGCAGGAAGACGAGGACGCCTCGAGCGGTTCCAGTCGGTCGGTGACGCTCGACGTGCAGGTGAAGCCCGTCAGCGGTGGTCAAGGTGCGCTCCTCGACGTCCATCGGCATGCCGTCACGCGCTCGCTTCGGTTCGGAGCGGAGCGGCCGCGGCAGAGAAGTCAGATTTATGGCCCCCCCTCGGGGTCCGTTTCCTGGTAGATGTTGCCGCGGCCCAAAGGCACCCCATGCGCATAACGGAAATCTATCGCAGCATCCAGGGGGAGACCCAATACGCCGGCCTGCCATGCACCTTGGTGCGCACCACCGGGTGCGATCTTCGCTGCGGATACTGTGACAGCGCGTTCGCGTTTCACGGCGGCAAGGAGCTGACGATCTCCGAGATCGTGGCCGAGGTCGACCAACTGGGCGCACCGCTCGTCCTCCTGACGGGCGGCGAGCCGATGTTGCAGCGGGAGATCGGCGGGCTCGCGACGGCGCTCCTCGCGCGCGGCTACCGCGTCATGCTGGAGACGTCAGGTTCTAGACCGCTCGACCTCCTGCCCGCGGAGGTGGTGCGAATCGTGGACATCAAGACGCCCGGCTCGGGCGAGTCGGCGAAGATGCTGTGGCCGATCCTCGCTGGCTTGCGCCGTAGCGACGCGGTCAAGTTCGTCATCTGCGACGAGGCTGACTACCGATGGGCGGCCGAGGTCATCCGGCAGCGGGCCCTGGCGGAAACCACGGAGGTGCTGCTGTCGCCCGCGCACGGTCAGGTCGACCCCGGCGAGCTCGTCACCTGGATGTTGCGCGACCGCTTGCCTGCCAGGCTGAACTTGCAGTTGCACAAATACATCTGGTCCCCAGACGCCCGCGGCGTGTGAAATCCCGAGGCCAGCCGCCGGTCGCGGTATTCGCGCCGCGCTGGTTTTGCGGTGCTGGCAGATGTCCGCGCAATCGCATGCAATTTCGCCATTGACACGCCCCATCGGGCCCTGTTAGGTTCTGGCCGCTCGGAGCAAGGATAACTGCCCATGAATGCAGGGGAATTATCGAACCAGAGGCGTGACGAAGCAGGGGCGTGAGAAGACTCGTGACCATCGTCGGAGCATTGGCCGCCATCACCAGCTGGCCCGCGTGTGCCGCAAACACGCGGGAGCGCGATTCCGAGCAGTCACGCATTCGTTACCAGCTTGCGGCCGACGATTTTCGAGGGCAGCGGACGGAAGCCGCGCTGGAGGAGCTGCGCAAGGCGCTCACGATCGATCCAGAGAACGCCGATGCGTACAACCTGTTGGGTCTGGTGGCGCTGTCTCAAGGAGCAGAATACGTGCGGCAGGTCGAGTCGTTGGGCTGTCTTCACGGCGCGGACGCCGAATCGCTTCGTCAAGATGCGATGACGAAGTTCCGCGACGCTGAGCTGCACCTGCGGCAAGCGACGACCTTGCGGCCCGGTTTCTCCGACGCGTGGAACAACCTCGCGGTCGCGGCGCTTCAGCTCGAGAACTACGATGAGGCGATCACCGCGGCGCTGAACGCGTTGAAGGACGTCGCGTACCCCTCGCCGGAGCTCGCGCGCGCCAACCTGGGTTGGGCCGAGTTTCAGAAGAAGAACCTGAACGAGGCCTGGAAGGCCCTGCACGAGGCGGTTGCGCGCGCGCCGGGGTTCTGCGTGGGCCGCTACCGCCTGGCGAAGGTCTACGTCGAGCGCGGCCAGTATGACGAGGCCGCCGAAGAGATTGACGCCGTCGTGAGCAACGTGTCCTGCCCGATTCAGGAGGCGTTCTTGCTGGGAGGCCTCGTTCACCAGCACCGGGGCGACACCGCCGGCGCCCGCGGGCTGCTCGATCGCTGCGTGACCATCGCGGCGCGCGCCTGCCTGGCCGCGGAATGCAAGCGCTACGCGGGGATGCTTCAGTGACCCGGGCGAGACAGCGCCTGGCCAAGGACACCGCTGGCGCCTCGGACGCAGGAGAGGGGCTTGCAGGAGAGGGGCTTGTGATCGCCGCGGCGGCGCCGACCACGATCGCCGAGAAGGAACATTTCGGCAGCTTCCTTCGACGGGCGAGGGAGAGCCGGGACATCGTGCTCTCGGACGTCGCGCTCAAGACCAAGGTGGCGCGTTCCACGCTCGAGCTGCTGGAGAAGGGCCAGCTCGCCGATCTGCCCGCGGGCGTTTACGTGCGCGGGTTCATTCGCTCGTTCGCGCGCGCGGTCGGTGCCGACGAGACAGCGCCGCTGCTCATGTACGAGCAGGCCGTCGAGGCGAAGAGCCGCGCCGAGAAGACCCGCGACGTGACTCCCGTCGCCGAGGTTCCGGTCACGCTGGGACCGGGCTCCGACGATGAAGCGCTGGCGCCGCGCCGGGGGCTTGGCTTGGCCGTTTTCGTGATCATACTGCTGCTCATTGCCACCATCACCTTGTCCTTGCTGTTACGTCGGCCGCCGCCCACGGGCGAAGGGCTCAGCCTCGCCCCCACCCGAACGGCCTCGCAGGGTGCCTCGACGACCTAGTCGTCTGTCGGTTGTGTCCCCGCAGCCTCGAGTGGTCACACTCGAGTGATCCAGGAGTTTTCCCGTCCGTTGATTGCACTTCCGTGCTCATCTCTCGAAAGGAGTCCGCAATGAAGCCGATCGCCAAGCCGATCGCCGTCCGTTCGCTGGTTGTTTGTCTTGGTTCAGCCCTGTTGCTTTGCGTCGCGCCGAGGCTGGCGGTCGCGCAAACACCGCCGCCACCGCCCCCGAGCTACGGCGGCAACGGAATCGGCGTTGGCGCCTCGGCGTTCTTGTCCGGGCTGCAGGGCGTGCAGGTCGACTACGATCTCTATGCGTGGGACGTCGAAGGAGTCTTCGGCTTCGCGAACAGGAATGTCGGCAACGGGATGAGTCGCACGGACCTCGAGGCGGGCGTGCGCGGCTGGTATCACCTGCATCACGGCTCCAGCAGCGACTTCTCCGTCGGTGGCGGCCTCGGCTTCATCAACTCCAGCGGCGGCGGCCCTGCATCCAGCACGCGGACGCTCATCGAGCCTGGCGTGCGGGCGCGCGCCTTCATCACCTCGAACGTGGCCGTGCACGCGGTCCTCGGCCTCTCGATCGGGGTGGGAGACAACGGCAATCTGCCGGGCGGGACAGCCAACACGGGCGTCGCGCTGGCCGAGAGCCCGCTGTTCGGCGTCGGCTTCACCTACTACTTCCGGTAGCACGCGCCGGCGGGCTGCCCGTCAATCGAGAAGGCCTCCGACCTCGGAAGTGCGAAGCCCGAGGTCCGAGGCCTCCTCACCGAACGCTGCTAGACTGACGCGGCCGTGGCCGTCCTGACAACTCCCGCCATCCTGCTGCGCGCCGTGGACTTCGGTGAATCCGACCGTGTCGTCACGCTGTTCGGTCGGACCACCGGATCGGTCGGTGCCATCGCGCGCGGCGCGCGCAAGAGTCAAAAGCGATTCGCCGGGGGCCTGGGCCTGTGCAGCGTGGGCGACGTCGAGCTGCGCGAGCGCGGCAACGCCGAGCTGCTGACCCTCGAACGCTTCGACGCCAGGACGATCTACGGGGCGCTCGGCACCGACGTGGAGCGGATGGGACACGCGGCGTACGCGGCCGAGCTCGTCGCGAAGCTGTGCGCTCCCCGGCAGCCCGAGCCGCGAATCTACGACTTCTTGCTCGGTTTCCTGTCAGCCCTCGACGGGGACGGCGCCTCGGAGACACGCCTGCGCATCTTCGAGCTCGGGCTGCTCGAGCTGCTCGGCTTCGGCCCGACGCTTGGCGCCTGCGCGGTTTGCGGGCGGGTGGATCTGTCGACCGGCGCGGCCATCGACGTGCGCTGGAGCCCCGACCAGGGGGGCGTCGTGTGTCGGGGGTGCGCTTCCCGCGGGCGACCCATGCGCCCGGTCGTTCGCCTGGCGCTGCAAGAGTTGTCGCGCGCTCCCCTCGACGTGACGGGCGCCGCGGTCCTGTCGCCTGACGTGGCGCGCGGCTGTCGCGACGCCCTGCACGAGCTGGTGGCTGGCCACCTGTCGGCCCCGCTTCGCTCGCTGGAATTTCTCGCCAAGACCGCCACGCAAGGGGTGGCCCCGTGACCGCCGCCGCTCGTCCGCCGCTGCTCGGAATCCGCCACGTGGCCCTGTTCGTGGCCGACCTCGCCGTCGCCGAGCGCTTCTGGGTCGACGTGATGGGGTATTCGGTGGAGTGGCGCCCCGACGCAGACAACGTCTATCTCTGCGCGGGGAGCGACAACCTCGCGCTGCACAGCAGACCGGCGATGGCGGCGCTCTCGGCCGAGGACCAGCGCCTCGATCACATCGGGCTGGCGGTGGCCGCGCCCGCGCAGGTCGACGCCTGGGCGACCCACCTGGCGACCCACGCCGTGGCGGTGGAGGCGGCGCCGCGGACGCACCGCGATGGCTCGCGCTCGCTCTACTTTCGGGCGCCCGACGGCTCGCCGATGGGGCCGCTGGTCCAGATCATTTACCACCGGCCACTTTCCGAGTAAGTCTTCCTCGCCATGCCAGCCTCCAGCCTCGAATCGATCGTCAGCCTCTGCAAGCGTCGCGGGCTCGTCTTCCCCTCGTCGGCCGTCTACGGCGGCCTCGGTAGCACCTGGGACTACGGCCCCCTCGGCGTGGAGCTCAAGAACAATCTCAAGCGCGCCTGGTGGCGCTCGACGGTGCACGAGCGCGACGACATGGAGGGACTGGACGCCGCGATCCTGATGAACCGGCTCGTGTGGAAGTACTCCGGCCACGAGGCGACGTTCTCGGACCCGATGACGGACTGCCGCAACTGCAAGTCGCGCCCCCGCGCCGACCACGTCTTCGTGGCGCAAAAGGGCCGAGACCCGGTGGGCCTGGCCGAGATCAACGCCGCCATCGCCGCGGGGGAGCTCAAGTGCCCGAAGTGCGGCTCGACGGATCTCACCGAGGCGCGCCCGTTCAACCTCATGTTCAAGACGACGGTCGGCGCCGTCGACACCGGTGACGACTCCGGGCTCGCCTACCTGCGCCCCGAGACGGCGCAGGGGATGTTCGTGAACTTCGGCAACGTGCTCGACACCATGCGAAGGAAGCTGCCGTTCGGGATCGCCCAGATCGGCAAGGCCTTCCGCAACGAGATCACCCCCGGGAACTTCACGTTCCGGACGCGCGAGTTCGAGCAGATGGAGATCGAGTACTTCGTGAGGCCGGGCGACGACGAGGCGGCCCACCAGGCCTGGATCGACACGCGCACGCAGTGGTACCTGGATCTGGGGATGCGCAAGGAGAACCTGCGCCAGCGGGAGCAGGAGAAGCACGAGCTCGCCCACTACGCGAAGCGCTGCGTGGATCTCGAGTATCGCTTCCCCATGGGTTGGAGCGAGCTCGAAGGCATCGCGAACCGGACCGACTTCGATCTCAAGGCTCACAGCCGCGGGCCCAACAACCCGGACTCGATCGAGGAGCTGCGCTACTTCGATCAGGAGCAGAAGAAGCACATCGTCCCGTACGTCATCGAGCCGTCGGCGGGGGCGGATCGCGCCACGCTGGCGTTCCTGTGCGACGCTTACGAGGACGCGCTGGTCAAGGAGCCCCCGGCCGAGGAGGTCGCGAAGCTGCGCGAGCTCGTGCTGAGCTTCGCCAGGTCGGTCGAGAAGCGGGACAACCTCGACGCCGGGACCAAGGCGCGCCTCGGCCAGGCGGCCAGCGAGATCGCCGATGGGCTGCCCGGTTCCCTGCCGCGGCTGCTCGGCCTCTCCGACGACGCCGACGCCAACCGCATCGAGGTGTTCAAGAAGGTGCGCGGCGTCTCGGACAAGCTCGGTGAGGAGTTCACGCGCACCGTGCTTCGGCTTCACCCGCGCCTCGCGCCCATCACGGTGGCGGTCTTCCCCTTGAAGAAGAACGAGCCTCGGCTGGTCGAGCTGGCCCGCCGGATCAAGCGCGACTTGCAGGCCGACGGTCTGCGCACCGTCTACGACGACACGGGCGCCATCGGCAAGCTGTACCGCCGCCAGGACGAGATCGGCACGCCCTTCTGCCTGACGGTGGACTTCCAGAGCCTGGAGGATGGCACCGTCACCGTACGTGACCGCGACACCATGACGCAGGAGCGCCAGGGAATTTCCGCGCTCGGCGGGGCGTTGCGCGACCGGACGAAGTAGCGCCGCCGGCAGGGCGCTCGCGCGGATGTTCCCTGGGGCGCTTTTCCTGATCCCTGCCTCTTTCTAGTTGTGGGGAGTCAGGGTAAATAACCGCCCATGCCAAGTCTGACCAAGAGCCGATCCGCCGCGAAGTCGAAGTCGTCGAAACCGAAAAAGAAGCTCACGAACGGCCACGCCAAGGGCCTGTTGGCGAGCGCCAAGACGGTGGTGTTGAAGAAGGCCGCCGCCGTGAAGAAGTCCGTGGAGGGCGTGAAGGCGAAGGCCGGAAAGCGCGTCTACTTCTTCGGCGACGGGAAGGCCGAGGGCACGATGGCCATGAAGAACCTGCTCGGCGGCAAGGGCGCGAACCTGGCCGAGATGGCGAACATCGGGCTACCGGTTCCGCCGGGATTCACCATCACGACCGAGGTGTGCACGGAGTTCTATGCGAACGGCAAGAAGCTGCCGAAGTCCCTGGACGCCGACATCCGCGTGGCGATCACGCGCATGGAGAAGGCCGTGGGCGCGAAATTCGGCGACGTGTCCAACCCGCTGCTCGTCTCGGTGCGCTCCGGCGCGCGCGCGTCGATGCCCGGCATGATGGACACGATCCTGAACCTCGGGCTGAACGACAAGACCGCCGCGGGTCTGGCCCTGAAGTCAGGCAACGAGCGCTTCGCTTACGACAGCTACCGGCGCTTCATCGCCATGTACGGCGACGTGGTGCTCGGCCTCAAACCCGAGAAGAAGGAGGACCACGACCCCTTCGACGTCATCCTGGCCCGCAAGAAGAAGGAGGCCGGCGTCAAGCTCGACTCCGAGCTGTCCGCCGAGGCCCTGAAGGACCTGGTCAAGGAGTTCAAGGCCGAGATCAAGGCGCGCGTGGGGGTGGACTTTCCGGAAGATCCTCACGCCCAGCTGGCGGGCGCCATCAAGGCGGTGTTCCAGTCCTGGCAGAACGATCGCGCGAACCTGTACCGCCGCCTCAACAACATCCCGGCGGAGTGGGGCACGGCGGTCAACGTCCAGGCGATGGTGTTCGGTAACAAGGGCAGCGACTCGGCGACGGGCGTGTGCTTCACGCGCGACCCCGCCAGCGGCGAGAACATGTTCTACGGCGAGTTCCTGGTGAACGCCCAGGGCGAGGACGTCGTCGCCGGCATTCGCACGCCTCAGAAGATCGAAGAGCTGGGCAAGATCCTGCCGGAGGCCTACAAGCAGCTGCTCGACATCCGCAAGAAGCTCGAGAAGCACTACAAGGACATGCAGGACATCGAGTTCACCGTCGAGAACAAGAAGCTGTACATGCTCCAGTGCCGCAACGGGAAGCGCACCGGCTTCGCCGGCGTGCGCATCGCGGTCGAGATGGTAGACGAGAAGCTGATCCCCAAGGAAGAGGCGCTCCGCCGCGTCGAGCCGGAGGCCTTGAACCAGCTCCTGCGTCCAGTCTTCCTGCCCGCCGCCAAGAAGAAGGCGATCGAGGAAGGGCGTCTGCTGGCCAAGGGGCTGCCGGCCGGCCCCGGCGCGGCCACGGGCAAGGTCGTGTTCTTCGCCGACGAGGCGGAGGCGCTGGCCGCCAAGGGCGAGACGAGCCTGATCCTGTGCCGCCACGAGACCAGCCCGGAGGACATCCGGGGCATGAACGCATCGCTCGGCTTCATGACGGCGTTCGGCGGCATGACCAGCCACGCGGCGCTGGTGGCGCGGCAGATGGGCAAGGTGTGCATCGTGGGCTGCGACGCGCTGTCGTTCGACTACCACGCGCGCACCATGCACGTGACGACCGCGAAGGGAACGGTCACCGTGAAGGAGGGCGACTGGATCTCGATCGACGGCTTCGCCGGCGAGGTCATCAACGGCCGAGTCGACACGACGCCGTCCGAGGTCATCCGCGTCCTCATCGAGAAGAACCTCGATCCGAAGGATGCGCCGATCTATCAGACGTACAACAAGCTGATGACCTGGGCCGACGCCGCCCGCAAGCTGCGCGTTCGCGCCAACGCGGACCAGCCGGACCAGGCCGACGCCTCGGTCGCGTTCGGCGCCGAGGGCATCGGGCTGTGCCGGACCGAGCACATGTTCTTCGGCGAGGGAAAGATCGGCCCCATGCGCGAGATGATCGTCGCCGAGACCGAGGCCGATCGGCGGGCGGCGCTGAACAAGTTGCTGCCCTTGCAGCGCGAGGACTTCGCCGGGATCTTCCGGGCGATGAAGGGGCG
>CAYUFS010000044.1:0-46729 GCA_964443975.1 uncultured Myxococcales bacterium | reverse complement strand
TCGTCGGTGTCGCCGAGGCGCGGGTCGTCCTGGTTCGCGAAGCCCGGCATGCGGCGCGACAGATCGCGGGCGCCCACGTTGCTGGTCATGATGAGGATGACGTTTCGGAAGTCCGACTTGCGCCCGTTGTTGTCGGTCAGCGCGCCGTGATCCATCACCTGCAACAGCAGGTTGAACAGATCCGGGTGCGCCTTCTCGATCTCGTCCAGGAGCAACACGGCGTGCGGCGTCTGGTGAATTGCGTCCGTCAACAATCCCCCCTGGTCGAAGCCGACGTATCCCGGCGGGGCGCCGATCAAGCGCGAGACGGTGTGTCGCTCCATGTACTCCGACATATCGAAGCGCACGAACGCGATGCCCAGCACCTCGGCCAACTGCTTCGCCAGCTCCGTCTTGCCCACGCCCGTGGGCCCCGCGAACACGAAGCTGCCGATGGGCCGCGTGGGCGCCCCCAGCCCGGCGCGGTTCATCTTGATCGCCTGCGCCACTCGCTCGACCGCGCGATCCTGGCCGAAAATCTTCGCCTTCAGCGCGGGCTCGAGCTCGCGCAGGCGCTCGCGGTCGTCGCTGGCGACGCGCTTCGGAGGGATCCGCGCGATGCGCGCCACGATGGTCTCGATATCCACCGCGCGCACCAGCCGCTTGCCCGACGACGCCTTACCGCCCACGCCCTTCGCTCTCCCACCGAGCTTCAGCTTGCGCGCCGCGCCCGCCTCGTCGATCAGGTCGATGGCCTTGTCCGGAAGCCGGCGATCGTGCAGGTAGCGCGTCGACAGCTCGACCGCCGCTTCGATCGCCTGCTTCGTGTACGCGACCTTGTGAAACTCCTCGTACCGCGGCTGCAGGCCCTCGAGGATCTTGATCGTCTCGGCCATCGTCGGCTCGTCGACGTCGATGGGCTGGAACCGCCGCGCCAGCGCCCGATCCTTCTCGATGTAGCTGCGGTATTCCTTGTGCGTGGTCGTCCCGATCACGCGGAGCTTACCCGCGGCCAGCGCCGGCTTCAGCAGGTTCGACGCGTCCATCGCGCCGCCCGAAGCGGCGCCGGCGCCCACGATCGTGTGGATCTCGTCGATGAACACGATGGCGTGCGGCTTCTCCTCCAGCGCCTTCATCACGCCCTTGAAGCGTTCCTCGAAGTCGCCGCGGTAGCGCGTCCCCGCCACCATGGCGCCCATGTCGAGCGCGTAGATGACGGCGTCCTTCAGGGCCGGGGGCGCCTCGCCGAGCTCGATGCTGCGGGCCAGGCCCTCGACGATGGCGGTCTTCCCCACGCCAGCGTCGCCGATGAACAGCGGGTTGTTCTTGCGGCGGCGCGCGAGGACGTGCAACGCCCGCTCGAGCTGCGGGGCGCGCCCTATCAGGGGGTCGATGTCACCCGCGCGCGCTCGCTCGTTCAAGTTCACGGTGAACGCCGCCAGCGGATCGGCCGGCTGCCCGTCGGCGTCCTCGGCGGTGTCAGCCGCCTCGCCGGCGCTCTCGGACGGCCGGCTGGGCGTCGACTTCGCCGGCAGCAGCTTCGAGACGCCGTGCGAGATGTAGCTGACGACGTCGAGGCGGCTGATGCCTTCCTCCTTCAAGAACGTGACGGCGTGGGACTCCGGCTCCGCGAACATCGCCACCAGCACGTTCGCCCCGTTGGCCTCGCCCTTCCCTGCCCCCATCACGTGATTCACTGCCCGCTGCACCACGCGCGCGAAGCCCAGCGTCGGCTGAGCCCGATCGCGCTCCTCCTCCGGCAACGGCTGCAGGCTGGTCGTCAGGTAGTCCTCGAGCTTCTGCGTCAGCCGGCCCACCGACCCGCCACAATGCTTGACGACGTCGGCGGTCTTCTCGTCGCCCAGCAGGGCGAGCAGCAGATGCTCCAGCGCCGAGAATTCGTGCCCGCGGGCCGTGGCGTCATCGAGCGCCCGGCGAATGGCAGATTCCAGTTCGGGACTAAGCATCGATTGAATCCTAGCGCACGGATGCCATCCGACAAGGAATCGTTGGGATCCTCACGGAAACGCTGCCGTTGCCAGCAACAGGTCCAGGCGCGCTTGCCGGGCGGCGTCCTCCGCGAACGCCACCTGGGAGGCGGCGTCGCGGGCGCGGCGTTCGGCGTCGATGACCTCCAGGTTCGTGGTCGCGCCTGCGCGATACGCCTTGTCCGCCAGCGTGGCCGCGGTGGCGGCCGCCGCGGAGGCCGCGCGCGCCGAGGCGAGGCTCTGGTCGGCGTTGCCCACGATCCGAAACGCCGTGCGGACCTCGACGCTCACCTGGCGCAGCGTCGCCTCGAGCTGAACGCGCGCTTCTTCCTCGACTGCCGTGCGCTCGCGCGCGATGCCGTAGCGCAATCCACCATCGAAGAAGGGAATCGACAGCACCAGGGCCGCCTGCCAGCCGCTCCCCGGTTGCAGCGGCGTGGCGCTCTGCCTGAACGCCTGGGCCTGTGCCAGCAACGCCGGTGCGTAGTAGACCCAGTCGTCGCGGCGCAGGTGCTCGGTCGCCATCCGGCGCGCCTCCAGGGCCTTGACGTCAGTGCGTCGGTGGCGCGCGTCGTCCACGGCCGCGTCCGGCGTGGGCGTGGTCGCCAGCACCACGTCGTCCACCACGTCGACGACGTCCTCGTCGGAGAGCAGCGTCGCGAGCGCGCCCTGCGCCCGCAAGAGCGCGGTCTTTGCGTCCTCGAGCTGGGCCTCGTCGGTGCGCAGTTCCTGCTCGGCGCGGGCGTCGTCGACGCCGTTGCCGAGCCCCAGCCCCATGCGCGTGTGGGCGTAGTCGTAGTGAGCGCGGGCGGTGTCACGCGCCCGCACGGCCACCTCCAGCACGCGATGCTCGAGCAGCACGGTGAGATAGGACCGCCCGACCGCGGTGGCCAGCTGGCGCCGCACGTCGGCGGCGAGGGCGGTCGCCACGGCGCGGTTGTCCTGCGCGTGCCAGTCATTCGCCCACGCCGGCGGCGCGACGAGCGGCACCGTGAGCTGAAGGTTTCCGTTCCACAGGTTGGCCGGCGTGGTGACCGTCCCGGCGAACGTGCGCGCGGAGTCGAGACGCGTGTACGAGCCGTTGCCGGTCAACGTAGGCAGCCACGCCGCCCGCGCCTCGCGCACCAGCGCGTCGGCGCGCGCGATCTCTTGCGCCGCGACCAGCGCCGAGGGATTTCGGGCGTTCGCCCGGTCGAGCGCCTTCTGCCATGTCAGCCGGACCATCGGCGGCTGGCCGGCGACGACCGCGGCGCTGGCGGCCGTCTCCGCGGGCTTAGGGTCCGCCGTGTCGGGCGTCTCGGCGGCGCGCGCGCCCCGTACAGGAAAGAATGCCGCCAGCATCATCGCGCACCCGAGCGCGAAACCGCCAAGACCAGGACCCATTCGATCACGCACGAACACTCTCCTCGGGCTGCGGGACAAGACTATTCGGCCCCCGACAACCGGGCGTGGCTGGCGGCAGAAGACGTCGCGGCGACGGCAGTCTCGACCGGCCGCCCGTGCGGCTCCGCGCCGAGCGGCACGGCGGTCCCGCCCGACGGGGCGCGCGCGGCGTCCTTGTGTCCGCCCAGACGTTCGATGAACACGAACAGCGACGGCACGAAGAAGATCCCCAGCAACGTGGCCGCCGCCATGCCCGATACCACCGTCGTTCCCAGCATGCGCCGCGCCGACGCGCCGGCGCCGTCGGCCCCCCACAGCGGCAGGCACCCGAAGATGAACGCGAACGAGGTCATCAGGATGGGTCGCAGCCGAAGCCGCGCCCCCTCCAGCGCGGCGTCGACCAGCGGACGCCCCAGCTTCAACCGCTCCTTCGCGAACTCGACGATCAAGATGGCGTTCTTGGCCGTTAGACCCACCAGCATGACGAGGCCGATCTGCGCGTACACGTTGCTGTCGAAGTGGCGCGAAAGCAGCCCGAGATACGCGCCCAGCACCGCCACCGGGGTGCTGAGCAGGACGCTGAACGGCAGCGTCCAGCTCTCGTAGAGCGCCGCGAGGATCAGGAACACGAAGATCAGCGACAGCCCTAGCACCTTCGCCGTCCCCCCCTGCGACACCTTCTCCTGATACGACAGCGCGTTCCAGGCGTAACCCATGCCCGCGGGCAGCGTCTCGGCCGCCACCTGCTCCAGCGCCGCGATCGCGTCGCCGGAGCTGTAAGCAGGGGCCGCGGAGCCGATGATCTCCGCGGAGCGGTAGAGGTTGAAGCGAACGGTGTACTCCGGACCAGAGGTGGTGCGGACGTTCACCAGCGTGGACAGCGGCACCATCTCGCCGCGGGCGTTGCGCACGTAGAAGTCCTTCATGCTGTCCGGGCCGCGCCGGGACTCGGGCGTCGCCTGCACGAACACCTTCCATTGCCGCGAGAAGCGCGTGAAGTCGTTCACGTAGGCGCCGCCGAGGAACGTCTGCAACGTGGCGTAGACGTCCGCGATGGGCACGCCCTGCTTCAACACCTTCTCCTTGTCCACCTCCGCGAAGATCTGGGGCACGCCGGGGGAGAAGTTGGGGATCACGTTCTGCAGCTCGGGGCGCTTCCGGGCCGCCTCGACGAAGCGCTTCACGTTCTGGGCCAGGAAGTCCACGTTCCCGCCGGTGCGGTCTTGCAGGAACATGCTGAATCCGCCGGCGGCGCTGATGCCGGGGATCGCGGGCGGCGCCAGCGCGAACACGCGCGCCTCGGGGATGCGGGAGAACTCGCGGTTGACCTTGGCCAGGATCGCCTTGGCCGTGAGATCGGGGCGGTCGCGCTTGCTCCACGGTTGAAAGCCCATGAAGCCGGTGCCGACGTAGCTTGCCGCCGAGCCGGTGAAGAAGCTGTAGCCGGCCACGGTGTTATAGGTGCGGATGCCCTCGGTGTGACCGAGGATCTCCTCCACCTTCTTGAACACCGCCTTCGTGCGCTGCAACGCCGCGGCGTCGGGGAGCTGGACGCCGATGATGGCGTAGCCGTTGTCCTCCTCGGGCACGAACCCCGACGGCAGCTTGCGGCCGATCAGCCCGGCGGCCCCCGCGACGCCCGCCAGCAGCACGAGGGGGATGGCGAGCTTGCGAATGAGGCGGGCGTTCGTGTGCACGTACCCGTTCGTCACGCGCTCGAACGTCCGGTTGAAGCCGCCGCCGAGCCGTCCGAAGAACCCCTTCGTCGCGCCGCGCGGTCGCAGCAACATCGCCGCCAGCGCCGGGCTCAGCGTGAGCGCGTTGAACGCCGAGATCAGCACGGACACCGCGATGGTGAGCGCGAATTGCTGATACAGGCGCCCGGTGATGCCCGCCATGAACGCGACGGGGATGAACACGGCCGCCAGGATCAGCGCGATGCCGATGACCGGCGCCGTCACCTCGGACATCGCCTTCAGGGTGGCCTCGCGCGGGGCCATCCCTTCCTCGATGTGGTGCTCGACCGCCTCGACGACGACGATGGCGTCGTCGACCACCAGCCCGATGGCGAGCACCAGCGCGAACAGCGACAGCGTGTTGATCGAGAAGCCGAGGAACGGGAACGCCGCGAACACGCCCACCAGCGACACCGGCACGGTCAGCAGCGGAATCAGCGTGGCGCGCCAGCTCTGCAAGAAGATGAACACCACCAGCACCACCAGGCCGATGGCCTCGAGCAGCGTGATGAGGATCTCCTGGATGCCCGCCTTCACCGGCGCGGTGGTGTCGAGCGAGATCTCGTAGTCCATTCCGGGTGGGAAGCGCTTCTTCAGGTCGAGCATCGTGGCCCGCACCGACGCCGCGACGTCGAGGGCGTTCGAACCAGGAAGCTGGAACGCGGCGATCACGCCGGCCGGCTTGCCGTTGAACGCCCCCGCCTGGTTGTAGTTCAGGGAGCCCATCTCGATCACCGCCAGGTCGCGCACGCGCACCAGCGACCCGTCGGGGTTCTCGCGCACGATGACGGCGCCGAACTCCTCGGGGGTCACGAGGCGCCCCTGCGCTCGCACCGTGTAGGTGAACTGCTGGCCCGGCGGGGCTGGCTCGGCCCCGACCTGACCGGAAGGATTCACCACGTTCTGCGCGCGGATGGCGTTCTGAACGTCGGTGACGGTCAGCGAAAGCCGGGCCAGGACATCCGGCTTCAGCCACACCCGCATGGCGTAGTCGGACGCGCCGAGGTTGCGGATGTCGCCGATCCCCCGGATGCGCAGCAGGGCGTCGTTGATGTTGATCGTGGCGTAGTTGGTCAGGAACGAGGCGTCGTAGCGACCATCGGGCGAGTACAGGGACACGACGATCAGCGGAAACGCCAGCGACTTCTTGATGGTGACGCCGAAGTTCTTGACGTCCTGGGGCAAGAAGGTCTGCGCTTGCGAGAAGCGGTTCTGCACCAGCACGTTGTCGATGTCGATGTTGGTCCCGACGTCGAACGTGACCCGCTGGTTCATCGTCCCGTCGTTCGCGTTCGTCGACTGGATGTAGAGCATGTTGTCGACCCCGTTCACCTGCTGCTCGATCGGGGTCGCCACGGACTGCTCGATGGTCACGGCATCGGCGCCCGTGAACGTGGTGCTGAGGTTGATCTGCGGCGGGATGATCTGCGGGAACTGCGCGATCGGGAGGCCCAGCAGCGACACCGCCCCGACGAGCACGGTGACGATCGCGATGACCATCGCGACGATGGGGCGGCGAACGAAGAACGCGGAGATCACGTGGTTCCCTTTCCTCGGCGTTGGCGGTCAGGGGCGATTCGGCGGCGACGGCGACGCCCCGCCGGGGGCAGCGGCCACCGACGGATACGGCTGCGGGTTCACGGTGATCCCATCGGACACCTTCTGCACGCCCTCGGCGACGACCTTCTCCCCCACGGTGACGCCCGACGTGACGATGCGCGAGGTCCCGGTCGTGGGGCCGACCTCCACCTTGCGCAGCGCCACCTTGTTCCCCTCGCCCAGCACCGCCAGGGAGTACGTCCCCTGGACCTGGATCAAGGCCTTCTCGGGCACGAGCAGCGCGTTGGCGCCGGCGTCACGGCGCTTGAGGCGCACGCGGCCGTATTGTCCGGGCCGCAGCACATTCCCGGGGTTCGGGAACAGCGCCTGCACCTGGATGGTGCCGGTCATCGGATCGATCTGGCGGTTCGCCGACACGATCACCCCCCGGTGCGGATAGACGGACCCGTCGGACAGCACCAGCGCGAGGCTGTCGTCGTCGGCGACGCCGCCAGCGCTCATCCTGGCGAACTGCTTCGTCGCCCAGGCGAGATCGCGGCCGTCGAGCTGCTTCAGCCGGTCGGCGGCCTTCACGTAGTCCACCTCGCTCATCGGGAAGTTCACCCGGATCGGATCCACCTGCGACACCGTGGTCAACAAGGTTGGCCCGTCTTGACCGACCAGATTGCCGACGCGAACCTGCGCGAGCCCCGCCACCCCCGAGACGGGCGACCGGATGTCCGCGTACGAGAGGTTCAAGCGCGCCTGCTGCAGCTGCGCCTCGGCCGTGTGCACCTGATCCTCCGAGTCCCGCGCGGCCGCTTCGGCGTCCTCGACCTCCTGACGGCTGACCACGTTCGCCGCCCCGAGATCGGTCTTGCGCGCCAGCAGCGATTTGTTGTGCGCGCGCGCGGTCTGGGCGCGCGCCAGCGCCGCCTGGGCGGAGTCGACGGCGATCTGGAACTCGGAGCGATCGATGGAGAACAAGATCTGCCCCACCTTGACGGTCGCACCGTCCTTGTAGCGCTGCGCCTGCAGGATCCCGCGCACGCGCGCCCGGATGTCGGCGTTCACGTACCCGTCGAGGCTTCCGAGCGCCTCGTTGTAGAGAGCCACGTCCTGCTTCGTCACCGGCGCCACCTGGACCATCGGGGGCGGGGGCGCACCAGGCTTCGCCGTGCTCTCCGCGCAGCCGGCCGCCAGCACGACCGCGCCCCCCAGCACCACGGCCCAAAGAACGACCCTGACCACCCGATCTTCCAGGAACATTCCCCGACAACTCGAAAGCACGAAACGAAGGTTGGCGATCACGCGTCGGGTAGATGCCAAGCCCGGCGGTCCGTTGCAAGGAAATTGCGACCTCGAGGCCGCGGGTTGGGCCTCCCCATACCCCCCGGTGTCGTGTTTCTGGTCAACTGCCGCGCGCACTGACCACCCGCCCGGTGCACACGCCGCGATGACGTCACTGCTTGCGGAGGGAGCAGCGCAACGGCATCTCGTGCTCTCGCGAGAACTCCGTCACCAGGTGCACCTTGGTCTCGGCGAGGTCGCGCGGAAACACGCCAGCGACACCGATCCCCTTGGTGTGGACGTGCAGCATGATCATGTGGGCCGTCTCGGCGTCGTGATGAAAGAAGCGCTGCAACACGTACACGACGAACTCCTGCGTCGTGTAGTCGTCGTTGTGCAGCAGCACCTCGTAGAGGGGCGGTCGCGTGACCTTGGGCTTCTCGATCGTCCCGAGCTCACCCCGGCGCTGAGGGTCTGTGTCACGTGGATTTGGCACGAGCTGTCGGGGCCATGCTAGCGCAGCGGCCCGAAAGATGCCTGCGTGGAGGGCGTATGTGCTTCGTACTCGGCCCCAGAAGTTGGGACCAACCGGCGAAGGCCCTGGGTGATGGCCACGCAGGAGTGAGGCACACCGTTCGAGCCGGCTTTACCTTGACCCGACCGAGCGAAAGCGACCCGAGCTTCGCGCGGCGCCAAACCTCGCCACTCGTGTGGGCGCCGCAGGCCGCTTGAACCTTTTTGCGGCGCGTAGCCTGCGGTTGATGTCGATTGCAGGCTACGCGCCGCAAAAAGGGACGCGCGACCACGGCGTCCGATGCAGACGCAGGGCCCGATTCGCGCGTAACTTGGATACCTTGGATGTGGTCCCGAATTTCTGGGGCGCTGGCCTTCGGTCAATCAAGACGGGCCTCGCCGGGTAGCCCGAGGCCCGAGGTAGCCAGAGGCTCAGGACCCCACCGCCCATCAGAGAATGAGGCGCAGGCCCAGGACGGGCCCCTGCAGCACACAGCTGCTCAGGTCGGCGCAGAAGCGCGCCGGTAACAGCCGCAAGGCCTCGTAGCCGACCTCGAGGCCGGCGCCCGCCCCCAGCATGACGATGACGCCGAGCTCGCCCCCCAGACCCCAGCCGTCCTCATGATCGCTCAGGAAGACCCGCCCCCCGCGCGCCGTCAGCTCGAGCGCGAACGATTGGGTGCGGAGGGGAACGAAGCGAAGCGAAGCGAGGGCCAGGCCGTACGCCGCCCCACCCGCGCCACCGCTGACGTAGGTTCCCTCGATCCCGGGCGCGACGGCGTCGAGGACGAAGTAGCGGAAACCTCCCGCCGCCAGGAAGCCCGTCGACGACGAGTACCCGAGGCCAACCGCGAGCTCTGGCGTCCCCTGGTCGCCGTAGAGCCGCGGCTCGCGAAACGGGGGTGGCGGTGCGGGCGGTTGCGGGGGCGTACCGGCAGGACCGTCGGGCCCGGGGACAGGCGGATATCCCGGCACTCCGTCAGGAGCGACCGTCGGTTGCGGGTCGGTCTGGTCGGCGGGTTGCGGCGGCCCCGGCGCCCCGGCTCCGACGGGGACCGGCGACGCAGCCTGGGCCGTGACGAACAACAGCAACCTTGCCAGGTCCAGCATCGGGCGCCTCCAGCTTGGTTTTATCTCAACTTGCTCGACTTGCTCGATCGGAGCCGCCCGAGCGCCCAACCGGCGGCCTCGCTGACCTCGGGGCTGGGGTCGTCGCGGAGGCGCTCGACCACCGCCCGCGCCGCAGGGCTGCGGGACGCGCCGATGGCGTAGAGGGCGTTCCGGCGAAGTCCGTCATAGCCCACGCGCGCCACCGCGGTACCGGCCGTCTGCTGGGCGTGCTCGGCCGCTGTCAGCGCCGCCAGCCGCGCCGGTGACAGCGCTGACAGCGACCGCGGCGCGAAGCGTGCGTCGCCCTCGGGGATCTCGTCGCGGTTGAACGGACAGACGTCCTGGCAGACATCGCAGCCGAACACGCGCCCCACGAAGCCCTTGCGCAGCGGCTCGGGGACGCGGCCTCGATTCTCGATCGATTGGAAGGCGATGCAGCGCCGCGAATCGACGACCCCCGGACGGGGAAACGCCGCGGTCGGGCAAGCGTCGAGACAGCGCGTGCAGGGGCCGCAGCGGTTCTCCCCGGCGGCGTCGTACCGATCCACCGCACGGTCCATGAACATCACCGACAGCGTCACCCACGACCCGTACTCCGGATTGATGAGCAGGCCGTTCTTGCCGATGAAACCGAGCCCCGCCCGCTCCGCCCACGTCTTCTCCATGGCCACGCCGGTGTCCACGCAGGCGTAGGTCTCGAGGTCGGCGTCCAGCATCAACAGCCGCTGGCGCAGCTTCTTCATGCGCTCGCGATGCGCGTAGTGGTAGTCCCGCCCGCGCGCGTAGCTCGCGATCCGGGAGCGTTCCTTGCCGGGACGCCGGTAGGGAATTCCGAGCGCGACGACGGTGCGGGCGTCCCGCAACACCCGGCGCGGATCGAGGCGCTCGTCCAGGCGGCGGCGCATCCACACCATGTCGGCGTCGTACCCCGCCGCCAACCAGGCGTCGAGCGGCGCTGGATCCAGCGCCGCGGCGCGGGCGAGGCCGACCAGCGGAAAGCGGCACGCCCGGGCCGCCGCGCGAACGGCCTCGGACGACAGCGTCCCCGGCGTCATCGTCGCGGTCTCGTCAGGCGACCTGCCCCGCGTGGCTCGGCCCGTCGCTCAGCGCCTCGCGCGAGCGGCGAAGCCTCATCAGCATGACCTCGGCGCTCTTGCGCGCCTCCTCCATCGTCGCGTCCAGCACCGCCCGGCCCTTGTCGACCTCGCCCGCGCGCCAGAGCGACAACGCCTGCAGCTCCATCATCTCGATGACATCTTGGGGCTGCAGCGTCAGGCGCTGGGCCCGCGCCAGCACATCGGTCCAGCGCCCCTCGTCGGGCGGCGCGCCCGCGAGCCCGATCGTCTCGACCAGCAGCTCCTCGCCGGGGGCGAGCTCGGCGTCGGTCTGTCCCGCCGCGCGGGCCTCGGCCTGCGCCTGGCGAATCCCCGCCACCACGCGCGCGGCGCCCGCCGCGTCCCCGCGGTGGGCGAGCACCCGCGCCAGCAACAGCTCGGCCGTCAGCGTGCCGCGCGAGCGTGGTCCCAGCACCTTGCGCGACACCTCGATCGCGCGGCGCACCTGCTCCTCCGCGCCAGCCTCACCGAGCAGGTATTGGACCTCGCCCAGATCCTTCTGCGCCGAGCACTCCGAGAGCTGCAGGCCGTTCTCGCGCGCGATGACGATCATGCGGCGAAAGTCCTGCAACAGGCGCTCCGGCTTCTTCGACAGCAAGGACAGCAGGCAGCGGTTGTTGAGGGCCACGGTCATGGTCATCATGTCGTTGCGCTGCTCGCAGGTGGTGATCAGGCGCGAGAACACCTCCTCGGCCTCGTCGAACCGTTGCAGCAACGTGAGGCTCCAGCCTGCGAGCGACAGCGAGAGCACCTGCGTCTCGTACCCGTCGGCCCCCAGCGCTTCAGCCAGGGTCGCGCTCTGCGCGAAACGCACGCTCGCCTCCGCCGGGTTGTCGGTGCGGTGAAACGTCCGCCCCCGGGCGTACATCAGCCGCGCGTCGATGAGCGGCGTGCTGCCCGCCGCGGCCAGCGCGTCTGCCTCCATCACCAGCGCGGCTGACCGCGTCCAGTCGCCCACCCAGTCGAGCACCAGTGACTCGTCGAGGATGATCTCGATCTCTCTCTGCGCGCCCGCCTTCTGCGCCGCCGCGCGCGCCGCCGCGAGATCCTTGAGGGCGTCCTCGTGGCGGCCAATCCGAAACCGCATCGTCCCGAGGCCCTGCAGCGCGATCATCATCCGCGGATCGTCGGCGGCATCCTTCAGGTTGTCGCTGGCCTGCCGGAACAACAGCTCGGCGTCGAGGTAGGAATGCCGGCGCTCCGACCGACGCGCCAGGTTCAGATAGATGTCGGCCGCCTCTGACCTGAGGCCGCTCCAGGCCGCGTGCGCGGCCATCCTGGGCAGCCGATCCTCGTCCGACAGCCCGGCCTGCGCGGCGAAGTAGTGGTAGGCCGCGCGGTGCGTGGCCTCACGCTCGGCCTGGGGGATCGTCCGGTACAGCGTGTCCCGCAGCAGGGCCAATCGAAACCCCACACGCCCCTGCCGGTGCCGGACGAGCAGGCCCGAGCTCAAGAGACGGTCGATGCCCACGCCGGCGTCGAGCTGGGTGCCCACCGTCGCGCCCTCCCGTTCCATCGCTTGCACGACACCGTCCATCTCGTCGGCGTCGAACTCGGCCCCCAGGATCGACGCCAGGCGCGCGTGGCCCGCGAGGTCCGGCGGCAGGGACTCCGTCTCGCGGCCGGCCAGCCACTGGACGAGCGGCAGGTCCGGGAGCCGATCGAGCTCGTCGGTGGCGAGGAACCAGCCCCCCGTCTTGGCCGAACGACGGATGATCCCGTCACGCTTGAGCCCGCGCACCAGCTCGACGAGGAGCAGCGGAACGCCCTGCGTGCGCTCCACCAACTTCGCGACCGCCGACGCGGGAAGGTTCTCGGCGGGCGCCAGCAACCGCCGCGCCAGCTCGGCGGCGGACGCGGGATCGAGCGCCGCAAGCTCCACCCGCTGACTGACCGCCGCGCGCATCGACCACGCGGTTCGCCCCGCCCCGAACGCCGGGCGGCCGAGCACCAGCACCCACAACGGACAGGCGGCCTCCTCGAGGGTCGCGTACTCCAGCGCGTCGAGGGCGGTCTCGTCGGCGAACTGCGCGTCCTCCAGAAACAGCGCGAGCGGTTGCTTGCGCGCAGCCGTCCGTAAGGCTTCACCGGCGGCGCGCGCGGCGGCCGCGCGCAAGGCGCCGGGAGCGGCGGCCACGGAACGCAGCTCAGCATGATCGGGGGAAGCCCATCCCATGGTGACCGCCACGCCGGCCCAGGTGTCTCGCGCGACGTCGGCGCCCAGCCTCTCCGCCAGCAGCGAACGGCCGAGATCGGGAGGGCTGGCGGTCGGCAGGTCCAGGAATCGACGGAATATTGCCCGCGTCGTCTGGTCGCCCGCCCCGCCCAGCGCCTCCTTCGCGCGGAGCAGCGCCACCCGCACGGGCGGAATGATCGATTCGACGTGCTGGCCGAGGACGGAGGCGAGGTGACTCTTTCCCGAGCCCGGCTCGCCGATCAAGGTGGTGATGGTGGGAATTCCCCGTCGCGGCGCCGTCAAGGTCGTCGCCGTCCGCGCGGCCGCCAGCAAGTCGCGCAGCGTCTGATCGCGACCGACCAGGTGAGGCAGCTCGGTCCGTATCGCGGTCGCCTCCGTGGCGTCCTCCACGCGCTTCACGAGCGCAGCGCCCGGCCGGTGCGCGACCGGCTCGATCGCGACGTCGGGAAGGAGCTCGACGGCGGCAGCGGAGAGCATGGTGCCCTCCGGATCGGCGGCCGACGGATACTGCTCCTTCTTCGCGAACAGTGGACTCTGGTATCGCCGGGTGCCGTCTCCCTTGCGGACGGTGATCGCGACCGAGCCCAGATCGAGGTATGCCCGCGGGCTGAGCCCTCGGTCTATGAAGAGCTGAGCCGCGCGGAGCGCGGTGCGGGTCGGGTTGTCGCCCACCTCGTGCCCAAAGGCCACCACCACCTGCGCGCCCGCCATGTGGGCCAGCTCGCCACCGGCGGTGGCGATGGCTTCGCGCACGACGCCGAGCCCGTCCTTCGTCTCGAGGAACACGAGCGCCAAGACGCGGCGCTCGCGGGTGCTGGCAGCCTCGGCGGGACGCGTCTCCGCCGCCACCACCTTGGTCGGGCCACTCCTGGCGGCGGTGCCCGGCGGCGCGTTCTCGCCCCCGACGACGGTGGGCTCCGAAGGGGGAGGCGGGGTGCTGTCGTCGACGATGCCGACATTCGGGACCGCGGCGCGCAACGCCTCCTCGAGGAGCGCCGCCGTGGCGAAGCGACGAGCGGGATCCTTGGCCAAGCACCGAAGGATCAGCCGCTCCACCGCCGGCTCGACGGCCGCGCGGCGCGACGGGGCCGTTGGCCGGCGGCTGCGGTGGCCGAGCTGGACGTCCGCCGGCTTGCCCCAGAACGGCGGCGCGCCCGTCACCATCTCGTACAACATCACGCCGAGCGAGTAGATGTCCGAGCGGCTGTCGATGGCGCCACCGCCCTCGCATTGCTCGGGGGACATGTAGTCGGGCGTCCCCTCGGGCAGCTCCTCACCCGTGCTCGTTCGCGCTATGTCGAGGCGACGCACCAATCCGAAGTCGAACAGGCGAACGGGGGGCAGGGGCTCGGGCTGCCCGGCATCGCCACGAGAGCTCGCAGAGCCCGCCGCCGGCGTGATGAACACGTTCTCGGGCTTCAGATCGCCGTGCATGAAACCCTTCTGGTGAGCCCGCGACACGACCCCCGCCAGCGCGGGCGCGATTCGAAAGAAGACGTCACGAGGCAGCGGCCCCGCCGCCTCGGTGAGCACCTGCGCCAGCGTTGGCGCCTTGATGAATTCCATCACGACGTAACCCGCGCCGTCCGCCAGATGGCCCGTGTCGAACACCTCGGGGACGAACGGCCGCCCGATACCTCGCAGCGCCGCCGCCTCCAGCATCAGGCGCTCGGTGGCCGAAAACTGATCGCTGCGCGCCACCTTGATGGCGACCTCGACGCCGTCGAAGCGCCGCGCTCGATACACCGCCCCGAATCCGCCCTGCCCCAACAAGGTGCCCACGGCATAGTCCGGCAGCGCTGGCGCCGGGACCACCGGGGTCGACGAGGGAGCGTCCGCAGCGAGTGGCGCAGGCGCGGAGCCGTGAGTCGGGCACACGGGCGCGGCGTCTCGTAGGCGAATGCCGCAGCTGGGGCAACGGACCATCTTCTCCGAATGTTATCCCGATTTGCCCGCCAACGGCAAAGCCCCAGCGGAAGTCCAAGCAGCCTGTCGCGGGCTCTATCCGACTGGTGCGACGTCGACCGACACCCGTACCTCGTGGCGACCGCCGCCCAGGATGACGCCCTTCAGCGGGGTCACGTCGGAGAAGTCGCGCCCGTGGGCGACGGTGACGTGCTCGTCCGAGGGAAGCAGGTCGTTCGTGGGATCGAAGTCCGTCCACCCGAGATCGGGGGCGAACACGCTGACCCAGGCGTGGGACGCGTCCGCGCCCACCAGGCGGGGGTGGCCGGCGGGCGGATGCGTGACGAGGTAGCCGCTGACGTAGCGGGCGGGCACGCCGAACGCCCGCATGCAGGCGATCTGCAGGTGGGCGAAGTCCTGACAAACCCCGCGGCGCTGGGCCAACACCGACTCGATCGAGGTCGTCAGATCGGTCGCGCCCGGATCGTACTCGAAGTCCTCGTAGATGCGGTGGGTGAGATCTCGAACGGCGGAGAGCACGGGCCGGCCCGCTGCGAAAGAGGCGGCGGCGTAGTCCCGCACGGCCTCCGTGACCTCGACGTAGGGCGAGTCGAACGTGAAGGAGTACGCGTCGAGCAGGTCACGGCGACGATCGCTTCGCACGCGATCCCGGATCTCGTCCCACGACGGCGACTTCTCGAGCTGGGGCGGCCGCAGCGGGGCGATGTTGACGAGGCTGGTCGCCACCACGTCCAGCGAGCGATGGGGCTCGCGGACGCTGAAGTAGAGCGTGCGGTTGCCGAAGTAGTCGAGGCGCTCGCGGGTCACCGACGGCTGCGGGGTGATGGAGACGTCGTGCGCGAGCATGTGGCGCCCTTCGCCTCCGCGCGGGGCTAGGTGCGCGAGGTGGTGCGAGCTCGAGACGGCGTCCGCGTAAGAGTACGACGTCCGGTGGATCACCTGCAGCTTCACGGCTCCCCCATCTCGGGAGGGCGGCCGCCGCGGCGACTCTCGTCCCCTCCCCACAAGTTGCGCGACACCACGGCGTGGCTGAGGTAGCTCGACGACAACGAATCCGACAGCGCCGGAATCTTGTGCCCGAGGCTCTTCAGCAAGGCGCTCAGTGCCTTGCGCCGCCCGCCCTCGATCACGGTCAGCGACTCAACCTCCGCCAGGTCGAGCTCGGCGAGGGCGCTCTGCGCGATGCGCAGCTGTGGGCTCCGCACCCCCGCACCCGACGGCGCGGGCAGCGCCTCGAGATGGCGCGTCAGCGAGTGCAGCTGAAAGATGACCGAACGGGGATTGGTCTCGTCGGTCAACAACAGGTCGAGCACCGGCGCCGGTAAGAGCGTCGCGCGGTAACGGCGGCGATAGGTCATTCCGCTATCCGCGACGTCGAGCAGCGCCTCGAGCAGCGGCCCCTCCCGCTCCGGGAGCGGATTCACGAGCGTCGTCTCCAGCAGCAGCACGCCGGCGCCTGCCCGCTCGATGCGACGACCCATGTCCACGAACCGCCACGCCTGGCCGCGCGTCATGCTCTCGGTGGCGAGGCCCGCGAAGGCCGCCAGCGCGAGCACCATGCGATCGAGCAGCGCCGCGGCGGTCGCAACGGGAACGGCTCGCTCGGCGCCCGGTGGCAAGCGCAGCTCGTCGAGCGCGGTCAACACGCGCCAGGTGTCGGCGGACAACCGATCGCGAACCATGCGCGCGGTGCGCAGGACCTTCTGGGCGACCGCCGCGAAGCTGCCGGGGCGATTCGCGTCGAGCAGCGCCGCCAGCAGCTGCTCCTCGACCACGGGCAGCGGGCGGCCCACCTCGACGGAGGTGGCGGTCGGCACCTGCAGCTCCGTCTCGGCGACGAGCGCGTGATAGAGGGCCCCGAGCTCGGACTCCGGGACCAGTGAGCCCCCCTCCGGCGCCTCCCGCAGGCGCGCCGCGAACACGCGGGCCAGGCGCGCGATCCCCTCTGCGCGCTCCGCGTAGCGGCCGAGCCAATACAGGTCGTCGGCGGCGCGACTGGGAAGATCGCTGCCTCCGCGGGTCAGCTCCACGGTCTGGCTCGAGGGCAACAGGCTGAAGCTGCTGACCGGCCCGGCCGACGGGACCCAGGTGTCCTTGCTGCCAGCCCCGGTCTGCATCGAGACCTCGGGGTTGTCGCTGGTGTTGGCCACCCGGGCGAGCGCGCCGGGCATGACCGCGTAGCCGTCCTTCAACCCCATCGCGACCGCGTAGCTGCGCAGCACGAGCGTGCGGGGCGCCAGGGTGTCACCTTCCAGCTTGGGCGTGGTGGACGCGACGATCTGCTCCTGGGCGACCCACTCCTCGGGATGCGCCAGCACGCGCGCCCGCCACGTCTCCCGCTCCGTCGCCGACAGCGCCGAGACGAACACCGGGTGCGTGACGGCGTCGGGAAACGCCGGCTTCAAGACCAGGCTGTCGAAGCGCTCGAGCACGCGGGGCAGGTGGCCCGCGTCGCCACACCAAAAGGTCTCGGCCGAGGGAAGCTGCAGCTCCTCCCCGAGCAGATGGCGCGCGATCGCGGGGAGATAGGGCAGCAGGGCCGCCGTCTGCAGCAGCCCGGACCCGAGCGGGTTCGCGAGCGCCACCGTCCCCTGGCGGACGGCCTGCACCAACCCGGGGATGCCGAGCAGCGTGTCGGGGCGCAGCTCGAGGGGATCACAGAAGTCGTCGTTCACCCGTCGCAGGATCACGTCGACCGGCTGCAGCCCCGAGAGCGTCTTCAGGAAGACGCGGTCGTCGCGCACGGTCAGATCGCCGCCCCCGGCCAGCGTGTAGCCGAGGTACTGCGCGAGGTAGGCCTGCTCGAAATAGGAGGCGTTGTGGGGCCCCGGCGTCAACAGGACGACCCGCGGGTTGTCGCGGTTGTGCGGCGCCAGCCGGGCCAGCGTGTCCTGCAACGTGCGAAAGAACAGCGCAAGGCGTTCGACGTTGCACTCCCGAAACAGATCCGGCAGCGCGCGCGCCACGACGATGCGATTCTCGAGCGCGTAGCCGGCGCCCGACGGCGCCTGGGTCCGATCGGCGAGCGCGCGAAACGTCCCGTCGGGCCCGCGCACCACGTCGACGCCATAGATCGGCAGCCAGCGAGCGCGCGGCACCGCCACGCCGTGCAGCGTGCGCAGGAAGGACGGGTTGCGGAACACCAGCTCGGGCGGCAACCACCCCTCCACGAGCGCCCGCTGCGGACCGTAGAGATCGGCGAGCAACCGATCGAGGAGCCGCGCGCGCTGGGCCACGCCTGCCGCCAGCGCGGCCCAGTCGTCCGCCGCCACCAGCACGGGCACCGGCGACAAGCTCCAGGGGCGCTCCATGCCCCGTTCGTCCCCGTAGACGTTGTAGCTGACGCCGTTCTCGTGGATGAGATGCAGGGCCTCGCGCCAGCGGCGCCGCAGCTCGGTCGGGCCCAGGATCCGCAGCCGCGCGAAGAACGTCCGCCAGTGGGGACGCACTTCGCCGCGGGAATCGATGAATTCGTCGTAGGCGCCCGGGCGCGGGAAATAGTCCGACGCCGGGTCGGAGATCTCCCGTTCGCTCGTGGAAGGTAGCGGCATTCGTTGCCCGCATCCTAACCCAAGACGCCACGGAACACGCACGGAAGGCGGACGGTATCGGCCCCCGTTCCGCATCCCGCGGCTACCGAAATCCCGTTGTGGGGCGCGATCTTCGCGTGCCGGGGGTGATCGACAAAGCAGCTCGTGCCCCCCGCCGGTTCGCCTCGATGCTCGATTCGGCCGTGCGGCCTGGCGGCTTGCGATCCGTGGCGGTGCGCGCGAATCTACCGCAGCGAAAGGACCCCAACCCCATGGAAACCCTCACCAGCCTCTCCTTCATCGACATCCTGATTCGGTGGGGTCACGTCATCTTCGGCATCATCTGGCTTGGCCACCTTTACTTTTTCAACCTCGTGAACGTTCCCTTTCAGGGCGGCCTCGACAAGGAGCTGAAGTCGAAGGTGAACCCGGCCCTGCTGCTGCGGGCGTTCTGGTGGTTCCGCTGGGGCGCGATGTACACCCTACTGTTCGGCCTGGCGCTGTTCGTGGTGAACTACGTGCACCCAGGCAAGGCGCTCATGAACCCCGAGGGTGGCATGAGCGGGCGCGCCATGTGGATCCTGTTCGGGATGCTGTTGGGCGCGATCATGTGGTTCAACGTCTGGTTCGTGATCTGGCCGCGCCAGAAGTTGATCCTCGGCGGCCTCGCGGCGGGAACGCCGCATCCAGACGCCGCGAAGCTGGCGGCGACCGCGGGGAAGGCGTCGCGCTTCAACCTGTTCGCGTCCGGGCCGATGCTGTTCGGCATGCTCGGCGCGCAGCACCTCGGTGCGATGAGCGGGCCGGCGCTGGTCGTGGTCACGATCCTGGGCGTGGGGTTCTGGTTCGGCATGATCAAGCGCTCGTTCAAGATCAAGCCGACGGTGTGAAGGGCTCCGCCGACGAGGATGACGAGGGCGTGATGGGGCGTTCGCCAGCTTCGGACCGGTTGAGTGGCATCGGCACCTCGATCTTCACGGAGATCACGGCGCTCGCCGTCCACCACGGCGCCGTGAACCTTGGCCAGGGCTTCCCCGACTTCGCCGCGCCCGCCTTCGTGAAGGAGGCGGCCGCCCGCCACATCCGCGACGACCGCAATCAATACGCCGCGAGCCCGGGCGTCCCGCGCCTCCGGCGGGCGCTCGCGGACGATTGGCGACGCCGCCATCCGGAAGCGCCCGTCGGTGACCCGGAGTCGGAGATCACGGTGGCGAGCGGCGCGACCGAGCTGCTGCACGACGCAGTGCTGGCCACCGTCAATCCCGGAGACGAGGTCATCGTCTTCGAGCCGGCCTACGACGCCTACGTCCCCGACATCCTGATGGCGGGCGGCGTCCCCCGCTTCGTACCGCTCGAGGCCCCGACCTTCGCGTTCGATCCGGCGCGCCTGGCGGCGGCGTTCGGGCCCAGGACGCGGGCGTTGATCCTGAACAGCCCCCACAACCCGACAGGCAAGCTGTTTCGCAGGGACGAGCTCGAGACCATCGCCCAGCTCTGCCGCGCCCACGATGTCCTCGTCATCAGCGACGAGGTCTACGCGGAGATCTACTTCGACCGCGCCCCCGTCCCCATCGCCACGCTGCCCGGGATGCGGCAGCGAACCATCACCATCGAGAGCATGGGCAAGACCTTCAGCGTGACCGGCTGGAAGGTCGGGTGGGCCATCGCGCCCGCGCCGCTGTCGGCCGCGTTGCGCGCCGTCCATCAGTTCGTCACGTTCACGAACGCGACGCCGTTCCAGGAGGCGCTGGCGGACGTGCTGCCGATCGCCGCCCGCGATGGCTTTTATGACGAGCTACGCGCCAGCTATCGCCAGCGCCGCGATCGCCTGGCGAGCGTCCTGCGCGACGTGGGCCTGGACCCGCTGCCTGTCGACGGCGCCTACTTCCTGCTGACGGACGTGGCCGGCCGCGGACAGGGCACCGACGTGGAGTTCTGCAGGCGTCTCGTCGTGGACGTCGGCGTCGCGGCCATCCCCACGTCGGTCTTCTACGAAAACCCACGGTCCGCCCCGCAGCTCGCTCGCTTCTGCTTCGCCAAGAAGCCCGAGACGCTGGACGCCGCCGCCGAAAGGCTAAAGCGCTTGGGCCAATAGAGGCAGCCGTCTGCTCAGGCCCCGAGGCCCGAAGCCCGAGGTGCCCGAGGTCCGAGGTCCCTCCCCGTGCAGCGGCGTAGCCGCCCTACGCGGGGTCGGCGACCAGGGCGAAGTAGCGAATGCTCTTGTGGTCGGTCGCGGCGAACTCGTCGACGAGGGCGCCTTTCCAGATCGACTTCAGCTCGGCGGACAGTTGCAGCTTCTGGACGTCACCCTGATGGAAGCTGCGAACCTTGCCCGAGACGTACTTCTTCATCGCATCCTTGATCGCGGAGCGCGGCTGGCGCGGCTTGTAGTGGGCGACGAGGATCGTCTTCTTGTCCATCTCACCGCCGATGACCTCGTAGCGCATCACGTACGCGTAGTCGTACAGGTCGTCGGGCGGCAGCTTGGTCGGGATCTCGACCAGCTTCGCGGTGACCGTCAGCGTCGCGGCGGGAGCGGGCCCGTCGGCATAAGCGAGGCGAGCGCCGCCCGGCGCGGCGACCAGGGCGGCGACGGCGGCGCACGCCACGAACACGAGAGCGGCTGAGCGAACGGTGCGGGACAGCGTCATGGCGGTGTTCTCCTCTCGAGGGGGTGATGGGGGTCGAGCTGCAGCTTCAGCAACGCACGATTCTGCTTCAATCCAGGCAAGTCCGCGCGCGCGCGCGACGCCTCATCGTACGCGACCTCGGCCTCGGGCAGGGCGCCCTCGAGCTGCCGGACCGTACCCACGCTGGCGTGCGCCTCGGCGAACGCGGGGAACGCCGCGGCGGCGCGCTCGAACGCCCGCCCAGCGCCCGCGAGATCACCCTTGCCCCGCAGGAAATTGCCCGCGTTGAACCAGTGCAGTCCGACGAGCTCCGCCACCGAGAGGGGACGGAAGTAGACCGAATCTCCTTCAGGCCACGGACCATATTTCGCGCGGTACCAGGCGTCGGGCATGGACTCCCCGCGGCGAAGCAGCTCGACGTTGCGGGGACGCGCGCCGCGCGTGCGCACGAAGAAGTGTCCCGGGACCATCACGCCGTCGAGCGGGATCGCCAGCCGCTCCGCGAGGGCGAGCGCGACCGCCCCCAGCCCGAGGCAGCTTCCCCGGCGGTCGGCCAGCACGGACGACAGCACGAAGAATCGGGGATCGTCGCTCTCGATCTCGCGCTCGAACTTCAGCTCGTCGAAGAGGACGGCCGCCAGATCGTCGGCCCGATCGGCTCCCGAGCGCAGGTGGCGCGCCTCGATCCGCGCCGCGATTCGCTCGAGGTCGCTCCAGGCGTCCGCAACCGCCGGCGGCTCGGCGCCGAAGTCGGCCGCCAGAGCCACCAGCTCGCTCGTCAGGGGCCCTGGCGGTGGCGGCGGCTTGCGCGCGCAGCCGACGCCCGCGAGGGCCAGCGCGAGAGGCAAGGTCGCGGCGGCGCGCTGACCGGACGAGCGATGGACGGGCGCCGTCATTTCTGCTTGCCGAGCGGCTGCCAGCCTTCCCAGAAGTCGTAGAGGTCGCGGGCCGTCATCATCCAGATCACCAGCTTCTTGCTCCCGAGCGCATCCTCCCCGCGCCGCATCAGCTTCTGGCGAACGTTGGGGCCGCCCCCGTAGCTCATCACCAGGTCGACCGGATACCCGAGCTCCTTCGCCAGATGCGCCGAGACACCGGCGTGCTCGCAGTCCATCAGCTCGTAGACGCCCGTGAAGCTGTCGCCCAGCAACACCACGGGGCTGTCGGGATCGTCGTCGTAGAGGGCCCCGTCAGCGCCGACGACCTGGTGGCCCACCAGCGTCTCCGGCGCGAAGCCGGCCTTCTCGTCCTCCGGCAGGCGCGAGTGCAGATCGCCGTGGCGCGTGAACGAAGCATCCTTCGTGTGGTAGGCGCGGCGGTGCGACGCCAGCTCCTTGTACCAGGGATACCGTCGGACGCGCTCGGCGACCAGCCTGGCGCCAAGCTCGAGGCCCCGGCCGGTCCAGTGCGTGTCCTGCTTCTGATAGAGCGGCTCCGCCGTCTTGCCGCCTTCCGCGCGGGCCGCGAGGAACGCCGGCATCAGGTCGATCGTCTCGACGCCCTCGGCGGCCAGCTCGAGCAAGAACTTGCGCTCGAACGGGTTCGCGACCTGGCCGGCGAAGCGCGCGAGTCCGGCGTCCTTCGCGGGCGCGGACGCGGCCTTGTCGGCGAAGATCTCCACCTTCGTGGGCACGGGCACGAACAGGAAGTCGACGCCGTGCTTCGCCAGCAGCTTGCCGAACGCGGCGATGACGGGCAGCGGATTGCGATCGCGGTGCTGCTTGCCGAGATCTCCCCCGAGCGCGTACGCGATGGACTGCCGGAAGAACAGGAAGCCGTCGGCCCCCGCCAGCGCCTTCGCGCCCGCGGGCATCGCCGCCAGGCGCGCCTTCAGCGCGTCGTGCAGCGGCGCGACCTCGGCCGACCACGCGGGCCACGCGCCTCCGTGCGCCGCCAATTCGGCCTTGACGGCCTTGGCGACGCCGTCCGGCGCGGGCGAGGGCGTGCTGTGGCCGAGCTTGAGCGCCGGGGCCGCCGCGCCGGGCGCGGGCGTCGCGCCGCCGCCGTCATCGACCAGGAAGACGTTGTAGACGGGCTTCCCCTGCGGCTTGCCGCGCATGACCACCGTCGGCGCCGCCCAGCGCTGCGCTCCCAGCTCCTGCCGGATCGCCGGCTCGGTGTCGTCCGCGGGCCAGCCCCCCGGCGCGGCGACCAGATCGGTGTTGTACGAGGGATACCAGTACGACGCGAGCTGGTGCGCCCAACCCTTCACCTCTGCCGACGACAGCAGGCGCCCTTCGTATTCGGTGCGAATGAAGGCGACGACCGCGCTCGAATCCCCAATCGCTTTGCGCGACGCCCGCCCGTAGATGTTCGGGAAGCCATCGCCGTCGTCGTCGGGCATCGCCGCGAAGCCCTTGAACCAGGGCGCGAATTCGATCTTGATCCAGAGCTCCACCGGCTGCCCGCGCCCCGGATCGTGCAAGTACGCGAGCGCCGCCGTCTGACGGACCACCTGCGGCCCACCACCCAGCCCCCACGTCTCAGCGCGAATCTGCGAGGCAACATCCTCGACGTGGTCGGCGCCGGCCACGTGCTTCGACGTCAGGAGCTCCACGAGCGGCGCCACCGCCAGCGGGTGCGCCCGCTCGGCGGCGGTCAGCGGCGTGGCCGTGATGGCGCCCGTGAGCGAGTCGGGCTCGATCGCGCCACCGAACGGATTCGCCGTGTCGGGGGCGCGCCCCGCGCTCCCGGCAGCGGCGCCCTCGGGCGGCGGATCGGCGTTCATGAAGTTCGCTTCGTAGGCGGCGAAGTCCAGGCTGGCGCGCGTGGGTCGCGTCACCTTGCGCACCAGCACCTGCGACGTCTCGCGACGATAGGACGCGTTGAGCGTCACCACGCCGTCGCGCGCCGCCGGCACCACCTCACCGTGCGCGCCCCAGGGGAAGCTGGGGCCCGACGTCGCGCACCCCGGCCCCAGGGCCAGCAGCGACGGGAGCAGAAGCGAGCCAGATCGAATTCGTGCTGTCACGTGTACACCCCTCGTTTGAATCGCCACATGACGCGCAGGACGCGCAGCCCGTAGGTGATGGGATTGAGGTACGAGATCTCGTCGCCGTAGTGCGTGGGGATGGGCCCCTCCCCCACCGCCAGCCCTCGCGCCCGCGCCGCCGCGATCGCCTCCATGTCGAAGTCGAAGCTGTCGCTGAGGCGCGCGAACGGAAGCTGGGCGAGCGCGCGCTTGCCGTAGACGAGGTAGCCGCTGTGAAAATCGGACAGCGGCAGCGCGAACACCCGGCGCTCGAGCTTGTTCAGGGCCCAGTTGCCGGCGTACTTGTAGAGGGGCATGCCGCCCGCGAGAGCGCGCCCGCCCGCGATGCGCGAGCCCTGCACGACATCGAGCCCACGGTCGTCCAGGGCCCGCAGGAGCTCGCCCAACGCCTCGGGGCTGTACTGGCCGTCCGCGTGCACCGAGGCGGCCCGCTCGGCCCCGACCGCGCGCGCCCGCGCCAGCCCATCCTTCATCGCGGCGCCGTAGCCTCCGTTCCGCGGGCGCGCGATCACCTCCACCGCCGGCGACGTCGACGTCGACGTCGACGTCGCGGCTGCCGCGCGCGCGAGCGCCAGCGTATCGTCGGTGCTGCCGTCGTCCACGACGATGATGCGGTCGAGCCCCGCGGGACGCGCCGCCTCGATGCGCCGGATGACACCGGCGAGCTGCGCGGCCGCGTTGTAGGCGGGGACGACGACGCACAGGCTCATCGCGCGCCGGTGCCTCCGGCGGAGGCTCGTCTCGCCACGGTCGCGTAGCGCGACAGGTAGTCGGCGACGATCCCGGGCAGCATTTCGGCCAGCGTGTGGCGCGCCCGCCAGCCGAGCAGCCGCTCCGCCTTCGCGACCGACGGAATGCGGCGGACGGAGTCGTCGTAGCCCACCCCGTAGAACGACGCGGCCGAGACCGGCCGGGCGCGGGGCGCGGGCGCGTCGGGCCGCAGGGCTCGAAACGCCGCGATCACCTCCCTGGCCAGTTGCCTGATCGTCACGTCGTTGATGGCGCTGCCCAGGTTCACGATCTGCCCGGCGCAGGCGCGCGGGCGACTCACGATCCGGACCACGGCGTCGACGAACTCCGCGACATCGACGAACGACCGCCGCTGGCGACCTCCGTCGACGAGGCGCAGGTCGGTCCCCGTCAACAAGGCGTGCATGAAGGACGCGAGGACGCGCGGGATGCCCTCGCCGTCGACGCCGGGAATGAAGTCCATGCGCGGCCCGATGACGTTGAACGGCCTGACGATGGTGAACTTCAGGCCCTCGTGCACCCCGTACGCCCAGATCACCCGTTCGAGCAGCTGCTTCGCGGCGGCGTAGGTCCAGCGCTCGCGATGAACGGGCCCCAGGAACAGGGCCGTGTCCTCCTCGTCCATGTGCGCCATGCGCCGCCCGGCGACGTCGAGCGCGGCGCGACCGTAGACCTCGCACGTCGAGAAGTGGATCAACCAACGCCCGCGCTCCGCGCACAGCCGCACCAGCGGGACGAGATCGCTGTAGTTCGCGTCGATCACCGCGAGCGGCCTCGTGTTGTAGAGGGCCGGGTTGCAGAGCGCCGTGAGCGAGATGACCACGTCGACGCGCGCGGTGAGCTCCTCGAGCAGCCCCTTGTCCTCGATGCTGGCGCGGATACGCTCGACGCTGGACGGCGCCCTCCCCGCCGCGGGCGCCAGCTTGCCGAAGTCGAGGTCGACGGCGACGATCGAGATCCCCGGCCGCGCCGCCAGCGCCGGCACCAGGTGTGAGCCGATGAACCCGCCCGCCCCGAGCACGGCGATTCGCTTCGGTCGTCGCGAATCGATGCGCGTGATCGGCGTGCGGCCGGACGGCGCACGAGGTCGCGCCCGCTCCGTCATTTCTTCTTCTTCTTCTTGTTCTTGCCCGCGGGCTTCGCCGTCTTCGCGGACGCATCATCCTCCTCGTCGCTGCCACCACCCGACGCGGCCGCCTTGGGCTCGGCGGTCCCGGCCGCATCGGCCTTGCCTGGCTTCGCACTCTTTTCGGTCTTTTCGGTCTTGGCGTCCGCGCTCTCGTCCGCCTCGCCGCCGCCCGCCGCGGCCTCACCCCGGAAGATGTCGGGCCAGCGATCGTTGCCCGAGTGGTACGTGAGCCGAACGGCGGTGTCCGCAGGGGAGCCGACCTCCCACAAGTAGATCTCGTAGTCGGCGATGTCGTGATCGTGGCCGCGCTGGGTGGCCGCCCACACCAGCCACTTGCCGTCCGCCGAGAGCTGCGGAAAGTACTCGTGCGATCGCCGCCCCGGAATATCGATGAGCGTGATCGCGTCCAGGTCCGAATCGCTCTTGGCGGCCTTGCCGCTCGCCATCGGCAGGTGCAGCACGCGGCTGCCGCCGTTCCCGGTCGGGTGCACCCAGTACACCTCGTCCCCCGCCGGGGTCCAGTTGATCTGGCAGCCCTCTCCTGTCCGCGTCCACGTCTTCTTGCGGATGTCCCAGATGCCCGTCTCGCGCTTCGACCCCCGCAGCGTGATGGCGATATAGTGCCCGTCCTTCGACATCTCCGGCTGCTGCATCAGGGCGCCGTCGAGCTCCGGGACCTTGGCGCTGTCGACCAGCAACGTCTCCTCCCCACCCGCGAGCTTCCGCCGCAAGATCTGCGTCACGCGCGCGAAGATGATCTCGTCGTTCGAGATCCATGTGCCCCAGCTCGCGTTGTCGACGATCTTGGTCTCTTCCTTGCCGTCGGGCGTGACGGTGAGGATGTCCCACTTGCCGTCGGTGTTGGCGTCACGCTCGAACACCCACCCCTTCTTGCTGCGCGTGAACAGGATCTTGCTTCCGTCGGGGGAGAATCTGGGGAACCAGTCGACCGGCTCGCCGTGGGTGATCGGGTGCACGTCGGACCCGTCCGTGTTCATCACGAATAGATCGTGGTTTCCGAGCCGCGAGCTGGACCAGACGATCTTCCCGCCCGCCTTGGCGCCCACCGAAGCCATCGCGGCCTTCTCCTTGTCGTCTGGTTGTTCGTCGCTGCCGCTCGGGGCGCCACCGCCGACGGTGGCGCACGCGCTCATCGTCCCCACCGCGGCCAGGGCGGCCAGCCAGACGCTCGCCAGCGCGCCCGCGCGGCGCGAGGCCCGTGACGACCAGGAGGCCGCTGGCGACAAGAAGCAAGGATTCGTGGCTCGGATCATCGTGCGCTCCCGTCAGCGGGCCGAACGGCCCGGTTCGTGGACTGGCCTCTCGTCGCGCTCGCGGCGATTGGCTCGAAACATGCGGTCAGACCTGCTCGAACCCCGCGGGGCCGGTATCCCAGCTCAGCGACCGCCTGCGCGGGGTCCAGATCGGCGTGATTGGTGAACCCGGCGATGGCGTACGGGGTGATGGGCGGATTCCTCATCACCCGACCTAGCACCGCAGCCACGGCACGGCAAAGCGAAACCGGCAGCGGCAGGAACGGCCGGGACTTGCCTTCGAGGCCAAGCACCAGGCGCCCGAGCTCGCCGAGGGTGACGGTTTCGCCGCCGCTCAGGTTGTAGGTACGGCCAAAGCTCACGTCGTTCCCGGCGATGCGCGCCAGGCCGTCCACGACATCCCCGGAGAACACCGGGCGCTTGCGCGCCTGTCCCGCCCCTATGAACGGCACGACGGGGAAGCGCAGCAAGTAGCGCCGGAACAGCATGAACTCCTGCCCGCCAGACTCGTCGTAGACCAGCGTGGGGCGGACGATCGTGTGGGCGAAGCGCGTCTCGCCCGCCACGATGCGCTCGGCGGCGAGCTTCGATTCTCCGTAGGGCGTCAGGCGCGGATACACCACCGACGCCGACGAGACGTAGACGAAATGCCGGACGCCGGCCGCGGCGGCGGCCGCCACCAGGTTCGCCGTCCCCTGACGGTTGACAGCGTCGTAAGCGGCTGGGTCCGGCGCCAGGATGACAGCGGCCAGATGGAAGACGGTGTCGACGCCCGCGCACGCGGGCCGCAGCGACTCGGCGTCCCGGATGTCGCCCTCGCGGATTTCGGCCACGACTCCCTCGAGCCGCGCGCGCAGCGGATCGCCCGGTAACACCAGCGCGCGCACCCGAAAGCCGTCGGCCGCCAGGCGGTGGGCCAACCGTCGCCCCACCTCCCCGGCCGCGCCCGTGAGCAGGACGAGGCGGGTCATGGCGCCGTCCCGCCCGCGCCGCCGACGGCCGCCATGGCCCGCGACCAATCGAGGGGCTTCCAGTTCCCTATCGCCAGCTCCCGCGCGGCGAGCTCCCACACCACGACCTGCTTCCCCGCCAGCCGATCCTCGCCGCCCGCCAGCGCGTTCCACAGGAGCTGCCGGGTCGCGAACGCGCCCGAGTCGTTCTGCGCCATCACGTCGACGTCGCGTCCCAGCGCCCGCGCCAGGTGGGCGCCGAAGCCGGCGCCCTCGCCCCACCCCATCTGCTCGAGGCCGAAGACGTTCGTGAAGCTGTCTCCGAGCAGCAACACGGCGGCCTTGTCGCTCGATTCGAACAGGGTGCCCTTGTCGTCGCGAACCTCGTGAATCGTGGCCGGCTCCGGAGCGTACAGCGTCTGTCCCTCGGGGAGGCCCAGCATGTCGGTCACGTCGCCGACGCGAAAGATCTGCTTCGCGACGGCGTGCCATGCGCGCGGCGCGGCCGCCATGCCGGCGCGCGCGCGCAGAAATTGCCCGAGCTCGCCGGCCACCTCCTCCATCCATTCCGGTCGCCAGTGCGTGTCCTGCTCGAGGAACCGGGGCGGATCGCCCGGCGTCAGACGGGGTGGCGTGGGATCGAACACCAGCACGCCGGCAGCCCGAAGCTCGGACGCCAGCCGCTGCGCGTCCGGGTTCTGCGGCGGCGCGCTGGCCGCGTCCCGGGCGCGACCGTCCAGCTCGACGGGCTGCAAGGTGGCCTTGTCCGGCACCGGAAACACGACCAGAGGGATCCGCCGCCCACGCAAGTACGCCGCGAAGTCCAGGATGGCGGGGCGCGGGTCGGGGAAGACGGCCGCCCCGCCCTCGTCCAGCGCCACCTTCTTACGGCTGGCGATGATCCCCGCATCGAGGAAGCCAGGCCCGCCGACCGCCGTCACGCCCGGGCCGTAGTAGAGCCAGCCCGCGCGCCGGCCCAGGACGGCCTTCGTGTTCCCGTAACCGCCGTAGCGCGTGAGGAACGCCTGCATGCGTGGCCGCACGTACTCGCGCGGTGTCGACGCCTTGTCGAGATCCTCCTCGAATTGCTTGATGTTCTCCTTGTTGGGGGCGTGCCGGAACAGGTCGAGCAGCACCGAATCCTCGCCGGCAACCTTGTCGCGTACGGCCTGACCGATGGGCACCGCGTAGATGACCAGCAGGAACGCGACCACCAGCACACCCGCCAGGGGTCGCGCGATGTCGGTGTGCAGGATGCCGCGGCGCAGGTTCTCGTCGTGCGAGGGATCGGTGGGGCCACCCCGGCTGGGGGCCGGGCGCGCCGGAATCGTGGGTGTGGTCGTCGCCATTGGAGCTCGGTCAGAACTGGAAATAGAGAAACGGGTTCGCGCTTTGCGTCCACATGATGAGGATGGAGAGCGCCAGCAGCCCCAGCGCCCCCGCTACCCGCGGGAGCGTGAGTCGGTTGGTGAACGCCCAGGTGTTCGGCGCCGCCCACACCAGCACCACCGCGAGCGCGAACACGGAGACGTGGAGGCGCGTGTACAGCCCGCCCGCGGGGACATCGGAGGCGGCGGTCACCGCGGCGAGGCCGAACAGAGACTTCAGGAACGTGACCGCCTGGCCCAGCGTCTTCGCGCGGAAGAACACCCAGGAAAGGCAGACCACGAAGAACGTGATGCCAACGCGGACGGGATGCGGCAGCCGGCGGTAGACGCTCGCCTTACCCTGCGCGCGCTCGAACGCCAGCATCCCGCCGTGGATGGCGCCCCAGAGCACGAAGTTCCAGCTGGCGCCGTGCCACAGCCCGCCGAGCAGCATGACCGTCATCAGGTTCACGTACGTGCGCCCCTCCCCCTTCCGGTTGCCGCCGAGCGGGATGTACAGGTAGTCGCGCAGCCAGGTCGAGAGGCTGACGTGCCACCGCCGCCAGAAGTCCGTGATGCTGTCGGATTTGTAGGGCGAGTCGAAGTTCTGGATCAGCACGAAGCCCATCATCAACGCCAGGCCACAGGCCATGTCGGAGTACCCGGAGAAGTCGAAGTAAATCTGGAACGCGTAGCCCAGGAGCCCGAACCAGGCGTCGTGCGCGTGCAACGTCCCGGCGCCGAAGGCGGTGTCCGCGACGTGGCCCATCGGATTCGCGATCAGGATCTTCTTGCCCATGCCGAACGCGAAGAACGCGACGCCGCGGGCGAACTTGTCGAGCGTATGCCGCCGCACGCGCATCTGCTCCTCTAGCGCGGCGTAGCGAATGATCGGGCCGGCGACGAGATCGGGAAAGAACGCCTCGAAGCACAGGTAGTCGGTGAAGCGCCGCATGGGGCGGGCGTCGCCCCGGTAAACGTCGATGGCGTAGCTCATGGCCTTGAACGTGTAGAACGAGATCCCAACCGGTAACACCACGTGCAGGATAGGCACCGCATCGGGCCCGAAGCCGAGGCCCCGCGCCAGGGCGTTCAGGTTCTCTGCCACGAACCCGGTGTATTTGAAAACGGCGAGCAGGCCCAGATTCGTGACGATTGATACCACCAACAGTGCCTGCATTTTTCCGGTTCGCGGTACCTGGCGATTGATAACAGGCGGAAGTCCGTCCTGGTCTGGAAGCCCCGACAGCTTCAACAGCCCAATACCGCAGAAATAATCGACACTAGACCCGAAAAACATCAGGACCGCCCAGATCGGGTTGGCCCATCCGTAAAAAACGTAGCTCGAAACGGCGATCAACGCCGTGCGCGCCCGGAACGGCAACAGGTAATACAGCCCCAGAACCAGGGGCAGAAAGTAGAAAAGGAAGACGTGGCTTGTGAAGACCATGCTGTTCCGCGCCGGGATCAGAGACAACGTTTCCGGGCATCAACCTCTATCAAATTGTTGGGGCGACATGATAGGGTGCATTCGCTTTTGGTTCGCTTCTCGATGCGCGGCGTTTCCCAATCCGCATGAAGCACCCCAGACCATCATTGTTTCTCATGCTCGCCTTTGCTTGCGCAACGGCGTGTCCCTGGGCGCTCAAATGGCGCGAAGGAAGGCGTCTTGCTGAACGCCTCAAAGCATTTTCCGGGTCTAACGAAGATGGCGCGATTGGCAGCCGCTCGTCGCTGCTGGCGAGCTTCACGCAGGCTGATCCGGCGCTGCTCGTTCGCGTCGGCGAGATATCGCCGATGCTGGCGAGCTGGCAGACCATCGGCGGATGCGGCGCGGGCGCGGGCGCGGGTGCCGGCGCTGGCGTCAAATGGATTGGCCGCAATGTCACGGGCGGCCTGTTCAATGTTCAGGAGCAGGTGCTGTACACGAAGCTCGGAACCAGCGCCAATCCCGAACACAGTTTCTTTTTCAACACGCTCGTTACGACGGACATCGGTGAGAAATGGAACGCTGGAGTGAACGTTCCCCTCATCTACAAATACCTGATCAACCCCAACCCTGTGGATCCGCCTGTCGACTGGTCTAACGCGGGACTGGGCGACGTGAGCTTGCAACTTACCCGCAGGTTGGGTCGAATCAATGCGCTGACGTTGACGGGAATCGTGGGGCTGCCGACGGGGACCTATGACGCGACCTACACGCCCACCGCAAAAATTCTTAATGTCATCAACCAGACCTCCCAGCTCGGATTCGGGAGACCGACGGGCACCTTGATTCTCGACCAGACGCTTGATCGGGTGTGGGGGGTGCTCGTATTCGGAGGCGTCGCGTCCTATCGCGGGGGAAAAAACAAGTTCGATAGTTACCGGGCTCCAAGCCTCACCGGCTATGGCTACGCCGGCTACTTCTGGGGACCGTTCGTGCCTGCGTTCGGTCTGTCGTTGACCGGCTTCGATGGCCACGATCTGGATAAGAACGCGCAGCAGAACACGCCCCTCCTGGCCCTCGCCGCCAACATTTCGATTGAATGGTCGACGGAGTACTTTGCCGTGCTGCTGGCCGGGTCGATTCCCTACAAATGGGACGGCGTCCATCAGGACGACATGGGCCTCCCTCGCACGCCATGGGGCTGGGCTCCCTGGACCGTCGCGCTGGGGATCGCCACAGCACCGTTTTGATGAATGTGGCGGACAGGCCGCCACTCACGTCTTGACCTGGATCTGCCCGCGGCGGGAAGTCTGGACGGACGGGCCCGGAAAGAAGGAATCACATGTCTGACCACGCCACTTCGTCGATCGTTGCTTCGAGAGCTTCACGAGCGAATGACGGTCGGCCGCCCGGGGCATCATCGGTCCTTGCCGGCCTGATGGCAGCCGCGCTGATTGGGTTTTTCGGAGGCGCATGTGGCCTGCAGGCCCATCCCACCGCCGGCGCTTCCGGGGGAAGCTCGGGCGTTGGCACCGGAGGTCAACCGTCATCCGGTTCTGGCGGCACGAACGGCAGCGGGGGCGGAACGTCGTCGGGGTCGGGAGGACAGCCTTCTGGCTCGGGCGGCGCTTCCTCGGGGTCGGGCGGACAACCTGCCTCGTCGGGCGGAGCCCAAGGGGCGGCCACCGGAGGCGCGGCCTCGGGCGGCAGCAGCAGCACGGGCGGCTCGAACGGCTCCGGCGGCGCCAGTGCCACGGGCGGATCCAGTCCAACCACCGGCACCGGTGGCAGCGGCCCCAGCGGCGCCGGCGTCATGATCAACGGGACCTTCGTTCCCAAGGAGAAGGCCGTCGTCATCATCCACTTCGGCCACTCGAACATGATGGGGATGGCGAACAAGCCCACCAGCCTCATGCCGTACTTCTTCACCACGGTGCCCGGGCTCTGGAGCTACAAGGGCACGTTCACGGCCGCCAAGGAGCCCACCGCGCCCCCGACCGTAGCGGCCGGGATGACCCAGAAGACCGCGGGACCGGGCATGGCGATCCTGCAATCCGCGAAAGCGGCGCTGACCCCAGGCAGCGACGTCCAGTTCATCTCGGTCGGGCTGGGAGTCGCGATGGAGACGACAATCGACTACCAGAAGGGCGGTCTCTACTACCCGATCTTCATGAACTGGGCCGGGCAGTTGAAAGGGAACGTGACGTTCGGGGCCATCGTGGTCATGCTGGGCATCACCGACGGCGAGCACCTCCCGGCCGCGCAGGTTCCCGGGTTCCCGATGCGCATGGCACAGATCATCTCCGACATTCGCGCCGATCTGGGTGAGCCGAACCTGCCGGTGCTGTTCTGCGACTACGAGCAGATGGCGACGGGCCAGTTCCTGCCGACCGGCCCGATCGGCAAGGTGATGACGCCGCTCATTCGCGGCCTCCCCGGGATGATCTCGAACCTCGTGATCGTTCCCACGGACGGTCTCGAGATGCAGGACGATCACCACTTCGACATGCAGGGCCACAAGACCTGGGCGGATCGGGTGGTCATGTTGATGCAGACCAACAACTGGTTCCCCTGGAAGTAGCGTCGAGCCTGCGCGCCGGTCCCGCGCGATCGGGGATTTGGGTGTATGCCGGCGTCATCGTCGGCGCGTTCCTGGTGGCGCTCGGCCCGATCGCCGACGGCGACATCTACTGGCACCTCGCCGCGGGGCGGGAGATGGTGGCGAGGCACGCGCTGTTGCGCGCCGATCCGTTCACGACGAGCGCGGCTGGGCGTCCCTGGATCGACGTTCACTGGCTGTTCCAGCTCCTGGCGTTCTGGATCTTTCGTGTCTCGGGCTTCGTCGGGCTAGCCGTCGCCAAGGCCGCCGCCGTCGCGGCGACCGCGGCGATCTCGACCCGCACCGCCGAGCGGGCCGGAGGCCCCGTCGCCCGCGACGTCTGCGCGGCCACGCTGCTCACGACGCTGTACCTCGCCCGCCACCTGCTGCCGCTTCGCCCGATCATCGCGACGGCGCTGTTCCTCGCCGTGTTCCTGCACGCCCTGGAGAACCGGGGCCAGGCGCCGCGACGCATTCCCTGGCACCTGCCCCTGCTCCAGGTCATCTGGGTCAACTGCCAGGGCCTGGCCCCTCTCGGCCTGCTCCTCGTCGGAGCGTACCTGGCGGAGGCTGCCCTCGCCCGTGTTGGCTCGCGAGTGGATGACCGCGGCGCCTCGTTGCGCCCGCTGCTGCTCACGTTCGCGCTCTGTGTCCTTGCCTCCTTCGTCAACCCGTTCGGACGAGCCGGGGTGGCGCTGCCCGCGCACCTGCTGGCGCGGATCGCCCCCGGCCAGCAGAACATCTTCAGCACCGCGATCGCCGAGAACATCCCGCCGTTCGTCCTCGAGCGAACGTCGCCCGAGCAGATCGGACACTTCAAATGGGTGCTGCTCGCCATCGCGCTCGCCCTGGTCGCGTTTCGGCCGCGGCTGCGCCTGGCGCACGTGGTCCTGCTGGTGGCCTTCCTGGGGCTGGCCCTGGTGGCAAATCGAAACGTTCTCTTGTTGTATCTGATGGCGCCGCCGCTCATCGCCATCGGCATCGGTGCTGCCTTCGGTGGGGCTGCGCCGGGCATAGCGGCCGCGCCGCTCCCGCCCATCCGGGCCCGCTGGCTGGCGCACGCGGCTCACCTCGCATTGGCCGCGCTCGTGGGGGTGGCGACGCTGACGTTCTCGCGCGAGCCCGCGACGGGACAGCCCACGCCGTTTCATTTCCCGGTCGGCTCCGCCAGCCGGCTCGCGGAGCTCGGGGCGAGCGGGCCCGTCTTCGCGCCGGATCACGCGGGCGGATATCTGACCTTCACGGTGCCGGGCCTGCGCCCGTACATCGATACGCGCCTGATGCTGCACACCGCGCCCGAGTACGCGGCCTACCTGGCGCTGCTCGATGATCCAACAGGATTCGATGCGCTGGCCGCGGCGCAGGGATTTCGCTACGTCGTTCTGACGACCGGCTATCCGGACCGCTACCTGCGGCTCGCCGCCCAGCTCGCGCACGACGACGAGTGGAAGCTGATCTACACCGACGGCTCCGAGCTGCTCTACGCGCGCGGCGGGGCCGGGGCCGCGGCCGGCGACGGTCTGGACCTCGGCCGTCGCGAAACGATCGACCACATCGCGAACGAGCTCGGCGGTCGCTTTCGCGGCCATCCCGCGCTCGAGAATGCAGCGCGCCTCAACCTCGCGCGAACGCTCGCGGTGCTCGGACACGCGCGCCAGGCCCTGTACCTGCTCGGCACGGTCGACACCCGCGCGGCCACCCAGCTCCGCGCCCGCGCCTACTTCATCGACGGCGACCTTGCCGCGGCAGAGAGCCTGGCGCGCGTGCTGCTGCAAGACGAGCAGGACCGCGCGAGCCTCACGCTGATGGCCGAGATCGCCCTCGCCCGAGGGCGCGGCGAGGACGCGCGCGACTGGCTTCGGCGCGCGCTCGCCATCGATCCCTACGACCCCGAGGCGCGCGCCGCGATGAGCCGCCTCGACGGCGCCGCGCCGCGCCGCCCGTGACGAATCGATGCAAGCAGCGATGCGAGCTAGACACCCTGGAACCCGCCGCGCTAAGGTCCGTTTGCTCGGACGCGGCCCGGTGAGGGACGCGACGCTCTGCTTCAAAGGAGTCCTATGAACAGCCGCGCATGGCCTTCGTTCTTGGCGGCCCTCGCCGTTTGCTTCACGGCGAATCAGGCAGCCGCCCACATCCAATTGACCTGTCCGGTTGCGCGCTACGCGTACAGCGCATCCGGTATCAAGACGGGACCCTGCGGAGCTTCCACGGGTAAGAAGTCCAACATGGTCACGCACCTGGTTGCCGGGCAGCAGCTGCTGGTCACGTTCACCGAGACCATCTATCACCCCGGGTTCTTCCGCATCAGCCTGGACCCGACCGGCGCTGACACCTTCCCCGCGATCAGCCCGACGCCGGAGAACCCGGTGATGTCGCCGGTGCTGGCGGACAACATCCTGCCCCACACCAGCGCGGTGACGGGCGGCAAGCGCATGTTCGTGGTGACGATCCCGAGCACGCCGTGCGCGAAGTGCACGCTTCAGCTCACTCAATTCATGATGGACAACCCCACGTCGGGCTACTACGAGTGCGCCGACGTCGTGGTGGACGCCGCGGGAACGCCGTTTTCATGCGGGCCCACGGGAGCCGGCGGAGCGAGCGGAGGTGGCGGAGGGCCCGGCGCGGGCGGGACCAGCGGCGCGGGCGGCGGTGGGGCCGGCACTGCCGGTTCGACCGGAGCCGGTGGCACGCAACCAGGCTCGGGCGGAGCCTCGTCGAGCGGGACCGGCGGAAACGCCACGACCGGATCCGGAGGCGCTGACGCGAGCGGCTCCGGCGGCGCGGGCTCGGGCGGCGCCAACGGCTCGGGCGGCGCGAGCTCGGGCGGCGCCAACGGCTCGGGCGGCGCGAGCTCGGGTGGCGCGAACGCTTCGGGCGGCGCGAGCTCGGGCGGCACCAACGGCTCGGGCGGCGCCGGCTCGGGTGGCGCTGCCTCCGGTGGCGCCGGATCGGGAGAGTCGAACAACGGTTCCTCCGGCGGTTGCGCCTACCTGGAAGGCGACGCCTCGCTTGCATCGACGCTCGCCGCCTTCGTGATGCTGGCGCTGGCCTTCGCGGGCGGACGCCGGCGATGGTCGAGGCCGCGCTGAGGAACACGAACGGCGCTCCGCCCTGCTCGCCTCTCGGCCCGCAATTCGATAGAACCGACCTGCCCCAATCACAGGGCCAAACCAGAACCTCATCGAGGAGGATCCCATGATCAAGACCGTCATTGCTGCTGTCGTCGCGGCCGCCTTCCTGACCGCGATGCCCGTTCGCGCCGAAGACAAGGCGGGCGCCCCCGCCGCCGAGAAGGCCGAGAAGGCCAAGAAGGAGAAGTCCGAGAAGAAGGACGACAAGGGCGCCAAGAAGGACGACAAGGCCGGCTGGTAGTCCGTCGAGCCCGGCCTCGCGCGGCTGCCCGCACTCCGTGCGGCGCGGCCGCGCGTCTCGTTAGAGTCCGCGAAGAAACGCGAGCAAGTCGCTCCGCTCCGCCGAAGAAAACGCGCTGGGCTGGTTGGCGTTTTCGGGAGCGTGCACCTTCGCGCCGTCGGGATCCGTTCGTCGAACCACGTCCTCCAGGGTCGCTGCGCTCCCGTCGCTGAAGTAGGGCGCCGCGGCCCAGACGCCGCGCAAGGAAGGCGGGTTGTTCCCGCCTTCGCCCAGCACGGGTGTGCCGACATCGTAACGACGGGCGCTGGTCAAGACGAGCCGGCCCGCTAGCACGGCCGCCTCTTGCTCAGGCTGTGGCACCACCCGCGCCGGCGTCGTCGCGGACGAGAGCTCGTGGCACTCGCCGCACCGAGCCCGGAAGACCGCGAGGCCGCGGCGCTCGGCCGCGGTGAGCGCTCGACGGCCGACGGGCACGAATGGAGACGGTTCGAGGGGAATGCGCGCCATGTACGCGGCGAGCGCCGCGCGCACTGCCTGCGGCGACAGCGTCACGTTGACCCAGCGCGCCCCCGCACGAACCCGAAGCGAGACCGGGTACTGGTCGTAGCTGTCGGGCGCGTCCTCGGCGCCTTGCGCGTGGCTGGCCACGATGTTGTCGGCGAACGCGGCAAAAGTGTCCGGGCGGCCGAGGCTCAAGAACGGCTCGGTCCCAACGAGACCGCGACACGTCTTCGTCATCGAGAAGAACCGATCGCGCTTTGCGGGATGGCGCCGGCCGTCGATATGGCCGTCGGCGTGACAGGCGGCGCAGGTGTAGATGGACAGCGGTCCCGTGGCGACGTTGTTCGGCACGAGCGCGCGACTGTAGAACAGCAGCTCTCCGCGAGCGGCCGGGGTCGAGCGTGCGGGAGCGCCCACCACCACCGTGTCCGTCAGCGCGGCGGCGCCGGGGCCCACGCGCACGAACGACAGCGTGTCGCTCAGTCGATCCGCGGTCACCGCCCGGTTGCCGCCGAGAAAGGCGATCGCGGACGGATTCGAGCCCACGGCGATGGCCGGCGCGCCGCGAAGCCCGCTGAGCGGAGCGACCAGCAGGTTGTCGGAGCCAGCACCCACCAACGCGACGTGCCCGCTGTCCTGGTCGACGGCGAGGGCGTCGAGGCCGACGAGCGGGTCGCTGGCGCGCTCGGACAGGTTCAGCGTAGTGCGGCGTCCCGGTCCGGGATCGACGAAGGGAACCTTGGCCCCGGGGCCAGCAGCCCTGAAGACCAGGACCACGCTGTCGAGGCCTTCGACCGCCAGGTGCGGGCGCGAGAGCGGACGATCCTCGTGCGTGGCCAGCAACAGGGCGCCGCGCCCGTCATCTCCAGGAAGAGGAAGAGGAAGAGGAAGAGGAAACGAAGGCTCGGCCGCCGTCGTCGGCGCGCGCGCGCGCGATGGGAGCACCTCCAGATCGAGAACAGGGGCGGCGGTCGCGATGGTCTGCACCGCCGCGGCGACGCCCCCGTCCGCCGTCACCGGATGAACGCTCACCGTGTGCCCGATGAAGTTCGCCACCAGCAGCAGCGGCTGGCTCCGCCCCGCATCAACGTCCGGGGGAACGAACCGGACGGACTGCGGAAACAGGCCGGTGGGAGCGAAGCGCGGTGGCCCTGCCCCCGGCGTCAGCGCCACGATCTTCACGCCTCCACGCGCCGGAGAGGCGACGTACGCGAACCTCCCTGCGGGATCGAGCGCGAGGCCGCGGCTCCCGTGCTCGGGGCCAGCGTCCACGGCGCGAACCTCGAACGCGTCCGGCCGCGCGCCGCGCGTGACCACGCGCAGCGCCGGATCGAACCGGCATGACACGACCACGCCTCCGCCCGGCAACGCGCCGAGCGCGTCCGGAAAACGACAGATGCGCAGCGAGGTCGCGCGCCGCGGGCGCGCCGCCCCGACGTCGATCACGTCCAGCCGGTCGGCGGTCGACGACGCGACGTAGAGAAGATCGCCCGCCGCATCGACAGCGAGCGCGCGCGGTCGTCCGTGGCCATCCGCGTAGTCTCGAACGGGCGGCGCCGCCGCCGGCACGGCGCCGGGCCACGGAAGCAACACCAACAGGACCGCGACCGGCAGACGGCGACGAATGCCAGCGGCGAAGCCGCCCCTATTCCCACGCATCGTAGGCTTCGAAGGTCATGGCGTAAGTCGCCCGACCTTGCGTCGCCGATCGCAGGTCGGTCGAGTACCCGAACATCCGCCGCAGAGGCACCTTGGCGACGATCATGCGCAGCTGACCCCGAAACCCGACGTCCTCGATCTGCGCGCGCCGCGCGTTCAGATCCCCGAGCACGTCGCCGAGGTTCGCCTCGGGCGCCGTGACCTCGACGCGCATGATGGGCTCGAGCAGGCGCGTGCCCGCCTCGCGAAACGCGTTGCGCATCGCCTCGCCCACCGCCGCCTTCTCGCCGGGTGGGGTCGAGGCGTCGGGCCGATATTCGAGGCCGGTGATCACCACCTCGATGTCCTCGATGGGATAGCCCTCGGGGCCCGAGCGCATGGCCTCGCGCGCGCCCTCGAGCGCGGCGTCGGTGATGGCGGCGGGCGTCTCCGGCACCCGAGGGGCGCCCGGGGCCTGGTGAGGTCGAGGGATGTCGAGCCGCAGGACGTTGCCCGCCGCGCGCGGTCGCGGGGCGACGCGGACGCGCGCGTGCCCGAACAGGGATTCGTCCTCGATCACGCGCTCGAAGCGGGCCTCACCCTCCGCGGCCTTCGCCAGCGTCTCGCGGTAGACGACCTGGGGCCGGCCCACGTTTGCGTCCACGCCGTACTCGCGACGAAGGCGATCGACGATGATGTCGAGGTGCAGCTCGCCCATGCCGCGGATGATCATCTGCCCCGTCTCGGCGTCCTCTCCGAACCGAAACGTTGGGTCCTCGTCCGCCATCTTGCCGAGCCCGAAGTCGAGCTTCTCCTTCTCCGCCTGGGTCTTGGGCTCGATGGCGCGCGCGATGACCGGCTCGGTGATGTCGATGCGCTCCAGCAGGATGGGCGCGCGCGGCGAACACATCGTGTCGCCGGTCCCCGCGTCGCGCAGGCCCATGGCGACCACGATGGACCCCGCTCCAGCGCGCTCGATGCGCTCGCGACGGTTCGCGTGCACCGAGAACAGCCGCGCCACCTTGTCGTTCTTCCGCGTCCGCGGGTTGTGGACCTCGTCGCCCGGCTTCACCACCCCCGAATAGATGCGCAGGTAGACGGCCTTGCGTCCCTCGTCCATGGCGACCTTGAACGCCAGCGCGCAAAACGGCGCGGCGTCGTCCGGCGGGCGCGTGGCCTTCTCGCCGGTCCCCGGCACCGTGCCCTCGATGGCGGGGACATCGAGCGGCGACGGCAAGAAATCACACACGGCGTCGAGCAGGGGCTGCACGCCCTTGTTCCGCAGCGCCGCCCCCGTCAGCACCGGCACCAGCCCACAGGCGATGGTCCCCTTCCGCAACGCCGCCACCAGCGCCTCCTCGCCGACCGGCCGCCCTTCCAGAAAGTCGTTCGCGATGGCGTCGTCGAAGTCCGCCGCCGCCTCGACCAGCTTCTCGCGGGCGGCGGCCGCGGCGGCGCTTTCACTTTCGGGGATGGGACCCACCTCGGGCTCCTCCGTCTCCTCCCCGCTGAACGTGAGGCCCTTCATCCTGATCAGGTCGATCACGCCCTGGAACTTCTCCTCCGCGCCGATCGGCAGCTGGATCGGGATGGGCCGCGATCCCAGCCGGGTGCGAATCTCCTCCACCGCACCGGCGAAGTCCGCGCCCATGCGATCCATCTTGTTGATGAACGCGATGCGCGGCACGTGGAACTTGTCAGCCTGCCGCCACACCGTCTCCGACTGAGGTTCGACGCCGGATACGCCGTCGAACACCACCACCGCGCCGTCCAGGACGCGCAGGCTGCGCTCGACCTCGATGGTGAAGTCGACGTGTCCGGGGGTGTCGATCAGGTGAATGTCGTGCCCGCGCCAGGGGAAGCTGGTGGCGGCCGCCGTGATCGTGATGCCGCGCTCGCGCTCCTGGGGCATCCAGTCCATCTGCGCCTCGCCGTCGTGGACCTCGCCGATCTTATGGATCCGCCCGGCGTGAAACAGGAAGCGTTCGCTGACCGTCGTCTTGCCCGCGTCGATGTGGGCGACGATGCCTATGTTCCGAACACGCGTGATCTTTGCGGGGGCCGCCATGTGAAGGCCGGGAGTATATGTGACGATCCGGCCGATTCGACCCGGCCGCGGCGGCCACACGAACGCCCCGCCCGAGGAGGGGCTGGCGCGGCCTACCCGTTCAGCTTGATCGCGGTTCCCGTGATCTCCACGCCGGGAGCGTGCGCCGTGATCGACGCGGCCGCCCCCTGGAAGAGGGCCTCGATGGTCCCGGTGACGGCCACCTGCTTCGCTGTGATCTCGACCCTGTCCGGGGCGATGGTGATCGAGCTTTCGCCAACCTTCAGCGTGATCTGGGCCTTGCTCTCGATGGTTATGATGCCGTCCGCCTTCACCCCATAGGTCTTGGTGATGGTCTCGGTCTTGCCCTCGGTGATCGTGATGGTCTGGTCTGCGCCGTGAACGTTCAGGGTGTGGCCCTTGTTGAACGTCTCCGTGACGAGATTGGTGACGGTCATCTCGTGCTCGTCCTTCAGGGTGACCGTGTCCTTCTTGGTCACGGTCGTGCTGCGAGTCCCTCCGACGGTGATGGCGTCGTTGGCGCCGACGCTGAGGCTGCGGTTCGCCTTCACCTTGATGTTGTGGTCCTTCTCGGCCTGAACGTACAGCTCCTCTTGACCCTTCTTGTCCTCGAAGCGGATCTCGTTGAAGTTGTCGGGCCCGCCGCCCTTGCTGCTGCGGGTCTTGATGCCGCTCTGGGTCTTCTTGGCGTTCGCGTAAGGGGGCTTGTGCAGGTTGTTGTAGACGCGGCCAGTGACGATGGGCCTGTCGGGATCGCCCTCCAGAAACTCGACCATCACCTCCTCGCCGATCCGGGGAGTGAACTGAATCCCCCACTGCTTCCCCGCCCACAGCGACGCGACCCGAACGAAACACGGCGTGCTCTCGTTGTCCTTGTCGTCGTCGGCGCGCTCAGGATCGTTGGGCTTCTCCGGCCCGAGGCGCTCCCAGTGAAACCGCACCAGAACCCGACCGAGGTCGTCGGTCCAGATCTCCTCGGGGTTGTCGTCGTCCTTGTGGGGGCCGACGACGATCGCCGTCTGCGGTCCCTGAACGAAGGGCCGCGGCGTGCGACACGGCGGCCGAAACGGCAGCTGCGATGAGACCAAGGTCAACGAGCATTCGAAGAAATCGTTCTCCTCGCCACCGCCACCGCCACCCGACTCGGGATCGTGGCCATGCATCTGGTAGTCGGCCCTCACGACGAGGTGCTCCGTCTTGCCGTCGCTCCACGGCGCCTCTGTGAGCATGAAGATGTTGCCGACGCCGAGCCCCCGCGTCGTCCCGGCCGCGTGAATGGTCTCATAATAGGCCTGCGCCTCGTTCAAGCGAACCTGGACCGCCCTGTCGCCGGCGGCCTGCTTCAGGTAGCGGCCAGGATAGTCATAGTATTCGCCGAGGAGGCGGCGGTCCTTGGCCTCGCCCGGCACGAGCTGGGACAGCAGCGACGCTCCCGAGTTCAGGTAGTCGAAGTCCTTCAGAACATAGGCGGCGGTCTTCACGTCCTGGCTCACGTGCCAGGTCGTGAGACACTCGATCTGGCCACTTCCGACGGCAGCCCGCAAAGGCACCTTGGCGTATCCGTCCTCGTGCTCGCGGCCACTGATCGAGTCGGTCAACACCAGGGTGTGTGATTCCGGCCCGTGAACGAAGTGATAGGAGATCCCCACCTCCTCGAGCAGGCGACTGACGAAGCTCAGGTCCGTTTCGCGGTACTGAACGGTGTACTCGCGAGGCAGATAATCCTGGCCAGGCTTCTCGAGCGCCACCCGGAACGAGCCCATCGGGTACTTGCGGAATATCTTGCCCACGATCTCGGGGACGCTCTTGTTCTGAAAGATGCGGCAGTCGCTCGCCCGGCCGAGGAACCACAGCCACGGGTGAAGCACCGCCCGGTAGGCATAGTAGTTACCGAACATGCCGGTCTGGGACAGTCGGGTCACGAGGCCGTTGAAGTGCCGAGCGCCCGACTCCGTATACTGAACGGTCACCGTCATCTTCTGGCCCAGAGCTTCGAAGAGCTTGATGTCGGGATTCTTCGAGAGGACGTCGACCGCGTATTCGAACGGTTGCCCGATCTCCTCGCCGCCCGTCATCGACCGAAAGTGCAGCTCCTCGCCGCAAAGCGGTGTCACCGTTATGAAACCAGGCGTGGCCATCCTGCCGTCCTCCTCCCGCTGAGCAGGCCCGCTGCTGCCCCCCGCGCGCTCCGGTTTTCGCTTCGCTGACCCATGCTGCTCGCCCCCACGGAGATCACGGGACGATAGTAACGGAAACGGCCCTTGGCGCCAAAGTCGCCAACCCGAGTCAGCTCAGAGGATGTTCGACGCGAGCTCTGCCAGGGGCGAGCGCTCGCCCTTGCTCAACGTCACGTGGCCGGCCACCCCCTCCGCCTTGAACTTCTCGACGATCGTGGTCAACCCATTCGACGTGGCGTCGACGTAGGGATTGTCGATCTGGTACGGATCGCCGGTCAGCACGATCTTCGTCGCCTCGCCTGCGCGCGTGATGATCGTCTTCACCTCATGCGGCGTCAGGTTCTGGGCTTCATCCACGATGATGAACTGGTTGGGGATGGAGCGACCGCGAATGTAGGTGAGCGGCTCGATCTCGATGTACCCCATGTCGATGAGCTCGTGATAGCTCCGCCCGCTCTTGCGCTCGGGCTTCGAGAGGCCCATCAGGAACTCCACGTTGTCATAGATGGGCTGCATCCACGGGTTCAGCTTCTCCTCGAGATCGCCTGGCAAGTAGCCGACGTCTCGCCCGAGCGGAAAGATCGGCCGGCTGACCAGCAACTTCGAGTACGTGTTCTCCTCGACGACCTTCTGCAGCCCCGCCGCCAGCGCGAGCATCGTCTTCCCGGTTCCGGCCTTGCCCACCAGCGTGATGAGCTTGATCTCGTCGGTGAGCAACAGGTCGAGCGCGCAGTGCTGCTCCTTGTTCCTCGGACGGATACCCCAGACGCCGTCGCGGATCTTCTTGAGCTGGACGAGCTTCCCCTGCGCCTTGTCGAATCGGCCGAGGGCGCTGTGAGAGGGGCTCTCCACGTCCCGCAGCAAGACGTATTCGTTCGCACGGAAGTTGGCCCCCGGGAGCTCGAGGGTCCCGCCGCTGAAGAACGCATCGACCTCGGCGCCGCTGACCGGGAGCTCGGTCATTCCGGAGTAGAGCTCCTCCATCGTCACACGCTCTGGATCGAAGTCGACCGCCGTGAGCCCGAGCGAGTCGGCGCGGATGCGGAGGTTGACGTCCTTGGTGACGAACACCGTGGGGTCCGACGGGTGCGCGGCGCGAACGTCGACCGCCACCATCAAGATAAGGTAGTCGGCGACCTGACTCTCCCGCAACGTCCGCGGCACCGTGCGCTCGGCGGTGGCGACCCGAAGGCGGCCGCCGTTGGGCAACACCGCGCCCTCAGCCAGCCGGCCTCCCTCGCTGCGCAGACGGTCGAGGACGCGCGCCAGTTCCCTGGCGTTGCGCCCGCGCTCCGAGGCCTCCTTCTTGAACTGGTCGACCTCCTCGAGAACGAAGATCGGCAGGATCACCTCGTTGTCGCCGAACTGAAAGATCGCGCGCGGGTCGTGAATCAGGACATTGGTGTCGAGGACGAAGTGTTTCAAGGGGGGCTCACACGACCGCACGCGCGGCCCGGTTTGACGTGAGGGGCGCCGGACGCCCGGGAGGACGATGCCACAAAGCAAAGAGCAAGGAAGCTGCGAGGACGGAAGATGCGCGCGGGAGGCAACCTTCGCCGCTTCCGCGCGTTGGCGGGGCTACCCGCCGCCCGGCGCGGCGGGTGGCTTCTCCGCTGCTGGCTTCGCCGCGGGCGGCGTCTCCCCGGCGGCGGCTCCCTTGTCCGCCTTCTTGTCGGCCGACTTTGCCTTCGTCGCTGCCGAGGGCTTCGCCGGCTTGGCGTGGGAGATGATGACCTTCTTGATGAAGACGGGGTCGATGGGCCGATTCGCCGGCCCCTGCGGGACCGAGGCGATCTCAGTGACCAGCGAGACCGGATCGCACTGCCCGAAGATCGTGTGGTGACCCGTCAGGTGGGTGGGCGTGCTGTCCGTGATGAAGAACTGAGAGCCGTTGGTCGCCGGACCTGAGTTCGCCATCGCCAATCGTCCGGGCTTGTCGAAGGAAAGCTCGGGAGAGAACTCGTCCTGAAACCGATAGCCGGGGTTACCCATTCCGGTGCCCTGCGGGTCGCCGCCCTGGATCATGAAGTGCGGAATCACGCGGTGGAAGATCAGACCATCGTAGAGCGGCTTCTTTTGGACCCACTTGTTCGTCTTGGGATCCTGCCAGGCGCGCTTCCCGGTGGCCAGCCCGATGAAGTTCGCGACGGTGACGGGGGCCTGCTTGTCATAGAGCTCGCAGGTGAACTTGCCCTTGCTCGTCTCGATCACGGCCTGCAGGGGACCCGCGGCCGGCCCAGGGAGGCCCTTGATGGCCTCGGCGAGCGTGAAGTTGCCATGGTTGGGATCGCCGTCCTCGGCGCGGGCCGACGTGACGGCGACGAAAGAAATCATCACGAAAGGGAGAGCGAGACAACTTGCGCGCATAACTCGAAATCCTCCTGTGTGTCCGGTTCTTTGCGGGGGCCGCTACCATATCACCGCCTTTGCCCGGCGAAAGTCAATTGTACGAGCCCGCATTGCAACAACTCCGTTGGGGCAGCAACGCCGTCGGGCCGGGCCTGGGGCCCGGGTGCAATTGCCAGCGGCCGAGCTCAAGGGGCCGAGCCCGCCCGGGCCACCAGGATGAACCGAAGTACAGCCTCGTCTTGCCCCTGATCGAGCCCAGCCTTCCGGCTCATCTTCGCGAGGATTGGGCGCCAGCGATCCTCGGGAATCGCCGCGACGTCCGGGTAGCTATGGCAAGCGTTGCAATGGGAGGCGAACAAATCCCTGCCGGTCGCCAGCGTCGTCTCGCTCGCGTCGGGCCACCTCGCCTGGGCTCGCGCGACCTCCACCGCGGTCAGCGGCGGCGGCAACGCCCCCGCCTTCGGAAAGATGCATCCCGTTACCAGCGTCACCAGGGCAGCCACCGCGACGATATCCTTCACGATGGACGTTCTGGCCGAATCGCGGCAAGTTGCCACTCGAAACCGACAGGACCGCCCGCCAGAAAAAGGAAAAGCCCCGGATCCGTCTGGATCCGGGGCTCTTCGAAAACTTCCGGCGGCGACCTACTCTCCCACAGGGCTTCCCCTGCAGTACCATCGGCCCTGGAGGTCTTAACTTCCGAGTTCGAGATGGGATCGGGTGTGACCCCTCCGGTGAGACCGCCGAAACTTGTCGTTTCGCCTCGACGCCAGGCGCCGGGCCTCCGACCCGCAGGTCGGACTCGAGATAAGCCGATGGCTGACCACGAGAAACTAAATTTGTCTTGAGTGCCGCAATCAAGCGGCTCATTCAAAGAACTTCGTCCTCAACCAAATAGACGGAGTCTCGCAAACTCTCGCGTCGGGCATAGCCCACCGCGGGAGGCTTGGAACCTAGGATCCAAACATCTCGCGTCGGGCGGAGACGAGCTTGCTCGTCGGAGCCCATCGCGGGAGGCTTGGAACCCTCTGAGGGTTCCAAACAGAACGAAAAGTAATGGTGGCCAAGCCGCACGACCGATTAGTACCGGTTAGCTCCACGCCTTGCGGCGTTTCCACACCCGGCCTATCAACCTCGTCTTCTACAAGGGGTCTTCAGGAGCCTTGCGGCTCGGGATTCATAATCTGGAGGTCAG
>CAYUFS010000043.1:0-48232 GCA_964443975.1 uncultured Myxococcales bacterium | reverse complement strand
TCCGGCACGCAGCGCCTCCCCGACGGCGAGGCGGCTGCGCAGGTGCGACGATGCAGCACCGGTCGGCGCGAGACCCCCGAGGTAGACGATGCGCGCGAGGCCTGCTTGCGCCGCGGCCCGCGCGAATCCCTGGGCTGCTACCACCTCCCGCTCCGCGAACGTCGCCCCTTCCCCCATCGAGTGAACGAGGTACATCGCGGCCGTACAACCGGCGAGGGCCCGCGAGAGAGAGGGCGCGTCCTCCACGTTGCCCTGCACCCAGTCGAGCAGGGGGAGCCGCGCGGCGGCGCGCTTCGCGTCGCGCGTGAAGCAGCGCACCCGCCAGCCGGCGGCCACGAGGGCGGGCAGGACGGCCCGTCCCACGAAGCCGGTCGCGCCCGTCAGCAGGACGGTCCGCGGGTGACCATCGTGCGTGGCCGTGGCGGGTGTCGCGGGCGTCATGGGAGATAGTCCTCCAGGTTCGTCGTGCATGAGCGGCTCGCGGCTACCAGGTCGCGAACGCGCGCGGCGCCGTCGTCGCCCTTCAGTGTGACCGGACGCCGTCACGTATGCTCGTAAGATGATCAGCCTTCGTCCGATCACGCGGCCAGACGGCGCAGGAGAGCCCTTGGTGGACTCACCCAGGAGTGGGACGAGGTAACGTGTCGAGCAGGCGGCGACATGGCGGCGGCAATCCCCGAGGCGGCGAAGAAGGTTCAGCGCATCTATCTGTTGCTGACGTTGCTGTCGACGTTGGCCGCTTCCTTCATTTGGGGGATCAACACACTGTTTCTCCTGGACGCTGGTCTCAGCAACGCGCAGGCGTTCGGTGCCAACGCGCTGTTCACGCTGGGCGAGGTGGTCTTCGAGGTGCCGACGGGCGTTGTCGCCGACACCTGGGGCAGGCGCCGATCGTATCTGCTCGGGGCCGCGACGCTGCTGGTGTCGACGTTGCTGTACCTCCTCATGTGGCGGACGCGCGCGCCGTTCTGGGGCTGGGGGCTGGCCTCCGTGCTGCTGGGCCTGGGGTTCACCTTCTTCTCGGGAGCGACCGAGGCGTGGCTGGTCGACGCGCTTGCCGCGACCGGGTTCACGGGCAAGCTGGAAACGGTGATGGCCAAGGGGCAGATCGCGTCGGGCGTCGCCATGCTTGCGGGGTCGGTCGGCGGCGGTTTCGTGGCCCAGTTGACCAACGTCGGCGTGCCCTACGCTCTGCGCTCGGTGCTTCTGGGCGTCCTGTTCGTGACCGCCTTCTTCCTCAGGGGGCGAGGGCGGACAGTGCCAGGACTCCCTGACATCTTTGCCAGGAGGTACGAGGCAGGTCGGCATGCAGGGCCTCCGGCGACCGGATCGCGACAGAACTGTCCGACCTCGACCCGCCAGCGACCCCCCCTCGCTCTGGGATAGCAGCATGGGATTGATGGAGTTTCTGGATCGCGGCTTGCTGCTCTGCAGATCGATGAATCGGGTTACGACGACAATGATGGCCTCGAGGGCGAGAGCATTCCCCTCGTGGGCGCTGCTCTTCGTGGTGATCTGCGCCTCCAGCTGTGAGGCGGCCCATGACAACCGACCCGCGTGCGCCGGTTCTGCGATTCCGGCTTGTCGCGGCGCCTGGACCTCTACCTTGCCAGGGGTGCACACCGAGCTGAATCCGGCGCGCTGCACCTTCACCGTTCGAGAGGCGACCGCGGGCCTCGACGTTCCCTTCACCGTCGTCGCGGAGACTGCCGTCGCCGACGTTGAGCCGTCGGCCTACATTTTTCCATCCTGCAGCCAACCGGATTCGAGTGGATTCCAGACCTTCGTCGCCGTTACCGCGAACGGCCAGAGCTATTGTCCCGAATGCGACGACCATTCCTGCGCCGATCCGTTCAGGTCCTCGCTGAGCTTGGACGTCGGTTGCGTTCAGGGTTCCGCGCACTGGGAGGCCCTGAACTGGTCAGGACCAGGGTCCGCCGGCGTTGTGAACGCGAAGGGCGCGGCCTTCCCTCCGGGGGACTACTTGTTCGAGATCCATCAAGTTGGACAAGCCGGGGCGGACCACAAGTTCTTCGAGATGACAGCGTCAATGACCGTGACGCTCACGCCGTAGTCGCGTTCGGGCTTGGGCGTGGCGACCGTAGCGTGACTTCCCGGCGGGCGGACTCGAGCGCACGCCGTTCGGCCTCTGGTCCTTGCCCCTGGGCAGCGCGCAGGCTTTCGCGTCGAAAGATGACGGGGATCATCCGAAACGTCGAGCCATTCCCCACGCCGGTCGTGACGAACAACTGCAGGAACATTCGTCTGCAACTGCAGCGAGATCAGCGAGACGCGGTTGCGCGACGCCACTGCCGCAGGCGCCGCCACCGTCGAGGCGCTGTCGCTGACAACCCAAGGCGGGGACCGGCTGCGCCTCCTGTCGCAGCGAGCTGGCGCAACTCATCGCGGGGCGCTCGGCGAAGCCCGCGAGGTTGGCGGCGGTAGGATGAAGGCACCGTGCGATCTCGGGGAGCCCAGGGCGGGGGGCCGAGGGTGGTACGATTCCGACGTGACCATCTACGACGAGCTGCAAGGCGTCCTCGGGGCGCTCGACGCGGCGAAGGTCCCCTACGCCCTCGTCGGCGGTCTCGCGGTGGCCGTGTGGGGCGCGCCTCGGGCCACCAAGGACATCGATCTGCTTGTGCGGCGCCACGACATTCCTAAGGCGTTGGACGCGGTCCGCCATCGAGGCTTCTCGCTCGCGGCGTTGCCGTTCGAATTCAAGGACGGAACGGAGGTTCAGCGAGTCAACAAGATCGACCCCGACGGCGATCTCATGATCCTCGATCTCATGATCGTCGATGCGAATCTCGAGGAGGTTTGGGCGAGCCGGATTCAGCTCCCGTTCGGGGAGCGCGACGTGACCGTCGTTTCGCGTGACGCCTTGATCGGGATGAAGGCCCGCGCGGCCCGTCCGCAGGACCTCATGGACATCCAGAACCTGAAGGACATCGATCGGTGAGACCCGCAATGTCGGCTGCGGCGATCGACGCACGCCTGCGAGAGGCGAGCCGGCTGGCGGGGTCCTTGCGACCGCAGGATCGGCTCGCGACGAAGATCGACCTCTCGGGCCCGGCGATCGCCAGACGCTTGAAGGAGGCCTCCGAACTGCTGGAGCTCTGTCGCGCGCTCGCCCGAGCCGGCGCCTCCGCGGCACGACCCGTCTCGAAGTCATCGACGTAGGCCGGGACTCTCACGTTCTCAGGTGGACGGCAACGTCGCACATCGAGTCCTTCGCGTTCGGCCGGCTTCCAGAGGGACACCTGCCGAGGCTCAGCGGTGGCCGTGGAAACGGTAGCCGCGGTATGTGGGACCGACGTGAGCGTGCCAGTCGCGATACGCCGGACCGTGGGCGCGCCAGTGCGCGACCAATCCTGGATACGCCACGGCGGCCGGGGGCACCCACACCACAGCGCCATTGACATAATAGAAGGGCCGGCCGCCGTCGTCGTAGTAGACGACGTAGCCGTCGTAGTAGGTGGGCGCGTAGCCGTACGCGTATTCGGGAGGTGGGATCATGCCGGCCGGTTCGGCATAGCAACCCGCGCCGGCGAGCAGGAGCGCCGCCAGCGCGGTTCCGGCGAGCGGCACGTGAATACCGCGGAGCTTCGCCACCGGTCGCGGGTCGGCAGCCTTCATCTTGATGCACGTCATGATCGACAAGTTAAACGCGCGGGTGGCGACGCGAAAGTGCCGCGCAGCCTATTTGCCGGCGGCCGGTGATCGGCATCACCAGGCGCGCCATCGTTCCCCGCCTACGACTGTTCGGACAGGAACTCTTGAAGGTTGGTCTTTCCGAAACAGCTGCCGGTGATCGCCTGGCGAATCTGTATGGCGATCAGCGCCATGATCCGCTTCACACCTGTGGTCTTCTCGGGATCGGTCGCGGCGAGAAGCCGGACGGTGATCTGGCGGTCCTTCTGCGCCAGTTGCACGAAGAAGGATTGCGAGCGGCCGTCCTCCACCACCACGCAGTCGACGAGGGCCGTTCGGTTCGCTCGGTTCACGTAGACGTCGAGCACCTTCAGGATCTCGCCCCCGCTTCTGGTAGCCCCGAGCTGGATGCCCTGGCAAGCCATTCCCAGGTCGAGCGCTTCTTCGATCACCACATGAGGCATGGGGGGTTCAATACCTCACGGCGGGCGGTCGCGCCCGGAATCAGCGCAGACGCGGCAAGGCCTCGCCCGCCTCACATGCCACAAAACACACCTCCGACAGCCTTCAGCCAATCACCGAAGCGCTGCTGGTAGGTGGCGGGATTGCACACGGCGCCGGGCCCGCCCAGGGCCGTGGTCACGCAACCGTCCCCCTGATGGTAGGAGGCGCACGTCGCGACGTTCACCTGATCGGCGCACAGGATGGTCGAGGGTGTGTCCGGACAGCTGTAGCACGCCTCGCGCACGCATTCGGAGGCGCACGCGCTGGCGTGATTGCAGGCCGCGTCGACGAAGGCGGCCACGCACAGACGAATCCCCGTCGCGTCGGCGAAGTCGAAGTCGAACGCCTGCAGGCAGGTGACGCACGCGGGGTTCGCGGCCGCCTCGTAGTTGAAGAACGCATTGCACCCGGCGGTGTTTGGCCCGCCGCCGCAACCTGCCGCCGCGTTGTCGAGATCGCGCGCGGCGCAGACCGCTTGCTTCACGGGCGGCGCCGTGTGCAGGGCGGCGGGACAGCCGGAGTAGACCCCCGGGCATTGCCGCTGCAGGCTCACGCACGTTCTCGGAGCGATGTTGACGTCGCAGGTCGACGCCGGTGTCAACGCCGTGCAGTCGACGCACGCCCTGCCGAGCTGTCCGCACTGTGCGTCGGTGAATCCCGCCTGGCACGCGCCGCTCGGGTCGCAGCAGCCGTCGCACGAGGCCGCGCACGGCATCGTCCCGTTGGGGCCGGTGCACGTCCCCAGCAGGCACGAGCTCCCCGGCGCCGTGCAGTCCACGCACCGCCTTCCCCCGATGCCGCACGAGGCTGCGTCGAGCCCGCTCAGGCAATGGCCCTTGTCGTCGCAACAACCGTCGGTGCAACTGTTCTGGTCACACGACGCTCCGGCGCCGGGGTCGTCGATGCATTGCTGTCCCGAACAGATCTGGCTGATGGCCAGGCAATTGCGGCACGAGGTACCGGAGCCTCCGCACGCGACACCGGTGACGCCGAGCTGACACACGTTGCCGTCGCAACAACCAGAGGGGCAGTTCTGGGCGTTGCACACGGGCGGGACAGCCTGCTGCGCGCACTGCTGCGCCTGGCACACGGCTCCGGATCGATTGCAGTCTTCGCAGGCGTGCCCCGACAGACCGCACGCGCCGGTGGACGCGCCCGCCTGGCAGGCGCCGCTCGCGTCACAGCAGCCGAGGGGGCAACTCGTGACGTTGCACGGCACACTCGTGCAGGAGGACCCCGTACAGTCGGTCTCCGACGAGTCGAGGCCCGCGTCCGCATCGGACGCCCCGCCTGCGTCGGCTGCGGCGTCTGCATCGGACGCGGCGTCCAGGTCGGCCGCGGCGTCCGCGCCGCCATCATTCGGATGCAAGGGATTCCCCGAGGCGCGCTGCCCCTGACAGCTCACGGCCGAGATCAGGGCCAGAACGGCGGCCCAGAAATAGTGATCTGCGCGCAGGACGAGTCGCTTGGACATGGCCTTCCTGTGTTGTCTTCAGTTCAGAAGAGGGACCCTTGCGCTGGGGGAGCGTGTGGGGCCGCGACGATGCACCGGGGATCGTCGTTCTTCACGCTGTTCACATGCTTCGAGACGGGCGTCGCCACCAAGGTTTCCTCGGGCGCCGGCCCGATCAGCCGCGCCGCCAGCGGGGGAGCGGCCGTGAGCCATTCGTCGAGGCGGTCCATCGACAGGACCGCCGGCATGCGGTCGTGAACCTTCGCGATCAGGTGGTTGGGCTCCGTGGTGAGGATGGTGAATCGCGGAAGGGTGTCGGGCCCCATCGGCCGCTGGCAGAGCGCCGCGAGCAGGACGAGGCCGTCGTCAGCACGGTGAAACCAGAACGGTGCGAGTCCCTTGCCAGGCCACTCGTAGAAGCCGTCCGCGATCACGGCGCAGCGGCTGGCGCCGCCGGCGTCGGGGAGTCCACTGCCCGACTGGGCCCGCTCGCCGCGCATGTTGACGAGCGGGCGCCCCGCCGCTGTCCGATAGCTCCAAGCCGCCGGGCGAACGACCCGTCGCGTCGCTCCCGATTCCAGGATCCAAGCCTGGTCGGTCGGCGCGACATTGAACCGCGGACGGTACAGCGCCTCGTCGGCGCGCGAAAACTCGGCGTCGAGGATCTCGGCGACGTCTTCGAGCCTTCGCTTCGTCAGGGAATAGCGGGCGCACACGCTCTGAATTGTACCCTCGGCCGGTCAGTCCGCCTGTATGATGGTTTCGCAGGCGAGCTACACGCGGCGTGTGCCTCGCGTGTGACGGGGAAATGCGGGCGGAGGCCCGGTCTCACCATGGTGGATTTGGCGTCGGAGCAGATTCAGCGGTTTCAAGATCGCCTGCGGGTGGTTTCGGAGGCGGCGAAGGTCTTCGCGGAGGCGACGACCGACTACGAGCGTCTGCTCGACGAGGTGGCCCGCATCCTGAGCGAGGTCATTGGGGATTCGTGCGCGGTCTTTCTCCTGGACGAGGGCGGCAGCTCGATGCGCGCGGCTTCGCTCCATGCGGCCGACCCGGCGTCGCTCGCGAAGATCCGGCAGACGTTTCTCGGGGCGCCCCTCGTGCTCAGCGAACAGCCGGCCCTGCGCCAGATCCTGGAGACCGGCGCCTCGTTGCTCGTTCCACGGCTCCCTCCCGCGGCGTCGCGCACGGACACGACCCGCGACCAGATCCAGGCGCAAGCTGACCTCGGCCTGCACAGCTTCCTCGTCGTGGCGTTGCGCTCCCACGGACGGGCCATGGGTGTCCTCAGCCTCGGCCGCTATCAGCGGGCGTCGCCCCCGTTCGGCGAGCATGAGCGGGAGCTGGCCCAGAATCTCGCGGATCACGCCTCGCTGGCCATCGAAAATGCCCAGCTCTTTCTGGCGGCTCGCTCCGCCCGAGCGGCCGCGGAGCAATCCGAGGAGGCCGTCCGCAAATGGAAGGCGACCCACCTCGAGATCGAGGGCAGGTTGCAGCGCACGCTCGACAACATGATGGAGGGATACACCATCCTCGATCACGACCTGCGCTACGTCTACGTGAACGAGGTCGGCGCGCGCCAGACGCGCCTCGACAGGGAGCGCGTGCTCGGACACACGCCGATGGAGCTGTATCCGAACTTCGAGAGCACCGGAATGTACGCGCTGTTGCAGCGCTGTGCGCGCGACCGCGCGCCGGTTCAGGTCGAGGAGGAGCTCACGCTCGCCGACGGCACGAAGGCCTACTTCGAGGTCAAGGTTCAACCCACGCCGGAGGGGCTCGTCATCCTGTCGATGGACACGACCGAGCGCCGGCGCGCGGCCCAAACCCGCGAGTCCCTCGAGGAGCAGCTCCGCCAGTCGCAGCGCATGGAGGCGGTCGGGCGTCTGGCAGGTGGCGTGGCGCACGACTTCAACAACATCCTGTCTGTCATCCTCGGCTACTCGGAGGTCCTGCTGAGCGAGCTGCGCGCCGGAGATCCGATGCGCGCGGACATGCTCGAGGTCCAGTCGGCCGCCCAGCGCGCCGCCGAGCTGACCCGGCAGCTGCTGCTGTTCAGCCGGCAGCAGGTGGTTGAGACCCGGGTGCTCGATCTGAACGACGTCATCCACGGCGTCGAGAGGATGCTGAGGCGCATCCTCGGCGAGCACCTGGAGCTCTTCACCGTGCTCGAGCCAGCGCTCGGCAGGATTCGCTCCGATCGCGGCAACATCGAGCAGGTTATCATGAACCTGGTCGTGAACGCGCGCGACGCCATGCCCACGGGCGGCCAGCTCACCATCGAGACGGCCAACGTCTCGCTCGACGAGGCCTTCGTGCGCGAGCATCTCGACACCGAGCCGGGTCCGTACGTGATGCTCGCGGTGACGGACACCGGGATCGGGATGAGCAAGGCGACGCGGCTGCGCATCTTCGAGCCCTTCTTCACGACCAAGGAGCGGGGCAAGGGGACCGGTCTCGGCCTGTCCACGGTGTTCGGCATCGTTCACCAGTGCGGCGGCGGCGTGTTCGTCTACAGCGAGCCAGGCAAGGGGACGACGTTCAAGGTGTATCTCCCGAGGTCCGACGACCTGATCGATGCGCCGGTCGTCCCGCCGCCGCCGAGCGACCTGCGCGGCTCCGAGACCATCTTGCTCGTGGAGGACGATGAGCAGGTGCGCGCCGTGACCCGACGAATCCTCGAGCGAAACGGATACCAGGTCCTCGTCGCGCAGAACGCCGGCGAGGCGCTCCTGGCCCAGGAGCAAAGCGGCGCCGCGATTCATCTGCTCCTCACCGACGTGGTCATGCCGCGCATGAGCGGCGCCGAGCTGGCGACACGGCTCACGGCGCGCTGGCCGGCGTTGAAGGTGCTCTACATGTCCGGCTACACGGACGGCAGCATCGTGTCGCACGGCGTGCTGGAGGGGGGAGTGGCGTTTCTGCAAAAGCCCTTCACCTCGGAGCAGCTCGCGCGCAAGCTGCGGAGCGTGCTCGACGGCAACGGCCGCGCGGACGGTCCGCCGAGCGCGTGAGCGGCAGCGGGGATCCGAGACGACCCTTCGTCTTAGGGGGAGCGCGCCGCCCGTTTCGTCGCTGGCTTCGTGGCGCCCGCGCGTGCCGACGCTCGCTCGACCAGGTCCCGCAACAATGTGCGGTGGCAGCGTTCGGGGTCGGCGCACGCCGACGAGCACAGCAACGTCAGCGTCTCGCCGGCCGCCGCGCGCGCCGCCAGCCCGCCCAGCATCGCGGCGCCGCGGCCGGTCGGCTGCATCATTTCGCTCAGATAGCGGCGCTTGTACTCCGGCCAGTCAATCGGCGCGCCGGTCTTGCCCCAGTAAGCGGCGTGCAACTCCCGGCTCGGGCCCAGGTCCTGCATCCACGCGTCCCAGGGCTCGGCGTCCCTGCGCACGCCGCGCGGGCGATAGCGGCAGACCAGCACGCGGAAACCATCGCCGGCGTCGCGAGGATCGTTCCACCGCTTCGTGCGCACCGGCATCGCGGCGATCTTAGCAGCCAGCCCGCTTGGCAGCCCGTTTGTCAGGGCGTGCGGCCGCGTCGAAGCTACCGGAGGCTGTCCTGGATGGCCGCGAACTCGACAGCCAGGTCGCTGGTCAGCCGTTCCAGGATCTTCGGGGAGAGCGTGAGGTCCGTGGCGTACCGCTTGACGGACATCGGATCGGGCGGCGAGCTGGCCGTTGGATCGGGTACCCCCACGAGGGTGGTCGCGATGCTGTCTCCGATGATACCCAGCGTCCACGCGATCGCGTGGGTGGACGGAGGCACGTCGCGGTGATGATTCGCGATCGCGCTGCTGACGGATTTGTCGAGGTTCCAGCGCTCGGTCAGCGCGCGGCCCACGTCCTCGTGCGTGCGACGCACCAAGGCCAACACCGCCTCGGTGTCGCCAACGTCCTCGGGGACGAGGCTGCCCTGGGGGCGCTCGCTGACGACCCAGAACAACAAGGACGCCCCCACGTCCGACATCAGGCCTATGAGGTACGCCGTGTCGCCGCTCATTCCCTGTGCGGGTCCAAGCAGATCGCACAGCGCCCGCATCGACAGCGCGCGGGCGACCGACCGCCTCCAGACGATCGTCATCAGCTCGCGGTAAGGGCCCGGGCGGACGGCGCACAGCCCATGCAGAAATATCGTCTGAACGAGATTGTGCACGTGGCGCAGCCCCAGACGGCTTATGGCCGCGCGCAGATCCACGGCCCGTCCCATGTGGGAGAACTGGGCCACGTTGGCCAGCCGCAAAATGTCCGCGGCAAGGCGGGGATCCGCCTCCACCGTCTTCGCGATATCGTCCAGCGACGAGCGAGGATCCTCCACTTGCTGCTGCAACCTCGACAACGCCGCCGGTATGGCAGGTATCACGATCTCGCCCTGGCGGAGCTTGGTCTGCAGATCTCGCAGGCGCTCTGCGCGTTTCTGGTCCTCCACCGGCGCCGTGGGCTGCGGCGAGAGATTCTTGATGACGGCTTCGTTCGTTCGGCGTCGCGCCTCGAGGGCCCGGCCAACGGCCGAGATGATCTCGTTCAGCGTCCACGGCTTTCGCACGTAGTCCACGGCCCCCCAGCGCAGCACCTCGATCACGTCGTCCATGTTCCCGTGCCCGCTCATGACTATAACCGGGGGGCTGACCCCGGGTTCCTTCGCCTGCAGTCGGCGCAAGAAGGTGTGACCATCCATCCCAGGCATACGCAGATCGAGAAACACCACGTCGGGCAGGAGCTTCTCGATCGCGTCGAGCGCGGCGCCACAGTCGGAGGCCTCGAGGACCTCGAACCCCAGCCGGGTCAAGGTCCGGCGGAGGGCGACGCGCAGGAGCTCCTCGTCGTCCACCACCAGGACGCGTACCCGGGACTCGTTTCCCGAGCGCAAGACTGTCGCTTCAGGCATCGCGGTCTCCTCACCCGAGGTAACGCCGGACGATGGCGCGAAGGTTTGCCGAGTCGAAGGGCTTCTCGATGTTCTCCTTGGGCGGCTCCGAGAGGAAGGACCGTCCCTCCGGCGTGAACGTGCCCCCGGTGAGGAAGATCATCCTGTTCGCCTGGTCCGGCGCGACGGTGGACAGCTCGCGATGAAGCTCCATGCCGGTCATGACCGGCATCATCAGGTCGCACAGGATCAGATCGAACTTCCGACCGCTCGCGCAGAGCGCCAGCGCCGCCTGCGCGGCGGCGACCACCTCGACGTCGTGCTCCTTGGAGAGGCTTCGACTGACGGCGCGGAGAATGATCTCTTCGTCGTCCACCACCAGGATCCTGCCCCGCCGTGCTGCCACCGGGGCTGGCGAGACGGCGGCTCGGACCTCGCGCTCGCCCTGAAGCGCGATCGGCAGCACGACCCGAAAACGAGCCCCCTTTCCCACCTCGCTGTCGACGGTCAGCTGCCCACCCATGTCGGTGACGATTCGCTGGCAGATGGCCAGCCCGAGGCCCGTACCGGCGCCAACCGCCTTTGTCGTGAAGAAGGCGTCGAACACGCGACCGATGATCCCGGGCGGTATTCCCGGGCCCGTATCCGACACCTCGACGACCACGCGGCCGAGGTGCACCCCCGTGGTGATCCGGATCTCGTTGCGCTCGGCGTGGCCCTCGGGCAGCGCTTGCGCGGCGTTGACGAGGAGATTGAGGAACACCTGTCCGAGTCTCGCCTCGTTTGCATCGACCAGCGGGGTCTGGCCGTAGACCTTGACGACGCGGGCTCGATGGCGAATCTCGTTCCACGCCATCCGCAACGAGGACTCCATCACGGCCTTCACGTCCGAGGGCCCTCTCTCCTCGACGTCTGGCGCGCGTGAAAATATCTTGAGGTCGCGCACGATAAGACGAACGCGATCGGCCGCCTGTCGGGCGTCGTCGAGGGGGCCCTTGACCTCCTCCAGAAACCATGCGGCGCTCGGGATCCCGTGAGTGCCCTCGACGGCCATCGTGCTCTCCACGCTCGCCGTGACATATTCCAGGTTCGCCATCACCGCGGCGAGCGGATTGTTGATCTCGTGCGCGACCCCCGCGGCCAGCGTGCCCATCGAGGCCATGCGGTCGCTGACCATCAACTGCGACTCGAGCTTCTTCTGCTCGCTCACGTCGCGAAGCACCACCAGATTGCCGACCGGGTCTCCCGTCTGGTCGGCGAGCGCGGTGGTCGTGAGGTTGACCGACACGTCGTGGCCATCATGGTGCCGGAGGGTGGCGTCAATCACCCCTCTTCTCCCGGAGTCGCCCCCCCGCAGCGCCTCCATGACTTGCCCCCTGGCGTCCGGCCTCACCAGGTCGGGCAAGCAGGCGCCGAGCATCGTGTTTGCTTCGCAACCCAGCATCTCGCCGAGCCGTCCATTGATGAAGGTGATGTGATCGCCGAGATCGAGCTTGATGATGCCGTCGCTCGTCGCCTCGACTATCTGGCGATACTGCTCCTCGCTCTGCCGCAGCGCCTGCTGCGCCTTCGACAGGAGAACGGGCGTTTCACTGGCACTGTCGACCATGGCATCGATCTGCCCGGAGAGCAGCGCCTTGATCGTGGCCTGCGCCTCCGCGAGCCGTTGCCTGAGCTCGCGGTCGACCACGGCGGACGTGGCGGTCATTTGTTTCCCAGCACCAAGAGGACCTCGGTCGTGTCACTCAGGTTTCCAATGACCCGCTGGACGGGCAGCGGCATGACCCTCACCAGCGTCGGGGTGACGATCACCCCGTCGTCGAGCGCCCGCCTTGGGAACTTCAGCAGGTCGACGACCTCGAGCTTGTACTTCATTCGAAGGTGGGTCTCGCAGATCGCGTTGGCGTTCGCGATCGCGCGGACGGAGTTCGGGCTATTCCCCGCGACGTAGAGGCGCAACACGAACCGGGGGACGCTGGCGGCGGTTGCCATCTATCGCGCTCCGGCGTGGCCGTTCTTTCGGGTGCCTGGCGCCGCTGCCGGGGGCGGGCTGATCCCGTCGGCGTGGCGCAGCCTCCGGAGGGTGGACCGATCGGAGGTCAGCACCTTCGATACGGACACCTCCGTGTCCGCCAATGTGGCGAGCTCGGCCTCCCGCGCCGCCAGCTCCGTCTGGATGACGCGCAGGCGGGCGAGGGCCTCATCCTGGGCGAGCTTGAGCTGGGTGCGTTTGAGCTTGGTCGCGACCTGAACCCGAGCGGCATCGGCGATCTCCTTTTGCTCCTGCTCCCAGCGCGCCACCCCCATCAGCACCTTGCCCTCGGCGGCGTAGACGTCCGCGAGGTCCACGCCTCCGTCCGACAGCACGAGCTCGCGAACCTGGTTCGAATGTCCGGTGCCACGGGACTTCACGATGGTCAGCGCGCGATTGCGCTCGCCCTCCTCCGCGACGTACGAGACGTGGATCCAGGTGTCGGCGGTCGTCGATATTCCCGTCGCGGTCGCCTCGTCGGTGCTGAGCCCGTCCATCAACGACGTGTTCACCACGGTGATGCCCTCCATCTTGAGGAAGTCCAGGAAGTTCTGGGCGGCATCGGCGGAGGCCGGATGAGTCATCTTCGCCGACAGCGCGGACAGCGGATCGATCACCATGCAGCGGGGGCGATGCGCGCGCACTTGCGCCCGCAAGTTGGCGAACTGGTCCTCGATGTTGGGACCGCGCGTCCGCGTCGAATACATCTTCAGCAACCCGGATTTTTGGTGGACCGCCAGGTTCACCCCCACCGAATGCAGGTTGCGGACGATCTGGTCCGCGCCCTCGTCAAAGCTGACGTAGAGCGTGCGCTCTCCGCGCTCGCAGGCGGCTGCGGCGAACACGCCGCTGAGGGTAGACTTGGCGGTCCCGGGGGCGCCGGAGATGAGGACGTTGGCGCCACGATGGTATCCACCGCGCAACATGCTGTCGAGCCGCCCGACGCCGGTCGAGACGCGCTCGTTCGTCACCGTGTACCTGAGCTCCGTCGGACCACGATGACTCAATTGCATCCCGTCACGCGTGAGCGCGATGGGCAGCTCGTCCTCGACGAACGGCGAGCCGCGGTACTTCATGATCCGAAGGCTGCGGAATGACGAGCCCTCGATCATCTGGTGGCCGAGGATGACGACACAATCGACCATGAACTGCAGAAAATCGAACCTCTGGTCGGAGAGATTCTGGCCGACTTTTTGCGTGATGATCCCGGTCAGGCCGGTCGCCACGAGCCAGTCGTGGATGCGGTAGAGCTCCCGCCGTTCCGCGACGGGATCGTCGAGCAGGACCAGCAGCACGTCGATGCCGTCGAACACGATGCGCTTGGCGTTCAGCTCGCGCGCCTTGAGCTCGAGCAGCTTCAGCATTCCGGTCAATTCGAAGTCACCTGCCTTGACGACCTCCGGGGAGAGCTGCGCGTCGAGGAAGTGAAGCTTCTTCTGCGCCAGCGTGGCGACGTCCCATCCAAAGGTGGCGGCGTTGGCCACGATCTGGCGTTTCGTCTCCTCGAACGCAACGAAGATCCCCGCCTCCTTCCTTTCGCGCGCGGCGCTGACCAGCGACTGCAGCGCGAAGACGGTCTTGCCGGAACCGGCTCCCCCCATCACGAGGGTGGTCCCCGCTCGCGGCAGGCCCCCGTACGTGATCTCGTCGAACCCCTGGATGCCGGTCGGCACCTTGGTCACCGCGGGATAGGATGCTTTCGTTTCCACGCGGCTTCTCCTTCAAGCTTCCACAAGACCAGCGTGGCTGCCTGCGCGGGTCGCCCCAAGGGGACCTGTCTCTAGGAGCTGACACGACGCCATGCATACATAGTACGCTGTATGGGCGCGTGGCGCTTGACATCTTTGGGAGAGGCGTTGGACCCCTCGCCCGGGGCTTCACGCGAGCCGCGAGGAGCTCAACCGCTGTTCACGACCCGAGTCTCAGCGCCACTGCGTGAACAGCGGCACCGCGAGATTGTCGCCCTGTGCGCTCTGTTTGAGGCGGTGACGCTTGTGCTCGAGCCGCGCGCGTGCTGACGCCTGGCGCGCTCGCGCCTTCGGTCGGGCTGAGCTGGCCGCGGTGTTCGTGACTTCCTCGGTGGCAGTGGCCGCCGGCGGCGCGACCGGCTTCGTTGCCTCCACCGGCGGCAAGGCCTTGGCGGGGACCTGCCCGGCCTGGACGGGCAAGGGCGGCGGCGGCGGGGCGGGGAGCGCGGTGCTGTTGACGACGGCCTGCTGGTTGGACGTCGCCGCTCGATGCGCCACGATCGCGATCACCCAGACGGCTGCCAGAGCGCAGAGCAGCAGCCAGTCGAACCGATACCTCGCGCCACGAAACAGCCCCAGGCTCCCTCGCCGCTCGGGCGGCAGCGTGACCGGAGGGATCGAACGCGTCAGCGAGGTCTCCGCGTCGACCCGCTTGAGGTGCTCGGCCAGGAAGGCCCGGTGCTGTTCGCGCTGCAGCGCGAAGTGCTCGTCCATGTAGTCGCTGACCGTGACCGACCCCTCTTCGTCGATGAGGACGGCCAGGATCCCCTCCATGCGCGTGGCGATCTCGAGCCCCGTCGCCGGGCGGCCGCCGCGATCCTTCGACAGCAACTCGAACAACAGCTCGACCAGCGCGGGCGGCACGTCGCTGCGAACCTCGCCGATGTCGGGGGGCGGCTCGACCAGGATGCGCCGGGTGCCATCGAATCCTGACGTGTTCGGATACAGGCGCACGCCGCTCAGTAACTCGTAGAGGGTGACGCCCAGCGAGAAGAAGTCCGAGCGACGGTCCGGCTCTTCGAACCGGAGCTGCTCGGGCGACAGGTAACCCATGTTGCCCTTCAAGACGCCGGCGTTGGTCTGACTGACATTGCCCAGCGCCTTCGCGATCCCGAAGTCGGTGACCCGCACAGTTCCGTCGAAGCCGATCAGGATGTTCTGCGGGGACACGTCCCGGTGCACGAGGTGCAGGACGCTGCCGTCCTCCGACCTGACCTCGTGCGCGGCGTGCAGACCCATCGCCACCTCGATGCAGATCCGCACGGCCACCTGGATCGGAATCAGACGCGAGCCCATCATCTCGCGGATGGCGCGAGCGAGCGACACGCCCTCCACGTAGTCCATGATGAGGTACGGGCCGTCCTGATCCTCGCCGACGTCGGTCACGCCGACCACGTTGGGGTGACGGACAAGGCCGGCCAGCCGCGCCTCGTCCATGAACATCGAACGAAACCTCGCGTCACTGCGGTATTGCTCGTGGAGCCGCTTTCGGGCCGACCAGCGCAGGAAGCGGCTTTCCCGACGAAAGCACAGCTCGACGTACCCCATCCCACCCTGCGCGATGGTCGCGAGGAAGGTGTAGGCGGTCGTCCGAGCAGGCGCCGGGCTAAAACCCGCAGTCACCGCGGTATTATACACTACCGAAATCCATGGATGGTGGGGGCGTCCAGGCCGAGGGATGCACTGCGTCTTTCACTTGACCGCTTCGCTCGCGACGACGGGGTTGAACCGAAATCCTGCGGCCAGGACACTACACCAGGGTCGGCCGCGAGTCAGTTGGACGCCGACGTCGGATCTGCGACGAGGTCGAGATAGAAGAGTTTGCCGTCCTTGTTCGTGGGATCGGCGGTGGCGATCATGTAGCGGGATGAGCTGTTGTCGTAGCCGATGCCGGACACGTTCGTCGTCGCGCCGAACTTGTAGGTGTAGAGCAACACCGGCCCGCTGCCGCCGTTGATGTCGATGATGTAGACGGTCCCCGTGGTCGTGCCCACGACGAGGATCCCCGACTTGTAAAGGGGCGCGCTGGCGTAGACGTCCGACGACGACGGTCGATACGGAAAGCCCGTCATCTGGGCGCCCGTCGTTCCGGACGAATTGTAAGACGCGTAGAGGTGGCCATCGCCGTCACCGTAGAACGCCCGCGAGGTGAGCGAGTCGACGTAGAGGGGAGCGGTGACGGCGCAGACGCTGCCGGAGGTGCACGCGTTGTGGTTGGTGTCGTCGTGATAGCTCCAGAGCGTCGTCAGCCCGGTCGCGGTGGCGTCCATGACCCAGAGCTTGCCGACGTTGTCGGCGCCGTAGACCTTGTTGCTGAGGACGGTCAGGCGTCCGTTCACGGTTCCGGTCAGCGAGCCGTGGCTGGTGACGAGCGCCTGGGTCGTCATGTTGGTCTTCTCGATGGCGGCGCTCTCGCCGGTGAACATGTACGTGGTGCCGCTGTTCGTCCACAGCGCGGGGGCGGCGGCGCTGACGGCGGCGCTGACGCTGAGCGGGCTGCTGGAGACGAGGGCGCCGGTGGCTTGCACCAGCGTCCACACCCTGTTCGTGCTGCTCGAGACGCCGCCCCAGTAGAGGTTCGTGGCGTCCATGGCCAGCGGGGTCGTGATGGTGCAGCCGCTGCAGATGTAGGGATTCGCTGCCCAGCCGGAGGCGGTCGTCGTCAGGGACGTCGAGCCGTTGTCCGTCAGCCGGTACACCTTGCCGGCGCTGGTCGCCACGTAGACGTAGTGCACGCTCGAGATGGTGTCGAAGCGGGGGGCGCCGACGATGTTCTCGCCGTTGGGGCCGTCCCAGGAGTAGAGCGCCGTGCCGCTGGAATTGCGCACGTAGATCCGATCCGCGCCGTTCGCGTTCACGTCGTGATAGAGCGCGTAAGACGAGTAGTAAGTGAAGGTGTTCCAGTCGAAGGCCGCCACCGGGAACCCCTCGATGGTCCCCGTGGTGTCGGCCATCGCGGCGCGCACGAACTGCACGACCGCGCCGTTCGACGCCGGGGTGTTGCCGACGCCGTTGCCGTCGGAGTCGTCATCGGACTTGGCGGTCGCGCCGGTCCCGCCCGCGATGGTCAGGCAGCTGCGGTCGCTCGCTCCGGTGGTCCAGTTGTTCGCGCAGGTGGTGCCGCCGAAGATCGCGCGCGTCTCGCCGTCCGCGGTGCCGTTGCCGGCCAGCTTCACCGCCTTGGTGGTCGTGCCGGTGGTGGCGCCCGAGTCGAACGTGCAGCCGTTCGACACCAGGTACAGGGCGGTGCCGTAGATCTGCAGCAGCTGCGAGCCCGTTCCCCCCGAGAACGCGATGTTGTCGAACCGCGTGACCGTCGTCGACGACCCGGCGACGGCGTTGATGTACATGCCGTTCGTGTCCGGGTTCTTGACCGTCAGGCCGGTGATGTTCAGGACCGGCGTTGCCGTCGACGTCGAGCCGACCTTGAACGTATAGTAGGTCGAGGCGCCGCCCGCGGTCTGGATGACGGCCGCGGTGCTGGACGCGTTCAATGTCCCGTCGATGATCAGCGTCTTGGCGCTGCCGATGGCCACGGTGCCCCCGCTCGTCGCCATGCCGAGCGTCCCGTCTTCCTTGACGGTCAAACCGCCCGAGAACGTGTTGGTCGTTGAGCCGACGGTGTACGTCCCTGAGTTGACCGTGGCGACGCTGGCGGTGGACGAGACGTTCAGCGTGTACGAGCTCGTGCTGAGCGTGCCGTTGTCTTGCGCGAAGGTCCCGCTCACGGTCGTCGCGTTGCCGAGCGTGTACGTGGGCGTGCCCGCCAGGCCCGACGGGTAGGTGCCGCTGGCCAGCGACGCGATCTGCGCCGCGGTCAACGGCGTGTTGTAGACCCGAACATCGTCCATCGTGCCCGAGAAGCTGTAGTTCACGCTGGTCGGGTTCCGGCCGATGCTCAGATCGGTGGCGGAGGCGTAGTAGATCGCGTTGCTGTCCGAGGTGGGGGTCCCTACCGCGACGCCGTCGAAATAGGCTGTCATCGTGGTCGAGCTGATGACGCCCGCGATGTGGTGCCAGTTGCCGTCGAGGGCGTTCGCCACCGTCGCGACCACGGTGGCCCAGGTGCTGACGGCCGTCTGCTTCACGAGCGTGATCTGGGTGTTGCTGTTGACGCGGATCGCGTAGCGATTGGAGCCGCTCACGATCTCGCTGCCGCCGCTGTCGACGGCGGTTGCCTTGTACCAGGCGGATATCGTCACGGTGCTCGGCTGAAGGACGGCGGGAAGCGTGCCCGTGGTGACGTAGGAGTCCGCTGTTGCGAACGACAGCGCGGCAGGGTTGTAGAACGACACGGCGGCGGGAAGCCCGGTGTCGACCCACGCTGGTCCGGCGGTCAAGGTGCCGTCATTCCCGTTGCCCGAGTAGTCCGTGGCCACGAGGCTCTGTCCGTCGTCGAGCTTCCAGTAGCCCACGAGGTTGGTGGCGGCCACGGGCTCGATCCGGACGTTGGTGAAGGTTCCCGTATCGAGGGTCTGCGAGGCGATGGCGTCGAGGACCACGGTGCCGGTGCTCGGCGTGATGGTCACCGCGCCGTTGCGGTTGATGTCGCCCGCGCGCAAGGTGTACGAGGAGAGGCTGAAGGCGCCGGCCGTGGTCGTCAGGCTGCGGGCGGGATCGATCTCCATGCGATCGGCCAGCGTCCAGGTGCCGCTACCGGTGATGCTGACGTCCTGAAACATCGAACCGGCCGAGAGGATCTTGTTGGTCGTCGCGCTGCCGTTGAACGTCACCAAGCCGCTGGTGCCCGTCGTGTAGCGCCCGCCGTAGTTCAACCAGTTCCCACCCACCGTGACCGTGTTCGTCCCCGCGGCCAGGTTGCCGCTGGCGATGACCAGATCGCCGGCGATGACGGGCGCCCCCGACAACGTCTGGGTCGCGGCCGCCGTTCCGGGCTGGTTGCCGATGGCCAGCGCCGAAATCTCCGTTACGGACAGTGCTCGGTTGTAGACGCGGACGTCGTCGATGTTGCCGTAGAAGTTGTAGCCGGAGTTCGTTGGGTTCCGGCCAATGCTGAACGTCGATGGGGAGGTGTAGTAGATCGCCGTCGTGTCGGCGTTCGTCGCTATCGAGACGCCGTCGAAGTAGAGGGTCATGCCGGAGCCGGTGATCACCCCCGCCACGTGGTGCCAGTTGCCGTCCAGGCTCGTGGCCGCCGTGCCGTTGAGCGCGACCCAGGTGGCGGAGGCCGTCTTCTTGATCACGCCGACGCCGGTCGCGGTCACTCGCAGCGAATAGCGATCCGACCCGCTGATGAGCTCGCCGCCACCGGAGCTGATGGTCGTGGCCTTGTACCAGGCTGAGAGGGTGACCACGGATGGTTGCAAGACTGTGGGGAGCGTTCCCATGTCCACGTACTGGGCGCTGGCGCCCGCGAAGCTGAGGCTCTTGGCGTCGGCGAAGGAGACGCTGGGGACGGCCGCCGATATCGTCGGCGCGGCGGTAGAGGCGCCGAAGGTCCCGTCGTTGCCGTGGCCGGAGGCGTCGGCCGACGTCGTTCCCGACGTTTCGTCGAGGTTCCAGTAGCCGACCAGGCCGTCGTTGATCGTGAGGTTGTTGAAGGTGGCGCTGTTGCTGGCGAAGGTTTGATTCGATCCGGAGCTGAGCAGCACCGTGCCGGAGTTGTGTGTGAACGTGCCGCCGGTCTTGTTGAACGCCCCTTGAATCTCGAGGCTGCTGCTCGTCGAGGTGAACGTGCCGGCGGAGATGTTCAGACTGCCCGACATCGTGACGGGGATGGAGTCCGAGACGGCCCAGCTCCCGGTCCCGCTGATGGTGACGCTGCCGAGGGTGGAGCCCCCGAACAGAATCTTGTTTCCCGAGGCGGTGCCATTGAAGGTGAGCCCTCCACTGGTGGTGACGATGCCGCCGTAGTTCCAAAAATTGCCGCCGACGGTGATGGTGTTCGCGCCGCCCGCCAGCGTGCCGCTGGCGATGGTCAGATCGTTCGCGACCGCGGGCGCCCCGGTCAGGGTTTGTGTCGCGACACCCGTGGCGGGCTCGCTTCCCTGCGCCATCGCCAGGATCTGGGCGGCGGTGAGCGCGCGGTTGTAGAGCCGGACCTCGTCGAGATCGCCGGTGAAGTATTCCGTCGATACGGAGCTTCGACCGAAGTAGATGGTGCCCGTGCCGTTGCCGTTCTGGGCGGAGAAGGAGCCGGTGGTCGTGTTCACGCCGTCCACGTAGACGTACTGGTGGTTGCCGGCGCCGTCCTGCACGAGCGCCACGTGATGCCAGCCGGCCGTGACCACGGAGCCGGTCGAGTTCGTGACGGGGTTTGCGTTCGTCCACCGCGGAGAGCCGCCGTTTCCCGGCGAGATCCACAGGCCGAAGTATGGGCTCACGTCGCGGCTGAAGGTGACGACGCCCTGATAGTTCGCGCTGGTGAGGTTCGTGGCGTTCACCCAGGCCGACAGGGTGTAGCTGTCGGTCGACGCGAATTCGTCGTAGGCAGTCTGAGACGTCGACGCGTAGCTCGTGCTGCCGTTGAAGTGAAGGTAGGCGGGATCGTCGAAATTCACGGGCGGCGGGCTGGCCGTCGCCTGCGTGGGCGCGGTGGCGCTGTAGGCGAGGTTCGTGAAGTAGCCGGACGAGTTGTTCGCGCTCGTGCCCGACGTCTCGTCCAGCTTCCAGTATCCGACGAGCCCGTCGTTGACGACGAGGTTGTAGAACGTCGCGCCGTTGCTCGCGAAGGTCTTGCTGCTGGTGGATCTGAGCAGAACTTCCCCGCTGTTGTGGGTGAAGGTCCCCCCCGTCTTGTTGAAGGCACCCCAGATCTCCATGCGGTAGATGGTGGCGGTGAACGAGCCGCCAGTCTGGACGAAGTCGCCGCCGACGACGATCTTGGACGACGCCGTGCTGCCGGTGAACGTCCCGGCGTTGATCGTGAGGTTGGCGTTGGTGATGAGCTGGCTCGAGCTCTGGTTGAAGGTGCCCGCGCCGGTGTTCATCGTGACCGAATTGACCGTGGTGTTGGCGGCGAGCGAGCAGGTGCCGGTTCCAGAGCTGCTGAACACGACGTCGTCCGCGGAGCCCGGGATTGCGCCACAGGACCAGTTCGCGGTCGAGGCGTTGAAGTTCGCGGCGCTGCCGGTCTGCCACGTGCAGGTCGCGGCCTCCGCTCGGCCGCCGGCCACCAGCCAGGCGCCGAGAACGAGGCCCGCGACGACGGAGCGGCGACGACGCCTGACCAGCGCCGCGAGCGCGAACACCAGGAACGACGCGCGGCCGACGGGATGCGGTGAATCGGTGGGCGTCGCTTCGCGCCCGGCCACGCTGCAGCCCTGGCTGGCGTGAGCTGGCTGCTCGCTCGGCTCGGGCGTGGCGGCTGCGTCGGGGCCGGCTGGCGCCTGGACTGGCTTGGCGCCGCCGCCGGCCGGCGACACCGCGGTCGAGGGCGGCGCGCTCAGCTCGGCCTCGGCCGTCCCGCCGAACGCGCCCAGGTTGATGCGGCCGCCGTTGGGGGCGGGCTCGGCGGAGAAGTCGTCGGTGGGATCGCCATGGTCTGTGGAGGGTTGCCGCGCGCCGAGGTGAAGGTCGCGCTTCGCGAGATCGGCGAAGCCCACCGCCGCCGACAGATCGCTTCCGCCCCGCGACAGCCCGAAGTAGTCGGCGCCGTTGCCGCTGACATCGTTCCACCGGCTCTCGAGCGTGCCCGGGTGGTCGGCCCACAGGCCCGTCTCATTCCCCATGACCAGGCTGTTCTTCACCACCAGGGCGCCGAACGAGCGCGCCCCCCGCGCGTTCGCGACCAGGGTACCGTTCCGAAGCGTCGCGCTTCCGGCGGCGCCCACATCCAGGCCCGCGTCGGTGTTGTCGCGCAGGATGACGTTCGTGAGCCGCGCGTCCAGCGAATCCGCGACGGCGATCCCGACGCGCGCGCCCGTGACCGTCAGGCCCTTCACCTCCGCGGGCTGTCCCGCCTGCGTGCCAGCGATCGAGACGCCGGTGGCCTGCCCGGTGGCGTCGAGGATCGTGCGCTGCGGGCCGGCGCCCGCCAGCGTAACGCCGCCGCGAACGTGCAGCGTCTCGGTCAGGTGCTGGGTTCCCACACCCAGGTTGACGACGTCACCGGGGCGAGCGTGGGCGAGCGCGTCCGCGAGGCTGGGCCAGTCCTGTCCGCCCACCGACACGGGGGGCGCCGCCACGACGGTGAGGACCTGGCGATCCGACCAGTCGGACCAAGCGCCGTGGCTGTCGCGCGCCCGCACCGCCACGACGTAGCTGCTGCCGGCCTGCAAGCTCGCGGGCACGCGCCACGACGTCGCGCCCGCGGCGGTGAGCGTGGCCTGCTCCCAGGTCTCCAGAATCTCGCCGTCCCGATCCAGGCGTACCTGATACGAGACGGCATCCCCTTCGGGATCGAGGGCGGCCATCCAGTGCATCACGGGCGAGGCGTCGCTGATCGTCAACGCGCTGCCGCCGAGCAGAACAGGGGCAGCCGGCGGCTGATTGGCGGTCGACGGATAGCTCTGCAGGACCCCCGTCTCGGTTGCGACGATCAGGCGCCCGTTCGCGAGCACGGGGGACACCCGCGACGGCGCTGGCAGCGTCTTCGACCACAGCAGGGCGCCGGTGGAGGCCCGGAGGACTTGCAGGCTGGGGGTCAGGGTCGACGCGATGGCGACGAGCGGCGAGGCGCGGACCGTGGCGGACGAGGACACCCCTGAAGACGAGAGGCTCTGATAGACGGTGGGCGTGGGACAGAGCCAGTACTTTGGAATGTCGTTGAACGAGGAGACGACCGAGCGGCCGTTCGCGCGCTGCCACAGGACGTGACCGTCCTTCGCGCTGACGGCCATCATCGACTCGCGCAGCAAGAACTGATCGGCAATGCCGTCGGCGTTGGTGTCGAGCGCGTCGTCCACGCGCAGGTCGAAGAGCAGGGCCCCCGGCACGGCCGCCAGCGAAGACGTCGCGAACTGGCGCCCCATCAAGGTGCCCGTCACGTCGGGCGCGGCGGCGGGCAGCGCGACGGGCCAGCCCGCGACGGCCAAGCCCGTCGCCAGGTCCACGGCGTGGATCCGACCGCTGTCCCCGCCCGGAAGAAAGTACGCCCGGCCGTCGAGGATCACGGGCGCTGCGAGGTTGACGATCCCCCCGGCCTCGTAGGTCCACAGGCGATTCCCGGTCGCGAGGTCGAAGCTGTAGTAGTGCCCTTCGTTCGCGCCGATGACGACCTGGCTGCCGTCGGACGCCGCCGACGAATTGCTGAACTGGGCCAGCGCGTCGGGCGCCGTCTCCCACAGTGTGTCGCCGGTGATCGCGTCGAGCCGCATCAGCGAGCGTGCCGGATAGCCCTTCGCGACGATCAAGCTGTCCCCGATCACCGTGGGCGACGATTGCGCGAGACCGACGCCTTGCTTCTGCCAGGCGACGCGACCGTCGGCGAGGTGCAGCGCGTAGAGCTTGCCGTCGAGCGACGGCACGAAGATCTTGCCATTCAAGATGGCGGGAGACGCCTGCACGCTGTCGCCGGTCGAAGACTGCCAGAGCGGCCGCCCGTCGCGCGCCGCGAACGCGCGGATGATTCCGTCGCGAGCGCCCACGACGAGGACGCCGTCCGCGACCGCCGGGTTGGAAACCGTCGTGGTCCCGCCCGGCAGCGCCGTGGACCAGCGCCTCGCCCCGAAGGCGCCACCCGACTCCTCGGCGCTCTGGCGCTGGTGGCTCGCGCCCCAGCCCGCGCTCGCCCAGTCATCGGCGCGCGCGAGTGAGCCCGCCGACGCGAGGACGGCCGAGACCGCGCCCAACGCGGCGCCACGGATGAAGGACGATCGGCTCAAGGCAGCGCCCATGACATTCTTGTTCCCTGTTCGTCATCGGCACTTCAGGGACAAAATGTAGCGGGCACGGGCGCTCGGGCCCTAAGAGGACGCAAGGGCGGCGGTCCGCCGACACCACCCCCTCGAAGGGGCCACCCGCAGAAGGGCGATGCCGGCTTCAGGAACGCGAGCGCGCCCGCCGACGCGTCAGGAGAAGATGCCGGCGAGGGGGCCGGTGTACTGCGACGATGCGCCGAGGGTCGTCATGTTCACGCCGAAGATCGGCATGAGCGCGAGCCACATGTCGTTGAAGGGACGGTTGCCGCTGCCGCCCGTCTGGCTGGCGAGCGTTCCGTCCGTGACCTTCAGGAACGTGCCACCCTTGAGGCGGGTGTTCTTGCCGCCGAACAAGATGAGCGGCATGTTCTGCTGGTTGTGGTCCCAGGCGCGCGCCACCTCGGTGCAGTAGACGATGATGGTGTTGTCCAGCAGGCTGTTGCCGTCCACGTCAGTCTGGGCGGCGAACTCCTGGATGATCGTCGACGTCGACACCGAGTAGAAGGTGTTGATCTGGTTCAACCAGTCGCGCGTCATGGTGTCGGATGACGGATCGCTGTGGCTCGGCGGGTGGTGTGGCGTCGACTGCAGGTTGCCCTTGATCGTGGCGCCTTGGAAGGTCCCCGGGAACACGACCCAGTTGGTGCCAGCCGACCACATGAACGTGGCCACGCGGACCAGGTCGCACGCGAACGCCGTCTTGATCAAGCGGAGCTGGTTCATGCCCAGATCCAGGTGCGGGTGGCTCGTGGGCATGGACGGAATGTAGTAGTCGACGCCGCTCAGCTTGCTGCCTCCGCCCGGCGCCAGGCTGCCGCTGGCGCCAGCGCCCGTCTGGGCGAAATTCACCGGCATCGCCGGCTTGGTGCACGTCGACGTGTTCGTGCCCGTCGTGTACATCGCCCTGATGCTCGCCTCGAGCTGAGCGATGGCGGTCGTGTGGCTCGTGATGCGGTCCTTTTCGCTGGAGGGAACCAGGGTCTGCAGGCGCGCCAGATCGCTGCGCATGTAGGTCAGCACGCTGAGCTTCTGCGCCAGGATCTTCGACATATCGGTGCCCATGGGCAAAGAGCCGCCGAAGATTCGGTTGAAGGTATTGAGCGGCTGGGTCTCGGCATAAAGGGGCTGGCGCGCCAGGCTGATGTCGCTCTGGTTCGTCAGGGGCGCCTTGTACGACAGCACGCGCGGCGCCACCTCGTCGCGGTCGGACCGGATGTCGGCCGCGAGCTGCAACGATCCGAACATCGTCGGGTTCGGCTGCGACGGGCCGCCGAGCGTCGGCGACATTTGCAACAGGATCTGGTCGATCGAAGGCCCACCCGCGACGTGATCCTGCTGGCCAATCTGCCCGAGCGTCGGAACGCCCGTCATCATGGCGACGATCCCGCCTTCGTGGGTGTTCTGCCCGCCGTAGCCGTTGTTCTTCGACGTGGCGATCATGTTGAGCCCGTCGATCATCACCATGTTCTTCTGCAAGGGCGCGAAGGCCGCCGATTCCGAAGGCAGGGTGAAGTTCGTGGTCGTTCCCGTCGCGTTCGGGCGCCAGGTGGCCAGCCCCGGCGCCGCCCCGAGCGGGTGGTGGAGGATGAGCAACCGAAGCGGCGCTGCCGCGCCGGCGGCGCGAGCCTCGATGGAGCGCAGCAGAGGCAAGAGGAGCGTCGCCGACCCGCCGCACGCCCGCAGGAAGGACCTTCGAGCAAACTTGTACGAGATCACTTCATACCTCCCGCGCGCGCTCGCACGAAATTGGCCAGCGCCACTTGCCGGAACAGGGACGTTATCGTTCCGTCGGTTTGGGTTCGGACATCCTGGACTTCACAGGTGTTGTAGGTGCGAATCATCGAGCCGATCGCGTAGCTGGCGATCTTCTGCACCGAGCAGCCGTTGGCGACGCCGCTCGACACGAGCGCCTGTGCGAAATCCGTCGGCCCGGACGCCGTCTGTGGCGCGAAGGGCGACGTTGGAACGAACGTGACCGACGTGTTGATGGGGTCACCCACTTCGTCCACGGTGCGGTAGTTCCCGATCGGCCCGAAGTTCTGCAGCACCCGTGCGTACGGGTCCATCTGCGAGTGGCAGGCCTTGCAGGGCTGGAACATCAGCCGCGCGTCGGACTTCTGGATCTCGCTGTTGCAGGCCGACAGCGACATCGTTCCGTCCGGAGACTTGCACGAGATGACGTTCAACGACGACGGCAACGTCAGATCCACCGGCATCCCGAGGGCATCCTGACAGAGGATGTCGTCGTGGATCTGCTTGCCGCGCTTCACGATCGACGTGAGCGCGGGGTCGGAGGCGGACCACAGGTAGCTCGGCTGGCTGAGCATGCCGATGCGGCCTTGCGACGACGGCCAGGCGGCCGAGACGAACGTGGTGTTGTCGGCCGGCTGGCTGCCCGAGAAGGTCAACCCGGGGTAGAGCGTGGCCAGCCGCTTGTTCACGAAGACCTTTTGCGAGGTGAAGAGATCGTTGATCTTTCCGCTGCCCGACCAGAGCACGTCGGACACGAACTGCTGCGTCGACGTGAGGAGATCGTTCTCGAGGGTGGTCTGATCTTGATCGGCCGCCGCGAGGGTCGACAGCAGCGATGTGTCCTTCGTCTTGTCGAACATCTGACGGACGTTGAACCAGTCGATCATGATGCTGGTGAGGTTCGTCTTGACGGCCTGCAACCCGACGAGCCGATTGATCTGGGTGGTGAGCCCCGCCGTGGTGCCGAGGCTGCCGTCGGCCGCCGCCGCGAGCAGGGGCGCATCGGGGATCGAGCCGAGGAACATGAACCCGAGTTGGCTCGCGACCTCGTAGGGCGTGAGCATGGTATCCGGGAATTTTCCGCTGGCGTCCGGCGTCAGGGTCGAGGGCCCGAGCTCGGTGCGGTACACGAACGACGGCGAGATGATGAGCGACTGAATCATCAGGCCGATGGCGGTGTTGAAGTCCTGGGTGATGCCAGCGGTGTAGACGGCCATCAGGTTCGTCACCTCGGAAGCGTCGAGGGGACGGCGGAAAGCCTTCTGTCCGTACGTCTGCGCGAAGCGGGTGGCGCATGCCATCTGCGCCTCGCCCGTGTTGCAAGCGGCGAGCTGGGTGATACGCGACGCGATCTGGGTCAGCACGTCTTCCGAGGTCTGGAACATCGCGAATTGCATGTTCTGATCGACGCTGAGCGAGGAATCGCTGAAGAAGGCGTAAGCCGCTTGGCCGCCGCTGTTCGACAGCATGGGCGCCGCGGCCAAGCCCAGCAGATCCTTGACGGCGTTGCCGTACTGGGCGGTCGACAGCCGCCACAACCGCCGGGTGATGGGCTGCAAAGCCGTGCACGGCGTGCCGCCTGTGCCGCTGGCGGAGCCGCCCGAGCCCGGGTTGTTCCCCGTGCCGTTGCCGCCGGTGCCGCTGCCACCCGTGCCGGAGCCGTTCCCGCCCCCGGAGCCGTTGTTGCCCCCCGAGGCGGCGCTGTTGCCGCCCCCCGTTCCCGAGTTGCTGTGTCCGCCCGAACCAGACGTGGAGCCACCGGTACCCGAGCTATTGCCGCTGCCCGACGAGCCTCCGGTGTCCGACGACGTACCGACAGCCGGACCCGTACAGGCCCCGGCCATCAGTGAACCTCCTATCAGAAGACCCAACAAACGAGCCTCGGTCCTCATGCCTGCCTCCGTCTTGGTCCGGGTCGAGCAGGGAAACACCATCACGGGTCTCCCGCTTGCGGAATGTTAGTATCGCATTTCGAAAGGAATGAGTCAGTCTATTTTTTAAGATCCTTACTTTTTTGCGCAGCGCGTCCAACCAGCTCGCGCCTGAACGCGCCGAGTTACTTATAGTAGCTGGACCGCCCCCATACGGCTCTACGCGCGCAGTTGCCGAAAGGATCGGGTGGGGTCCGTCACTCCGTCACGGGCGAATATGGCGCGCGAGGTCACGCAATCGCCCGGCTGCCTGTTCGGGCGTCAGGTCCCGCTGCGGCTCGGCCAGCATCTCGTAGCCGACCATGAACTTCTTCACGGTCGCCGACCGCAGCAAGGGCGGATAGATATGGGCGTGCAACTGCCAGTGCGCCGCAGCGCCACTGACGAAGGGGGCGCCGTGCCAGCCCATGGAGTAGGGAAACGAGACCCCGAATAGCCGATCGTAGGCGCGCAGCAGCGTCCCGAGCAGCGCCGCCAGGCCGTCGCGCTCGAGCGGGGAGAGGTCCGGTAAGCGCTGCACCGGTCGGCGGGGCAGGATGAGCGTCTCGAAGGGCCACACCGCCCAGAACGGAACCAGCGCGGTGAAGGTTTCGTTCTCGCACACGAGCCGCGTCCCGAGCGCGCGTTCACGCTGGAGGTAGTCGACGAGCAGGGGAGCCTGGTGCGCGTCGAGGTACACGCGTTGAAACCGGTCCTCGGCTGCGGGCTCGCTCGGCAGCGCGCTCGACGCCCAGATCTGTCCGTGGGGGTGGGGGTTCGAGCACCCCATGACGACGCCCTTGTTCTCGAACACCTGCACCCACGGGTACCTGGCCCCGAGCGCCGCCGTCTGCGAGGCCCAGGTGTCCACCACCCCGGCCACCGCAGCCTGGTCCATCTGGGCCAGCGTCAGATCGTGGCGCGGGCTGAAGCAGATGACGCGGCAGACGCCGCTCGCGGGCTCGGCGCGCAGCAGCGGATCGCCGGCGCGGTCACCGTCCCCCACGTCGACGCCGCCGCCTGCTTCCGCCGGCAGCAGCGCCGCGAAGTCGTTGTCGAACACGAACGTGCCCTCGTAGGGGGGATTTACCTCGTCGCCCGCGCGCCGGTTGCCCGGGCACAGATAGCAGGTGGGATCGTAGGCCGGCCGGCGATCGTCGGGGAGCGCCTCGTTCTGGCCCTGCCAGGGGCGCCGCGTGCGATGGGGCGAGACGAGGACCCACTCTCCCCGCAGGGGGTTGAAGCGACGGTGCGGCTGCGCCTCGGGATCAAACGGCATCGGGGACGGCGAGGTGAGCGCCGCGCGCCGGGCGCGACACGAAGCTGGTGGAGGTGTGCTTCGTGCGCGCACGGTATTCGCGGGCGAAGGTCTCGGCCACGGCATCCACGTTCACTGTCCGCACCAGCGTGACCGTGCAGCCGCCGAAGCCACCACCGGTCAGGCGCGAGCCGAAGACCCCACCGGCCGGGCCGATCTCGCGGGCGATGTCGACCAGCGTGTCGAGCTCGACTGAGCTGACCTCGAAGTCCTCGCGCAGGGAGCGGTGGCTCTCGTACATGAGCGCGCCGACCTCGTCGAACTCCCGCGCCTGCAGATGCGCGGCGGCCGCGAGCGTGCGGGCGTTCTCGGTGACGACGTGGCGTGCGCGCCGTCGGACGACGGGATCGAAGATGCCGCGCGCGCTGTCGACCATGGCGGGCGTGGCGTCGCGGAGGCTGGGGACGCCGAGCTGGCGCGCGGCCTCCGCGCATTCGGTCCGCCGGCGCGCGTAGGCGCTGTCGGCCAGCGCGTGCTTGACGTTGGTGTTGCAGATGAGGACGCTCACGCTGGGATCGGCGAACGGCACCACACGGACGACCTCGAAGCGACAATCGATGAGCAGCGCGCCTGTCTCGTCGCCCATCACAGACGCGAGTTGGTCCATCAGTCCGCACGGGACCCCGGCGAAGTCATGCTCGGCCTGCCGGCAAATGCGGGCCTTTTCGCGTGGGTCGAGCACCGTCCCCGTCGCCGCCTCGAGCAAGGTCGCGGTCGCGACCTCGAGCGCGGCGCTGCTCGACAAGCCCCCGCCGAGCGGCACGTCCGAGACGATCGCGGCGTCGAGCCCAGGGGGGACGAGGCCGCGCTCGGCGAACCCGCTGACCACGCCGCGCAGGTAGTTGGCCCAGCCGGGCTCACCGGCGGCCACCGATCCATCGAGCGGGATGTCGGTCGCCGCGTCGAGCGCGGCGCTGTAAGCGCGAAGGCGCCCTCCCCCGTTCGAGGCGGCCGCCGGCCCGGCGGCGATGACCACGTGGCGATCGATCGCCAGCGGCAGCACGAAGCCGCCGTTGTAGTCGGTGTGCTCGCCGATCAGGTTCACGCGACCGGGCGCCACCGCCAGCCAGCGCGGCGCGACGCCGAAGCGCCGGAGAAACACGCGCGCGGCGGTGTGGACTATCGAAGCCTCGGCGGCCCGTGAAGCCTCCGACGCCGCGGACGGCTCGATTCGCGCTGACGGCACGATAGGCGAAAGCGCCCCTTCGGGAAGCGATGTCACCCTGGGTACCACACCTTTCGCGGATCGTCGGCGCCACGCTGGTATGCCCACGCGGCGTCGACCATCTTCTTGAGATCGTAGCGCGGCCGCCAGCCCAGCAGGAACTTCGCCTTCGCGTTGTCGAGCCACGTCGAGTGGTACGGGGTCGAGATCGGCACGGACGGCAGGCCGCGCGAGGCCGCCAGATACGCGCCGAGCTCGCCGTAGTCCACCGGCTCGTCCATGCAGACGTTGAACGTCTGGCGGCGCGCGGCCGGGTGGTCGATGGCCAGCAGGATGGCCCCGATCAGGTCGTCGACGTGGACGAAGTTGCGCTTCACGGGCCGCCCGTTCGGGTCGAGCATCACCGGAACGCCGCCCGCCTTGATGTGGGCGTCCGCGGTCGCGGCCCCGACGAGATCGCGCCAGCGCGGCCCGCCGAACACGTCGTCGCCAAACGAGAGCTGATACTTGAAGTCGTCCTTCTCCATGATCCAGGGCGCGCGCAGACAGCAGGCGTTCATGTCGTACTGGATCATGTACTGCTCGAGCATCACCTCCTCGAGCACCTTGGAGAGCGCGTAGCAGCCGGGGTAGGCGCTGTGCTTCTGCGTCTCGGTGACGGGCAGCGGGTGCGGGTAGAAGAAGTGGCCCATGCCGGCGTCGCCGCCGATGAGGATAAACTGCTTGAACGCCGCGCTGGCGCGGCAGGCCTCGAGCAGCCAGAACATCCCCTTGATGGCGACGTCGATGATGGAGTCGGGCGTCTCCTTGCTGGTCGCGAGGTGCAGCACGTGGGTGACGCCTTCGAGCGCCCGCTCCGCGGTGCCGCGATCCTCGATCGCGCCTGAGACCACCTCGAGCCGCGGTCCGGCCGGGAGCTTGCGGTTGTGACAGAGGGCGCGCACCGTGAACCGCGAGAACGCGGGATCGGCGAGCAGGCGCGCGATGAACGTCTGGCCCACCTTGCCAGTGGCGCCGGTGACGAGGAGTCGTGAGTCGTTTGTGGTCATGTTCCTTTTCCGATTAGCGAACCCGGCGCCGCGAGGCGTTCTTCTCGAACACCCGATCCACGATGACCGCCGCCAGGATGACGCCGCCCGCGACGACGTTCTGCCACAGCGACTTGCCCACCAGGTTCACGGCGTTGAAGGTGATCTGCATGATCCCTGCGCCGATGAGGACGCCGAAGACCGAGCCGCGGCCGCCGAGCAGCGAGCAGCCGCCGAGGACCGCGGCTGCGACGGCGTGCAGTTCGTACGCCGAGCCGAGGGACGGCGTGGCGCTGGGTAAGTACGCCACGTAGAGCAGCCCGGCGATCCCAGACAGGGCGGCGCTGGCCACGAAGGTGATGAGCCGGACCCGCTGCACCGGCACGCCGGACAGGCGCGCGGCCTCGGCGTTCGAGCCGATCGCGTAACAGTAGCGCCCGAACAACGTCCGATGCATGAGGAACGCGGTGATCGCGATGGCGCCGAGCGCGAACCAGAACGGCATGGGCATGCCCAGCCCGACACCCTCGCCGAGGAAGCGGAAGCCCGGGTACTTGCCCTGAAAGCCGATGTCGGTCCCGCCGGTCAGCACCTCGGCGAAGCCGCGCAGCAGCAGCATCGACCCCAGCGTCACCACGAACGGCTGCACCCCGAGCCACGTAATCACGAGGCCCTGCAGGAACCCCACCAGCAGCGACAGCGCCATTGCCACGGCGATCGCCGAGCCGATGCCAAAGCCGGCATACATCGTCAGGTAGCTGGTGGTGACCGCCGACAGGCAGATGATGGAGCCCACCGACAGATCGATCCCGCCCGCGATGATCACGACCGCCTCGCCCAGCGCGAACAGCGAGATGAGGGAGATGTGGCGGACTGTATTGCGAAGGTTGTCGGCCCCGAGGAACACCGGATTGAGGACGGCGGTGACGACGGCCAGGCCGATCATCACGGCCAGCATCGTCAGCTCCTTCTTCACTCGCGACATCCTCGCCGGCGAGGCGGCGGCCGGCGCCGGCGCCGGACCTGGGCCAGCGGGCGCGGGATTCGTGGGGATCGGCACGTCGGTCACGTTGGCGCTCATGCGGCTGCATACCTCAAGATGTTGGCGTCGGTAAGATCTCCGCGCGCGAGCTCGCCACGGGCCTTGCCCTGGGCGAGGACGATGGCGCGGTGACAGAGCGCCGCGATCTCCTCGGCCTCGGAGCTGGAGACGATGATGGCGGTGCCTGCCGCCGCGAGCTCGCGAACGACATCGTGAACGTCGCGCTTGGCGCGCACGTCGAGGCCGCGGGTCGGCTCGTCGAGCAGCAGCACCCTGGGGTTGCGGGCCATCCACTTGCCGAGGACGATCTTCTGCTGATTTCCCCCCGACAGCCCGCCGGCGAGCCCCCCGGCGCGGATGCGAAAGCGTTCGATGTACGGGCGCGCGATGGCCATCTCGTCCTCGAGCAGCAGGCGCTTGAGCGACGGCAACGCCAGGTTGCGCTCGACCAGCATGCCGAGGATCAGGCCCTGCGACGCCCGCTCCTCGGGCACGAGCCCGAAGCCGGCAGCCATCGCGTCGCGCGGCGTCCGGATCGAGATCCGCTTGCCCCCCATGGTCACCTCGAGCTCGCAAGGGCGGACGCCGAACAGCTCGCGCAGGACGCTGCTGCGACCCGCGCCGACCAGCCCGGCGAGGCCCAGGATCTCGCCCGCGTGAAGGTCGAACGCCACCCGCCCGCGCACGGACAGCACCACCTCCGGCCGCGAGGTGGGCGGCGCCGCCTCCGCCACGTTCGAGGTGCCGGCCAATAGCTCGACCAGCTTGTCGAGCGTGGCCTCCCGGGTGGGAAGCTCCGCGACGCGCTCGCCGTCCCGCAGGCAGACCACGCGGTCGGTGACCTTCAGGACCTCCCGCAGGCGGTGGGAGATATAGACCATCGCGATCCCGTTCTTGCGGAGCTGCGCCAGCAGCTCGAACAGGCGGGCCGCGTCCGTCTCGCTCAACGTCGCGGTCGGCTCGTCGAGCAGCAGCACCTTGGCGTCGAGGGACAGCGCGCGCGCGATCTCCGTTCGCTGCTTCTGCCCGGGCGACAGCGCCCGCAGCGGCATGCGCGGATCAATGTCGCCCCCGACGCGTTCGAGGACCTTGCTGGCGCGGCTGTAGAGCGCGGGGCGGTCGATGATGCCGAACCGGTGGGGCTCGTGGCCGAGCAGCACGTTGGACCCCACGTCGAGGTCCTCCGCCTGAATCAGCTCCTGGCGGACCAGGGAAACGCCGAGGCGAATCGCGTCGGCGGGGCTGACGGGCGACTGGCCCTCGATCGACACCGTGCCGGCGTCGGGCAGGTGCACGCCCGCGGCGATCTTCATCAGGGTCGACTTGCCGGCGCCGTTGCCACCCAGCAGACCGACGATCTCGCCGGCCGAGACATCGAAGTCGACGCCGCGGAGCGCGCGCACGCCCCCGAAGGATTTCTCGACCCGTCGCAGCTCCAGCGTCATTTCTTCAGCTCACGCAGCTCCGTCCAGAACTTGTCGACGTTGTCCTTGTTGACGACCAGGATGCCCGTGTCGACCGCGGCCTGCACCGGCTTGCCGTCGCGGATGTCCTTCAGCGCCTTCATGGATTGATAGCCGAACTCGAACGGTTTCTGCACGATGGTCGCGGTGATGAGGCCGTCCTTCACGCCCTTCAGCGTCTCTTCCTCCTCGTCGAACACCACCAGGATGGGCTTCGCCGCGCGCGTCGACGCGCGGACAGCGTCCGCCATGCAGGGACCGTTGTAGGACCAGATGCCCATGATCAGCACCAGGTCCGGATAGCGAGCGAGGGCATCCTCGACGTTCTTCTTCGCGAGCGCCCGGTCGGTGTGATCGAGGAACACGGGAAGGATCTCGATCCCGGGCGTCTTGCCCAGCGTCTCGTCGATCCCCTTCTTCCGCTCGATGGCGTTCTGCATGTCGATGCGACCGACGAAGAGCGCGACCTTGCCCTTGGTGACGTTCGCGGCCTTGAGGGCGGCGATGGCGGTGTTGCCGGCGACGTGCCCCGCCTCGACGTTGTTCGTGCCCACGTAGACCTTGCGGGGCGACTTCGGCGCGTCGGAGTCGGCGGTCACGAGCGGCATCTTCGCCGCCACCCGCTCGAAGATCCCCGTCATCGCGTCCGGGTTGATGGGGCTGATGGCCACGCCGTCGAAGCTCTGGACCATGATGTCCTCGAGGAAGCGCTGCTGATCGGCGACCTCGCCCTTGAGGGGCCGGAACATCTCGACCTTGATCCCGAAGTCGCGCTCCGCCTTGCGCAACCCCTTCTCGCCGATGTTCCAGAAATCGGTCGAGTTGTTGGTCACGAAGGCGAAGTGGTACTGCCCCGCGGGCGCGGCCGGCGCGGCGCCAGGGGACCCGGCCCCTTCGTTCTTCTTGCAGCCGGTCCCCGCCAACATCACGAGCGCCATCACCAGCGACAGCGACAGCGTCTTCGTCACGCGCGTCGAGGTGATTCCCGCCGTACCCAGAGATCGCATGGTCCGCATCAGCTGCTCCTTGGCCTATTCCGTGGTGAACCGGTGAATCATCACGTGCGCGTAGCTCCGCTCCGGACGCAAGATCACCTGATCGCGCCAGGCGGGAACGTTGATCGCGTTCGGGAATGCCTGCGTTTCCAGGCAAAGGCCCGTGTATTGCGGATAGGGTCGCCCAGCCTTGCCCGCGACGGTGCCGTCGAGGAAGTTCCCCGAGTAAAACTGCACCCCAGGCTGGTTCGCAGAAAGGCTGAGCACGCGACCCGAGCCGGGATCGCGCAGGCGAGCCACCGGGCGCAGGGCCCCCGGCTCGCCGTCGACGACGAAGTTGTGATCGTAGCCAACGGGCTTGCCCCCGACCGCCGCCAGCTCATCGCCGATACGCTTACCGGCGGTGAAGTCGAAGGGCGTTCCCCGAACGCCGGCGACCGCCCCCGTCGGCACCATCGGATCGCCGGGGGTGTAGCCGTGGGCGTGCAAGAGGAGCTCGTGGTCGAGGATCGGCGCGGCACCCGCGCCGGAGAGGTTCCAGTAGGTGTGGTGGACCATGTTGAGGAGCGTGACGGCGTCCGTGCGCGCGCCCATCTCGACTCGAAGCTCGTTGTCGTTCGTGAGTGCGTAGACGACGTGCGCCGTCACGGTGCCCGGATACCCTTCGTCGCCGTCGGGCGAGACGTGGGTCAGCCGGACCGCTGGGCCGTCGGCGCGCTCCATCGCCTCCGCGCTCCACACGACCTTGTCCCATCCCTTCACGCCCCCGTGCAGGTGGTGCGCGCCATCGTTGCTCGCGACCACGTGGGCCTTGCCCTCGAGCTCGAAGCGGCCGCCCCGGATGCGATTCCCGACGCGCCCCACCATCGCCCCGAAGTAGGGACTCCCGGCGACGTACCCCGCGAGCGTGTCGAACCCCAGCACCACGTCGCCCCTGACCCCGTCGCGGTCGGGGACCTCGAGCCGGGTGACGATGGCCCCATAGGTCATCACCCCGAGGCGGAGCCCGGCGCTGTTCGTCAGCGTGTAGAGCTCGACGCCCTCGCCGTCAGCCTCGCCGAAGGGCGTCTTGGTGATGGCCATCTAGACGTCCCAACAACCACTACCAGGTCAGCGTCACGCCAGAGTTAATCGTATTCACGACCTGCCTCTGTCCCAACCACCAATCCGCCTGTGCCCGAAAGTAGTCGATGTCGAAGTGGAGGAAGTCGGAAAAGTGGTAGACGAAGCCCGCGGCAATGCCCATGCGCCGCTTGAGGACGCTGGTTGCCACCATCATCGTCGTCGGATTCGCGACAACGTCCGCAGGAACTTCGTGGACCTGGGTCGCGCCGGCGCCAAGGGAAACGTCCACGTGTCCGAGTACGACCATCGACTGGACGTAGTAGCCATCAAACTTACGTAGAGCTTGCGAGTTGGCGATTTCGAGAACCGCGTTGCTGCCGTCGAAAGCGTAGTCGAAGCCGAGTCCGCGGCCGGTGTGAGCTGCCACGCCAAGGCGAAGCACTGAAATTTCGAGGCGGCCGCCGGCCCCAAGGCCCCAGACGCTGTCGCTCCGGTCGCTGCCGGTTGCGTAGACCTTTTGAAACGCACCGTTGGCAAACAAGTGCACCTTTCCGATGTTCCCGATTGGGCGATCGAAAGTCGCCTCGGCCTCCGGCCTTCCAAGCTTGGTCCTGTCCCAATACAACCCAACGAACCGGTTCGGATCGAAGTAGCCGGCCGTCAGCATCAGACCGTGAAAGCTGGGGGTGGCGTACTGGATCCCAGCACCAAAGCCATTCGCGATGACCCCGTAGCCCACGAACCCCCCTGACGGCCCTTGGGAATCAAATCCGGCGGGGCTTCCGACGCCGTATCGGTGAGCGTAGAGGAAATCGATCTCGGTGGCGCCCCGGGAGAACAGGGTCAAAGAGCGTCCCACGAGGAGAGTCCCCGCCGGTCCTTCTACGCGGACGTAGCCCTCGCGGGCGTCCGGGAAAACAGGCACGAATTTCCGCTCATTTTCGCTCTCGATGTTCGCCCAGATCGACAGATAACCGGTGACCATCGTGTTTTCCGTGAGCTTCCTGCGCAGGCCGAAAGCCAGGATGTTGCCCAGGAATCCACTGCGAACGCGGGTGGATTCAACTTTACCTTGCCCGATGCCACCCATGGGCAAGGTCGTGTACAGGCCTCCGATCGCGACCCCGCCGTCGCCTATAGTGGGCGTCGGATTGCCGTTCTGGTCGAAGGCCGTCGGCAGAGTATCGCCCTTCACCCCTTCGAAGAAACCGCCAAGGCGACCCTCCGTGAAGAACTCGAAACCGCCATCGGTCTTCACCAGCGTCAGCTCCGCGTGCGCAGCCCTACCCGATGCCAAAACCCCGACGAGGAGGATTAGCCCGGTAGCTCTATTCTTCGGGATCATTGGGCAGCGGTGACGTCGGTGATGTCGAAGAACACCCACTGACCATAGGAACCGGTGGGGGCCTGATAAGGCTGCATGAACGACGTCGGAGCCGGGGGCATCGCGCCGGCGAGGCTGACGGTCTGGGGCGACTGGCACATGTTGCCTTGTGTCGGGCCGCAGTTCTGGACGAGCGCGCAGTTCGAATCGTAGCTGACGAAAGTCACCTTGCCGCCCCCGGTGACTTTGATTGTCGCGCTGTAGTCGATCTTGGATGTGAGATGCTGCGTGAGAGAGCTGGTGTGGGGATTTTCGCTCGCGATCACGGAGTTCAGGTAGTAGTTGTTGACCGCCGCGGCGCCGGTGCCAACCACGTTCGTCAATCCTGGCACGGCTGGCGAAACGTCGAGCTCGTAGGTGTTGTAGTCACCCCCATTCGTGGTCGGCTGTTGTGCGCCGCCCACGATAAACAGGCTCGTGCCCTTTGCGATTGAATCCGTTCCCGATGCGCGGGTCCCACCGACGTACGCATAAGACTCCACCACGCCCCGGACCCGGAAGGTCACGTTGTAGATCTTGCCGGCATCTCCCGCGATCGGCCACATGTGCGTGGTCGTCAATGTGCCGTTCGTACAGGCAACGTTCGTGCAATCGTATCCGCTCCTGTGGTCCTGACAGGGATAGAGGTTGAGAGCGCCATCCCACGGTCCCACGATGCTGAGGAGGTCGCCCGAGCTTCCCGCGGTGCCAGCGCCACCGACTCCGCTGCCGCCTACGGCTCCGCCCGTTCCTGTTGCGCCTCCTGTGGCCGCGCCACCCGTCGCCGCCCCGCCTGTCGCGGATCCGCCCGTGGCCGCCCCGCCGGTGGCTCCGCCAGTTCCGGTGCCGCCGGTCGCGGTGCCGTTCCCGCCGGTGCTGGTCATGCCGCCGGTGCTGGTCATACCGCCCGTGCCAGTCATGCCGCCCGTGCTGGTCATGCCGCCCGTGCTGGTCATGCCGCCCGTGCTGGTCATGCCGCCCGTGCCGGTCGTCCCACCGGTGTTCGACGACCCACCGGAGCCGTTCGACCCGCCGCTGCTCGAAGCGGTGGGTGCTGTGTTGCTACATGACGCGACGGCGAGACCGGCGACGAGCATGCTCGTGGACGCGAGGGCGGAAAATCTCATGGGGTGCCTCCGGGATGTTTCGAAATAGACGTGCAACCTATCATGGGGGACCGGCAAGACGCGACCGGGCTTCCCCGGCCAAATCGAGCGCACCCTACCAGAAGGCAGGGGATTAAGTAAAGATGACTTACGAATCGACTCGCTGCCCGTGCTGATCAGGGGCAGAGGATGGGGGCCGGTGGATTCGGGGCGACGAACGTCGGCAGGGTGGCGGCGCTGGTCGACATCAGCGTCCCAGGATGGGCGGTGTGGCCCGCGGTCGTCACCGAGTCGGCGACCGTGGTGCCCGAACCCGGGGTCTCGTTGAACTTCCAGTAGCCCACCAATCCCGTCTCGTTTCCAACCAGGGACTTGTTGTAGTTGCTCATGATGTCCGCGGCGGCTCGGGCGACATTCCACACGCGGAACTCGTCTATGTAGCCGTTGAAGCAGGAGAACCGCGGGTTGTTGCATCCGATGGTGAGCTGCGTCTGCGTGGTCGCCAGCTTGGTTATCCCGCCCGAACCATTGACAGTGATCTTCAGCGCGCCGTTCACGTAGGTCAACAGCGCCGTGCCGTTCCACACCATGGCGAAGTGCACCCACTGATCCTTCGTCGAGGTGATACCGAGATCGTTCATGCTGTCGCCGTCGAACCCGCCATTGGTGTAGGGGTCGAGGGTCGCGTGATTCGTGCCGGCCCCACCGACGGCGAACGTTCCGAAGTCCAAGCCGAATCCGCCCGCCGAGGACTGCGTGCCGTACTCGAAGATGGTGTTCGTCTCCCCGACCCAGTCAGTCGTCTTCACGTAAGCCCAGAACTCCAGCGTCCGAACGGCGTTGCCAATCGGAAGGTCAGTCATCAGATCGACCATCACGCGTGCGTGGGCGGCGTCGCTGGCCGCTCCCGTGCCGTTGCCGCTGAGGGAGATTGCGTTCCCAGCGCAGTTCGCCATCCCGCTACCACCCGCCGACGATCCGCCCGCGCCCGCGTGACCCGCGCCGCCCGTGGAACCGGCCGCACCGCCCGTGCCTGTCGCTGCGCCGCCTCCAGCTCCGCCTCCGCTCGACCCCCCGGCGGCTCCGCCTGTGGCCTGACCGCCCGTCCCCACCGCTCCGCCGGTGCTGCTCGTCCCGCCGGTGCTCGTGCCGCCAGTGCTGGTCGTGCCGCCGGTGCTGCTCGTCCCGCCGGTGCTGCTCGTCCCGCCGGTGCTCGTGCCGCCAGTGCTGGTCGTGCCGCCCGTGCTGCTCGTCCCGCCGGTGCTCGTCGTCCCGCCGGTGCCCACCTTGCCACCGGTCCCGGTCGACCCGCCCGTGCCGTTCGAACCGCCGCTGCCGCTGCCGCCTCCGCTGCTCGAACAGGCGGACGCCCCCAGGACGCACCCGAGCGCGAGCCAGCGAACGGACACCGACAGAAAATGGGGCCGTGCATTAGTAACCATGCTTAATCAATTAGCACGATTCAGCGGGACCAGTCTACCGGCATGACGAAGCGGTGGATCCCCGCCACCAGCAGCCCGCGCGCCCGACGCTTCGGCGACAGCGTAACAGCGACGGCGTCGAACCGGCTCCACATCGACGCGCGCTGGATCGCCCCGATCAAGTAATCGGTGACGGTGGCGGGCAGCTCCGTGATCCGGCCCACCAGCACGGCCCGCCGGACGCCGTAGATGTTCAAGCCGGCGCCGACTCCAGTGGCGACCGCGTCCAGCGTCGTACGCATCCAAGGGGGGAGCTCCTGCTCGGTGGCCCGTACCACGTCCGCGAACGTGGACCCCGGCGCCTTCGACTCGCGCAGGCTCTGGATGAGGCCGCGCTCCGAGGCGAGGGTCTCGAGGCAGCCGCGTCCGCCGCACCCGCAGAGGCGCGTGTTGCCCGGGATCGGCGTGTGCCCGATCTCCCCGCTCATGGGCAGGGCTCCCTGATACGGCCGTCCCCCGAGCATCAGAGCCCCGCCAACGCCATCCGCGATGTCGACGAGAAGAAAGTCGTCGCCGTCGGGGCGGGAGCCGAGCTCGCCGAGAGCGAGCGCGCGCATCTCCTGCACCAGCCCGATGGGGGCCGGCCAGACCTGGCGCAACATCCATGGCAGGTCGGCGTGCTCGGTCCAGTGCAGGTTGGGCGACAGCAGGACGCGCGCGGTCCGTTCGTCGACCACGCCCGGGGTGCTGACGACAACCGCCCACGGGCGCTTGATGTCTATCTTCTCCGCGCTCTGAACCACGCGCTCGAGCCAGGCGTTGGCGGTCGTCGGCGTCTTGAACTGGACCTCCCAGCGCTCCTGCTCCGGGGGCGCGGGCGGGAGCGCGGCGATCCGTGTCCACTCGACGCCCAGCTCCATCACCACGAAGCGCGCGCGCCCCGTCGCGAGCCGGAGCTGCTTGCCGGGGCGACCGACGCTGGGACGTCCGCCGTCGACGAGCTTGATCTCCTCGACGACGCCGGCGTGGACCAGATCGTCGATGATCTTGCCCGTTGTGGGCTTGCTCATCCCGGTCGCCTTGGCCAGCTCGGCGCGGCTGGCGGCCTGACGATGCAACAATTGCTCGAGCAGCGTGGCCTGGTTGGCGAGCCTCAGGCTCGCGGGAACGGCAGGCATCAACGCTTATCCGTGGTCATGGTGGCTCGCCGACGACGGCGACGGAATGTATCACGCCCGCGATCCGGGGCCTCCCGGCCGATGGTCCAGGAGCGCGGGTCGCCTCAACAGAAAGTACACGCGCACGCACAACAACGGCGCGATGCCGCCGATTGTGACCTTCGGGTCGAGTGCTGCCAGGGCTATTCGGCGCGTATCCAGAAGACGTTTGACACCATCGGGACCGTTGACTAAGACGCCGCAACCGCTACGAGACGGCTGTTCGGAGTCGCCTGGCGATCCCTGGGGTCGGTGGGTTTGAAAGGAGTGGACATGAGTCGCAAACGAGCGAGCGCCAAATTCAACGGGCTGGTGAGTGTCGGAGTCCTGGCAAGCGTGGTGAGCTGCGGTTCCCCGGCCAAATACACGGGTCCAATGGATTCTGGAACAGCCGGAATTGGCGGCGGTTCTTCCGCTGCCGCGGGCTCCCCGGGAATTGGTGGCAGGACGGGATCGGGCGGCATGACGGTAGCCACGAGCGGGGGCGGGGGCACCGGCGAAGGTAGTGGCACAAGCACCGGAGGCACGATGGAGACGGGCATGGGCGGCAGCTCCGGCATGTCCGGGACGGCTGGCCAGACGAGCGCGGTCGGCGGTACGAGCTCGGGCGGCACCGTGACGGGCGGTACGGCGACAGGCGGAAAGGGAACTGGCGGCACCGGGACAGGTGGGATGGGAACGGGCGGAATGGGAACAGGTGGCGCGACCGGGGGTAAGGGAGGCACGAGCACGGGCAGCGGCAGCGGTGGCAGCGCGCCGGCATGCCCCAGTCCCGAGGTTCAGCTCTGCGGAGGAGCAATGTGCTGCAACCCCGCTCCGGCGAACGCCTTCATCTCCTGCACCTCATCGACGCCCTGCCTCGCCCAGTGCAACACGGGCTATCATGCCTGCAACGGGCAAGTGAGTCCCTGCTACTCCGACGGAGACGTCCAGCACTGCGGCGACGGATGCCTCGACTGCCGGCAGGCCAACGCCACAGCAGTGTGTGGAGCACTGACATCGGCCCAGTGCGCAAATACGTGTCTCGGTACCACCCTCGCGTGCCCCGGAGCTTCCGTCAAACCTACCTGCGGAAGCTGGGATTTCGAGTCGGGAACGACCGAAGGCTGGACCAACAGCTCGAACAAATACAATCCGGACGCTTCCGCGGGCCAGTTCGGCGTCAGCTCTGCGCAACACTCCTCGGGAACGCAGGCCCTTTTCATAGGCCATACCAATCCCGGCGCAACGCCGGATGCATTCTCGCTAACTCGAATTCAGCTGTGCCCCCTTGGCTCGGTCGACCTCAGCTCGAAGATTCTCTCCGTCAGCGTCTACGCCGATCCGGCCCCAGGCACCTCGACCGCCGATTTGAACCTGGAGAACAACTGCGAAATGTTCCTTTGGACCTACCCTTCCGGCGGAGGCTACCTCAATCCCGAAAATGGAACCCAGACCCTAAAGATGAGAACCTGGACCAGGATGGACGCGTCCCTCGGCACCGGGCCATCGGCGGTGTTGACTGGCCTCGAGCTTCAATTCAGGACTTACAACACTCCCTGGGTCGGCACGGTTTACTTCGACGACATTCGCCTCGTCCAGTCGCCCTAGCCGCGGACTGTGGTCGGCGGACGGCGCTTGCCTGGAGGGCGGTGCGCTTCCGCTCACCGGGCTCTTCGAGTAGATCTGCCTGCGGCTTCAGTGACTTCGCCCTCCCATACCGATGAACCTGCCTAAGACCGTCGCACTTGCCGCAGCGGCGGTTGCCTTGGTGGGCAGTCTGGCGTGCCGGAAGCAGGCTTCGACGCCGACGGGCGGGCAGGAGACTGGCGGGGCGGTGGAGGTTTGGCCGGGGATGATGACGACGGTCGGGGAGCTGGCGAACGAGTGGAAGGCGCCCTGGCGGAATGGGGGCTTCTTGCTGAAGAAGGGCAAGCGACCGGAGCGCCATGTGCGGCGCGTGGCGACGTGCGCGGATCTCTCGGGGCTCGTGGAGGATGACTTCGTGCCTGGGCCCGAGTGGGAGCGCTACAACTTCCGCGAGCAGTCGATCCTGTGCCGGGTCTTGGAGGCGGTGATGGCGGCACGGCCCGCGCGGGTCGACCATGTGCGCGAGCTCGTGAACGCGGAGGACCCCGGGGACCTGCTGCCCGCGAGTGTCGCGCCGCCAGCGCTCCCTGCGCAGGCGGGGCGTGCCGCCACGTCATGGCACGCGGTCGATCCCACGCTGAAGCTCGATCGGGAGGGCGCGCGCCCTGGATATCGCGAGTGGCTCGCCCACGGGGCGTACAACGGGCGCGTCACGTGGTGGGCAGCGGGGGACTTCGACGGGGATGGGTTCGAGGACGCCGTGTTGTTCGTGAACCTCAGCCCCGCGCCTGGCGGCGACGGCGGCGCGGGCGCGACGACCTTCATGCGCGCGGTGGTGCTCACGCGCCGGCAGGCCGGCGGGCCCGTCACAGTCGTGAAGCTCTTCGAGTAGCGCGAGCGCGACCGCCCACGCTAGCTGCTAGGGCCTGCCGACGAACGTGGTGACACTCTGCGCGCCGAGCGTGACGGCTACGCGCGAGCCGGCGACGGGCACCGCCGTCTTGGACGCGAGGTTGTCGGTCGCCGACGTCGCCCAGGGCGTCAGGCTGCAGGGCGCGCTCCCCGAGATGAACAGCGACAGCGGGGTGGCGGTGGTGTTGTTGTTGATCGCGACGATCGCGACGGTGCCGTCCGCGGCCTTCGTGTAGGCACTGACGAGCACGCCCCCGGGCGCCGTCCCCGTGGTCCCGACGCGCTGGAACCCGGGGCGTACGAAGCGGCTGAAATTCCCCTCGACCCAGAGGCGCTTGCTCGGTTTGTTGCTGGGCATGTCCCACAGGGCGCCGTTGTCGTTCGCGTTCGAATAGACCCACCAGTAGTGCCAGGCGTTCATGCTCGCGATCGTCATCGCGTCGTGAATCAGCTTCGCCACCCGCAGGCCGCTGGCGATACTCGGGTCGCCGGTCTTGCTGCCCTGGTCGTAGATCTCGGTCTCCCAGAACTCCTTGCCGGCTTGCTGGATCTCCGGGTAGGCCGCCGGGGAACAACCATACTCGTGGGTCGCGATGATCGTCGTGTACTTCGCGGCGTTCGTGTCGTTGAGGATGGCGCTCTTGTAGGCGGCGAAGCCGCACCAGTTTTGCGTCTCGGGGCCGACGATCTTCACGCCGGAGGCGGCCAGCGCCGGACCCATGTAGCTCCCGATGAACGACGCCAGCGACGCGGCCGTGTAGACGCAGGATTCGTAGGTGACCTTGGCATCGGGCTCGTTCTGCGCCGACACCGCATAGATGTTCACGCCCTGCCCCTTCATGTACGAGACGAACCCCGCGAGGAAGGTCCCGAACGCCTGGCCATTCGACAGCGTACCCTCCACCTCGCCGTTCGCGCCGGTGTTCCCGGTCTTGTCGGCCGCGGGCGGCGTCCAGGGCGTGGCCCAGACGGTCACGCCGTGCGCGACCGCCAGCTTTGCGATGGCGAGCTCGCTGGTCTGCCCGGTCTGGTAGTCGATCCGCACGCGATGCAGGGACAGACCGGCGCCTGTCGTGGTCGACCACAACAGATCCGCGTCGGCGGCGCTCATGGTCGAGCCCCAGGCGGTCGACACGCCGAAGCCGGAAATTTTCTGGTGAAGGTCGGCGAGGTTGACGGTCACGTCGCCAGCCTTTGCGGTCCCGCCGCCACAGGTGGTGCCGGAGCCGCCCCCGCCCGCTCCCATGGCGCCTCCGCTCCCGCTGCCGGTCGTCGCACCGGCAGCGCCACCGGTCCCCGCCGCGGCGCCGCGGCCACCCGCGCTGGCGCCCCCGGAGGCAGGCCGACCACCCGCGCCGCCCGTTCCTGCCCCAAGCGACCCGCCCGTCCCGATGCTGCCGCCGCTGGCGACCGTGCCGCCGCTGCCCACGGCGCCTCCGCTGGCGGCGAGGCCCCCGCCCCCGGTTCCAACGCCTCCGCCGCTCCCCGCCCGCCCCCCGCTCCCCGCGGCGGCGCCCCCGCTGCCGTGGGAGCCGCCCGTCGCGCCGGACAAGCCGCCCGTTCCGTCGGTGGCTCCGCCGGTTCCATCGGTTGTGTTCCCCGCCCCGTTCGCCCCACACCCCACCAAGAGAAACGCCATCGCGAGGCAACCCGCGGCCGGGCGTCGGCAAGAGAGTCTTTCGGGGGGGCCGCTACGCATCATCCATTCATTGTAGCGAGTCCAGCGGGTTCCGGGCCGAATTGCGGCCTTCCGAAATCACTGGACGAGCTGCTGGACGAACGCCACGAGGTCGGCGCTGCCGAGAGTCGCGGACATTCCCGTGGGCAGTCGAGCGACGATCCAGGTCACGTTCCACGTCAGGCTCTTGCCCTGGGCGACCGCCTGATAGGCCCCCTGCTCCTCGACCTCGACGTAAGCTCCCTGGCCTTGCACGAAGACCTCGATCTCGGCCTCGCCGGGGGCCGCCATCCCCGGCGGGATGTCGTTGAACTTCTTCACCAAAACAGTGTCGCCCGCGACGTGCGCCAGCCACCCGCCCGCGCCGTCCGCCAGCAGTTTTTGGTCGGTCCCCGCGGCCGCGTCCTGGATCCAGGTGCACCCTGCCGCATCCTCCGTCGGCGGCAGCGCGAAACCGCCGCCGGCCATCGGCGCGCCCGTTCCGGTGGGGTAGAACGTCAGCCCCCCGGGCGGAACGCGGGTGATCTCCCAGGGCGCCACCGACATGGCACGGGTCTGCGCCGTCACCTCGTACGCAGCGTCGATCCGGGAGCCCGTGCCGCCAGGGCTGAATCGCTTGGTCAGGCTGACCCCGAAGGTCGTATCGGTCGGGCCCACGAATTCGACGCTGGCGGAGGCGCGCGTCGCCGTGTACGCGGCACTATCGAACGCCGCCGGCGGAGGCCACCCCCATAGACTCTGCGGGCTGGTCCAGAACGTGGACCCGAAGTTCGAAGGATCCGCCGACGGTCCGCTCAGCAGATTCGCGCCGCCCGCGAGGTGTACGTCGGTAATTCGCGCGCCGCGCGGATCGACGGTCAGGGACACCTTGCCGGTGTCGATCCCGAAGTCTCCCGCCTCCTCGAACGTCTGCGTGCGCTCGTTGCCGCAACCCGCTCCAACGATCAGGAGGCCCCCGACCGCCGCAGACACGACCCCGGGAACGAGCCGCGTCCCCAGGTTGCTTCCCGACCATCGCAAACAATTCAACCCCACCATGATCCGTCCACCTTTCTCGCCGCCTTGGCGTCGCGACAGTATGTCACGGCGTCACGGCGTCGATGTTGTTGCCGGCGTCGGGTTGGGTCGCGATGAAGACGACGATCAGGCTCCAGGCAGCGAGCGCCGGGATGAACAGCAAGAACTGCAAGGGCACCGGCAGCGCATAGATGATCGAGACCATCGGGATCCAGAACAGCCAGTTCGGGATCAGGATGGCGACGACCCGCCGGCGTAGAAACGGCTCGGCGAGGGCGGCGAGCGTGGCGCGCGGGTTGTAGTGGCGCTGCGGCAACAGGAACAGCAGCGCCACGAGGACGGTCCACGGGGGCGTGAAGGCGAATTGATCGAACGCGGTCTTCGCGACGACGGTGCGAAGTCGGGGATCGCCGCCGAACAGCAGGGCCTCGACGTGATAGAGCCTGTCGATCACCAGCCCGTCGAACGCGAAGAAAGCGATGTTGAACGCGATGGCGCCGGCGCGACCTCGCCAGCGGGTCCGCGACCGATCCGCCAGCAACTTGGCCAACTCGGGCAACACCCCGCCCGCGAGCGCGGTGGAGCCCATCGAGAACCAAAGGCCTCCCGCCCGCTTCCACCCCGCCGCGACCGCGGAGGCGCCGCGAAAGGACGGGCTCAGCCGATACGCGATCGCCAGGCCGAGCGCCGCGGCCTGGATCAGGAGAAACGGTCGCCAGAAACGCCTGAGCGCGGCCACACCGGAGGACCACGCCGACGGACGGGGGAGCGGCGGCAGAGGTTCGATTGCTTTCACCGTCCGTCCTCGCGAGCCTCGGTCGACCGCATCGTGTCGCGCCGCGCAGGGGAAAGCAAGCCTCGAAACCCCGACGAAATCGCGAACCATCACCCGGGGTACTAGCCTGATGACGTGAGCTTCCCCATACTGCCGCCCCGATGACGATCTCCTCGGACACTGCGACGCGAGAAACACAACAGCGGTGGCGCGCGGCGGTTCTGGCGGCAGTCCTGCTGGCGATAGCTGGTGCCTCGCTCTCCTGTCAGGGGAATGGCGGAGAGTGCGCGCGTGGACAAGCCTGCGACTGCAGCGGAGGCACCGACTGCTACCAGGGCTGCGCCGACGGCGACGGCTGCAACGAGAGCTGCCACAACGCCACGCACTGCGGGGGTGTTTGCGGAAATTCCTGCACGCACACCTGCCACGACGTCGGCGACTGCACCACCTCGTGCGGGGACGATTGCCAGGTGTCATGTCACAACAACACCTCGTGCGGCGCGATCTGCGGGGCGCGCTGCCAGTATGAGTGCGCCGAGGTCAGCGTCTGCGGGGTGCGCGTGGGACCGGGCAGCGTGGTCTCGTGCACGCAGGTCACGACCTGCGCCGTCGAGTGCGAGGGCCCGTGCCAGGTCCAGTGCAGCGGGGTGGCGTCGTGCGACGTGACCTGCCTCGGCGGCACGGCGCCCACGGCGTGCAGCGCGGATGTGCTCGCGTGTGGCCCGTGCTGAGGCGGCCCTCGGCGACGCGCGCCCTGCGGCTGTTCGCCGTGTCCGGGTTGCTGCCAGCGGTGTTGCTCTGCTCGGCGTCCTCCGCGTTCGCGGAACCGACGACGTGGCTCCGCTTCTCCGATCAGCCTGCGTATCGCCTCGAGCTGGAGCCACATCTCGTCGTCGGGGCCGCGAACCCGCCCGGGCCGGGGGCGGGACAGGGCGCCGGCGCCGGGGTCCGCGGCTCGGTGATGCTCTCGCGCGATGGGTTCATCGCGGGCGTGAACGACTCGATCGCGCTCGGGTTCGGGCTCGACGTGCTTCGCTACGGAGGTGGGGGGAGCTTCTGGGGCACGTGCGTCGCGAGGACGCCGGGGCCGGCCGGCACATCAGTCTGCACGGCGGTGGATTCACCGGGCGGCGCGCGCGGCTACCTGTTCATTCCCGTCGTGATGCAGTGGAACTTCTGGTTCACGAAGCAATGGTCGGCCTTCGGTGAGCCAGGCGTCGACATCTTCTTCACGTCTCACGGGGGCGGGGCGACGCCTTCGCTGGCCATCGGGGGGCGCCTCCACGTCACCGAAGCGGTGGCCATCGTCTTGCGCCTCGGCTGGCCCACGACCACGTTCGGCGCCTCGTTTTCGTTCTGAG
>CAYUFS010000042.1:0-50293 GCA_964443975.1 uncultured Myxococcales bacterium | reverse complement strand
ACACGAGCCGAGTCCGCACTCGATCACGCCGCGTAGAATGTCCCTTCAGGGTTAGCCGGTACGTTGCCGCCCTCGGTGGGCAGCTTGACCTCGTGGCGTCCTTTGGCGACAAGAAGATCATCCTGACTGGAAGTCAGTGGAACTCGGCCGGTGGGCCCGCTAATAAGGTGTTGCAGCGGCCGGGCCGGCGGCCGGCCCGCCGCTGAACGCCATCGCGTTGGACAGACGAATGCGACCGACGTTCTTGAAGTCGACAGTGATGGTAGCCGTCCTGATCGGACCGACTTGTTCACGAGGAGATGGGAATGTCCGCATGGCCCAGACTGGGTCTGAGACGTGGAACGCTGCAGGCCAGGATCTCCGGAGTTCGACGGCGAGGGCGAAGAGTTCGAAACCTGGTGGGGCGACCATTCGCGAAAGGGCGGCGGCGGGCCCTTGATCATCACCTTCCGCTATCCCAGACGCGTCAAAGTTGAGTGGTCGTCGTCGGGAAGAGCCCGCTAACCGCCGTTGCGGACGGACCGGCGCGTCGGTCGCCTCGCTCCCTCTCGCGCCGGCCGCTAGACGCCAACGCGACTACTTCAACGTCGGCGAGGCGTTGTGATCTTCCGCCTCCCGAAGCCCATGCAAGCTCGACAGGCCCCGGCGCGCGGGAATCAGATACTTGGTCGCGAACCGCCGAACGCGGGGATTGGTGCCGAGCAACATGACACCCCGTTGGAGAACTGACATCAGACCCCCGGTGGAAAGGCCAACCACCAGCCACACGATCCAGCCGGAATGAAGGATCACGAAGCCGGTTATCCGATGCTTGAGGTCCATGACGTATCTCCGTGAGCGAGGGGCGCCGTTCGCGCCGACTTTTGATGCACCGGCCCACTGCACTTGGCGGGCCAACGTCGGGGGGGTGCCAACGCGGCCGTCGTCGCGGCTTTGCGAGGACTCACTGTCGACCTCGTCAGCGGACACCACAGACGTCCGCGGACAGCCGTCCGGAAACTGAGAAAAGGACCCTGGGAGGGAGGTCCTCTCAGGGTCCTTTTCTTGGTGTCACTCGGGCCCCGGGAGGCGGGGCGGCCGATTTCCACCAGGCCTTACGGCGTCACACAGACCGAGCGCGTGGTCCAGTCGATGCCGCCGCGGCCGTCGCGTACCACGAAGGTGAAGGTGACGGGCTTCTCCGTCGTGACGTCGGCGGGCTTCGGCGTCGTCCACTTCACCGGCACCATGGTCTGGGCCGCGGAATCGGCCGCCTCCACGAACGAGACGCCGGTCTTCAGCTTGCCCGAGGTCGTGAACTCCGAGATCTCCAGGGTCTCGCGCAGCGCGGTCGGGACCGGCGGGTAGCCCGAGAGCGCCGTGTAGCTCTCGCGATCGCTGCCTTCCGCGAGGATCGTGATCGCATGCTCCTCGGTCCCGGCCTTCACGCGCAGCCCGGCCATGCACGCATCGCCGCCCGCGTTGGCCGCCCACGGCTGGCCGTCGAACGTGAAGGCGTGGTCGGCCACGGGGTTGTGGTTTGCGTCGGTACCGTCCTGCAGAGCGATCGAAACAGCCGCCGTCGTGCCGTCGCCTCCGTCGGTGCAGGCGGGGTAGCCGCTCTCGGGATCGAAGGTCGGCGCCGAGCTGACGCAGATGCGACCGTAGAGCGTCAGGGTCCTGGCGGTCCCCAGCGCGTCGGCGCCCGGCACCGCGATGGTGACCCGGGGGGGAGTGTCCGTTCCCTGATAAAGCTCCAGCGGCGCGCTGTCGCAGTTGAGATCGCCGAGCGCGCTGGGTGCACACAGGGCGAAGGCCCACCCCAACGCGGGTATCTCAGCCGGCGAAGTCACGAGCCACGTCACCGTGGCCGTCTCGCCGGGCGCCGGTGAGGCGCGGTCCGGAGCGCCGTCGACCTCGACGCGGGCCCCGACCACGCGGGTCTTCTCGATCAGCGAGGCCGGGTCGAAGGTGGGGCCGCAGCCGATCGCGACCGCGGCAAGCAGGAGCGTGGCGACGGCGCGAGGCAACTTCGTGCTGTTTCGAGTCAGGGCAGTCATGGTGGTCCTCGGTGCAGCGGCGGAGCTCGTCGCGTTGGCAGGTGTCGTTGACAAGGTCGTCATGGTCGTCTCCCCTAGATCTCGCCGCGCACGCCGATGCTCGGGATGATCGGCAAGCCCGGAACGATGCCGGATTGCGTGAAGTTGTAGTTGTACGTGCGGCCTTCCTCGCTCTGACGGTTGTAGACGTTCTGCACGTCGAGGTAAGCGGCGACGCTGGCCGACTTCGGGTGCCAGCTCTTCTCGAGGCGCAGGTCGAGGCGGTGGAACGCGTTGCTGCGTGCGCTGTTGATCGGCCCGTAGAGCGGCTTGTAGGTGTCGGTGTTGGCGTTGTAGACGGTCGCCACGACGGGCGTCAGCGGATTGCCGGTCACGTAGCGGAACGTGCCCGACAGATCCCAGTTGTGGCCGACGCGGTAAGCGCCAGCGACGGTCAGGATGTGCGTCTGGTCCCAGTTGAACAGACGCCAGGTCGTATCGTGATCGTTGCGCTCGCTGCGCGACAACGTGTACGACAGGAATCCGCTCGACCTCTCGGTCGGGCGCAAGCGCGCCGACGCCTCGGCCCCGTAGATGCGGCCGATGCCGTCGTTGTTCAGGTTCTCGCCCGGCACGGGGCTGTTGACGGTCAGCAGGCTCAACCGCTTGTAGAAGCCCTCCAGCGTCACCTGCAGGCGCTCGCCCACCAGTCGCTCGACGCCCAGGCTGTAGTGCTGGGCGCGCGGCGCCCGCAGGTGGGGATTGCCGATCACCGGCAACACCTCGGCCAGCTCGGGCCCCTGCGAGAACTGACCGACTCCCCCCTTCAGGGTCGTCCTGTCGTTCAGCTGGTAGCGCGCCGTCAGACGCGGGTCGAAGGTGGTCCGTTTGATGTCGCCGATGTAGTCGACGCGCGCGCCCGGCACCAACGTCAGTCGGTCAGTCGGTTGCCACACCGCCTCGACGTATCCGGCCGGGCGGAACAGGCTGTAGCTCGTCACGTAGTCCACGATCTTCATGTTGGTCAACGACCCGAACGTGTCCGGATCTCCGTCGAGCTGCCGGATCGGAGGCCCCTTGTACTTGCCGTCGAACCACACCTCGTCGATGTCCAGGCCGCCGATCAGGCGCAGGCGGCTGTGCAGCCGGGCGCGCCACTCCGCGCGCAGGTAGCCGTCGTAGCCGGGGACATCGAGCACCAACCCGGGGCCCACCTTCTGACCGAAGGCGTACGGCCCGGCGGTCAGGTTGATCTCGTGCTCCACCGCGGCGCCGTACTTGTGCAGCCAGCTCAGTGAACCGCGATGAAAGTCGCTGTACTGAGAGATGCCGCCGCGGATCGTCGGATCCGCCTCGTCGGGATGGGCGAGGATCAGCTTGAAGTCGTCGTATGACCCGTAGATCATCGCGCGCACCCGGTCGTTCTCCGACGGCTTGTAGACCAGCATGGCCTGGTAGTCCCAGTAGACGGGGGCGGCCAGGATCTGCACCTCGTCCTTCGGGATGACGTTCTCGATGAACGCGTCCAGGTAGCTGCGCTTGGCGGCCACGGCGAACGACAGGTGCCTGGTGATGGGGCCCTCGGCGAGCAGTGACGCGTCGATGATGTTGACGTCGGCCATGCCGTGAAAGCCGTCGGTCTTCGGATCGCGCACGCTGACGTCGACGATCCCGCCCATCTTGCGTCCATAGCGGGCGGAGAAGTTCCCGGGATAGAGGTCGATCTTGTCGAGCAAGCGCGGTTGCACGAAGCTGGTGAGGCCGCCGAAGTGGTACAGGCGATAGACCGGCGCGCCCTCGAATTGCACCTCCGAGTCCGCCGGGGACGACCCGCGGATGATCACGAAGTCGGCCTGCGGCGACCGGCCGACGCCCGGCATGTACTCGATGGCGCGCAGCGGGTCGCCGCGCGTCCCCGCCACGCGAAGCAGCTCGCCCGAGCTCAGGCTGCGCTTGGTGACCTCGCGCGGGGGCGCTTCGATGGTGGCGGTGGCGCCGAACTCCAGCGGTGCGTCGCCGCTCGGGGACGCGGCGACCGGCTCCAGTCGGTACGTGACGGTGGTGAGCTCGCCGACGGTGATCTCTTCCTCAGAGGTCAGCGCCTGAACGTTCGCCGACGACAGCTTCAGACGATAGCGTCCGGGCGGCAACTCGGGAAACGTGAAGCTTCCCGTCGGATCGCTGATGGTCGCCTTCACGACGGCGCCGTCTGCCGACGACAGCGTCACCACGGCGTTGGCCACGGCCTCCGCGCCGCCGCGCAACAGGAGCTTCCCCTCCAGCTCGCCGGTCGTGGGCGCAGGCGGCGCCGCGGGCGCCACCTCGAACACGTAGCGGTACTTGATGCGCGACGGGATCGCCTTGTCGCCGCGACGGGCGGGCTCGAACACGAACTGGCGCGCAGCCGTGATGGCCGCGTCGTCGAAGCCATCGCCCACGGGGGCCGGGACGACCGCGCTCGTGACCGTCCCGGCCGCGTCGATGGTCAGATCCAGATCGACGTTGATGGTGCCCTCCCGGTGCGCGGCCCTGGGTGTTTCGGGCGTGGGCGCCGGGACGAAGGTGACCAGCTTCGGCGGCGTCAGCGCGGCGGTGGACGTCGCCGCGGGTCGGGACGATGGCGCCTGTCCGTGGGCGGCGCGGGCGATCGCGGTCGCCGCAAGCGCGGCGGCCAGCGCCAGACGAAATGCGAGGTTCACTCTCCAGTTCATGATGGGCTCCTTGGTCGACGTTCGAGCTTCGAACGTCGGTCCCGGCCCTCAGCACTGGCCATGCCAGCGCGACACCCGCGCCGGCTCTGGCCTTCGGGCGGCGCGGTGACACCTGTCCGCGGACAAGCAGGACAGACGTCCGGGTACGGCGGCGCTCGGTCGCGATCACCTCGCCGGGCGGCCAGCTGCTCGACCGACCGGGCTGGTCATCAGAGACGGCGCGGGGTCACCCGCAACGGCGCGGTGGCCCGGCGGGCGCGGCGGCCGATCGCGAAGCGCTGGCGATACTCGCGGGGCGACAGGGCCGTCTTCTGCCGGAAGAGTCGGCGGAAGGATGCTCCGTCGCTGTAGCCAACCTGATCGACGATCGCATCCAGGCCCAGGTCGGTCGTTTCGAGCAAGTTCTTGGCGAGCTCGACCCGCAGGTCTTGCAGGTACGCGACCGGCGTGGAGCCGTTTGCCTGCTTCCAGCGGCGGACGAGGTTGCGGGGGCTCGCCCCCAGAGCGCGGGCGAGCGTTTCGATGCTGAAGTCGTCCTCCAGGAGGTGGCGGCGCATCCACTCTTGCCCGCGCACGACCAGATCGTCGGCGTGGCGCAGCTGGTCCTGAAGGAGAATGTAGGGTCGCTGCGACGGACGGTTCGCGTCGACGAGCAAGACCTTCGCGCAGCGGAGCGCCAGATCGCGGCCCGAGAAGCTCTCGACGACCCGCAGGGCGAGGTTGAAGTGCGCGTTCACGGGACCCGCGCAGAGCAGGCGCTCGCCGGCGGTCAACAGCTCGTCGGCGCGGAGCACAACCTTGGGAAATTCGCGGGCGAACAGGGGCACCAGCCACCAGCTGGTGGTCGCGACCTTCCCGTCGAGCAGCCCCGCGCGGCCGAGCACGAAGCCCCCGCTGCAACCCGCTGCCAGACAGGCGCCGCCTCGCTGCTGCCGCGCCAGCCAGTCGCGCAGCGAATCGGCGAGGGCACGGGTTTCCGCGAGCAGGCGCGCGTCCGTCGTGTAGTGACAGGCCGGGACGTAGACGATGTCCACTCCCGCGGCGGGCGGAGGGCCGTCCGCCGCCAGCTTGATCCCCGCAGACGTCGTCACGGCGCCTCCGTCAGGCGACACCAGCTCCCATGAATACAGCGGATCCGCGCCCGCGTGGTCTCGCTGCCAAAGCTGGTTGGCGACCACCAGGACGTCGACGAAGGCGGTCACGCTGGTGGTGTTGCAGTTGTCGAACACGACGATGGCAGCGGTTGGCATTCGTGGCGGATTCTGCACGATGAATGGCAGATCCGCCTCTCCCGCGCCGAGGCGCCGGGGGGTACCTTGGCTTCATCAGGCGCGCGCTCGGCGCGCAGAAAGGCGACCGCCATGACCATCCCGTCGACCTCGACCGCGCTCCTCCTCGTTGATCCGCTCAATGACTTCATCTCCGAGGGGGGCAAGCTCTGGCCCCAACTGCGCGAGGTCGCCGGGCGCCTCGACACGGTGGCGAACATGCGCCGCCTCCTCGCCTGGGCCCGGGCGCACGGGACGCGCGTGTTCTTCGTTCCCCACCACCGGGCGAGCCCCGACGACTTCGACGGATGGCGCTTCCTGAACCCGACCCACGCGGCCGCCAAGCAGCTACGCCCGTTCGAGCGCGGCGCGTGGGGAGGGGACTTCCACCCAGACTTTCAGCCGCGCCCCGGTGAGGTGATCGTCCACGAGCACTGGCTCCACAACGGCTTCGCGAACACCGACCTCGACTACTGCCTGCGCAACCACGGCATCGACCGCCTGGTGCTCGCAGGGCTGCGCGGCAACACCTGCCTGGAGGCGACGGCCCGCCATGCGGTCGAGCTGGGCTACCACGTAACGCTGGTCAAGGACGCGACGGCGACCTTCCAGCACCGGGAGTGGGCAGCCACCATGGAGGTCAATGCCCCCACCTTCGCGCACGTCATCGACACGACCGCGGGCGTGGTCGCCGACGCGGTCGCAGACGCCTCCTCGGAGGGAGGAGTGTCGTGAGCTCCGCGGCGACGGCCTCCTCGCCCTTCGACTTCGACGAGCTGGCGCGCGTCGATCACACCGGGCTGCGACCTCCCGGCTTCGTCACGGCTCGTGACGGCGCCCGGCTCGCCGTGCGCCACTACCCTGCTGCCTGCGACACGGTCGTCGTGGCGCTGCACGGCTCGTCGGGCGACGGCATCTACTTCCACGCGCTGGCGCGGAACCTCAGCGAGAGCAACGTCGCGGCGGTCTACGTCCCCGACCTGCGCGGGCACGGCGCCTCCGACGGCCGGCGCGGCGACGTCGACTACATCGGTCAACTCGAGGACGATCTCGACGATCTGGTCGCCGCCATCCGCAGCGAGCGGCCACGCGCCCGGATCGTGCTGCTCGGGCACTCGTCCGGGGGCGGGCTCGCCGTGCGCTTCGCGGGCGGCCGCCGCGCCACGCCCATCGCCGGCTACGTCCTGCTGGCGCCATTCCTGGGCGCCGCCGCGCCCACGACACGACCGGGGTCGGGCGGGTGGGCCCAGGTGGACACCGCGAAGGTCAGCGAGTTGCTCGCGCGCGCCGCGCGCGGGGACATCGCCGATCAAGACGAGATCGTTCTGCGATTCAACAAGGCGCCCGGCCAACGCACGGGGCGCGAGGTGCTGGCCTACACCTTCCGAATGACGTTGGCCTATCACCCGCGCTTCGATCTGGCGGGCGATCTCTCTGCGATCCGGCAACCGCTGCTGGTCCTTGCCGGCGCGCGCGACCAGTCCTTCGTTCCCGAGCTGTACGAACCGACGATCGCGCCCCACGCCGGCGGCACGTTTCGCGTACTCCCCTGGCTCAGCCACTTTGGTGTGGTCGTCGAGCGATTGGCCATCGATGAAGTGGCCGCCTGGCTCTCGTCCGAATTCGCAACCCGCTAGTAGCGCCTGAGCGGGTGCCACTGAGAGGGTCCTTTGGATCCTCCTGCCCCAACGCGACCACTGAAAGGAGACCGCCCATGTCCGCATCAGATTCGATGACCACACAAGCCAGAGCTCCCCTATCCAGAGCCGCGGGGGCTCGATCGGCGCCTCCCTGGCTCGATCGGTTGGCGTACCCGTTCACGCCGCGCACGATGCATCTCACCGACGGGACCGTCAGCTACGTCGACGAGGGGCGGGGCGAGGCGATCCTGTTCGTCCATGGAACACCCACCTGGTCATTCGAGTACCGCCATCTCATCCGCGCATTGTCGGCGACACACCGATGCATCGCGCTCGACCACCTGGGCTTCGGGCTATCGGATCGACCGGCCGAATTCTCCTACAGCCCTGAGGCCCACGCCCGCGTGCTCGCGGAATTCGTCGACCGGGTCGGCGTCGACCGCTTCACGCTGGTGGCGCACGACTACGGCGGTCCGATCGCCTTGCCGCTCGCGCTGGCGTCCCCCGGCCGCGTTCGCGCGCTCGCGATCCTCAACAGCTGGATGTGGAGCTTCGACGACGACCCGGAGCTGCGACGCAAGGCCCGGCTGGCGGGCGGTGCGCTTGGCCGCTTGCTCTACCGGCGCCTCAACTTTCCCTTGCGGACGCTGATGCCCTACGCCTACGGAGACAAGCAGAAGCTCACCCCCGAGATTCAGCGCCAGTATCTCGCGCCCTTCCCCGACGCCGACGCACGCGAGCGCGCGCTCTGGGCGCTGGCCCGGGCGCTGCTCGGATCGAGCGCGCACTTCGATTCGCTCTGGCGCCGGCGCGCCTCGCTGACCGACATGCCCGCGCTGATCGTGTGGGGCATGCGCGATCGAGCGCTGCCACCGTCGCTGCTCGCCCGCTGGCGCGAGGCCCTGCCCCAGGCCCAGGTGGTGGAGCTCGCTTCGGTTGGTCATTGGCCGCACGAGGAGGCGCCCACCGAGGTGCTCGCTCACCTGAACGCGTTCCTGGGCGCCACCCCATGCTGACCGCGGCGCTCGTGTGGCTCGCGCTCACACCTGACGAGGTGGCCGCGCCTCCGGCGACCGCTGCTCAACCAGTCAGGGAGGCGTCGATTCGTGAAGCACACCCTCTCGTGCTCCGGGTCGACATCGGTTGGAACACGCTCGCCGGCCTTGGGCTCGGCGCCTCGTGGGCGGCGACGCCTCACCTGATCGCGGAGGTGGGCGCGGGTTTCGTCCTGTCGGGACCAAAGGCCGGGGCGCGGGTGCGGTGGAACTTGACGACCGGCGACCTGACCCCGTTCATCGCCATCGGCGGCATCTGGTCAGCCGGCCGGGGCGCCCCACAGACGGTCAACCAGGGGAAGGACGATGAGTTCTCGTTCCATGTTGGCCAAGCCGCCTACGTGCAGGGCACCGCGGGCCTGGACTACCAGGACGGGGACCGCGTCTCGTATCGCTTCGAGGTTGGGTGGGCGCAGGCGCTCGGCCACCGCGATCTGCACGTCGTCGCCGGGACGCCGACCAAAGCCGATTGGAACGAGGTTCGTTTCATCTCCGGGGGCGGCCCGGTCCTCGGAGGCTCGGTGGGATACGCATTTTAGTGCAACCTCGGACGAGTCGGTCGAGAGGGCTCTCCACCATCACGCGGGCTCCTACTCCCTGACCAGGACCGCTTCCTCGCGGGTGCGGACGCGGATCACGTCGACGGTGCGCGGCTCGTGGCTCGTGAGCTCGATCGCCTTGCCGTCGGCGGAGACCTTGATTTGAAGCCCGCGCACGTAGAGCGGGCACTCCGTTACGGTATCGAAGCCGTACACCTTCGCATAGGCCAGGTGGCAGCGCATGTGCGCGGCCACGGCGTCAACGCGGGTCTTCGGCGTGAACCACACTTTCACGCCCATGGGCACGTCAGCGATCTGAGACACGGGACCCAGCATGGGGCACGCGGCGCGGGTCTCGGGCGGAAAGCCGCCACACTCGTCCTGCGCGAACGCCTCCAGCTTCGTGGCCGCATCGCGATGCTGGCGGGCGTGCTCCTCCAATGCGCGCGCGCGAGCCAGGTGTTCGCCCGCCGGGTTGTACGCGTCGACGGGATAGTAATACCCAGCCGGGTTGCCGTTGCTCACCGCCAGGTTGGGCGGCGGCGGCGTGTCCAGGCTCGCGCGAGCGACCTCCGTCTTCGCCTGCACCATTTCCTTGTTGGCTTCTTGCCGGTGTTGCTCCGCGCTCATGCTGTCCGGCTTGACGCTGTGCGAGCAGCTCGCGCTCGCAGCGAAAGCGCAGCACACCCCGCTCATGCCAATGAAACGTAGCCTCGTCGCGTTCATGTTCGCCCCTGCCTTTCGGGGAGACGATTTTGCAGGCCACGTGCCACGCCGGCAGCCACCACGCATGGGCCGCAGGCGGCACGCGCGTTCCTTTCGGGAAACGCCCGTTACCGAATCCCTGCGGGCCGGACGAGCCGCCAGCGGTTGCCTATGTGCGCGCGGTCGCCTCCTGCCGCGGTTCCAAGTCGACCCTTCTCGGCCCCGCGAAGCGTCTCGGCGGAGGGCCGTTCGTCGACGGGGACACCTGAGCGGGGAGCGCGCGAAGGAACGCAGGGAACTGCGCGGCGCCGAGTCGCCTCAGCAGGCGCACCGGAGTCCCTTTGAGGCGGGCATAGCGGCGCGCCATGCGAACGCCGTTGTGGCTGTTGACGTCGGTGAGAACGACGACCAGATCCGCGCGCATGACCATCGACCTTAGCCCTGCGGCGGACGCCGGCCCGGTCAAGCCGCCCGTGTGCAACTCGATCTCATGACCGCAGGAATGCGCTATGGATTCCAGGTCGCGAGCGTTTCGGTCCAGGCCTCCGACGATGCCGATGCGCATGATCACGTCTCCCCTTCCGATGGAATGACCGGGCTAACTTCTTTGTGTCTTTTATACAGGACAGATTTTAGATTTCAATAGACGCACGGACATTTTCCGGGTACAAAAGCTGTGGTCGCCCGGAGGATCGCGACGCCATGCCGATTCCGACACCACCCTCGCGTCATCACCAGCAAGAGGCCGCCCCAGGCTCCTGTCCCGGGGCGGATGTCCAGGACACCGGACAGCCGCCCCACCACAACGAGGGAGAGGAGTCAGGATCATGCAAGCGCATTCACGTTCATGGGTTCTCCGAGGGGTCTCGGTCATCGCGGCAGGAGTGGTCTCGCTGACGGCGTCGGCGGCGCTCGCGGACGCCGTCACCGACTGGAACGAATTCTCCGTCAGGGCAACGAAGGGCTGGAACGGCGCGACGGGCGCCGGCGTCACGCTCGACTCGAACCTGTCGACCCGCATCGAGGCAATCGCGGCGCGCGCGGTCTTCGATGCCGTCAATTCAATCGATCGCTTCAGCGCGCGTGGCTATTTCGACGTCGCACAGCACGACGGCTCCGCCGCCGCCGCGGCCGCCCAGGCCGCGCACGACGTCCTGCTCGCCCAGCTCCCCGACCCGGCGTCCGATTCGACCGCGGACGTTCGGTGGTCGCAGACGAGGAGCTGGCTGGACACCCAGCTGGCGAGCGATCTGGCGAGCCTGGGCGTCTCCTCCACGGACGGCGGTATCGCCGCCGGTCAGGAGGCAGCGGCTGCGGCCAACACCGCCCGCAGGCTCGACAACGCCGCTCCGGTCACCGCCTACGGCGCCGCGCTCGTCCCCACGGCGAACCCCGGCGTCGGGCTCTGGCGACAGAGCAACGCGGGTGCGGCGTACGTGAACCCGGCCACGAACGCGCCGACCGGGTTCGACGCCACCGGCACCGTCATCCAGGGTCGCCCCGGGGTCGATCTGAACTGGAGGGATGTCACGCCCTTCAGTCTCTCGCCCCGCCAGAAGGTGGCGTTGGTAGGCGACGTCCCCTTGCCACTCGTGGTCGGCAGCCTCGAGTATGTGCGCGAGCTCGCCTACGTCCGCCGCCGGGGACAAGACACGTCGACCTATCGCACCGCGGACGAGACGGCGCAGGCCCTGTTTTACAAACAGGACGCCGAGCTGTTCGTGAACGAAGCGGCGCGGCTGGCATCCGAGGCGCGCGGCTTCAGCCTGGACCAGAACGCGAAGCTGTTCGCCCTCCTCGACGGCGTGCTGGCCGACGCGCGCATCGCCGCGTTCTCGTCCAAGTACGATCAGAAGTTCTGGCGCCCCATCACCGCGATCAACGCCGATGCCGATGGCGCGGTCACGAACGGCTACGTCGCCTGGCGTCCTCTCGCTGCCACGCCGTCGCACCCTTCGAATACGGCGGGCCATAGCGCCACCGGCGCCGCGGGATTCGAGGTCCTCCGGGCCGTCTTCGGCGACCACATCCGTCCCGACGGGGCCGCCGTGACGTTGACCACCTTGTCGTGGCTCGTCGGCACCAACAACGGCACCGGCAACGCGACGACCCGGTCCGTCAACACGTTCAGCCAGGCTCAGCTCGAAAATGGCGCCAGCCGCGTTTACCTCGGGGTTCACTTCGGCTTCGACAATCTCCAGGGCCAGCTGCTGGGCTTGCGCGTCGCGGACACCATCATCTCGCGTTCGAACGACCCGGCTGCCGCGGGCGTCTCGCTCAGGGAGTCTCGAGTATCGGCGGCCAACATCGCGTCGACGCTGGCGTCGCGCGCCGAGCTGTACGGATTCTTCGGAGCAGGTCTGCCGGCGGGACACAACGACTGAGCGGCGGAACGGTCTCGCCCGCGCGGGGTCGATTCACCCGGGCTCCGCAGCGGGCGGCTTCTCCGGGGAGGGATCATCCCGGACCTGCGCCTGGGTGAGGCGGGTCTCCGGCGGCACGCTGCGGGTGAGCCAAACGTTACCGCCGATGGTGGCGCCGCGTCCGATGGTGATTCGACCGAGGATCGTGGCGCCGGCGTAGATCACCACGTCGTCCTCGACCACCGGGTGGCGCGGCAGGCCTTTCAACGGATGACCGTCCGCGCCGCTCGGAAACCCCCGGGCGCCGAGCGTCACGCTCTGGTACAGCCGGACGTTCCTGCCGATCGAGCACGTCTCGCCGATGACGACACCGGTGCCGTGATCGATGAAGAAGCCCTCTCCGATCTCGGCGCCCGGGTGGATGTCGATCCCGGTCGCCGAGTGCGCCAGCTCGGCGATGATGCGCGGAATCAAGGGAACCGACAGGACATACAGCTCGTGGGCGATGCGATAGGCGGTGATGGCGGTGACGCCGGGATAGCAGAACAGGGTCTCGTCGACGAACTTCGCCGCGGGATCGCCGTCGTAGGCGGCCTGGACGTCCGTGTCCAGCAGGGCCCGGATCCGGGGAAGCTGCGCCACCACCTTCCCCGTCACCAGGGCGGCCTGCTGCTCGCAAGCGTGACAATCGTCGTCCGCCGCACCGTCGTGGTCGCACGTGTACGACAGGCCGCGACGAACCTGCTCCCGCAGGGCGTGTCTGGCCTGGTCGAGCCGGGCGCCGACCACGTATCTCAGCGCAGCGGGCGCCACGTCCGAGCCGCCGAAGTGGCCAGGAAACAGCACGGCCCGAAGATCGTCCACGATCGCGGAAATCGCCTCCCGCGACGGAAGCACCTGCTTGCCCCGGTGGCCCGGGCGGCCGGCCATGAACCGATCGCTCGCCAGGCACAACGCGTCCACCACGGCGCGAAAGTCGTCGTCTTGCGAGACGGACTGGATGACCGCCGGGTCCAACCGAGGTCCCGAACCATGTTCTGTCATATGAGACGCTTATATCATCTCACAAGACATAGCCAGGACCCCCGCCCCGTCGCGGCCTTCAGTGTCGTATCTGGACGGGCCCGAGGTCGTAGGCGATCTGCGACCAGCCGTCGCACAGGATGGCGATGGGATGGACGGAGCCCGCGGCCCACGAGGATGAATCGAACTCGACCGCGAAAGCCCCCGGGCGATTCATCAGAAACGCGAGGCCGTTCAGCTCGACGACGCCGAGGACGGAGTCACCGTCGGGATCGTCGATGATGGCAGTGAATCCCAGCTGCGCGTTCGCGGCCGAGGGGAACTGGCCCACCGCGATCGTCGGTGGCCGGTTGCCGGGCGGGGGCGGGCCCTTGACGGGTTGGGCGGCCCAGCGCGTGAGGGTCTCCACCTGCCATCCCGGCATCGCGGGGCTGGGCTGGGGGGGCATGCGGGGCCAGCGGGCCCCGCTCGCCGTGACGACGTCGCTCTCGATCTGGAGGCCAACGCCCGCGGCGCCGGCCAGCGTCGAGGTCTGGTCGAGCGCCAGGGCGGCGTCGCCGCACACGTCGGTGGTGACGTCATAGAAGTCGAAGCGCAGGCTGCCGCCCGTATTTGGCGGCCGCACACCGGCAGCGTCCGGCGGCCTGTCCGAGGCTGTCCAGCCGTGACAGCTCCCGCATTCACCCCGCAGGATCGGCGCCACGTCGGCCCAGGTTGGATGGGCCGGCGCGACGCCGGCGCCACCGCAGCCCGCGCTCGCCACCAGCAGGGCGAGCGCCAGCTTGACCGGCGGGCGAGAGGTGACGCTGCCCTTCATCCAGTGGCACCCGCGTCAACTGGGCCAGCATCCGAAGGCCGGCCTCCGTCGGCGGCGTCAGTGGAAGCGGCGTCCGTGGCCGCGTCCCCCCCGGCGGACGCGGCCCCGCCGCCGTTGCACGAAAGCCCCGAGGAGCACGCGCCGTTCGAGATCCAGCGCTCGATGAGCCGGATGTCCGGCTCCGTGAGAGGCCTGTCAGGCGGCATGCGGGGCGCGTCGCGCGCCCTCAGCATGTTGACGACGCGCGAGTTGGCGGGGTCATAGGGGGTGACGAGGGGGCGCAGCTGCTCTTCGCAGACCAGCGTGCCAGCCACGGTCGCGCACGGAACGCCCGCGGGCGGTACCCCCGCATCGGGGGCGACGACCACCCACACCCAGAGCCGGGTCAGACTGGTGTACCCCCGACCGGGCGTCGAAAAATCGAGCCCCGACACGGCGGCCGCCGGTCCGTGGCAGCTCGTCGTCGCGCAGTTGGGCTGAAAGAGCGCCGGTGAGATGTACCCCCACGTCGCGGGTCGGGAGTCGGCCTCGCCGCATCCCCCGGCCCCGACCGAGGCGATCAGCGCCAGGGCCGCGACGGCCCAGCGCGCGGATCGCGCGCGGGAACCGGCGCCCTCTTCTCTGCGACGGGGTACCATTCTGTCATCTACTATAATAGACATGGGCCGCGCCGTGGCGCAAGCTCTCCGCGTGAAATCGTCGGGGCGGTGGCTCTACAAGTTGTTGCAGGAGTCGCAGTGGGCGAGGTTCGCGCACTCCCGGATGTTGTCCGCCAGGCCCACGGGCGTCCGCGGATTCGTCGCCACCGTCGTAAGATAGCGGGTCAGATCCGCCACCTGCGAGCCCTTGGGAGGCCCGCCCGCGCTCTCCGCCGCCTCCGCGTACTCCGCCATGCAATCGCCGGAGATCCCAGCGCCGGCCAGGCACGCCTGCAGAGTCGCGGAGCCGCAAAAACATCCAACGAAGGGGCTCTGCCCTCCCTGGCCGCAACTGGCGGCGTTCATGCAGTGCAGGAGCGCGGCGCAGGCCGTCTGCTCACGCGGCGTCCCGAGCGTGGCGCAGCCCCACGATGGCGGATCCTCGGAGCGAGCGCTCAGAAACTCTCGATCGCACTTCCCTTGCTCGGTGGCGAATTCACACGCCTGACAATGGGAGGCGGCGTCGGTTCCCGCAGCGGCGTTGAGCGCGTGGGCCGCGGTGCCGTTCACGCTGTCGGTGGCCGCGCTTCCTTCCGCGAGCCCGCGGCGCGGGGGCGGAGGGGAAGCGGCCGCGGTTCCGACCGAGACCGTGCCGAGATCAACTCGCGCCGTCTGCCCTGCCACCACGTCGAGCTGCCGTGATCCGAGCGTCCATTCGGCCGTTCGGCCGTTCTCGTTCGTCGTGCTGAAAACGGTGAGGGTGTGCGCCTTGCCGGGTGGCAAGGCGAGCTCGACCGCCAGCGGCGCCTTCGGATCCGTGACCGCAATGGAGCCTGCCTTCAGCACGGCGCCTCTCGCGGACTTCACGACATAGCCGACGTAACTGGGAGTCCGGCTCCCCGCGAACGCGAGCGACAAGCTGACCGTTCCCTGATCGTCGCCTTCGCTCGCGCGATGTGCGCTCGCGTGAAAGCGCGTCGCGCCGATGAGCATGCCGGCCGTGGCCACGATCGCCGCGACGACCGCCCCGATGAACACACTCGATCTCGCTCGCGACGTGGACTGGATCATCTAGACCTCTTGTTTTGGCAACCCGAAGACTTGGATACCACGCGAGAAGGGCGCACTTCCTCGCGGAAGTGCGCCCCCTCGGCGCCGGTCGCTCAATCGCGCCCGGCGCGCTTACCAGTAGCGGTGAGCCGTCACTGCTACTTCAGATCCTCCACGACGTTGTGCGTGAAGTGGGTCACCGGCGACAGCACCACGCCGTTGTCATCGACGCCGATCGACGCGGTGAACGCGCACTGCACGACGTTGTTCACCAGGCCGATCGCCGTCGTCGGATTGGTGGACACCGGCGAGATCGCGCTGCCGAATGACGCGTTGGTCGACGCCAGCGTCAGCGTGGTTCCCGTCGTCGAGTCCTTCAACCCGTCGGCGATGGCCGCCGCCTTGTAGAGAGCGACGATGCTCGCGGGACCGTTGAACGTGCCCGACGTGATGGCGGCCGGGTTGGTGCCGAGCCCCAACAGACCACCGTTGATAGCCCGGTTCCCCGGACCGTTGTTGCTGGCGTTCGTGGCGACGCCCGTGATCCCGAACGGCCCCCCGATGCTCTGGTTGATCGCCTGCAGCAGGTTGGTGAAGGCGAGCTTCTGACCGAGGCTGCCCAAGGTGTTGGGCCCCCACGAGTTGCCGTGCGCATCGACGATGGTGGTGTTTCCGCTCAGCTTGGTGAAGTCGCAATCCAGGAACGCCGCCAGCGCCGCGTCGCTGGTCAGCTCGAAGTCAGCGGCCGCGAGCAGCGCGCTCGATACGAACAGACCGTCCGCGCCGACGTTCGAGGTCGCGCCCGCGGCCCCGCCCGTGCCAACAGTACCGCCCGTGGCGACAGCGCCACCCGTCCCAACAGTACCGCCCGTGCTAACGGTGCCGCCGGTGCTCACCGCTCCGCCAGTGCCGACCGCGCCGCCCGACGCTGCGCCCGCCGTGCCGCCGGTGCTCACGGTTCCACCCGTTCCGACGACGCCGCCCGAGCCGACCGAGCCCGCGGCGCCAGCCGCGCCGCCCGCGCCCCCGGTCCCGGTGGACGGAGTCACGGTCGCCGTACCGAACCCACTGAAGTGCGAGACCTGCGCCGACACGTGGAGCAGATCCGCGGGCCCGACGACCGTCGGAAGCACGGTGGCCGCGCCGCCGCCGCTCGGGAACGTGAAGATCTGGACGACCGTCGTCGCGCTACCGAGGACCGTCCCGGCCGGGAAGGTGCCCGCTGGCACCGGGAGCGTCACGGTGATTGGAGGCGTGAAGGTCGTGCCCTCGGGCCCCAGGATGACCGGCGTTCCGAACGGCGTGAGACCGCTCGCGAGCTGGAAGCTCGCCCCCGGTGACGCCTGCGAGGTCAGGACGATCGTCGTGGAGGTCGGAGGCGGACCAAAGGTCTCCCCGGCAGGCACCGTGACGGTGACGGCGGGCGAGGTCAGCGTGCCGCCGGCGGGTCCGATGGACTGCGTGATGATCGCCGAGCCAACGAAGTTCACCGTGAGGTTCGAAACGATGACCGAAGAGCCGCGGTTGTCGGTCACGGTGAGCCTGAGCTGCTTGGTCCCGGGCGACAGGCTGGTGAAGGTGGTGGACGCCGCCGCCGGGTTGGCGAACGTACCGTCGGGCGTCGCGCTCCACAGGTAGCTGATCGTGTCGCCCGTGTCCGGATCATGCGCGATCGCGGTCACGCCGATGTTGGCGCCGACCGAGGTCTGCGACGGCGCCACCACGACCGAGTCGACCACCGGCGGGTTGTCGTTCGGCACGATCGTGCCGACGACGATGACGATGCCGTCCGGAGTCGCCGGCGGTCCCGCGGTATCCGTCAGCGTCACGTTCACGAGCGTGGTGCTGCCCGAGACGATGTTGAACGCCGTGCTCGTGCCCGTGAAGGTGTGGCCTCCCACGGCGTGCGCGGTCAGCGTGATGGTGTCCCCGGTGCTGGGCGGCAACGCCAGATCCAGCGAGGGCGCAGCGTTCGGATCGCTGATGTCGAAGCTGCCCGACAGCAACGTCGTCGCGGCGCCCGACCTCACCAGGTAGTCCACCGTGGTGACCGTGTAGCCCCCGGGCACGCTCAGGGCGAGCCGCAACGCGCCCGTATCCGAGTTACTTCCGCCCTTCGAGCAGTTGACGGCCCCCACAGCCAGTGAAAGTGCCAACCCCGTCAACAGTGTTCTCAATGCCTTTGATCTTCGAATCATCTCGTAACCTCCTCCAAATTGTTCGATCGTTCGTTCCACCTGCCACCCGCCCGCGTCTCTTTCGAAGCCCAGGCGGGGCCCCTCTAACAACGACTACAGCGGCGCACGCCCCTCCCTCCGCCTGGGCGGATTGCTCCCCCGAGCCCTCCCTCAGACATTGGCGAGAGGCCTCACTGGCGATGGCGATGACAAGCCCCTGCGCCTTCGCCAGAACCGCGCCGCCTTGGCCCCGCCCGTCCCCGCGGCCACCAAGAGCAAGAACGCCACCGCCGCGTAGCTACCCCAGCGGATGGCCCTCGAACGTCTCGTCGTCGGCACGGGAGGGAGAAGGCGCATGGCCTCCTCCATCGCGTTGACGATCTTGCCGTTTCTGCCGCCGGCGCGAACGCGCGTGACGAAACGCTCGGCCGCCACCCGATCCCCCGTGTGCAGCGCCAGCGTCCATTGCGCGCCGATGGTCCGGAGATCATCCGGCGCCGCGGCAACCAGCTTGGCGCTGCACTCTCGCAGCGCGGGAACATCACGTTCGTGCTCGGCCAGGTCGCAGCGAAGCCGCTCGGCGTCCAGCGCCGCTTGCGGCTCCTTGCTGACCTGGGCGATGGCGACGTCGACCTGCCTGCGTTCGCTGACGGTCAGGGCCCCGCCATTGGCCAGCAGCAGCCGGACGAAGTGCGTGTAGTCGCCCACCGTCGTTCCCTGCCGCGTGAGCGCGGTCCGGCACGCCACGATCGCCTGCTCTCGCTCGCCGCCCGCGTCCAGCGCGTCGCAGAGCCTCGCCCACCCGTAGGTCCTCTCGGGCACGGCCTTCGTCAGCGCGGTCCAGTACCGGGCCGCCGCCACGTAGTCCCTGCGGTCGGTCGCCTTTTGTCCGCGGTCCGCCAGCTCCATCAAGAGCTCACCGACGGCGAGAGGATTGCCACCCGTCTCGACCGCCTGAAAGCTGGTCTCAGGGTGAGCGTCATCCACCACGGGCGGCGGAGGTGGCGGCTCGAGCTGCGCATTCGCCATGCCCTCCAACATCGACGCGAGGACAACCGGAGCCAGAAGAACGGCGGCAACGATCGCCGCGCCTCGCGTCGCCGTCGCGGCATTCGCCGCGGACCCTCGTCTCCGCCATCGCGACCGGGCGAACGCGTGCCCCGCGGTGGCGAGAAACAGCGCCATGACCGCGACCCGGGCAATCCAGATCCCGACCGGCACCGGTTCCGGCGCTGTCGCGCGGGCGCTCACCCGCCGGGCGTCTTCGTGATCGGGCGCCACCCGGCGCAGATCGCCGACCGCCGCGTCGAGCAGGTCCCGATCCCCGAGCCACCGGGCGAGATCGGCTCGCGCCAGATAACCCCAAGGCTCCTGCGCCGCCACCCGGACCGACCCGTCCGCCATGAACGACGCATTGATCAGGTCGGCCATCGTCGGAAGAGCCGGGCCCACGAGCCACGACGCCACCCGGTTTCGCATGTCCTCCGGGGTGCGCCCAAGGAGCAGGGCGCGCTTGCAGGCCTCCTCCGCCTTCGCTTGCTGCCTGAGCGCGAGCGCCATCCGGCAGATCCCGCGCGCCGGCGCCGGGCTCGCCAGATCGAGAGACCAGGCCCGCGTGTAGAAGTTCCACGCCTCGCCTGGGCGCCCGGCCCGCAGAGCAGCATCCGCCCTGGCGACGAGCGCTGCCGCCTCGGCGACGCCCTCCGCCGTGCGTGGCTGTGACCGCTCGGGCGCACCGGCGGCGTTCACGGGAACGGCGGACGCGAGCAGCGTCGTCGCCACCAGCGCTGCTCGCGTCATCGCCATTGTCCGCTTCCCTTTCCCTTTGTGTCTCGTAGAGGAGATGCCAGCCTCGCGGCCCGACTACGGCGTGCTGTAGGGCACGATGACCGGCGGGCTGACCGCGACCGCGTTGCGGTTGGTTCCCCCTGGCGTCGCCCCCGTGCCCTTCTCCAGGAACGAGGCGGTGGCCGCGGTCGAGTCGAGCTCCGGGTAGTCGAGCGCCACGATGCCGCCGTTTCCAGCGGGCGCCGGCGTCGAGCCGATGTACTGCGACGCGTGCGGCAGCGCCACGAAGCCGTTGTTGATGAAGGCCGCGGCGACGTTGTCGCTCTGGCCGAAGGCCGCCGCGAGGATCGCCTCGTCACCCTGCAGACCGCGTACGGCGGGCTTGCCGTCCGAGGCCGTCGCCGACGGGTTGAACGTGCCGGTCCAGGGCGGATTGGCCGTGAACCCCACCAGCGTGGCGAGATACGTGCGGCGCGCCAGCGGATACACGGCCGCCTTCACGGCTGTCCCGAGCGGATCGGTCGCCGAACCGTGCAGCGACCCGTCGGTGTTGACGATCAGGTTGAGGACGTTCTGGTCGGCGGGTGGGGTCGACAGCGCCGAGTTGAACCCCGCGGCCGACGATCCGGAGAGCCACAGCGCCTGAATGTTCCCGTTGAAGCCGCCCGATGCCGGATTCGTGTCGACGCCGCGGCCCGTGAAGCCGATGCTCTGCGGATCGTTCGCGACGAGTGCGCCGGTCTGGAAGTCCGAGTTCGTCTGCTGCAGGTTGGGCGCGTAGGGCAGGAAGGCCGAGTTGCTCGCCGGCGACGGGGTCCCGAGGCTACGAACCTTGTAGAAGCCGGCTGCCAGCTCCCGGTTGTTGGCGTCCTTGACGTAGGCGCCCGAGGTGTCGGTCGGCAGGATGATGTCCTTCCGCACCGGTCCGTTGTAGGCGCGGCCGTCGTCGGTGCTGTAGGCGATCCCAGGCGTGTTGTTGAGCTTCGAGATCGCATTGAAGTGCTTCACGTACTGGTCCGACGGGGCGACCGCCAGGTGGACGCCGGTCGTGCCATCGCCGACCACGGCGACATCGACATCACCGAGGCTGGCGCCCGTCAACGGGTCGACGACGTTCCTCACGCCCTTGGCGAGCGTGTTGACGTAGTGGAAGTGGATGCCACCACCGGCGGTGTCGAGCTCGAAGTGCCGGGTCGCGACGTTGCCGCCGGTGACCGCGCTGCCGTCGGCGAGCCAGTACGGTTGCAGGAACTGGCTGTTCCCCGTGTCGCCGTTGGGCGAGGTGTCGAAACCGTTCGGACCGGCGGGCACCGAGGCGAAGGCGCCCGGATCGGCGAGGATCGTCGGGTAGACCTGGGCTTGCGTGATGTTCGCGGTGTCGGGGTAGAAGATCGGGAGCACCAGGCCGAGCGTCCCGCCGTACGACGCCACGAGATCGACGCTGTTCAAGCCGGTGTGCTTGGCCGGGCGACGAATCGGATCGAGATCGAGCTGATCGCCCGAGCCGGCGTTGCTGGTCAGCACGGAGTTCACGTCGTTGCGGGCGGCGTTGATGTTCGTGCGCTGGGTGTCGGCCGGCTTCGAGATGTTGTAGTCGACCGGGAGGCCCCCGATGGACAGCGTGATGGCGCCATTGAGATTGCCTGCGGTCAGACCCGCCGCCGGGGCGTCGTTGGCGAACGGGCTCGTCTTCCTGTTGGTGCCGGTCAAGGCCCCCAGGCTGCGCGTGCCGAAGCCGACGAGGGCGATGAATGCGTTGGTCGTCCCTGCCAGGTCGGAGCGGCGGTAGGCGTGATTCAGCTTGGTGCTGGTCACCGCGTTCCCGGTGTTGAAGATGTTCTCCCAGTGGTCCGCGAGCGAGCGGCGGACGTCGCTGTTGGCGTTGAAGTCACCAATTCCGCTCGGGCCGTTGTGGTGAAGGCCGCCGTAGATCAGCCGAATGACATCGATCGAGCTCTGGATGGTGTACCGCCACGTCCCGTCGCCTTGTTGCACGGCGCCGTAGTTGGTGTCGGTCGCCCCGGTGATGTGAGGCCCGGGAAACACGGGTGCGCTGGCGCTCTCGGTCCCGTCCGCGTTGTGCCCGAAGACCTGGAAGGACTTCCCCGCCACCGCGAGACCAAGGCCGACACCCGCGGGCGCGGCCGGGACACCCGACGCCGTCGAGTTCCCGAGGATCGACAGTCCGTCGAGGCCGAGCAACAGGGCCTCCGTGGTGCCCTGGACGGGCAGCGTGTTGCTCCCCGTGGCCTCACTGTCGATCGAGATGTTGATGTACGAGGTGGCCTTCAAGGACGCTGTGCCGAAGCTCAGCTGCTGTGTATTCGCGACCAGCGCGGCGTCGCTGACCGACTGGCCGCCGCCGACATAGTTGAAGCCCTGCGAGAAGCTCCCGGCGTTTGCCGCGAGGACTTGCTGGACGACCGGCTTGAGCGTGTCGGACCCGGAGATAGCGAAGGGTCCCGCCGCGATGCCGGGGATGCCGAACTGGCCCCCCAGCCCGGTTCCAGTTTGGTCCTTGACCAGCGCTCCGACGCTCGCCGCGCCGGCCGCCACGGCCAATCCCGTTGCAAGAATGATTGAAATCTTCATGTTCGCTCCCCCGTATGTCGTGTTGTCATCTCGGTCTCCCTCCGTCGCCCTGACAGACGGCCCGCCCCGATGGGCAGCGCTGCGTTTGCCGGCCGGAATGCGTGCGTTTCTGGTCCAAGGTGGGACATCGATGAGGAAGGGAATAGCAGCCGTCGCGGCAAAGTGTCTAGTAAAAAAGATGTAACAATCGGAAACACAGCGCGGCGTTCCCCTGTCAATTCGCCGAATTTCAGCCAGCTCGCGCCGGGCGTCGATATCCGTTCTGCCCGGCGCGAAACAACTGGTCGACCGTGCTTGTCCAGCCTTGTTCGGTATGATAGACAGCGGCCTGCAGGGATTCATGGAGATTCGACCCGCCCCCCCCGAAGCAGCGAAAGCCGCCTGGCCGCCGTCCACTCGGATGGAACGGCCCCCTCGCCCACCAGCGCCGCGCCGCCTGACGCTCGTCGTGGCGCTGGCGCTCTGTGACGTCTCGGGCGGCTGCGGGGGTATGGCCTCCGACAATCCGCAGATCGGCGGCGACGGACAGGTGACCGTGCTCGACGCCGGCCGCGATCAAGCTCGGGTGACGGGAACCGGGAGCTCCGACGGAGGCCTCGACGCGACGGCGGACGTCCCGCCCGGAGGAGGCGCGGGCGGTGGCGGTGGGGCCGGGGTGCCATGCGGAGCTGGCGACGCCGTGCCCGATCCCAGCTTGTTGCCCGCGGCGGCCGACTTCCAGCTCAACAGCGCGGAAGCGCAGGGCGCCTACCTCGACTGCGATCCGACCCGCCTGACCGCGAACATGAGCATCGTCGACGTGAACGGCAACTCGTGGGGACCGGCGACCCTCGGGAGCCAGGGACAGAAGATCGCGTTCGCGAACCTGCTGCGCGCCATCTTCCGCAGCGTCGGCACGCCCGATCTCGCCGGCCCTGGACCCGATGGCTCGGTCGGTCTGCACGGATGGACGGATCTCCAGCCTCGCCTGGCAGGCGTCGCGACCAACGGAAACAACGACGGACCTGGGACGAAGGCCTACCTGGGAGGCCTGCTCGGCTTCGGCGCCAACCCGTCCGCGATCGTCTCGGGCGCCCTGAACGGCGAGCTCGCCGACCTCTACAAGGCGGCGGCGATCGCGGACGGCCTGAAAGACGGCTCCGGCACCGCGTTGCGGCTGACGTCCGCCAACACGGCGTTCGGGGCGGCCATCTCGCCGGTCGAAACGAATCCGACCACGGCGATCGGGCTGGCCGACAACATCGCCCAGTGCGCGTTCGCGATCTCGCTGGGCGTCGACGCGGAGGGGGCGGTGGTGGCGAACCCGACGACGTTCACGAAGAACGTCGTGGAGAGCTTGTTCGACAACGAGTGCGGCGGGGGCGGGGGCGGGGGCGGGGGCGCTGCTGGCAACTCCGGGAGCGGTGGCGACAGGGGCGCCACCGGAGGCAGCGGCGGGACGCTGACCGCCGGAACGGGCGGCGCCGAGGGCGGCGATCCTGGAACGGGTGGAGATGCGGGAACGGGCGGCGCGGGAACGGGCGCAGGCTCGGAGGACGGCGAAGCCGGGGGAGGCGGCGGCGAAGGCGGCCGCGGCGGTTCTGGTCCTGGTGGGGCGGCGGGCATTGGCGGCGGCGGGAGGGGTGGTGGCGCCGCGGGCGGCGCCGGCAACGGCGGTGGCGGAATCGGTGGCGCGGCCGGAGCCGCTGGCGCCGCGGGCACCGGGCTCGGGGGAGGGGGCGCCGCGGGCGCGGCGGCGGGAGGCGGGGGCGCGGCCGGAGGTGCCGCCGCCGGAGGTGCCGCCGGCGCGGGTGCTCACTGCCCCGATCTCGATCACGACAACGTCCCCGACTGTCGAGAGACGCTGCTCGCCAACGCCTCGTTCGACCAGGCGACCACCGGATGGACACCCTCACCCGGAAGCACCGCGACGTTCACCTCCGTCGACGGGACCGGCGACGTCGCGTCGGGGGCCATCGCGGTGACCAACGTCGACACGAACCCGGGCGACGCGGTGAGTGGCTGGGTCACGACGGGCGCCTTCCAGTGCGTCGTCGTCACCCCGGGGCTGGCCTATGCGGTCAGCCTTCAAGCGTTCATCCCGACCGGCCAGGGCGGCGGGTCGGCGGGATTCCAGCTCGATTACTACGCGTCCCCGACCTGCGCGGGCGCCCGCGCGACCTACCCGTTCATCTCACCTCAGATCACCGCTACGGGAGCGTGGCAAGTCATCTCGGCGACGACGCCGCAGATCCCCCTCGGCGTGCAGGCGTTGGCCGTGCGGTTGGTCGTCGGTAAGCCGGTGACACAGGCGTCGCAAGAGGCCTTCTTCGACAATGGACTGATGCGGGTGAACTGAGGCCGTGCGCTCAAGAGCCCTTCTCAATTGCGCCCTGTCGCTCCTGGCTCCGCTCGTGATCTCGTGCGCGCGCCCCGGCGGTCCCGAGACCACGCGCGACGAATTCGGAGACGCCGGCGTCGCCTTCGTCAGCGGTCTCAAGTGCCCAGCGGCCGTCTCGTCCGAGCCTCTCCAGGCGCGGGCCGAGGTGATGGGCGCGGCGGTCGGTTCGACCGGCGGCAGCGGTGACGTCATCTTCACGAAGGATCTCTTCAACAATCAGTTCGGCTCTGTGTGCGGGGAATGCCACGTCCGGAACAGCACCGCGCAGCCGCACATCTCCCTGGAGACGTTCGCCACCTACATCACCCAGGACGTCGTCGACAACATCATCCGCTCGGACAACGTCGCCGTCGTCATGCCGCCTTACGGAACGCCGTACTCCACGCGCGCCCGTGACAATCCCAGCGATCCCGTGGTGAAGCTGGCGCAGACGCTCGAGCTCTGGATCGCCTGGGGACAACCGTCCGGTTCCTTCCCGACGACGCCTCCGGGGACGGCGTCGCCAGACGCGGACGGCGGCGCCCCGTCCGTGGCCGACGCGGGCGCAGGCACAGGCACAGGCGCCGACGGGAGCGTCCCCGACACCGGAGGCGCGGAGGGGTCGCCCGGCGCCACCACCGCACAGGTGGACTACAGCCTGTCCCCCGAGCTCGGCGCGGCCCTGACGAACATCGGGAGCTGCATCCCGAACAAGTACGGCGTCGGGGTGAACGTGCAGGCGATGGACAAGCTCGACGACGTCTTCGCGCACGCGACCGAGCTCCCGCCGACGCTGGCCGAGACCGATCTCGTGTCCTTCGACAGCGACGTGCTCGCCCGCGATGGCGTCGTCTCGTACGCGCCCGCGTATCCGCTGTGGTCGGACGCCGCCGGCAAGATGCGGCACGTCCGCGTCCCGCGCAACCAGCCGATCGTGTTCGACAAGAAGACGCAGCAGTTCACCATCCCGCCCAACACCCGCTTCTACAAGACCTTCTTCAAGTCCGTGATTGACGCGAGCGGAAACCAGGCCTGGAAACGCATCGAGACGCGCCTCATCGTGGCGCGCCCCGACGAGACGCAGGCCGACGGGACCATCAAGCAGAAGGCGCTGTTCGGCACATACATATGGAACGAGGACGAGACCAAGACCGAGCTGCTGAACGATCCGCTGCACGACGCCCAGCCCTTCACGGACCGGGTGATCAGCTACATCACCGACGAGCCGAAGGCGCGCGGCCTCGTCGGCACCCAGGTGAGCTACGACCAGGAGGCGCTCGGCGCCGACTACCCCGGGCTGGTGCGACACTACGGCCTGCCGAGCAGCCAGCGTTGCGTCCAGTGCCACATGGGCAGCCCCAGCGCCGCGTTCGTCCTGGGCTTCACGCCGCTGCAGGTGGCGACCGTGGCCCCCGGCGATGGCGGCGTCATCGAGCCGGCGTCGGTCGACGAGCTGACCCAGCTGCAGCGGCTCATCGACTACAAGGTGATCTCGGGGATGACGTCGCCGGCGGACGTCTTGCCGCTCGAGCAGACCCAGCTCCCGCGGACGCCGCGCAACGCGTACGAGCTGAGGGCTCAGGCGTACATGGTCGGGAACTGCGCCCACTGCCACAACCCGCGCGGCTTCCCGTCGACGAAGGCGCCCGAGCTGAAGGACGTCCTCGACTTCTTGCCCGGGCCAGACGGGGGGATCTTCCAGTTCCCGCTCGACCGCACGAGCCCGGTCAGGGCGCGAGGTCTGAACCAGGACGTGTTGATCCCCTACATCACGCCATCGCTGCGCGACTACCCGAGCGACGATAGCGCGGGCACCTACTCCCGGAAGTACGTCGAGTGCAACGACAGCTCGGGCTCATCGACGAACGGCTGGTGCACCACGCCCGGCAAGATGATCGACTTCATCGATGCGCCCTGGCGGAGCCTGGTCTATCGAAACGTGGACACCCCCTTCGACTACCTCGACGATCTCGCGATCTTCCCGCACATGCCGATGAACACGCCCGGGTACGACTGCCGCGTGTCGCAGATCATGGGCGACTGGATGGTCAGCATCCCCGCGACGTACGTGGGCACACCGGGCGCGAAGGAGGACGCCGTCGGTAACCCGGCCCTCGACGGCAACGCCACGCCCGACACCAGCGCGCAGCCGTATGTCGAGGTCAAGCCCGGCGACAGCAGCTACGCGGCCGCCCAGACCGCCGCCCAGAAGCGCCTCGACCAGTATCACGGCGGCCACCGGTACGCGTTCTGCCCCGACACGACCGACATCCTGTCGCCGGCCCCCCCGGTGGGCGACGTCGTCGTCTCCGACCCCACGGCGACGCCGATTCGACTCATCATGCCCGTGGACGGCGTGCCCAACCGGCCGCAGTGGGTGGTCACCGACACCACGGATCCCCCGGGCGATTGGTACCCGCGTGGCTCCGACTGGCAGAAGCCCCTCGTGCACCAGCAGCTCGCCCACGCGGGCGACAGTCAAATCGTGATCGATGATCTGAAGGACATCACGCTCGACGATGCCACGCGCCAGGCGCTGACCACCGAGGTGCCCTTCGGCCTGTGGACGGCCAAGCCGGGGTGCGCCTTCACCGGCATTCCGACGGTGAGCGCGTATCAGGGCGAGAGTCGCCCCGTTTGGATGGACCTGAACAAGGGGGCCGTCCCCAGCGCCGCGGTCTACACCGAGTCGCCGGGCGCCGCGGTGTTCACGAACATCTGCATCAACTGCCACGGCCCCGAGGCCGACGCGAAGGGTCTGCTGGCGGACGAGATCTCGATCCTCACCGGCGGCGACGCGCGCGTCGCGAACTTCCGCATTGGTCTGTTCGGCCCCACGGGGGCGCCCGGCCAAAATCGGGTACGGGTGTTCGGCGAGCTTGTTCCATCCGCGACGCCCGACGACGCGGGCGCGCGCTACCTGTCGTGGATGGCGCTCGGCGGGACCACCAAGTCGATACCGCAGTCGCTGCTGAACGTCGTGGCGACCACGCCCGTGCTCGGAGAAAAGCGGGCGGCGGTCGGCACCTCCGCCTCGGCGAACATGCTGCAGCTCGCGCAGGAGCTGTGCGCGAACACGTTGGTCGGAAAGGGCCCCCTCGACACCATCCCCGCCGGGAGCTCCAACTTCTTCACCTACGGGCCGCTCGGCTGGACGAACAGCGCCCTCATCGCGAAGAACGGCGACGCAGAGCTGTGGCTCAAGGTCTGCCGCCTCAACAACCGGCCGATCGTTCGCGTGGTCGTCCCCCTCGGCCCGTGGACGGACAGCACGGCCCCGATCAATGTGGCCATCGATCTGGGACGGTCGCTGTTCTGGGGCGACGGCAAGGGCACGGACGGCGAGCCGGTGTACCCGTCGAGCTGGCCCGTGCTCAACCACCGCGGCGAGATCGTCGAGGGCATCACCCCCGACAACCTGTTTCCGACCTGCTTGCGACAGCCGGCGGGTGATCCGACGCAACCGGGAACCCAGGCCAACTTCGCGGAGACCTTTCGGACCCGCTACCTCGTGAGGGGCCAAAACGCGCTTCCTTACTGCCCCCCTGCCCTGTTCGCCGCCGGCACCGGGGATCCCGATCCCAACACGGGCGCTGTGCCGCTCGCGTGGCAACTCCCGACGGAGGTCGGCCAGGGGGGCGCGCTGGTCTCGGCGGCGGCCGATGCCTGGGCGGCCCGCGGCGCCATCAACGCCGGCCTGGCCGTGTTCCTCTACGTGGACCAGCTTTCGCGGGGTCTCAGCCCGAAGCCACCCTACAACCACTGCGAGCTGGTGGGCCAATGACCCCGCGCAAGGACCCGCGCCCGCGGTACGCGGGCGCGCTCGCGGCAGGGCTGCTCACCCTCTCCGCATTCGTGGTGCCGCTCGCGGCCACGCTCGCGGTCATTCACTTCCTCGTGCCCACGCGCATGGCAGGGGGAGCGAGCGGGTGGTGGGCCTGGATCGCGCGCGCCGGGGACGAGCACCCGCTGCTGCTCGGCCTCGCGCTCTTCCTCATGTTCTCGGCGACCGCGAAGCACTGGCGTCGTCACCTCGTCCGCGGGGACGCGTGGGATGCTCGCACCGGGAGCGGTGCCGATGCGACGCGCGGCTCGGCTCGCCGCCTTCACTTCGCCGCCCTGCTCGGGGCAGTGGCACTCGGCGCCCTCGGCATCCGCGCGCGTGTCGTCGAGCTCTATCGGGTGATCAGCCCGTCGATGGTCCCCACCCTGAACGTCGGCGACCGCCTGGTGGTGAACCGTCTGGCCTATGGCCTTCGGCTTCCCTTCTCGGAGCGCGTCGTGCGGGCGCGGGCGCCGCGGCGAGGCGACGTCATCGTGTTTCCGAGCGAGGCCGCGGGTGGCGACGGCACCGGGCCGAAGGCCCTCGTCAAGCGCGTCATGGGGTTGCCGGGAGATGTCGTGGCCTTTCGCAACGGAGTCCCCTTCGTGAACGGATGGGTCGTCCCCTCGTGCGACGCCGGCCCGTTCGTGAGCACGGCCGGCACCACCACCGTGCGTGGTCGCCTGGCGGTCGAGCTGCTCGAGGACCGCACGTACCTCACCGTGCGCATGCCGCTCGACGAAACCCAGCTCGATGACTACAGGGTTCCGCCGGGTGAGGTCTTCGTGATGGGAGACGATCGCGGACAGAGCAACGACTCGCGCGCCTGGAACAACGGCCGCGGCGGCAGCGTCCCGATTCGCAGCATCATTGGCCGCGTCTCCCGGCTCGCCGTCGGTTCGTTGCGCGATGGCCGGCTCGATCTCGCGCAGTTGTTCGCCCCGCTTGGCCATCGCGTCCGCGAGCCGCGCGTCGATCTCGCCAAGACGGACGAGCACATCGCGCGCTGCCTCGCTTCACCGCGGCCGCCGTCGACCTCACCGCCGGCGCCGCCGCTCCCGGCGGCGCCGGTGCCCGCGGGAGGCGCCAAGTGACCCGGCGGCGGAAGTGACCCGCAGGCTCCGCTTCACCCTGGTCGGCGGCTGCTGGCTGTGGATCGGCTGTGCAGGCGACCCCGCCGCGAAGAACGCCGCCGCTTTCGTCGGCACGTGGCAAGCTCCCGCGGAGACCGCGCGGATGCGCTGCGCCGGCGTGGAGACGACGAGGGCGATCGCTCCCTCCTCGTTGCGCTTTCAAGCGGGCGTTTCGACTGACCTCGACCTGATCGCGCTCGGGGCGACGGGCGCCCCCGCGAGCCCGTGCGTCTACTCCTACGTGATCGCCGGCGACACGGCCTCCCTGGACGGCAAGCAGACCTGCACCGTCGTCACCGACACCGCGACGACGACCACCGCGTGGCTGGACGACGTCTTCACCCTGACGGGCGACGATCTCGCGCTGGAGGAGATCGGCACGTTCAGCGACTCCGTCGGTTGCGCGACCTCGGTGACAATCGGCTACGCCCGCAAGATGTGAGCCGCGCGGGCCGCGGATCACCAGTGTCCTCGTGCTCAGTGCCGCGCCGGCAGCGCCCGCTTCCACACGGCGAGCGTCCGCTCGAGCTCGCGCTCCGAGACGAACCCATCGCCGAGTTGCTGGCGCCCGAGATCGTGGGCCCGCTGGCCCTGCTCGAACGCGGCCCGGTAGTCGTGCTTCGCCGCCAGCAGCGCCGCCTTGATCCAGTAAGTGTACCAATCCTGTTTGAGCGCGAGCGACTGGTCCGCGTACTTCAGCCCCGCGTCGAAGTCCTTCTCGCTCTCCAGCATGAACCGGGCGGCGTTCGCGTAGGACCGCCAGATGCCGTCGAGCCGTTTCATCTCGGCGCCGATGCGCTCGCCCGTCCGGGTCGCGATGGGAATCGAGACGCGCGCCCGCTCCCATTCAAGATCGAGCGACGCGTGCTCGTCGTCGAAGTTGGAGAACAGGAACGCCAGGCGTTCGCGAAACGGGGCTGACTTCACGGGAACCTTCACCTGAACGACCTCGCCGCCCGCGCTGGCGACCGGCTCCAATTGCGGGCCCGGCTGCTTCGTGGAATAGGGGCTGAGGACGATGATCCAGCTCGCCTTGCCCGGCACACTGGACAGGCGGTACGTGCCGGCGGCCACCGGCCTACCCGCTACCAAGACATCCTCGCTGAGCTTGACCAGCGTCGGCTGATCCGGCGAGATGGCCCAGGGTCGGTCGTAGGCGACCAGAGCCCCCCAGATTCGCCGGCCCCGGACGGCGGGGCTGCCATACTGGACCGCGACCTCCGCGGTGCCGATCTGCTGGGTGACCTGCGCGACGGGAGTCGCCCCGGGCAGCTCCGAATCCGCCTGGACTGGCGCGGCGACGAGCCCCCCGACGACGGTCACCCCGAGGACGATTCCAATGGCCGTTTTCCTGTCTGTCTCCCTCATCGACTGGGGAGACAGTATACAGGACAGACGTTCACGGCAAAAGAGGAGACTGGGGCGCCGAGCGTTCAGGCCAGGCCGATCGAACGACGATAGCGATCCGTGTCGCCCGGCGGACGAAGCTCCGCGCCGAACAGCGCCTGCATCAGCGCCGCGATCGCCGCGCGAGAGCCAAGCGCGAGCTCGGGCGCGAAGGCCGCCGCGAAGTCTTCGGCGGTCTGGTACCGTTCCCGCGGGTCGAGCGCCAGCACCTTCCCAACGACCTGCGCCGCCAGCGTGGGAAGGTCACGCACCCGCGCGACATCCTCCGGGGTCAGGCCGTTGGCGGCCCGAAACATCATCTCTGCCGGCGAGCTGCCGTTGTTCACGACCTCCCCCGTGAGCGCGTAGTACATGACCAGGCCGAGGGCGAAGAGATCCGATCGCGCGTCGACGACACCGCCCCGGGCTTGTTCGGGGGCCATGAACGCCGGGTTGCCCTTGACGTTCCCGATGTTCGTGCGCGACTGACGGGAAGACTCTGCCTTGACGATGCCGAAGTCGATCAGCTTGATGTCTCCCGTCGCGCTGACGACGATGTTTCCAGGCGAGACATCTCGGTGCACGATCCCGAGGCGTTCCCCGTCGTCGCTGGTCCGCTGGTGGGCGTAGGCGAGCGCTTGCAGCACCTCGTGGGCCACGAACAGCACCGTCGCGAGATCCAGCGGCTCACCGGTCAGATCGATGTGCCGCTTGACGATCTGAAACATGTTGCGTCCGTGGATGTATTCGAGCGCCATGTAGTAGCCATCGTCGACCTTCCCGAAGTCGAAGACCTGGACGATGTTGGGATGGTTCAGCAATGATCCCAGCCGTGCCTCGTCAATGAATTGATCGACGGCGGACCTGTTCTGCGCCAGCCCCGGCCTCAATCGCTTCACCACGAGGATGCGCTGAAATCCCTCGGCGCCCCGCATGCTGGCCGTATACACCTCCGACATGCCCCCCTCTCCGATACGCTCGATGAGCTCGTAGCGGCCGAACATCTGTCCGGGCTTGCTGGGTATCAAGGTCGGCGCGTCGGGCCTTGCGGCCGGTCGTTCCCCGGTGCCGCCGACGGTCTTCGACACACGCTCCACCTCGATGGTAGACACGGCCCCGTGGGGAGAACGGACGATCTCGGGCTGTGGCTGAACGCGCGACCCGCCGCGTCTCCGGCCTGCCACGAACATCACCCCGGCCGCCGCCAGGGCCGCAATGGCGGCGAGGACCAGCAGCGGCCCTCGAGGACTGTCGGGCGTTGCAGGGAGCGGTCGCTCCACCCATAGCCACAGCCCGTTGCCCATCTCGGCAGCAGCCGCCACCAGGGCCCCGTCGGTGGATCTCGTCCCGTCTCGTTCGTGTCCGGCGAGCGAGGGCAACGCCACCCAGCTCTCGCTGGTCACCAGCACCCGTTCCCCGTCGGTGACCGCCAGGGGTGCGTTGGCGGCGCGGGACCAGTCGGCCAGCAGCGCGTGATCGAGCGGACGGACCAGGGTGAGCACCGGCCCGTCGGGAACCCCGCCGACGACCGCCGCGCCTACCGCCACGACCCCGTTGCCCGCTTTCTTGACTACCGCCATGGGGGCGCCGGCTTGTGCCCGCGCCGCGAGGTCGCTCTCCGGCTGGACCGTCGACGTGGCTCGCGCCACCAGGGTGTTGCCGGACAGCACGATCGCGACACCGCGGTCGCGGTATGGAAGCCACCAATCCTCGCTTGCAAACAGATCCTCGATGGTCGCCGCGTCGACACGACTGGCGAGCGCCGCCCGCAATTGTGGCACCGTGGACGCCGTGGCCGCTTCTGTCGCCATCTCGCGACCGGCGCTCGCGGCGGCAACCGCCGCTATCTGCGCCGCCTCACGGCCCATCCGCGCGGCGACGTCCCGGGATTCAGCCCGGCGGTCCACGAGCACCGCCGCGACGGTCGCGCCGATAGCTCCCAGCGCCAGCACCCCCGCCAGTCGCTGTCCATTCACCCTCGGTCTTCGCGCCATCGGTCTTTCTGTCACCATCATAATGCGGAACGTTCGAACGCCCAACCGCGCACTATCAGAACGTCCGTTCAGGCTGAAATGGGATCGATCTCTTCACCCTGAAGCACCGCAATGCGGGGATCATGCCAACGGTGGCCAGACGCTTCTTCGCAATGGCCGGACGCTTGCGCCGATCGTCGGTCGAACCGCCTCGGACAGATCGACCGACCATTCCGGACTGATTGTGCGAATTGCGGCGGCAATGCTAATAATCGCCCCGACAAGCGGGGCGTGACGACCTGCCTCGCATTTGGCCCGACCTTTGTAGCGGAGGCGTTGCGTGCCAGTCCCGGCAACCGTGTTGGAGAATAGCAGTGTCGGTCCGAGCACCGGGGGCTATCAGCTGCTGGTCATGGACCCCGAGCGGTTCGTTACACATCCGCTGCCGATTTCGGGCACGTTGACCATTGGCCGGGGTGACCAGGCCGACGTTCGGCTGGCCGATCCGCTGGCATCGCGCAGCCACGCGCGGCTGCACGTGGGGGCGACCTTCGAGCTCGAGGACCTCGACAGCAGCAACAAGACCCGCCTGCGCGACGCCCCGCTCGCCGCATGGCAACGAACGGCAGTGGCCCCGGGGGAGGCGTTCTCGATCGGGTCGACGATGCTGATGATCCAGCAGCGCGGCGGGGTCCTGCCTCGGCCGCGGCGCCTGTGGCCCCACGGATACTTCGAGGCGCGGCTCGAGGAAGAGTGCGCGCGCGCCGAGTCCTCGCGCGATCCGTTCGCCGTCGTGCGTGTGCACGTCCAAGGGTCCGCAACGCCGGCGCGCGTGGCCGAGCTGATCCGGATGGCGCTGCGCTTGCCCGACATGCTGGCGGAGTACGCCCCCGGCGAATACGAGGTGCTGCTGGCTGACACCGAGGCGCCATTCGCGTCCGCCATCGCCCAGGACATCATCGCCAAGCTGCGCGAGGCCGGGCTCGAGAGCCGCACCGGCATCGCCATCTTTCCGCGCGACGGCCAGAGTCCGGAGGAGCTGATCGGGGTGGCGTGCACGCGGGTACGAGGCGGCGAGGACGGGTCGAACGCGGTGGTGGTGGAGGACGCGCTGATGGAGCGCCTCTACAGCCTGGCCGATCGGGCGGCCAAGGGAACCATCAACGTCCTCATCGTGGGGGAGACGGGCGTGGGCAAGGAGGTGATGGCCGAGCGCATTCACAAGCTGTCGCCGCGCGCCGGCAAGCCGTTCCTTTGCCTCAACTGCGCGTCCTTGTCGGAGAGCTTGCTCACGAGCGAGCTGTTTGGGCACGAGCGCGGCGCCTTCACGGGAGCCGTCGAGGCCAAACCAGGCCTGCTCGAAACGGCGCCCGGCGGCACGGTATTCCTCGACGAGGTGGGCGAGCTGCCGCTCGGCCTGCAGGCCACGTTGCTGCGCGTGCTGGAGACCCGCATCGTGATGCGGGTCGGTGGGGTGAAGCCGCGCCCCATCGACGTGAGGTTCGTCGCCGCCACGAACTGCGACCTGGAGTCCGGCGTGGCGGCCGGCAAGTTTCGGCGCGACCTCTATTTTCGGCTCAACGGCATCATGCTTCAGATTCCTCCGCTGCGCGCGCGCCGCGTGGAGATCCAGCCGCTCGCGAAGACGTTCCTCGAACAGTTCTCGGGTCAGCTCGGCCGCAGCCGGCCGCTGCGGCTAGGGACGGAGGCGCTCAGGTTCCTCGAAAGCTATGTGTGGCCTGGGAACATCCGGGAGCTGCGGAACGTCATCGAGCGCGCGTCGCTCCTCTGTGCGGGCGACGAGATTCTGCCGGAGCACCTTCCCCTCGAAGCGATGACGGTCGCCTCGTCCATGGTCCAGCCGAGGAGCCCCGCGCCGTCGGTCGAGAGCATCGGCGCGGGCGTCTGGAATTCGTCGGTCGCTGCGCCGTGGGCTCGCTCGCCGACCTCGCCCACCTTCCCCGCGTCGGCCGCACCGCCCCCGGCCGGGGAGTCCGAGCGCGAGAAAATCCTGCGTGTCCTCGCCGAGCACGGGGGCAATCAAACCCGCGCCGCCGCCGCCCTCGGCATGGCGCGTAGCACGCTGGTGCTGCGGCTCAACAGCTACAACATCATCAGGCCGCGCAAGCCCTGAGCCGTGCGCCTCACCGGAGCGGCGGCGCTGCGGAGCCGATCGCTGAGGCTGCGCGGCTCCCCTCCTCCGGCTATAGTCGCATCAACCCTGATCATGCTGGCACGCGCCGTTCGAATCGACGTAAGCCGAACCCGGGTCGGCCTGTTACTCGTTCCCGGCTGCGCGGTGGCCGGCGTGATCGCCCGACGAATGTCGCTTGCTCCCATGCTGGTCGCCGCCCTGTGTATGTTCATTGCAACGATGGTCGTGTTGGCGAGCGCTCGGCGGCCTCTCGGACGGTGTCTCCTCCGGTCAGATGGCAGCCGATTGCAGGTCGGTGACAGCGATACGGAAATAGCTGTTCGAGACGTCCGAGCGTGGACGATCGATGGCCGCAAAGCGCGCGTCTACACCTCCGCGGCGGGATGGAAATTCGTAGCGGAACTCGATCACGCTGACGAGCTCTGCGCCCTGCTGGTCGGCGTGTTCGGGGCGCCGCTGTCGGTGGCACGACGCGGATCGCGACGCGCGCGCGTCATCTCAGCCGCTGTCGCCGGACTTGGGATAGGGGCCGCGGCCGCCGGAATCATGCTGGAGATCCCCGCTTTCGCGATATTCGGCGTGCCGGCATTCCTGTTCGGATCGGCGTTCACTGGGGCGCTCTCGCAGAAGATCAGCAAGCCCCGCCATCATTGAGCGGGCTGGCCGGCGTCCACCAGGTTGATGAGGTAGTTGACCGAACCACTGGCGCTGCCCGTCAGAGAGGCGGGCGTCGCGCTCCCCGCTATACCCGAGAGCCCGCCCAACACGTCGCGCAGCGAAGACGTGATGCGTCGAGCCGTTTCGTCGGAGATAATCCGCCGGAGCAACTCTGCATGTCGCACGGAGACGCCGGTCGCCCGTTGAAGGCTGGTCGTACCGATTTCGGCATCCCGCGCAGCCTGTACCAGAGCCACTCTTCCTTCTGGTGAGCGCGCGGCCTCCTCGAACACTTCCGATATGGCTTGCATGCGCTGGCCGCGATTCATCGCGCGCAGAGTGGCGAAGGACAATCCCCGCGCGGCGAACGCCCGCTGGCGGGCCAGCGCGGCCCATAGATTGCGGGCCGCGAACGGCAATGATGCGACGCCGGTAGCGATCCCCATCGCGTCAACGATCAGAATCGACATCGAATATGTAAGGTTCGAATCCCAGCGCTGGAGAGTATTCGCACGCGGGGCAGCCAAGATCGCGCCAACCCGCACGAGGCCGTTCAGGCACTGGACGCCGGCAGTCGCGAGGCCGGTCCACGAGGCGACGACCAGGAACGTCGACACTCCCCCCGACGGAACCTCGGCCGCCGCTCCGACGGCTACCCCTACCGCGGAGACAATCGTCAGGCTGCAACTCACGCCTGCGCCTATCAACTCAGGGCCAACCCGACTTTCGTTGGTGATGAGACTCGGTTGAGCAAGGTTGCCCGATGCCTCGACGGCAGAGCTGGCGAGGTCGGCCAACTCTGAGCTAGTAGCTGGCCCGGCGGCCACTTCCTCAATGACTACTGCGACGCAAGGCGATCTCGGAGCGCGCAGGCTACCGGAATCCACCACACGACACTCGCCGTCCCCCTCGTAGCCAATGACGCACCCATCCAGCTCCCTAAAACGCCGCAGCGTCGCTATGATAGCTAACACCTCGGGGTCCGAGTGCATCGTCGCTCCAGCATCGCCCCGAACGGGCGACGATTGCAACTTGCAGCCTACAAGCCACCATCCGTCTACTCCTGGGATCAACCGGGCGTGCCGGCCGCCGCGTCGTTCGGTGACGAGCCGCCTTCGTAGAAGAAGTAGTCGGCCGAATAGTCACTTCGGGTTTCGGATCCGACCGCGTGTGCGTCGCAGCCATCGGGGGGCGCGACACCACCAACGGTCTCGACGCGCTGGATGAAGGTGACTGTCGAGAACACGCCCGCGCCGGAGGTCGAGCTCGCACGCAGGAGCAGCCACGGGACGGCACCCGCCCGCGGGGCGGTGCTCTGCGCCACCTTCGTTCCCACGACGGAGCTGCCGTCGAGAGACGAGGCCCACGTGGGTCCGACGCTGTGTCTGCCCACCACGGCTCCGGCTTCGTCGAACAGCTGGGCGTCGGGCCCCTTTAGAACCCACCCGTACGGCGGCGAGGCTGGCGTCGCGCTTCCGCCGCCACCCGGTCCTCCGCCGCTCGTCGAGCTCACGGTACAGGTGTACACCTGGGCCCCGGTGGCGTGAAAATGCGCTTTGATAGTCGCTCCGAAGGGCGCAACGAGCGCGGCCGCGGTCGTCGGCGGCGTCAACCAGGTCGAGTCGGTCGTGCTCGTCGTGCATTCGGACAGGCTGCCGATGGTGAGTCCCCCGGCGACGATTCCGAAAACCGCCAGCAACGATCTCCTCGTAACTCCGGCTTCTGGTCTCATGATGATTTCCCTCCGAATTCAGCCTGCTGGACAGCGGCCACACCCTGACGTTCCTCTCGCGTCATCAGCGCGCGACCCGTTCCCGGTGCGTGAAGCAAACGGCCTGGCCCGGTCATGATCGGACGCGCGCCGGTCGTCTCCAGCGCGGCCCTGCCGCGCGCGTCCAGCATCGGCCGGGCGCAACCGGCGCACAGCACCGCGGCCAACCCCGCCACGCCACCACTGATAATGAGAAGCCACGAAGTCGTTCTGGTCATTCGAGTTCCTCCTGTGAAAGTCGCCTCCACTTCCCCAGTCACAGCAACTCGCGGACCAGCCTCCGTTCGTCCGGATCGGCGCGGAGGGCCGCGGAAATCGCGCCCACTCCGTCCCCCTCGGCGCCGTCGCCAGGTCGGGTCGTCCGACGTCGTCAGACAGTTCGCCCGGCTCATCGGACGATTCGGCGCCGCGACGATTGGCTGCCCGCCATCCGGCCGGCTCACATTCGCGAGCGGGCGTGTTAGTATACAGGACATGGGTCCACACGAGAAGAGGAAGCGAACGACCGCCTCAACGGGACGGACATCGATGGCGCTGGCGGCGGTTGTGGCGCTCGGCTCGGTGACCGCGCGCGCGGAGGTGGAGCTGCCGCGCCGGAGCCCCCGCGCCAAGGTGTCGGAGCAGGTCGGGCTCACGGAGATTGCCGTCGAGTACTACAGCCCCGCCGTGCGCGGGCGGCGCCTGTGGGGCGCGGCCGTTCCCTATGGCAAGGTGTGGCGCGCGGAGGAAAACCCAGGGTGGCGCATCAGCTTCGGCAAACCCGTGGCCCTCGGCGATGAAACGGTCCCCGCCGGCGTGTACTCCCTGCTCGCGGTCCCGAGCGCGACCGCGTGGACTCTCATCGTAAACCGCGATCCGAGCCTCATCGACGCGGGCCACGACTACAAGCCCGAGCTGGACGCCGTGCGCCTCGACGTCACGCCGAAAGCGGCGCCGCACCGGGAGCGTTTGACGTTCCTGTTCTCGGAGGTCGGCGACGAGCAGGCATCGCTCGACCTCGAGTGGGACAACGTCCGCCTCTCGATCCCCATCCGGGTTCACACCCGAGCGCAGATCGTCGAGAGCATCAAGGCCCTCGACGACACATGGCGTTCGTACGCGAACGTCGCCCGGTATCTGGCCGAGACCAAGCAGGACTATGCTGCCAGCCTCGTCTACATCGACAAGTCGCTCGCGCTCGCACAGAACGCCTACAACATGGGGATCAAGGCCTCCCTGCTCGCCTCGATGGCGCGCTCGAAGAGCGGCCTGCGCGACGCGAGGCGCGCGGGTGAGCCAGGGAGACACTCGACGCGTCGAGATGGAAGTGAACGAGCTCTCGCCAGGGAGTCCCCGCCCGAGGGAGCCGGCAGCGCCACGCTGCATCTCGAGCGCAAGGAGGCCGTCCTCATCGACGGCGACCTTCCGATATCCCCCCCGTCCCGAAGAGCCGGGTTCGAGGCGCCCTCGCGGCCCGGGGCGAGCGCCCAGGATTCACGCGGCTCCCCCGGACCACCGGCTCAATGAAACAGCAGCTTCGAGCTGAGATCCGGCGACGCCGTAACCCCGAGGGTCACGTCGGGATCGGGAGAGACCTCGCCCCCGAGGCTCCCCGGCTGGTCGAGCTTGACGATTCGATCGTTCATCGCCACCCAGAGCGCCCCGTCGCCATCGAACGCCATACCCCCTGCGAACAGCGTACCGGCCGAAGGGAGATGAACCTTCGCGGCAAAGGCGGGCGCGATGGCACCGGCCAGCGCCCCCGGGTTCCCGATCCGGACGACGAAATAGCCGCCATTCGCGGCCGTGAGCCACATCGAGCCATCCCCGTCGAAGGCCACCGACGCGAACGCGTCGCCGGTGGCGATGGCCGCAGCGGGCGACGGCGTCACCTCCCCGTTGATGCCTTCGGGGTGATCGAAGCGGAGCGCGTTCTCCGTCGCGACGAACCACAAGCTGCCCGCACTGTCGAAGGCGATCGCCGACGGCTGGCGGAACTTTCGTTGACCGGCGTCATCCGCGCCTGGACCGATGATCGCCGACGGCGACAGTGCCACCTGACCGGTCAGGCCGCCTGGATCATCGAAGCGGAGGATGGTGGCGATCGATTGCCCGGCACCGTCGTAACAGACGACCCACAGGTTGCCGCGGGCGTCGAATGTCAGGCTCTGGGGCCCGTGGAGCGCCGGGCTGGAGAGTACCAAGTCAGGCCCGGGCGACGTGCCAGCGGGAGGGAGCTGAGTGGCAGGCAACCGGATGATCTGGTCGGCCCCGAGCGGCACCGCCCAGAGATTCCCGCCTCCGTCGAAGGCCAGATCGTGGTAGTTCACGACCGCGAAGCGCGGGATGAGGAGAAAGCGGGCACCTTGATCGTCCGAGACCTCGGTCTCGGCTCTGGTGAAGGCGTTCAAGCCGGCGCCCGCGTACCACAAATACGGCGGATCCCCAGCCGGCATGTTCACGACGCTCCCGTCGCTGCGGGGGCCATGCTGGGCACCGCCGCAGGCCGTCGACAGCGACAGCGAAAGCAGGAAGCTGAGGCGCGCCTTACCCCCCGGAGACATGTGTCTTTTATAGTGTACTCCGCCTCGACCGGGCAAGATGCGAGCCTCCATCGATTCCAGACTGGAACAGCACGCAGCGATCGCCTGCGTCCGGCAGAGCTCCGACTTGCTGGCTGACCGTCCAGATCTCCGACGACCCCTCGCCCCTCCCTGCGCTCTCCTGTTGCGGTTCCCCTCCGTCGCCTGCCCGTAGACAACTGCGCGCCCGCCGTTAGGGCCCGTTTTGCTCGCCGGGTCCCCCGTAAAGGGCCTACCGGGGCCGACGACTGCCCACCCCCCTTTTCCGCGGGGGGTCGCCCGCACGGCTTTGCTATCCGCGAAGGAGACCCCTCATGACCATGGCCCCGACCAAAGCTTCATCCCTCGGACTTCTCGCCTCGTTGCTGCTGGGGCTCGCCTGTTCCAGCAACACGACCAGCGGAGGAGCGCCTTCGAGCGGAAGCGGAGGCAGCGGCGCAGGAGGGCCCCCTGGGGCCACCGCCACGGGAGGGAGCAAGGCGGGTTCCGGCACCGGAGGTTCCGGCACTGGCGGCCCCGGAACGGGCGGCTCCGGCACCGGGGGCGGGACTCAAGTTCTCACCTTGCAGCAGGCCTGCGCCGCGACGTGCGCGTCCCAGACGGCGACCGCATGTCCCCAGGACAACTGCCAGGCCAGCTGCGAAAAGCTGGCGACCGCGACGACGGACCTCGGCTTCGCGGTGTCGTGCACCGCCGCGTACACCGCCATGGAGCAATGCGCGGCCAGCCTGAGCGGCGACAAGTGGATCTGTTCCTCGGACGAGGACCAGCCCATCCCGGTGGAGGGTCAGTGCACGAAGACCGTGTGTGATTGGGCATGCTGTGCCACCGACCTGGTTGTGCAAACCGACCTCTGGGCTCGCTGCGCATCCACCTGTCCCCAGTCTGCCGGTACCGGTGGCATCCCTGGCAGCGGCGGATCGTCGACAGGGGGATCGGTTGGAGCTGGCTCGGGTGGCAGCCCGGGCACCTCGGGCGGAACCTCGGGGACGAGCTCCGGATCGGGCGGCGCCGCTGGCGCTGGCACGGCCGGCGCTCCGCCTGCGATGATCGTTGGGATCCCCGCGGGGTACCCCGCGCCTACCGCGGACAATGCCGCCAAGTGCACGACGGTGCCCATGACCGGGGGGTTCTGCCCGGGTGGTGGCTCCGGCCCCGTCTGCATCCAGTGCCTGTTCGGGAGCACGACCTACAACAACGCCGAGTCGCCTCCCGCCCCGGCCGAAGCCACCGCGGACGCGGGAGACTACGTCGTCTCCGTTGAAATGGGCAGCGTGGGGCCAGTGTTCGTCGGCGCGGAGTCGAGTCGCGGCCTGCTGGCTCAGGGAATGGCCTCGCAATCCTATGCCTTCGTGGTGGACGTGCGGCCGATGGAAGGACAGCCGAACCACGCCGGGGGACCGGTCGGATATGGGGGCCTCGACCTCTTCTTCTCCGGTCCCACCGGCCTGAAGATATCGGGCATCGGCTATGCGCTCGCGTCGGCGGCCACAAAGCCGGTCATGGTCTATATCGCGGGCGACTCGACGGTGTGCGACCAGACGGGTAACACCTTTGGTGGCTGGGGGCAGATGTTGCCCCAGTATTTCGGGCCGCCGGTGGGCTTCGCCAACTATGCCAACAGCGGAGCGGCTTCAGGGTCATTCGGCACCTACTGGAACATGATCAAGTCCAAATGGACGGCTGGGGATTGGGTGATGATTCAGTTCGGGCACAACGACAAGAACGATTCGGACGCCCAAGTCCAGGCCAACCTCGAGAAGATGGTGTCCGACGCCCAGGCCGCCAACGTCACGCCGATCCTCGTGTCTCCCCCGGCCCGCGTCTCGGCGATCCCGATCACCGACCAATCCAGTCTCCACGCCGCGGCAGCCAAGGCGGCGGCGGCGGCGAAGAATTGCGCGTACATCGATCTCACCGCGCTTTCGACCGCTTGGTACAACACGCTGCCCGACGTGAAGACGGCGCTGTCGTACCACGCCAACGGCGGCGGCACGCACACCAACCTCGCGGGCGCCGACAAGCTCGCGGCGCTGCTGGCGAACGCGATCAAGACGCAGAACATCGGGCTGTCGAAGTACCTGAGGCCGTAGGACCTCGCTCCGGAAAGTTCGTGCGGGCGGTAGCTGGTTACGTTCGCTGAAGCCGGTACTATCGGACGATTTCCCCAGTTTCGCGCGGGCAGGAACGTCGCGGCTCGCTCGGGGTTCATGCCCGCGTATTCTTCGCGGTTGGCGGTCCCCGGCACCGGCTGTCTCTTATAGAGACTTCGTGTCTTTTATAATTGAAGCCGCATCAGCGGGGAGGTAAAGGTCAAGGGTCGCCAAACCTCCCTGAAAAGGATTTCCGGCTCATGACCAGACTGTCCGTCGTTCGTCTCCTCCGGAGCTCAACGCTCGCCGCGATGATCGGCGCCGCCGCCGGATGCCGCGATCCCCAGCCGACGTTCACGTTCGACGCCGGCGTCGGGGGCGCCGCGACAGGCGCTAAAGGGGGCGGGGCAGCGGGGGCGGCCGGCGGCGGGGGCGCGGCCGGGAGATCGGGCGCCGCCGGCAGCGGCGGCGTCTTCTCCGGAAGCGGCGGCTTTGCCGCCGGCACGGGGGGGTTCATCGGGGGCAGCGGTGGAATCCATGGTTCGGGCGGTGCCGCGGTCGGAACGGGAGGGACGCCGGGCACAGGCGGATCGCCTGGCACCCCGGGTTCCGGGGGCGCGACCTCCAGCGGCGGCATTGCGGGCGGCTCGGGCGGTTCGCCGGGCTCGGGCGGAGCGGCTGCAGGTGCCAGTGGGGCCGTGGGCTCCGCTGGCTCCGCCGCAACCTCGGTGGGGGGCACGGGAGGCGCGACGGGCGGCGCAGCGGGCGCTGCCGGAGGTGCGGCGGGCGGGGCTGGAGCGCCGGCCAGCGGGGGCAGCAGCGGACAGATCGTCCTCAGCGACGACGCGCTGGCGGCCGCCGCCAACCTCGAGCTCAACAGTGACGCGGCGGCGGCGGCATTCCTCGATTGCGACGCAACGAAGCTCTCGGGCGACACCACCGTGGTTGACGCGAACGGGAACTCCTGGGGACCCAAGACCTTGCCCAGCGTAGCCCAGCAGAGCGCGTTCGCGAACCTCGTCCACGCCATCTTCCAGAGCGTGGGCACCAAGGACGCGGCCGGGCCAGGGCCGGGCGGTTCGGCGGGTCTGCACGGATGGCCGAACCTCGCCGCGAGGCTGACCGGCATCGCGACCAACGCGGCGAACACAGGGCCCGGCAACCGCGCGATCAATGGCGGCCTGCTGGGGTTTGGCGCCTCGCCTTCCACGCTGGCGACCGGAACGCTGAACGGCGAGCTCGTGGCCCTTTACAAGGCGGCGGCCATCGCCGACGGTTTGAAGGATGCCAACGGCAAGCTCTTGACGCTGGCCTCGAGCAACGCGGATTTCGGCAGCGCCATCTCGCCGATCACGACGAATCCGCGCACCGCGATCGGCATGGCCGACAACGTGGTCCAGTGCGCGTTCGCGATCTCGATCGGCGTAGACGACAACGGCCTGGTGCTGGCGAATCCGACGACGTTCACCCACAACGTCGTCGAGGACCTGTGATCGGGCGCCGCCATCACAGAAAGTAGTGCACCTGAAAGAACAGCGTCTTCGCCACCTCTCCGCCAGTCGGGAATTGCAGTCGCCCGACGAGCTGAAGCTCGACGTGCGCGTAGGGAAACCAGTTGACGAACGCGTCACCCGCGGTCCAGGCGTCCGGAATCGAGAGGTCGAGCTGATTTCGCTCGGCGAGAAATGTGGCCAGGAGGCCGGGAACCGGCATGAACGTCAAACCGGCGGCGCCCACGGCCTGGCCGCGCGCGCCAACCAGCGGATCGTCGAAGACCTGCCTCACGAGGTTCAGCTCTGCGAAGAACATCGTCCGCGCCCGCTCGACGTACCCCTTCGCGACCGTTCCCAGGATGAACCTCGTGACCCCCGGCGCGGCTGCGACCCGAAGCTGGCCGGCGATGGCTGCCGTGTCTTCCGCGACCCGGACCTCCGAATACAGGGCCACGCCGTTCTCGTCGCTGCCGAGGTGGCGCACGAAATCGGGGGCGAAGACGGTCACGTGCACCTCCCAAGAGGGCCGGACCAGCCCGGCGGAGACGTTGTAGGTCTCGCGGAGCTGATCGAACCCCAGGTCGCGACGTACGTAGAGGTTGTGCTCGGCCATTCGCAGACCGAACGGCGCGAAGAAGCGCCCCACGCGCAGGTAGGTCCCGATGACCTCCGGCTGGAACATGAGGTAGTGCTCGCGCGAGATGAGCCGTGACGTCGAGATCGGCTGGTAGTTCTGCTGGGGGACGAGCACGTCCGGCTCGCGAACCTGGCCGCGCAGACCGACCGTCCCCGCGACCGATAGGCCCGTTCCCGGGAGCGCCACGCGGGCGGACGCATCCGCTTGCATGGGGAAGACCGCCACGGTGGGCCCTCCAGGATCCTGGACATCGTTGTCGACGAAGGCCCCACGCAGGTCGGCCCCCAGCGCCAGCCAGGAGGGCAGCGCGACCGCCCCGTGGAGCAGCGCCCCGTTTCCGCCGAACGTCGCGAGCTGCTCACCGGCCGCATCGCGGCCGTAGCTCGTCAACAAGCCGCCGCCGGCGGGGGCGTAGTGGCACTGGTTGCACCGCGCGGCCCCGGTGGAGAGTTGCCATTGCGGATAGGCCCAGGCCCGGGCCGGGCAGAGCCCCGCCAGCAGCGCTCCCGCGAGCGCGACAGCCGCGAGCCAGCGCAGGCCCCACACCCAGCCGCGCGGGACCGGGCGCGCGCGACGAGGGTCGAAGACGACGGAACGGATCGAGCGACGCTTCACCGGAGGCACATCGTCAATTCAGGTGTGTCTCCTTTAACAGACCACGGCGGACCTAGCAAGCGCTGTCGGCCTTTCGCCCCGCCCGCGCGCGCCCGTCTCTGCCCGGTTCAATCAAGGCTTGCAGGCACCTGATGGGCCCGGCCGCCTCATCTCTTTAACAGGATTTATGTCTTTTATATTTGAAAGAGACCTTGCGGCGATGTTAGAGCATGAGCCCATGCCCGTTCGGCGCGCACAGCTCGCAACCCTGCTCTGGGCCACGTTCACGACCGCCACGGTCCGCGCCCAGACGCCCAACGCGCCGGTGGAGGCCCCGGGCGCCGGCGTCGTCGACGAGGCCGCTGCCCCGCCACCTGGGGACGCCCCCCAGGCGAGCCCGGACGTGACCGAACCCGCGGCGCCGGCGGCGGTTGTCCCCGCGCCAGCCTCGGCCGACAGCGCGCGCCTGGACGACGTGGAGCAGGTGGCGCGCATCGCGCTTCGAAAGACCGAGCTGCTCGAGGAAGATGCGGCGAAGCGTCCTCAGGGAGCAGCCACGGTCGTGGTCGATGACAAGGGATTCGTGTTGAAGCTCGCCGACGACACCACCAAGCTGCGCGTCGCTGGCCTGCTCCAGGCCGACGGCCGTTTCTCCTTCAAGGACGACGCGCTCCAATCCAACGATGCCTTCCTGATCCGGAAGTTTCGACCGATGCTCGAAGGGACGCTGTTCAACCTGGTTGACTACCGCCTGCTCTCGGAGCTCGCTGGAACGGTCCAGATCCTCGACGCGTACGCGGACCTCCGCCCCTCGCCTTGGTTGCGCCTGCGGATCGGGAAGTTCAAGGGTCCGATTGGCCTCGAGCGGTTGCAATCGGACGCGGATGTGCCGCTCCTCGAGCGCGCGCTCGATCAGAATCTGTCGTCGGTTCGTGAAGTGGGGCTTCAGCTCTGGGGCGACATCGCGGGCGGTGCGGCGCAGTACATCCTCGCCGTGGTGGACGGCGCGCCGGACGGCGCCAGCCCCGACAATGACTTCAACCACGCCAAGGATCTCGCCGGACGCCTGTTCTTTCAGCCCTTCCGCGGCGAGAGCGCAGGGGACTTCGGCAGCCTGGGAATCGGCTTCGCGGCCTCCATCGGCAACCGCAAGGGACGCCTCCCGAGCGCGACGGCCGCGGCCGTGACGGGGCTACCGGCGTTCAAGACCTCGGGGCAGAACACGTTCTTTCAGTACTTCGCCCCGGCCACGGACACCACCGGAGCAACGACCACGCTGGCCCACCAGCTCGAGACCCATCTCAACCCGCAGGTCTACTACTACTATCAGGGGTTCGGCCTGCTCGCGGAGTACGTCATCCTTCGCCAGGGCGTGCAGCGGGGCAATGCGACGGCGACGCTCACCCACCAGGCGACCCACGCGACGCTGAGCTACGTGGTGGGCGGGGTCGTGGGCTTCAACGGCGTCACACCCACGGCGCCGTTCGATCGCAAGGCAGGCTCGGTGGGCGCGTTCGAGGTCGCGTTGCGTTGGGGCTGGCTCAAGGTGGATGACGCGAGCTTCGGCGATCCCAACGTCGTCGGTAGCGCCCAGTATGCCGACCCGCTGCGAAGCGCTCGCTCCGCCCAGGCCTGGGCCGCCGGGCTCACCTGGGTCCCGGCCCGCAGCTTCCACCTGGCGCTGAACTTCGAGCAGACGTCGTTCAAGGGCGGGGCGGGAACCGCCACCGCGCCGGCCGATCGAAGGACGGAGAACGTCGCCATCGGCAGGGCGCAAGTGAGCTTCTGACAGTGACCGCGCCCCGACGGCCGATGGGGCCTCCGATGTCCGTGGCCCCGGCGCCCGCGACCGCCGGGGCCGGGCCTGGGCTACTCGCTCGACTGGATTCGTTCGTCAAGATCCCCGCCCCTTCGGCGGGGGACCCCGCGGGCGCCTTGGTTCTCGTCGTGCTCAACGAGCCTGGCCTCGCGACGTTGCTGGGCTATTGCCTGTCGGGAGCCGGCTTCGCCGTCGCGCTGGCGGAGAATGCCTCCGACGGCGTCCTCCGAGCCAGGCAACTCGCGCCCCATGTCGTCCTGCTGGACGCGCGCCCCTCCGGGCAGGAGAGCGCGGCGGTCTGGCGCGACCTCCGGGAGAGCACGGACGACGAGCCTCCACCCGCAATCATCATGTTCATCCGGGACGAGGCGGACATCGATCCGGGCCTCGGGCTCGAATTCGGTCCGTGCGACTTCGTGGTGTATCCGTTCGATGTCCGCGATCTCGTGCTGCGTATCGACGGCATCATCCGGGCACGCCGGGGAGGCAGCGCCGCCGCCCTGAAGCCGTCGCGCCGCCGCTACCTGATCGGCCCGCTGGAGCTCGACGTCCACAGACACACCGCCGTGGTGCTGGGCGTGCCGACGCACATCAGCTCCCTGGAGATGCGCCTGCTCATCTACTTGATCGAGAACAGGGGGAGCGTCCGATCTCGGGAAGAGCTGCTGACGGACGTGTGGGGGTACCGGGCCGGCGTTGCCACGCGAACGGCGGACACGCACATCAACCGCCTCCGGAACAAGCTGGGGACCGCCGCGCGGCTGATCGAGACGGTGCGCGGCTCGGGCTACCGGCTCTCCCCGGAATATCCCGTCGCCTGGACCGACTGACCGCCACCAGGAAGCGAGAACGACGGAACGATCGGGCTCCCGGTTTCGTTCTATGCTGAGCGTGGTACTTCATGCGAGACGGAATGGCGCGGGCCTTCACCCCGTGGGCCGGAGTCCGGTGACCTCGGCCACGGGTGGGGAGCCCTTCGGACGCTGCCTCTTGGGGCACGCGGACGCATTGTATGGATACGCCCTCCGTCTGACCCGACGCGCGGCCGATGCGGAGGAGTTGGTCCAGGAGAGCTATGTCAGGGCCCTGACCGGGGCGGCGAGCTTCCAGGGGGGCAACCTGAAGGCCTGGCTGTTCCAGATCCTTCGCAACACGTACATCGACTTGCACCACCGGGCGCGCCCGCAACCGGCGGCGCTCGGCGCGGACGGGCTCGACGGCCCCGATGAGCGCGAGCTGTTCTGCGACGACCTCGAGCTCGACCGCCTGCGCCGCCTCATCGCCGCCGACATCGAGGTCGCCTTGGGCAGGCTCACCGAGGAGTCGCGCAGCATCATCTTGCTGGATGTCGAGGGATTCACCGAGACCGAGGTCGCGCAGATGATGGGGTGTCCGGTCGGCACCGTGAAGTCGCGCCTGGCCCGCGCGCGGGCCCTGCTTCGCCAGAAGTTGAAGGACTACGCGAGGTGATGATGGACTGTTCCAACGTACGGCCGTTGCTGTCGCACCATCTGTCCGGGCGACTCGACGAGGCGAGAACCAGCGAAGTGGCGCGGCACCTCGATGGATGCCCAGGCTGCCGCCAGCTGGCACTGGTCGAGGGCGCCCTCGATGGGGCGCTGGCCACGCTGCCCCGAGGAGCCGCACCATCGCGGCTGCTGGCGCGCCTGGAGGGCCTCGTCATGGACCGCGACGCTCAGGCGGGCGCGCCGACACGGACGCCATCACCCCCTCCGCGGTTGCCGCTGCTGCCGCGCCCCGACGACCGGCCGCGCGGGACGGAGCAACGTGAGCGAGCGCGTGCGTCGACCTGGACGGCGGCCTTCGTCAGCGCATGCGCGGCGGCGGCGCTCGTGCTCGTCGTAGCACGGACCTCGGCGCCATCGTCGACTCTTTCCCGCGGCCCCGACCTCGTGGCCGAGGCCGTTAACGATCATCTTCGCGTCGTTGCCAGCACGCACCCGATCGAGATCGAGAGCGGCGGCATCCACCAGGTGAAGCCGTGGTTCACGGGCCGGATCGACTTCGCCCCGCGGGTCACCTTCTCCGGGGATGACGACTTCCCTCTGCGCGGCGGAAGCGTCGGATACTTCATCGACCGCAAGGCGGCGGTGTTTCTGTTTCAGCGGCGACTCCATTCCATCACGTTGTTGGTCTTCCCGCCCGACGGCCTGGCTTGGCCGTCTGCCACCGGAGCGCCCGTCGGCCGGCTGTCGTTGACGCAAACGACATCGCGGGGCTTCTCCGTCTTGCTCTGGCGCGACGGGGGGCTCGCCTACGTCCTGGTGTCCGATGTCAACGTTCACGAGCTCGTGACCCTGGCCACCAAGCTCAACGATTGAGCGCGTGAACGTCCGAAATGATTTCCGGGGGCAGCGGAACGGCGGAACGATCAGGGCGGTGACTTCGTTGAGAGCAGAAGGAGGTTCGCCATGTCCAATCAAGAAAGCCGCCGTGACATCCTGAAGCTGATGGGCGTTGGGGGGGTCGTCTTCGCGTCGGGCCTCGCCGGCGCCGCGCCGAGCAAGAAGAAGTCCGCCACCAACGCTGAGTTCTTCTTCTTGCAGCTCTCCGACACGCACTGGGGGTATGCGGGGGTTTCGAACCCAAAGGCCGACGTCCCCTTGAAGACGGCCATTGCCACCATCAACGCAACGTCCATCAACGCAACGTCGGTGCGGCCGGACTTCATCGTGTTCACGGGAGATCTGACCCACACCACCGATGACGGCGCGGTTCGCCGCAAACGCATGACCGAATTCCGCGAGCTCGCTTCGGGTCTCGCGGTGAAGCCCCTACATCTCATCCCGGGCGAGCACGACGCGGGACCCGACGAGGGCCGCGCCTATCAGGAGCTGTTCGGTCCGACCCATTACACGTTCGATCACAAGGGCGTTCATTTCGTGGCGCTCGACAACGTTTCCAGGCCGGGCGGCGAGGTGGGGAGCGAGCAAATCGAGTGGCTGGCCGCCGACCTGAAGAAGGTGGCCCGCGATGCGCCCGTCGTCGTGTTCGCCCATCGCCCTTTGTTCGACCTCTATCCCGAGTGGGACTGGGCGACGAAGGACGGCGCCAAGGTCATCGACGTTCTGCTGCCGCACAAGCACGTGACCGTGTTCTACGGCCACATCCATCGAGAGCATCACCACCAGACGGAACACATCGCGCACCACGCCGCGCGTTCGCTGGTCTTCCCGTTGCCGGCGCCCGGCTCCGTTCCCAAGAAGGCGCCGTTGCCCTGGAATCCCCAGGCGCCGTTCGACGGCCTCGGCTACCGCCGCGTCGACACGTCTCCGGCGGGTGGCGAAGCCCACCTGACCGAGCTTCCCCCTGCGTGACCACTCAGCCCGCACCGTCAGCCCCCCGCACCGACGTTGCTGCTCCGACAACGGGCCGGGTGGGAAATCGCGGCCACCGAACGGAGGTCGAAGTCCGCGCCAACCAGCCCGTTTCGC
>CAYUFS010000041.1:0-51194 GCA_964443975.1 uncultured Myxococcales bacterium | reverse complement strand
CCGTGATCAGCAGGAATGCGATCATGCACGTCAGCAGGTCGATGTACGGCACCAGATTCAGGTCGCTGTTGACGTCCCTGCGACCGCCACGGCGGCCACCTCCACCTCCGATCGAAACGGACATGACATGCCTCCGGCGTTGTTGATGCGGGGCGGGCCTGGCGCCGCACCCGGGCGCGGCCACCTCCGCGACGACGGGCGAGGCAGCACCACATGGCGCGGCTCGCTGCTCTCACCCGTTCGCCGATAGGACAGCGCCGCGCGCTGCCGGTTCCATCGAAATTCAGGTGCGCCCGCCGGCCCGACGCTGGCGCTGTCCCATGACGGCACGATAGCCCGAGCGCGAGCGGACGTCAGTTCAACGCGGTGCCGGTCGGCGCGGGCGCCGGCGCTTCGCGCGGCCCTTGCCTCGACGACCATTCGTCCCCACATACAGCCGGGCAGACATGGCCAAGCCGACGAATGAATGGGTGGTGCGTCCTCACGGCCCCTTGCAGAAGCTGACCGAGAACCTGTGGCGCGTGGAGGGCTCGCTGCCTGGCATGTCGTTGCGCCGGAACATGGTCATCGCCCGCATGACCGACGGGCGACTGGTCATCAACAGCGCGATCGCGCTGGAAGAGCCGCTGATGAAGGAGCTCGAGGGCTGGGGAAGACCCGCGTTTCTGGTCATCCCCAATCGGTACCACCGCCTGGATCTGCCGGCGTTCAAGCGACGCTATCCCGACCTGACGGTGCTGGTCCCGAGCGGGGCCCGGAAGACCGTCGAGCGCGTGCAGCGCGCCGATGGGACGTTCGAGGACTTCCCGTCGAACGAGACCGTGGTCTTGTCTCCGCTGGACGGCATCGGAGACCAGGAGGGGGTGATGACGGTCGAGTCCGAGGACGGGATCACCCTGGTCCTCGGCGACGTGGTCTTCAACATGGACATGAAGACCGACCTGCTCGGCCGGCTGTTCGTGACCCTGGTCGGCTCCGCGCCCGGACCGCGCGTACACAGACTGTTCAGGCTGCTGGTGGTCAAGGACCGCGCAGCCTTGCGCCGCCAGCTCGAGCGCCTCGCCGAGACGCCGCGCCTCAAGCGGCTGATCGTGGCGCACGAGAAGCTGACGACCGGAGGCCCCGAGTCGGCGGCGGTGCTCGAGCAGGCAGCGGCGTATCTGGCGTAGCGCGTCGGCCGCGCGCGCGGAAGCGTAAGCGTGGCCGTTTCCCAGATGGTCGACGTCGAGTGCGGCCGGCGCCGCCTCCACGGGGGTGCCGTCCCCTTCAGAGTGACAGCCGGTCACCGCCAGCAACCCGATTGGTCGGACTATGTTGTCGTGCTCCTGTCGCCGGGCCCGGTGCGCCGACCCCGGACTACCGGGAGCTTGTCTTCGCCGGAAGGCCGGCCCACATTGTGCTTGGTTGTTCGCAAGCAATGCCAACCGCGGTTTTGATTCCATGGACTACCGCCCGGCGGGCGCCGTGGTTTTTGCTGATCGGGATCGTCGCCGCAGGGGGCTGCGGGGACGAGGGCTGGGTTGGGGTCGTGGATGCCTATTGTCTCCACCACCCTGAACAGTGCGACCGCGGCACGACGGGTGGCACGGGCGGCCAGTCTCCCGGCCCCGCGCCGAACGTGCGCGTGACCGAGATCGCCGCGGGCTGGTATCACAGCTGCGCGCTGATGGCGGATACCACGGTGCGCTGCTGGGGACAGAACTACGGAGGGATGATCGGCAACGGAACCTCGGGGAACCTTGTTCTGCCGCCCGCGCCCGTCGACGGGCTGTCGGGAGCTCTCCACGTTGCCGCCGACTACACCGCCAGCTGCGCGCAGCTGGGCGACGGCTCCCTGCGGTGCTGGGGGTCCAACAATTATGGTCAACTCGGCGACGGGACGACCATCGAGCGCCACGAGCCCGTGCTCGCGCTCGACGGTGAGGAGGTCCGACAGATCTCGCTCGGCGAATATCACTCGTGTGCGCTGAGGGATGACGCCACCGTCATCTGCTACGGAAGCAACTACGCGGGCCAGCTGGGTGACGGCACGATGACCGATCGGACGGTCGCGACCACGGTTCCAGGGCTGTCGGGCGTCAAACAGATCGCCGCTGGTGATGTGCAAACCTGCGCCTTGTTGAGCAACGGCACCGCGAGCTGCTGGGGTTACAACTGGGCCGGGGCTCTGGGCGACGGTACGACGGCCGACCGGAGTCGCCCGGGAGCGGTTCTGGGCCTGTCCCACGTTCGAAAACTGGCGGTCGCCGCGAACCTGGTCTGCGCGCTGCTGGATGGCGGCACGGTGAGCTGTTGGGGGTCGAACGAATACGGCGGCGTCGGGGATGGGACCACCTCCAATCGAACGCTGCCAACCCCGGTGGTCGGCCTATCGAGCGTGACGGACCTGGCGGCCGGGGACAGTCACGTCTGCGCACTCGAACAAGATGGCAGCGTGAAGTGTTGGGGCGACAACGCCCACGGCCAGCTCGGCGACGGCTCCAGGACCAATCGATCAATTCCGGTGCTTGTCGCGCCATTGACGGACGTCGTGCAGCTGTCGCTGGGAACAACGCACAGCTGTGCGCTGCGCTCCGATGGCACGCTCCTTTGCTGGGGAGACGAGTTTGCTTATATCTCCGACAGCGTGCCCAACGATCCCTACGTCGACCGCCTGCGCCCGACAATTGTCGTCTTCTAGAGTCTCTCCATCAGGCGCTGCAAACGGCGCGCGAGCTCGAGAGACGCCTCGATCTCCGCTTTCCGGATCGAGACGCTCTCGACGTTGATCCCGAGGGGGATGCCGTGATCCCGTGCGTAGTCCCAGACCTCGACGAAGATCTGCTCGCACAGCTCGAGCGAGGTGGCCAGCGGATCGGGGGCGAAGTGCAGATCGTTTTCGAGCCAACGCGGGAAATGGATGCCCAGCCACTTCATGAACCCAAGGGTCTTCTCCGACCCGCACGGCGAGAAGGTGAGGATGATGGGCACCGGCGCTTCGCCGCGCTCCCGCAAGAGGAGGGCGTAGTCCGACAACAGCGACTTCGTGGCCGTGACGTCATAGACCGCTTGGGTGACGAAGAATCGGCACCCTGCGCTCGTCTTCGCGAGGATGCGCGTGTGCTCGTCCTGGCGACGAGAGTGGCGCTCGGCAATGGCGATGCCTCCCAAGACGAGGCGAGGGGCCTGCGCTCGCGCCGCTGGGTACGCGTCCGTCAAGGTCAGGCCGGCGTGTGCCGATTGGCGGGGCGCTCCCACGAGGACGGCGAGGCTGGGCCCGGAGATCCGGTTCAGGTCGTCGAGCCAGCTCACGAACGTCTCCGGCGTGTCGCGGCCTACGCATCGATACACCACCTTCGGCACCGGCAGATCGGCCAGATGCGAGTGGGCGTACGCCTGTGGGTCCAGGGTCGGCAGAAAGGGAAATGGCCGGGGCGTCGCGATCCGCTCCGCTTCGTCCTGGATGTCGTAGATGACCAGGCCATCCAGCTTCAGGGTGCTGAGGCGTTGGATCTGGCGCGCCACGATGCCGGACAACTCGTCGACGGGCGTGGCCGCCTTGGGCGGCGCCATCCCGTAAAGACAGATCGCTGCCTGCCGCGCGTCGATCTTTTCGATCAAGGAGGAATGCACGAGGCGAGCTTACCAGCCCGTGCTGGAGGGGCGGTCTCCGATCGGATGGCGAGCGCCATTCGGCTCGCGGATGGGCGCGCCTGAGCTCCCACCATGGTGACCGAGCTGTTTACGACCGTCCCGCGGTCGCGCCCAGGGTGACGAGGAGGTCGGCCAGTTGCGCGAGCGTCTCGGGCATCCCATCCATGCTCCCGGAGGCGAGGTCGAGCGCTTCCTTCGAGGGATAGAGGTCGTGCAGGACGAGCAGCGTCTGGCCGCCTTTTTCCTCGAACGTCACCGTGGTGACGGCGCCCCCGTCACCACCTTCCTCGTTGGTCCAGACGAGGCGCGAGTGCGGTGTCACTTCGATGTACCTACCGAAGAACTCCATGTGCGATGAGGCACCGTTGTCGAACACGAGACGGTACTTGCCCCCGACACGAACAGCCAGCTCGCAGGAGAGCAGGGTCATGCCGGCCGACTTCGGTACCCACCACTGCTTGAACAGCTCGGGCTTGGTCCACGCCTCGAACACGATGCGCGCCGGGCCATTGAAGGTTCGCGTGACGACGAGCTCACGGTCGGACCTCCGTTCCACCGTCGTAGGGTTCTTCACGCGGGCGGGCTCACTTTCTCTTCTTGCGTTCATCGAGCATCTCCTTCTGTTTCAGTTTCTCGACAACCTTGTCCAACTCGTCGAAGCGTGAGGCCCATAGCTGGCGGTACCTCTCGATCCATGCCGTCGCTTCCTCGAGTCGGCGCGGGCCGAGCCTGCAGGTCCGCACGCGCCCGACCTTCTCCGTGGTGACGAGCCCGGCCTGCTGCAGGACGCCGACGTGCTTCTTCATGCCCGTCAGGGTCATGTCGAACTTCGCGGCTAGGTCCGAGATCGACGCGTCTGCGCGCCCGAGCTGCTCCAGAACGCCGCGGCGGGTGGTGTCCGAGAGCGCGCCGAACGAGGCATCGAGGCGGGATCCTGAAAACTGAACCATATGGTTCACTGTTTACCGCACGGAGCGGCGGCATGCAAGCGGAGGCCGTCGGGCGGGCCCCACCCAAGCGATCAGGTCATTTCTGATCGGGTGCCAAGCGCGCGCTGGAGAGGCGGGACGCCCAGGGAGGGACCAGACCTCAAAATGGCAGCGCGGGCCGGACGAACGTCGCCGTGTCGGGAGCCACCAGCTCGCGACGTTCGACCATGCGGTTCAGCTCGTTCCAGATCTTGAACCTGTCCGGATCCTGTTCGTCGACCAACCTCTCGTGGGAGTACCGCAGTCCCCGCGTCATCCTCGCCACGATGTCCTCCGCCTTCTTCCTCGGGCTGCTCATGCTGGACATTGTAGACGGTAGGGAGGCGCGAAGCTGCCCATCTGTTTACCGGGCGAGGGTGTCTTGTTAGAAAAAACCGTGCCGCTCGAGCCGAGCTGGCAGGGGGAGACGAACCATGTCGACAGCCAACGCAGCGCGATTCGCTCGACTCTCCATTGGACTCGCGTTCCTGGGCCTCGCGGGATGTGGCAGCTCGTCTGGCTCGAAGCCGGCGACCGGGGCCTCCGGAGGGGCGACCGGCTCCGGAGGACAGGCGCCCGGAACGGGCGGCGCGAGCGCGGTGACGCCGCCCGGGGGCGGAAGCGGCGGAACTCCTGGCGGCGGGGGTAACCCCGATGCCGCGACCCCCGCGGGCTCGGGCGGCGCGCCACCCGTGTCGAGTGGAACCGGCGGGAGCAGCGGCGGCTCGGGAGGAGCGGGAGGCGTCGCCTCCCCGGGCGATGCAGGAGCCGCGACGGGCATGGATGCCGCGGGTGGGGCGACTGGGGCGGATGGCCCGGTTGGTTCCTCCGATGGTCCGGGAGGAGCCCCCGGCGGCGGCGGCGGCGGTGGCGGCGGGCCGGGGACGCGGACGGGCCCGGTGCTGTTCCCCCAGGCGAACTCATCCTCGTCCTACGCGATCACGAAGAACGGCGAGCTGTGGTCGTGGGGGGTGAACGGCAACGGACAGCTCGGCCACACGGGGACCGCTGCCGCCGCCGTGTCTGCCCTCGCCACGAGCGCGGCTGCCTACGCGGGCGGCGAGATTCACGCGATTGGCATCACCACGGACGGCCAGGCCTTCACGTTCGGGGTCAACTACTCGGGACAGCTCGGTGTCACGATGGGAACCGGCGTGTTCGGAAGCCAGCCCGTGCCCCAGATGGTCGCGATCCCGCCGGGGGTGACCGCGCTGCCTCTTGCCGCCGCTGGCGAACGCTACTCGGCTTTCCTCGGCTCGGACGGCAACGTGTACATGTGGGGCGGCAACCTGTACGGCCAGCAGGCCAACACCACCAACATCGGCAACATGACCGCCAACCCGATGATCCACGCCGTGCCGAAGCCCGCGGGCGTGTCGGGGTGGAAATACCTGGGAGGCGGCTACTCGCAGCTGTTCACGATCACCCAGGACGATCAGCTGTGGACATGGGGGGATAACCGCATGGGGCAGCTCGGCACCGGCGCCGCCGCCAATGCGCCCGACGGAATCGTCAAGGCGGTGATGAAGCCGACGGGCGTGACCGGGTGGAAGCTGGCGCTCGGCGGACGCGACTTCAGCCTGGCCATCGCCAGCAATGGGACTCTGTACGCCTTTGGCGCCAACGAGTCGGGCCAGCTCGGGCTCGGCAACAGCGGGGCGAGTCAGCCCACCCCGACCGCCGTCGCGCTTCCGGGCGGAGCCACGGGTTGGCTGAAGGTAGCGGCGGGCAAGGACCACGCCGCGGCCATCACCACGGACGGAAAGCTGTGGACCTGGGGCAAGGGGACAGGGACCACGGCGGTCGAGGTCGCGCCGCCCGCGGGCGTGTCGGGGTGGACCGACGTCACCGCCGGCGTCACCCTCGTGATCGCCGTCGGCTCAGACGGAAAAGTCTACCAGTGGACCGCCGGAGGCAAACCCGGCGCACCGATGGCGGGCCTGCCATAGAGGACCAGAGTCAGGCCGGCGGCCAGGCGCCGGGGGCCCGCTTCGACTACGATGCACGAGCCGGCAAGGGCCGACCATCCACACCTTCACCAAGGGAGACCATCTCATGAGCAAGAGCCAGGACGCCAAGAAGAACGTCAAGAAAGCGCCGACCAAGACCCCGAAGGAAAAGAAGGAAGCCAAGCGTCTCAAGAAGGCCGGCAAGTAATCGCGTCGGTGAGCGAGCCTTGCTCGCTTGCACCGTCCCACGGGGGATCTAGAGGACCCTCTTGGGGTCCTTTTCAAAGGAATCGGCGCGCCACGAGGGCCTGGTCGCGCGGTCAGCGTGGCCGGGCCTTTCGATTTTTTGCGGGGCGGTGATTTTCCGCGAGCGCCGCTGAATCCTGGTTGACACGACTCACACCCTTGGCTCTGATGGCGGGCAAAGGCGCTCGCGGAACCAAGTGTGAGGGGGGACACCATGGACAAGTTTGGACCTGGAGCTTCGATCAAGGCCGGCCTGTGTGGCGCGGCGATGATGATGGCGAGCTTCGCTTGCGGGAGCGGCACGACCAGCAAGGCGAACGGAGGAACGGGCGGGGCGTCCGCGACCGGCGGATCGAACGGAACGGGCGGGGCGTCCGCGACCGGCGGATCGAACGGAACGGGCGGGGGGTCCGCGACCGGCGGAACGAACGGAACCGGCGGGACATCCGCGACCGGCGGCACGACGATGACTGGGGACGCGGCGGGGCCGGCCTTGTCATACACCTTCGATTCGTCGATCGAGGGCTTCTCGATCAACACCTATCACGACACCACCAGCACCAACCTTGGCGACGCGATGGCAGACGATGCCGGCGCCGACGCCTCGACTCCGCCCGCCCTGACCTGGGACATGACGGACGGGAGTCCCACGACGCCCAGCGCGGGGTGTCTGAAGCTGGTCGCGACCTTCACCGGCTACAACCAGTACGTGGACGTCAAATTGGGGATGGCCGGCGGCGTGAACCTCAAGGGACTACAACTTGGCGTGCAGGTGCAACTGGTTTCGTCGACCGGCGGCGCGTTTCCCGGCGGCGCGATCCTCGAGGCAGACACGGGGACCAGCTATACGTACGGTGGCTCTCAGGGCATCACGTTGCAGGAGGGAACCTGGCTGCCGCTGTCCCTGGACCTGGGCGGGGTCGCCACCGTCGGCTACGACGACACGATGGTCGTTCAAGTTGGCGTGCAGTTCTATTCGGGGTCCCCGCCCGCTACCGCCGGGACGACCTTCGACCCGATCGAGGCGACTTTCTTGATCGACACGTTTCAGACGCAGTGAGGCTGTCAGGCGCTCGGCCGACCGGGGCGTCCGCCGCCTCGAGGGCCCTCGCTCACGGCACCGCGGCGAGCGGGACCATGCGTTTGACCGACCTCGGGTCACCCTTGATGTCGCCGCCGAGGACGGTGACCGGCACCGGCGGCGTCAGCTTGAAGCGGTAGCCCTTGGTCTCGCTCTCGAGCGCGACCTTCTGGCCCTTGTATTCGAGGTTCCGCACGTAGTCCTCGGGCACGAGGCCCTCGCGCACGTTCTCACGGTGCTTCACGAGGAAGCCCGCCAGCCGCAGGGCCGCGTAGTTGTGCAACCGGTGGCAGCCGTTGCTCTCGCCACGCTTGACCGAACGGTAGCCGGGCGTGCCGTGGGTCCGGATGCGAAGATCCATGAGCTGCGGCTCGCCGCGCTCGTTCCGCTCCATGATCTGGTGATGCACGATCGCCACCAGCCCGTAGGCCGCGTGGTAGCCGGGGCCGATGATCTCGGTCTTCGGCTCGAAGGTGTCCCCGTGCTTGACGAGCAGCTTTCGGATGGGCATGCCCGGCGCCGGGTGCCAGGTCGGGGTGGCCAGCACCTCGGGCCACAGCGCGTCGCCCGTGACGGACTCCTTGTACTTCAGGGCCATGGTGCCGTCGGACTTCTCGAACGTCTTCCAGCCGCCGATGGTGGTCGGCCAGCGACAGAGGGCCACGTCATGATCGCCCGCGCGCGCGTACAACGTCAGCGTCGGGCGGTCGGCGACGGGGGGCTTCCACATCTTGTGTCCGTCCTTGTCGAGCTTTGGCCGCGCGAGCACCACTTCGCCGCGATCGATCTCGGCGCGCAGATCCATCTTGGGGCCGTGGTAGGGCGGTGGCGGCGGCAGTCGGATCGCGACGGCCGTGGGCAGCGGGAGGAGCCCCTTGCGTGCTTTCAGCGCGGGCTTTCGCGAGCCGGGCGTTGCCGCAGGGGCCACGAGCGTGCTCGCGAGGACGGCGTCCGGCGACGTCCATCCCAGCGCCTGACTGGCCGCCTGGGTCGCCGCCGAGATCAGATCCGGCGCGGCGGTGATCTTGGTCGCTCCCGGCGGGATCGGGGCACCGGCGGGTGGTATGGCCGTCGCTGCGGCGGACGATGGGCCGGGCCGCGCGGCACCAGCTGGCGGGCTGCCCGGCCCGGGAGGTTCGGAACCCGTTTGCGGGTTCTGAGGTTTCGCGTCGCGGGAGGACGGGCTTTGCCCGTCCGCGCGCATGGCGGGAGGTTCGGAACCCGTTTGCGGGTTCTGAGGTTGTTGATTGTTCTGGGCCGCCAGCGGCTGGAACTCGGGGCTGTCCAGCACACGCCCCTGAACCTCTCCTTGCACGCCCAGCGCCGAGCCGTCCTCGAGCAGCCCGGTCGCGTCGACGACCCGCTCGCGCAACGCGCGTAGCAGCATCCGGAAGTCCTGCTCGCGGCTGTCGCCCTGCAGCACCGTTCGGGTATCGGGATCGATGCGCGCGCTGTCCGCGACCATCTGCAGCCGTTGATAGACCTTCAGGGCCTCCGCCGTTCGCCTATCCATCCGGCCCGGGCTCGCCTTCCCGGACAGCAGATCCTCGCAGCGTAGGTGGGCCTGCATCGCGATCACGGCCCGCTTCTCGACCGCGGTCAACGGCCGGCGCGAGATCGTCCGCCCGGTGAGGATCATGGGCGTTTCGCCGACCGTCGCGGGATCGGGGTTCGGCACCTTCTCCGGCTCTTCAGGCGGGATCACGTTCTTCGGCGGCAGCTCCTCGAGCACGGCGTCCTTCACCCGCGCGTGGCAGGCGTGGCGCTTCTTGTCAGCCAGGCGCCGCCGCACGAGGGTCAGGCTCGGGAACACGCCGAACGCCTCGAAGAAGCGGTCCTCGCGGGGCCGCGCGTAATTCTTGCCCGAGCGAAACCGTCCATTGGCGAGATCGACCAGATAGGGCCGCAGGGGCTGCGGCTTCTCGGGCGTCTCCGAGAAGACGTACGGCAGCCAGTCGTCCGAGAGATCGACGACGGTCAGCCCGTCTCGCCGGGCGTCCTCGAGTGTCGTCTGGCCCACCGCGTGCCCACCCTCGACGACCGGGACCGCGCCGCCCGCGGCCGCCGCCGCCTCGCCAGCGGGCGCCGCTCTTGCCGCCCCTGGCCGGGCTTTCCCGGCAGGCGCCGCGCTCGCGGTCAGCGCGGGCGGTGTCGCCCGCGTCGCAGGTCCCAGAGCGGCGAGCATGCCGGCGAGCGCCAGCGCGATCGCGCGCGCCTCCCGCCTGCGACCAGCCCGGGAACCGCGTCGAGCCGTGCGCCGTGGGGACTTCTTCAGCATAGTCAGACCGTAGGACCTCGACCTCCGCGATTCAAGCGCCGTCGTGGGGAGCGGAAGCGGATTCACTCATGGAGCGTCAGGCGCGCCCGATTCCAAGGAACGCGCCCCGGCTTATCACGAGGGGCCCGTCGCCCAGGGCCTCGCGCACCCGCTCGCGAATCCGCGGCGCCAAGGCGGCCCAGCGTTCGGGGCCCACGCGGTGACGAACCAGCACGAGGGGCGCGTTCGTCCGCTCCATGGAGTCCCAAAACTGGTCGAACGACCGCGCCTCCACGTCGTGGGCGATGGTTTCGACCGTCACGGACGAGAAGCCCGCGGTGGTCATCTCTCTGCGAAAGTCATCGGGCTCGGAGAGCGGCGGCTTGCCTCCCCCGAATGGCAGCCCGGGGATGAGCTCCTTCGTCACCTGCATGAGCGTGCCGAAGGGACCGACGAACGGCACCCAGCTGGAAACGAGGGCAAGCGCCCCGGGGCGAAGCACCCGCCGGAGCTCGCGGAAGCCGGCGACGCGGTCCGGAAAGAACATCAGCCCGAACATCGAGAAAGCAGCGTCGAAGGTGGCGTCCGGGAACGGCAGGCGCTGACCGTCTCCCACGCGAATGTCGCACGCGTCGAGCAGACCGGCGGCGGCGGCGCGGGCGCGGAACCGTCCGATCATCTCGGCGGAGAGATCGACGGCCGCCACCCGCGCGCCCGCCGCCGCCGCCAGCAGGCTCAGCGTCCCGGGCCCGGCCGCCACGTCGACGATGCTCGCGCCTGCGGGCAGCGCCGCCGCCGCCAGCGCCGCGCGCGCGAAGACCTCGAACATGGGAATCAGCTCGGCCGTGTAGGCCCCGGCCACCAGGTCCCAGGGCTCGGCCGTCGCCAGCGGGCTCGCCGGGGGTGGCGCGGAATTCGTCTCGTCGCTCATCCTCGAAATCTAACGCGACGACGGCGCCGCGAGGGGGGCTTCGAGCTGTCGCGCAACTGAGGGAGGGCGCAGCGCCGAGTCCTTTGGTATCTTGAACGGTCAATCGGCCTTGCGGGGGCGGCCAGCGCGGTGACGGGTGGGTGAAGCGGGCCTCCCCGAGGTGAAGATGAACGCACCGATTTCCACACCTGGACCCTGGAAGATTTGCGGCCTGCTGCTGGCGTCCTCGGTGGCGTTTGGCGCCGCGTGCTCGAGCTCCTCGCCGAGCGGTGGCTCGGGTTCGGGTGGTTCGAACGGTAGCGGGGGGACTGCTTCCGGTGGAAAAACGGGCTCGGGCGGCAGCGCGTCGGGCGGTTCCGCCTCGGGTGGATCCGCTAGCGGTGGCACCAGCAGCGGTGGCACCAGCAGCGGCGGGTCGGGCAGCGGCACCGGAGGCAGCGCGTCCGGGGGCTCGGCGACGGGGGGCAGCGGCACCGGCGGCTCTGGCACGGGCGGCAATGCGCCCGGGGGCACGTCGGGCGGCACCGGAGGAGCCGCCGGCTCCGCTGGCGGCGGGGCGGGGGGTGCGGTCTCTGCGGCGTGTCCCACGGACGCATACTTCTGCTCGGGGTTCGAGGACGCCACCTTGCCGAGCAAGCTCGTATACAAGGCGAACGCGGCCCCCGGAGACTGGACGCGCGACTACGAGCTCGACACCACGATGCACAACAGCGGGAAGGCTTCCCTCAGGGTGAAGGCCAGCACCGAGACCGGCACCTCCGGGAGCTCGTACAAGATGCTGGCGGCGCCGGCCGCCACGTCCTTCTGGGCGCGGTTCTACATTCAAAGCGAAATGGACATCGGCGGCCTCAACCACAACGCGTTCGCGGCCGCCTCCGGCAGTGACGATCCGAACGACGGCGTGAGCGTCGAGTTCGCCGAGGACGTCGGCATCGCCTTCAATTCGAAGGACGACGATCGCTGGCCGACGGGTTACGGGCGCACCATGAGCGGCGGCACGAACCCGTTGACCTTGCCAAAGAACACCTGGCACTGCATCGAGCTGTCGTACGACGGCCAGGGCAAGGTGCAGCAGCTGTACATCGACGGCACCATGCAGATCAACGCCACGAACTACCCGTCCACGGCCGCGGCGTTCAAGGTGTTCAAGTTCGGCTTCATGGAGTTCCACGGCCCGCCGCGCAAGATCTGGTTCGACGACATCGTCGTCTCCCCGAGCCGGACCCCCTGCCTCTGACCGCCGCTTCCGAGAGCGCCGAAGGCGCGCTAGGAGCCCGTCCAGTAGCGGACACGGCCCGTGTCGCTGTGGACGAACTGCGAATGCGGATAAAAGCCCACGCCGCCGAGGCGCAGCGAGCGAACGAAGCTCAGCAGTGAGCGCGTCGGCACGCCGCGGATGCGGAAGTCGACGGCGTGTCCCTCGACGTGCTGGCTCTGCCGGGCCACTTGGTGGCCCTTCTTGCGGAGCATCAGGTTGTACTTCGGGGAGCGATACCCGGACACGATCTCGATGCGACTGGCGCTGAATTTTCGCGCGGCGCGCGCCAGCACGTCGACCAGGCGGGTGTCCATCTGCGTCGCCTGGTTCGTGTAGTGGTCCCGCAAGAACGTGTGGAACTGCGACTCTATCGGATCGCCCGGCAGGATCGGGAACGCCTCGTGCGTCCAGATGTTGAACAGGGTCGTGACGGGCTCGATGCGAACACCGGGGAACACGGGGGGGGCGGACGCGACCGTGGAGTCGCTGTTCGGCCGCCTGTGCCCGCCCGCCTTCTTCGCGGCGGCGGCTGCCTCGCGTTGCGCCGACGTCAGCGCGGCGTCCGAAAGATGGAGATCGGGGCGCATCTCCTTGTCGCGAAACCACTCTTCGCGCTTCGAGAGCGAGCGAGGCTCGCCCGGGGTCTCGTGAAACGCGCGCGCCGCGATCGGCTCGAATACCTGGCTCATCGGCGTCAGCATCGGCGCCGTGACATCGAGCAGCTCCTCGCCCTGCGGCGACGCCTCCGGCAGGCCCGTTTGGGGGCCTGAGACAGCGACGAGGGCCACGACCAGCGAAATCACGATCTAATTATACTCATCGGGTCAAGTTAGCGGCGGATTGAGCCCATTCGGTGCGAATCTACCGGCCCCGGGTGGGTCAAGTTTCGACCTTGGGCCGTGGCAGCAGACCGACGAGCTGGTTGAGCGACCCCGACGCGAACCCCGCCAGATCCAGCGCCACGAACGTGAAGCCCGACCGCTTCCCGAGCGCCACGATGGCCTCGCGGACCCCCGGCGCCAGCGCCCGCGGCATGCTGTCCGGGTCCAGCTCGAGGCGGGCCACGGCGTCGTGGTAGCGGACGCGGAGCTGCCGGAACCCCAGCTCGCGCAGGCCGTCCTCGAAGCCGTCGACCTGGCGCAGGCGCGCCGGGGTGATCTCGGTGCCGTAGGGAAAGCGCGAGGACAGGCACGCGAGCTGCGGCTTGTCCCACGTCGGCAAGCCGAGCGCGCGGGACAGCGCGCGGACGTCCGCCTTGCCGAGGCCGGCCTCGACCAGGGGGTGGCGCGCGCCGTGCTCGTTGGCGGCCGCCAGCCCGGGGCGATGGTCGCCGAGGTCATCGAGGTTCGTCCCGAGCAGGACCGCCGCCAACCCCAGCGCGGCGGCGCGCGGGCGCGCGAGCTCCAGCAGCTCGGCCTTGCAGTGGTAACAGCGGTCGACGGGGTTCTTCGCGAAGCCCGGGCGCACCAGCTCGTGGGACTCCACGACCTCGTGCCGGGCCCCGATCAGCGCCGCCAGCTCGACGGCGCCGCGCCGCTCGCTGGCCGCCATCGTCTCCGAGACGGCCGTCAGCGCCCACGCGCGCTTCCCCAGCACGTCATGCGCCACCCGCAGCAGCAAGGTCGAGTCGACTCCCCCGGAAAAACACACCAGCGCCGAACCACAATCCCGCAACGCCTCCCGCAGCGCCTCGTGCTTGCGCGCGAGCTCGGCGTCGAGCGTTTGGGAAGCGAACGAAGCGGTGGCCGTCATGGGTGCGGCTGACTCTAGCAAGTCGTTGGCGAAAGTCGCTTTACATCCAGACGCTCGCGATATTCCGTGACGGTCACGAAGTTGCACGCGCACCTGCTGCTGCGCCGGCGGCCGCGTGCCTGGCACCCGCCCACCGTGGGGCCGCGGCAAGCCCTCGCGCCAGATGGGCGCCGCGCTACTCGACGAAGGTTATCGTCCACTCGCGGGGCTCGCCCTCGACGACGACCTCGACCGTTTCACCCACAAGCTTGCCGAGGACCGCCTTGCCGATGGGGGACACGGGCGTGACGACGGACAGGAAGCCGTCACCGCCGGGGCCCGTCAGCTCGACGCCCGCACCCACGGGGGCCAGGAAGAACGTGCGCCCTTGCTTCATGCTCGTCGCCTCGTCCTCCATCTCGACCTCGACGATCGCGCCAAGGGAAACGGCGCCGCGCGCCGGCAATCGGGCCGGTGGGTGAAAGGTCTCCAGCGCGGCCAGCTCGGCGAGCGCGCGGTTCGCGCGATCCTTCTGTCCGCGCGCGAGGCCCGCGTACTCCTGCGACACGCGCGCGTTCTCGCGCTTCTCGGCCGCCGTCGCGCCGTCGCGCGCCTCTTCCTCGGCGGCCTGCCCGGCCTTGCGCGCCACCTGAGCGGACGCCCGCAGGTGGTTCGTCAGCTGTTCGACCAGGAGCTGCTTGTCCATGCCCAGCAGCCTAAGCGTCGCTCCGGACGGTGACAAAAAAAGCGGCGTGCCGCGGCCCGTATTGACAGCTAGATATTTGGATATATTTTAAAGATATGCCAAGGAAGCCACCTGCCGAGGGCGCGTTGTATGTGCGGCTGCCGACGACGGCCGTTGACAAGCTCGATAGGGCCGCGGAGGCGCTGGGGATGCGCAAGAAGGATCTCGTCGCCGGACTGGTCTCGAAGTACGTCGATCCCGACAGCGAGCGCGGGCTCAGCGTGCTGGACTCGCTGTCGACGCGCAGGGTCGCCGTCGATGTCGGGGATCTGAAGGCCACACTGGGCTCCTATTCGTTTCAGGCCCACGACCCGCCGGAAGTCATGAACGTCGAGCAGGCCTGCCAGTTCCTGCAAACCGACGAGGCTGTCATCATCGAGATGGCCGAATCGCACAAGCTGCCGGGACGAAAGCTCGGGACGGTCTGGCGATTTTCGCGAGCGGCCCTGGTGGCGTGGCTGTCCACGCCGGAGCCACGATGAAGAAGTATTTGCAAGAGACTCGCACGAAGTCCTTGGTGCCGACGGTGGTCGAGCAAACCCAACGGGGCGAACGCGGCTGGGACATCTTCTCCCGCCTGCTCAACGATCGCATCGTGTTCCTCGGCAACCAGATCGATGACAATCTGGCCAACGTGGTGATAGCGCAGCTGTTGTTCCTCGAATCGGAGGACCCCGACAAGGACATCGTGATGTACGTGAACTCGCCGGGCGGCGATGTCTCGGCCGGCCTGGCCATCTACGACACGATGCAATGTCTGCGCTGCGACATCGCGACGTTGTGCATGGGTCAGGCGGCGTCGATGGCCAGCTTTCTGCTCGCCGCCGGAGCGACGGGAAAGCGCCGCGCGTTGCCGCACGCGCGCGTGTTGATCCACCAGCCGCTCGCGGGCATGCAGGGCAAGGCCACCGACATCGAGATTCACGCGAGGGAGATCCTCAAGGCGCGCGATACCATCAACGCCCTCTACGCGAAGCACACCGGTCAACCCGTCGGTAAGATCCAGCACGACACCGAGCGCGACAACTTCATGTCGGCCGCCGAGGCCAAGGACTATGGTCTCATCGACGAGGTCCTGCCGGGTGGAAAGCGGGCCGGACCCGGATAGGCGGCCGAGCGCGCGCCCGGGCGCCGACGGCGTCAGCACGCGCCCTTCTTGCTGTAGCCCCCAGCATCGCGGGACGCGGGCGCATCAACCTTCTGAGAGGACTTCCACCGGCGGCGGGTGGGCAACGGGGCCCGAGGCCGCGGGCGCGAGCGCTACGGGCGCGCCTCCAGGATCATGTTGAACGGCGTCTCCGTCGCGCGCCGCAGCCGTGTGAAGCCGCCCTGATCGATGACCACCTGGCGCAGGCGCGCCTCGCCCGCCTGGGCGCCCAGCGCCGGCCCGTCGTGCGCCAGCGAATGGGGAACACACAGCAGCGCGGACGCCGAATAGAAGACGCGTCCGACCGGGTTGTGGTTCTGCTCGGGCTTGTCGCCCGCCGCCGGCTCGACGATCATCCAGGTCCCGTCCTTGGCCAGCGTCGCGCGCGCATGTCGCGCGGCACCCGCCGGATCCTCCATGTCATGCAGGCAGTCGAAGTGCGTGACCAGATCGTACCCGGTGCCCGGATAGTCGGTGGACTTGGCCACGCTGAACGTCACCCGATCGGCGACGCCCGCGTGGTGCGCCCGATGGTTTGCCAGGTCGATCGACTGCTGGTGGTAGTCGAAGCCCCGGAACGTCGATCTAGGGAACGCCCGCGCCATCAGGATCGTCGATGCGCCGAGACCGCATCCGACGTCGGCGACCGTCGCGCCGGCCTCGAGCTTCGCCTTGACCCCGTCCAGCGCGGGGATCCACGCGGTGACGAGGTTCGCGAGGTAGCCAGCGCGGAAGAACCGCTCCGTGCCCTCGAACAGGCAGGTGTGCTGCTGCCCCCACTCCAGCCCGCCGCCGTTGCGGAAGTTCGTCTCCATCTTGTCGAGGGCGCTCCACATCGCGCGCGCGATGTGAAATGCCCCCGCCACCGACGCGGGGCTGTCGTCGTCGGCGAAGGCGAACGCCTGCTCGGGGGGCAGCGTGTAGCGGCCGGCCTGCGGGTCGTACGTGACGTAGCCCGCGGCGGCCTGCGCGTCCAGCCATTCGCGCACGTAGCGCACGGCGGTCTCGGTGCGCGTCGCGAGCTCGGCCGGCGTCACCGGGCCCAGCGCCGCCATCGCCTTGTAGAGGCCCAGCTTGTCGCCCAGGACCAGCAACGCGCTGCTCATGGTCACGCCCAGGTCGCCCACGATCTTCCCCATGAATTCGTTCAGTTTCTGTTCGTCGATTGCCATTGCTCGCTCCTTCTTCCGGGGCCCTACGGCCCGTTTCGCGGGAGACGGAACCATCCGTTCCCCCAAAGGGAGAGGCGTGACGACCCAGGGAACGCCGGGTGACGTTCCACGGAACGAACCACGAAGAGAGCGCGCGCGACGCCAGGCCGTGGCACGTCGCGGAACAGGTCTTGCGTGTGCCTGGGTCCGAAGGGGCGCAGGCCCGTGGACCACCCGCACGCCAGGAGACCATCGATGGAAAAGCTGACAGGGATGTCGCGGTATGCGCGCAGTCGGTCTGTCCCGGGAGCTGAGCACCCGCGCAACCGGGTGGGGGGATCCGCCCTGGCGCTGTGCGCGGCAGCGACCTTGGGCGCGTGTGGCCAGAGTGACGCCGGCAGTGGCGGGGGGACGCCCACCTACCACGTGACTGGCGCGATCGTTCAAGCCGGGACCCCGGTGCCCGACGTCCCGGTCAGCATCGACGGCGCCGCCAACTGGACGGCCGTTACGGACGCGAACGGGCGCTTCGACATCGAAGGCGTGCCCGCCGGCGCGCACACGATCGACGCCTCTGCCAGCGACGCCAACGGCACCTTCAGCGAGCGCCAGCTCACCTTGCAGGTGATCGGAAACGTCGATCTGGCTGCTTTGATCCTACCCCAGCCACTCGTCCTGGCCGCGCCGGTCGTGGAGGGCACCCAGGTTCAGGTAGCCTGGCAAGCGACGGACGCCGACGACTTCCGCGAGTACAAGCTCTATCGGCGAGACTCGCCCGGGATCGACGAGACGACGGGCGACCTGGTCTACGTCAGCACCGAGCGCGAACAGACCAACTTCGTCGACGGCGGTTTGCTGGCCGGAAAGCGGTACTACTACCGGGTCTACGTGATGAACGAACTGGGCCGATTGGGCGGCAGCAACATCGCCTCGACGCAGGTCGATGTCGCGAACCTGCTTGCAGGCGGCGACTTCGAAGCCGCGGGGGTGCTCGCCGCCTGGACCGTTGACCCCGGCCCGATGGGCGGCGCGGTCACCCGCGATGACACCGTCGCTCACGGCGGCGTGGCCTCGCTGCACATGACCAGCGGGACCTGGGCCCAGACCATCGACCCGATCGCGATCCAGAAGGACGTCGCCTATGACCTCGGCCTCTTCATCAAGCTTCACGGGCAGCGCCACAACATCGACGATGCCTGGATCGGCGTGTATCAGGGCGCGGCGCTGGTGGCCAGCTTTCCCATCGACGTCGTTGCCGCGGGGACCGCGCGCGACCAGGACGTCGACTGGTTCAGCGTCTCGCAGGTCTTCAACGTGGCGGGCGAGGGAGCCATCACCCTCCGCATCGGCTGCTATTCGGATGACACCTGGATCGACGATCTGGTGGTGCGCCCGCACCAGCCGGCCACGCCCTGAAGCAGCTGCCAGGAGGGCCATCGGTCGGAATGCCACGACCGAGCGCCGTCATCCTGGCTTCGGCCAGGGCTGCACGGGCGAGTCCGCGGGTTGGCTGGGTACGCTCAGGTCGCCGCGCAGGCGGGCGCGGATCGCTTCCGCCCCGGCGCTGCGCGCGCCCGCGCCCGTCGCCCCCGCCGACGCACCGAGCTCGGCGCCGATCTTGTCGCTGAGGAGGAGACCGGTAGGGTCCAGGCGCGGGGCATGCCCGTGCGCGCCTCCGCCGAGTGGAAGGGAGGAGCGGATTGGTGGACGGCCGTCGAGCCTGGCAGGTGCTGCGCCGTCCGCAGTTGACGTGACATGCCTGCCCGCGACATCCTGGGGGCGAGGGGTGGCCCGGACACTCACGGACCCCCAACGCGACTCTCTCTCGCTTTGGCTACGGGACCGCTCTGCGGCTCGCCCCGACGAGCACGAAAAGTCGAATGCTACCGCGGAGGAATGATGACAATTCAGACGATGTTCCAGTTGCTTCGACAACGTGCCGGTGAAACGCCGACGCCGAAAGGACCGCCGCACCGCGGAGAGACGCAGATTGATTACTATCGCCGGACGGCCGACGACTACGACGAAGCCCATGTCTCAAGCCATGATGAACACTCCGAGAGCCTCGAAATGATCCTGAGTCTCATCCGCCAGCTGAACCTTCAATCCGTTCTGGACGTTGGCTGTGGGACGGGGCGGGGGCTCAAGTTTCTGCTGGACCACATGCCTGAGCTCGCGGTTGAGGGCAACGATCCTTCCCCGGATCTCCTCAGTATTGCAACGACCCGGCATGGCATTCGAAAAGAAATTCTTCATTGCACGGATGCGCTTTCGCTCCCATTTGGCCCTGGTTCATTCGACGCCGTCATGTCACTTGGCGTCCTCCATCATGTTCCGCAACCCAGCCTGATTGTCCGCCGGATGATCGAGCTCGCCCGAAAGGCGGTTTTCATTTCCGACGCCAACTACATCGGCCAAGGCTCTCTCCCCGTGTCCCTCGTAAAGCTCCTCGCGACGAGAGCGGGGCTGTGGCCCATGATCAAGTATGTCCAGCAGGGTTTCAAGGACTGGGGCTACAACCAGAGTGATGGCGTCTACTATTCGTACAGTGTGTTCAACGATCTTCCATTGCTGCTGGAGGCGTTCCCGAGGGTCTTCGTCATCCCCGTGGGATCTGCCGCCAAACGTGGAACTTCGCTCCCGATGTTGAGAGCGCCGATCGTTCTGGCCGTGGGGATCAGGTAGCCGCCCGACGACGTGCCGACCATCTCAACCTGATCCTGTCTTCAGTGGGGGTGCTCCGTTGCCGAGGGTGAGCCAGTTTCCGGCTCACCCGACACTGACGGACTCATACCGGTCGTTCCGGGGCAACGGGTCTCGACAGACGATCGTCCGAAAGAAGACATCCCCGCGGGCGGAGCCAGAACGATGTCGATGACCAAGCTCTTGCAAGTTCTCTTCCTGTCGGCCGTCGTCGCTGGGGCGTGCGGGTCGTCTTCCAGTAATTCGCCGGCCGGGACCGGTGGGACCCAGGCGCCGAACGGGACCGGCGGCGGAGCCGTCGGATCGGGTGGTGCGGCCGTGTCGAGCGGCGGAACCGGCACGGGCGGCATCGTCGCGGCGACCGGTGGAAGTGGCACGGGCGGGGCCGTCACGGCAACCGGTGGCACCGGCACGGGTGGCGCCGATCCGGCCGGGTCGAGCGGCGGAACGGGCACGGGCGGCGACGTGGTATCGACCGGCGGGGCCGCAAGCGGAGGTTCGACGCCGACCGGGGGCGGAGGTGCCTCCGCAGGCGGGGCCATCGCGGGCGCGAGCGGCGCCGCCGGGAAGGCCGGGAGCGACGGCTCCGCAGGCGGCAGCTCGGTCGCCGATCCGGGTATCGCCGGAGACGGGAAGTTCACCATCAATTCGCCCTTCAAGGCGGCGCCCGAGTCCGCCACGATGGCGGGGGTCGCCAAGGGAACCCGAATGACCTTCATGATGTCCAACGCAGCCAGCAAGTACTACCCCGGGGGCTCGCGCCAGGTGACGGTCTACATCCCCGTCGGCTACGTCTCGAACACCCCTGCCCCTGTGCTGGTGGTGCAGGATGGGACCCAGTACGGCCCCGAGCTGATGACGGTCATGGACAATCTCATCGCCGCCAACCGAATTCCCAAGACCCTCGGGATCATGATCAATCCGGGGACCGATCGAAGCGGAGAATACGACACCGTCTCCGACACGTACTTCAAGTTCGTCACAGAGGAGGTCATCCCCTTGGCCGAGACCACCGCCAAGGTGAAGGTGACCACCGACCCCCAGGGTCGCGCCGCGATGGGCGGCAGCTCCGGCGCGCCCGCGGCCCTGGGCATGGCCTGGTTCGGCGATTTTCTTCGGATCATGACCTACTCGGGCACCTTCGTGAATCTGAAGTCCAGCACCATGTATCCGCATGGGGCCTGGGAGTACGGGGAAAACTTGATTCCCAATGCGCCCGTGAAGCTGGGGTTGCGCATTGCTCTCGAGGTCGGCTCGATGGACAACGGCGCCAATGAGACCGCCGCATCCTTCCGCAACTGGAGACTCGGAAACGAGGCCCTGGCGGCCGCCCTGATGGCCAAGGGATACCACTACAAGTTCACCTACGCGATTGGCGCGGGCCACGTCGACGGGGGCGTGCGGAGTCAAACGGAGCCGGACGTCATGGAATGGCTCTGGCAGGGTTACCCGAAGTAAGGACCGCCTCCGCCGCCCCGGCCCGGCGGGCTACGTGGCCCACCCCGATAGCTCGCTCGGGCTCCGCGCGAGGCGAATTGCCTCACAGGCGCGCTTCCACTGCCATTTCGCCACAACGCAAGGCTTCTCCGTCGCGGTTTCTTCGCGCCTTCATGGCCTGGGGGTGGCGGCATGGACCGTGCATGACGCCGTGGCGCACTCGTCCGCTCAACAATCAAAAGCAGGAGACCCATCATGAAACTCACCCGAGTCCTCTTCGTTGCCCTCGCCATCGTTCTTCCCGCCTCGTGGACCGTCGCCAAGGCGGAGGACGCTCCTCCGGCCGACGCGAAGCCCGCCAAGAAGGAGAAGAAGGCGAAGAAGGCCAAGAAGGGCGCCGACGACGCCGCCCCGAAGGACGACAAGAAGATGTAGCAGTTGGTCGCGCGCCCGCTCGCTGGACAATCCAGCCGAACGGGACGACTACGGCGTGCAGTCGACGACGGTCGGCTCCGCCGTAGTCACGCGACACCCGCACCGAAGTTGGTTTCTTGGGGCTCGGCGAACGCGCCCCGCGCGAAGTTACTACGCGCCCGGACAGGCGAAGGAACGATCTTCGATCTGCGTGCAGCAAGCGCCGCAAATGCAAGCGCAGTTGAGCGTACCGTTACAGGAGGCGGGCAGGGGCAAGCACGCCCATCCGCCCCCGGTCGATGTCTCGCCACAACCGCCGTCGCTTCCAGAGAAGAACGTGAAACGGCAGTAGCGGGTGGCGTCGCAGGTGAGCGGGCATGAAAGGGCTGAGTCAGGCGCTGCGTCCTGATTGGCCACGCTCGAGCCCGAGCCACACGCCATGAACGCAACCACCGAAACCACGGCGGCGGCCGACACAGAGCGGGCGGCGAGGTTTCTTGCGGCGGCGTCCAGCCGATGGTTCATGCGATGGATGGAGCTTGTTCGGGAGGCCAGGCGGGTGAGGTCAGTGGGCTCAGGGCCCATGTCTCATACGAAACATGTCGCCGACAATGGCTCTCAACAAGTTCTTGTTGACCTCGATCGGCTGACGGGCTCTCGTGCGTCATCCACTCGTCGTGGCGTTGCCATGGCCCCGCATCCTGTTCTTCGTCGCGCTCGTGTCTTGGGCCCGTGAGCCTGGGCGAATGTACCCCCACTCGATTCCTGCGCGGCGCGATTCCGGCCTGTCGTGGGGAGTACAACGGGTGTTGTCGCGGGAGCAACCCTTGGAGGCCTAGATCAGGCTATATCACGAGAAATAGGTAATGTAATTCACTGAAAAGAACTGGCATGATATCTGCTTAGGTCTCAGGGTTCCGCACCCAAACAGGAGATCAGGCCAATGCAAGTGTCCTCTCGCGTCATGTCGTCCACGGTTGTCGCTTGTGCGTTCTTGGCCTTCGGATGTAGCGCTCCCGATGAGGTCGCCGGTCAGCACGTTTCGGTCGCCGATCCGTTGACCTCGGAGAACGGTTTGTCGTCGATCAACGGCCTCAACGCGGTCAACGGGCTGAATGCGGTGAACGGGCTGAACGCGGTGAACGGGCTGAATGCGGTCAACGGGCTGAGCTCGTCCACCGGATTGATGACGACGGCCGGCGGTCGCATGACGGTGGCCTACCTGGTGCGATGCGCGCTTCCCGTCGGGCACAGCATCACCAAGAAGGACCAGAACGGCGTTTCGTACACCTACAACGGCCAGCTGGGCTTCGCGCCGGAGTGGGAAACCGGCGCCTGCCAACAGACCTGCCAACGGTATGTGAGCGCCTGCATGATGGCGCATGTGAACACGGCCGGTGTCCACATTCCACTTTGGCTCGATGCCGCGAAGACCGGTGTTGGCTGGGGGCAAGACCCACAGTATCCGCATCAGGAAGGATCATTCTTCGGCAACATCTTCGTGAGCCCGCCGCAGGCGTACTACTGCAACGGCAAGGATTTCGACGTGGGCGTCGTTCCGGGGCGCCTGGGCGCCAATCAGGTCGGCGCTCCCTATAGCAACCCGTTCGGCGGTACCGGTTACTGTGCCGACCACTGCACGGCCGCCGACATTCCCCACGAACATGACGGTTACAAGGCGTGCATGGGCAACAACAACGTCGTCACCGTCTGGCGACAATAGATTCAGTCGGCGCCGACACGAGGAACCGCTCGATTCGGGCGAGCTCACGCACGACCACGGGGATCCGGGCGGCCTTGGCATAATCGTCGCCCGCGAGTGCCGCCAATGTCCGTGCCCGGATGTGATCCCGACGGGCCGCGGCGACGGCACGAGCCAGCGCAAAATGGACCTCACCCAGGCGCGCCGGATCCGTCTCCTTGGCTTCGCACAGCACCGCCGCACGTTCCAGAAGGGACATCGCGTCCGTCACCTTGGCGGCACCGATGCAGGCGACGCCAAGGGCCGTCAGCGGATAGGTCACCAACAGATCGTCCATCCCGAACTCCCGCTCGAAGATGGCCAGCGCGCGCCGCGCGACCTCTTCTGCCTCCTTGAACCTGCCCAGCTCGTTCAGCACCTCGGCGTAGTTGGACAGCATGAACGCGCCACGCGGATGGTCGGGGCCGAGCGTGCTCTCCAATATGCGAACCGTCCGTTCGGCGAACGGCAGCGCTTCCTCCGCCTGGCCCGACTGGGCCAGCCAGTTGGCGATGTTGCCCAGGGACTGCGCCACGTCCGGGCTGTCCGGGCCGCCGACCCTCTCCTTGGCCGCCACCGCCGCCCGTCCGTCATTCAGCGCCTCTGCCAGACGCCCCTGCCGTGAGCGCATGGCTCCGCGGTTGTTGAACAGCCAACCCCACAACGAATCGTGGCCGCCCATGCGTCGCAGGGTGGTCTCGGCGAAGCGCGACCAGATCTCGGCGGCGTCGAACCGCAGCTGCGTGTCCCCCACGACGAAGACCAACATCGAAGCGGCTTCGGCCGACACCTCGTCGTACCCGCACAGCTCGGCCGTCCAGACCGCGTCCTCGAGGACCCGACCGGCCGCGCTGCCATCTCGTTGCTCGGTATACAGCTTGCCCAGCTCCAGCAACATCTCCGCCACCAGCGGCAAATACCCCAACCCCCGAACCTCGTCCTCGATCGCCAAGAGCCCCCTCAGTCCGTCGCTCAGCCGGCCGACCTGACCGAGCACCCCCACCTCCGCCAATCGCGAGCGCAACCGATCCACGGTCGCGCGCGTCTCCAGACCCTCGGGCGGCTTGACGGCCGAACGCAAGAACGCGAGATCGGCGCAGCGGTCAACGCTGCCGAGCGCGTTGGCCGCGCCGACCGCGTTCTCCACCACGTCAACGTCTGCCTGCCGAAAGATGTGACAGAGGACCCGGAAGCGCTCGCGCAGATCCATCAGGCTGGCCATGCGCAGGTCCATGACGTCGGTCGATTGCTCCCCGCGCACGTGCGTGGCCTCGCAGATGTCGATGTACATCTCCGTCCAGGCCTCGGCGTATCGATCCAGCGTACGACTCACGTTCTCGAACGTGGTGGTCGCGTACCGCTTCCCGGTCGCGAGGAAGGCCTGACGCATCTCGGACCGGCCGGGCGTCTCCTTGGACTTGCCCCCGGTGGGCGCAGGCCAGATGCCGCCCAGCTTCTCGGCGGCGCTGTCCGCGAAGCGCTGGCGACCCACGAACAGCCGTTTTCGGTCCAGCTCCGCCAGCAGGTCGTTCATGCTCGGCCACCGGTCACTCGTGTTCGTGCACAGGCCGCGCAACAAGACCTTGCGAATCCAGCCGGGCACTTCCGTCTTGGGCGGAGCCTCGCGGACCGCTCCCCGGAGGACGCTGTCCTCCAGGGCCTGCGGGGTGTTTCCCGCGAACGGACGTTCACCGTACAAAGCCTCGTAGAGCGCGACACAGAAGCTGAACTGATCCGTGCGCGCGTCGGTGTCGTCTCCCCGAAACTGCTCAGGTGACATGTACGCGGGTGTCCCCAGGATGGCGCCCGTCTGGGTGAGGTGCAGGGTCAGCACGTCGCCACCGGAACGAGGCGGCGGACAAGAGCCGGGCGGCGGCGGGCCAATCGGTCTCGTGGACTCCAGGTCCACCAGCTCATTGTCGGCGAACGCGGCTCCACCCCCCTGCCTCGGGCCGGCGACGGCTGGCAGGGTCGTCACATTGTCTCGGGTCCCCACGCTCCGCGCGAGTCCGAAATCCATGACCCGCACCTGTCCGTCGGCGCTGAGCATGACGTTCTCGGGCTTGAAGTCGCGGTGAACCAGACCCTTGTCATGGGCTGCGGCCAACCCCCGCCCCGCGTCGGCGAAGATTCGCAGAATCTCCGGCCAGGCGCGCGATTCGGCGTGCATCCAGTACCAGAGCGTGTGGCCGTCGACGAACTCCATGGCCACGAAGACCTTGTCCTCGTAGGCGCCGACGTCATGCACGACCACCACGTTTGGGTGGGACAGCTTGGCGATCGCCTGGGCTTCCCGCATCATGCGAACGCGACCGGCGGTCGCCTCGGCGTCGTCCCCGGCCGTGCCGCGGAGCAGCTTGATGGCCACCTTCCGGTCCAGCTCCGGATCGTACGCCGCATAAACCTCCCCCATCGCACCCTTCCCCACCAGGTGCAAGACGACGTACCGGCCGATCTTTCCTGGTCGGCCGGAGTCATCGGTCGGGCTGCTGCTGGCGGGCGACCCGCGCGCGTGAAACGGCTGTGGCAAGCACCGACGTCATCGGCACTTGCCACACTTTATTGACCCGCCGCTCCCGGCAGAGTGGACATAGCATTCCTTATCGGGGACATTTGTGGGGCGGAAACCGCCCGTTAGAGCCCTGACCGCGCTGGACGTTTTCTTCCCTTAACTTTCTGGAGGTTTGCGTGAATTCAAGTCTCGGCTTGGACCGAAGCTCGTTCCTTGGCGTGGTGGTCATCGGCCTTGCGCTGGGGGGCACCCAATGCGGGGGAGGAGGGGCCAGCAAGGGCGGCGCTGGCGGACAGAGCGCTGGCGGACAGAGCGCCGGGGGGCAGAGCGCCGGCGGAACAACCGTCGTGGGGGGGGGCGGCGCTGGGGGCGCGGGCGTCGTGAGCGGGGCGGGCGGTGCACCGCCGACGATGGGTCGGGGAATTCCCGCCAGCGGCGACGCGTCCTGTCTCCTCGATGCGATGACCGCTGACGGCGCCTTCGTCTATGGGTACGCTCGGCAATGCGCGACGCTGACCAAGAAGGGTGGCGTGGCGACCAGCGAGGAGAAGGCAGCGTTCGCGGCCTATTGTGCCCTTCGCGTCGGTGGGATGATGGTGGCGTCGTGCCCGGCCGATCCGGCGGCGGCCTACTGTGTCGACTCGGGGACCGTTACCACGGGGAGCATAACCACGACGGTCGTGACCGTTCCCTTTGATCTGGTGCGCGTCGTCTACCAAAGCGCTGTCACCCCGGACGCCCAGGCGGTCGCCCGCAACAGCGTGGCGATCTGCGGAGTCGCGCCAGCCATCTATGACGCGACCACCAATCAACTGGTTGCGGCGAAGTGTTCGGGGACGCTGACGGCGTCCGTGGACGGCGTTCCCGTGGACTTCTCTCAGGGGCTGTTTTGTAGCTACAGCTCCGATGGCCCGCGCGGGTACTATTTCATTCGCGGCAGCGACGTTCCCGCCTCGATTGCCGTGAAGACGCTGTCGCTCAGCATCTACAAGAACGCCACCGGGGTCTCGTTGCAAACGGTGTTGGGTGCCGCGTCGCCGCCCAGTTTGGCGGCGCTCTATCCCCCGGTTGGCTACAGCGAAGGGACCAGCGCGTCCGGCGCTTTCGCGACCCCCACCGACCCCACGACCATCACGTACCAATCGCAAACCTACGATGCGACGGGCGCCAGCGTTTCAGGCACCTTCACGATAGGTGGGCTAAAAGGCGGGGCCGGCACGCGCACGATCACCGCCGGAACCGTCAACATCGCCTTCCCGACGAACTAACTAAGTGCACCGTCCGCTACAGGTAGCTCATCCACCACTTCCGGTACTTGCGCTTCGCGCGGGCGTAGGCGCGACACGGCCAGTACAGGAGAAACGCGCCCACCAACCAGGTAGCGTAGACGACGGGCAGCCGGAAGCCGAAGCCGTGCGCCATTCGAAAGGCATCGGGGGGCGAGCGGAACAGGTGGACCAGCGATTGTCCGGTGGCGGCGCCCAGGATCAAGGCGGCGAGGTGGGCGTAGGGCCACTGCAACAAGTAGTAGAACAGCGGCACCCGTCCCAGCGTATCGAGGGCACGCAGCAGGCGCGCGGGGCGACGCACTCTTTCCAGGCCGGCGAGCGCCAGCAGGGCGGGACCGAGCGTCATGAGTAGGTACTCGAGCGACGGGGGGTACTTGCTGACGGCGAGGAAGGCGAGCAGGGAGCGACCCGGGGTGGCCTGTCGAACGAAGGGGGCGGGATCTCCGTAGATCCCGGCCAGACGCAGCGCCACGAACCCGACGATGGCGACGACGCCGACGGCGATCAGGAACCGCTGGCGCCGCGCGGCCGGCCAGTCGTAGACACGGCCGAGGCCATACCCGGCCGCCATGACGCCCACCCACGGCACGATCGGATAGATCAGGAACGCCATCCGGCCACCGCCGAAGAAGATCGGACCGAACCTGTGGAGCAGCATCCACAGGATCACCGGCAGCGGCGTCGGCGTGCCCGGGGCGGGAGCCACCGGCCCCACGCCGTCGAGCAGGTTGTGGAGCGCCATCAGCGATAGCCCGAACGCGGTCACCGCCCATGAGGGCAGCCGCACCAGCGCGGCCAGGAGCACCATCGAGATGCCGATGACCCAGATGACCTGGAGAAACCCGAGGAAGTGCAGGTCGAAGCTGAAGAACGCGCCCACGCGCACCGCCGTGAGCTCGAGCAAGATGAGCCACAGCCCGCGCGCGAGCAAGAACCGCGACAGCGCCGCCGACGACTTGCCGGCCGCCCGTTGCAGGCGCGCCCCCACGCCGGCGAGCAGCACGAACACCGGCGCGCAGAAATGGGTCACCCAGCGGGTGAAGAACAGGACGGCGGTGGTGCGGTGGACGTCCGTGGGGTCGAGGTCGTGCGCGTCGATGTGAACCATGTCGCGCACGTGGTCGAGCAGCATCACGATCATCACCAGCCCGCGCAGGACGTCGATCGAGGCCAGGCGTTCGCGCGAGGCCAGGGGGTCGCGGGACGATCCTGCGAGAGGCGCGCCTTCGGCGTCGGGTGCAGTCATGGCGCGGGTCACCCGAGCGGCACGCGCTCGGCGCGGCTGACGGCGGTGGCGACCTCGGCGGCGACGTCGAGCTTGGCCTCGGCTTGCTCGGCGTCCTTTGCTCGCGCCGCGGTCGCCGGGTGGCGCGGAGTGAACAACGAACAACAGTCATCGAATGGCAGGATGGACGTGTCGTAGGTGCCGATGCTGCGGGCGAGCGCCATCGTCTCGACCTTGTCGTAGGTCGCGAGGGGGCGCAGCACGAGGCGTCGGGCGGCGGCCTCTATCGCGGTCAGATTTTGAATGGTTTGACTGGCCACCTGGCCGAGGTTCTCGCCGGTGACCAGGGCGTCGGCGCGCCCCTCGTCGGCGATGACGTCGGCGATACGCATCATCATCCGCCGGTACAGAACGACCGCCAGCTCGGCCGGGCCAGCGTCGCGCAGCCGCTGTTGAGTCTCGGTGAAAGGGACCACGATGACGGAGTCGAGCGCTTGCCAGCGATGGAGAATCCGCGCCAGGGACAGCACCTTGTCACGGCTCTTCTCGCCGATGAACGGAGGTGAATGGAAGTAGATCCCATCCAGCGCGAGCCCGCGCTTCGCCGCCAGCCAACCCGCCACCGGCGAGTCGATCCCGCCCGACAGCAACAGCAGCGCTCGTCCCGAGACGCCAACGGGAAGTCCGCCTGGCGCGCCGAGCTCGCTGCCGTACACGAACGCCCGCTCCTTGGCCACCTCGACGCCGAGGGCGAGCTGGGGCGTGTGCACGTTCACGCCGAGCCCGGTCGCCCGAATGACCCGCCCGCCGAGTTGCTTGGCGAGGTCCACCGACGTCAGCGGAAAACGCTTGTCGGAGCGCCGCGCCTCGATCTTGAACGTCGTGACCCCGCGCTCGTCTCGTTCGTGCGTAGCGACCTCGACCGCGGCGGCGGCGATCGCCTCGAGCTCGGCGGGAACGACGGTCGCGACGGAGATCGACACCAGCCCGAACACCCGTCGCAGGCGGATCGCCGCTTCCCGGGCCGCGTCGTCATCGGGCAGGTGGACGAGGACCCGGCCGTGAACGGGCTCCACGCGCGCGCCCTCCACGCCTCGCAGCGCCACGGCCATGTTGTGGTGCAGGGTCCCTTCGAAACGCCGCCGATTGCCGCTCTTCAAGAACAGCTCGCCGAATCGGCAGAGGATGACCCGGCTCATGGGGCCCGCTTCTTATCCGGTCCCCGGCGGCGGCGCCAGCCGGCGGGGCCGCTCCTGCGGCCGGGCCGCCGCGATCTCGGCCACGGCCTCGACGGTGGCGGCGACCGCCAGGTCCACCTCGGCGTCGGTCGTGTACCGCGACAGCGAGAACCGCAACACCGCCGTCTCGTCCTCCACGCCGACGGCCTTGAGCACGTGGCTCGGTCCGCCGCTCTTCGACGCGCACGCCGAGCCCGCGGAGACGAGCACGCCTCGGGCCTCGAGCGCGTGCAGCAGCGGCTCTGCGGGCAGCCGCGGGAATGCCATCGAGCAGATGTGAGCGGCCCGCGACCCGGGCGCCACGGTCGGTCGCGCCCCGGGGATCGCGTCGCGGACGCGCGTCTCGAGGGCGTCACGTCGCCGGCCAACCGCGTCGGCTTCGCCCGCCTTCAGCGCGCGGGTCGCCAGGGTCGCCGCACACGCGAAGCCGATGATGGCGGGGAGGTTCTCGGTCCCCGAACGCAATCCCCGCTCCTGCCGACCGCCGTCCCACAACGGCAAGAGGCGCGCGCCCGGGCGAAGCCATAGCGCGCCCGCTCCCTTCGGACCGTGCAGCTTGTGCGCGGACAATGCGACCGAATCAGCCACCAGCGTCGTCGCGCGCAGCGACAACATGCCCAGCGCTTGCACGGCATCGACGTGCAGGTGCGGCCGCCGGATCCCCTCGCGCGCCGCGAAGGCCGCGATGGCCCGCGCGATCTCGACGACCGGCTGAACCGTCCCGAGCTCGTTGTTGACCAGCATGACGGCGACGAACGCCGTGTCCCGGCGGATGGCCGCCAGGACCGCCTCGACGCTGACCCGGCCCGATTCCAAGCTGGGGGCCACGAACGAGAGCTCGAAGCCCCGCTCCGCCTCGAGCACCGCCGCGTTCCGCAGCACCGCGGGGTGCTCGATGGCGGTGACCACGCCGTGACGGCCCCGCGCGAGACGTCCGGCGCCAAGCACCGCGAGCGCGTTTGCCTCGGTCCCGCCGCTCGTGAAGACGAGCTGGCCCCCCTCGGATCCGATAGCCGCGAGCAGGGTCGCGCGGGATTCCTCGAGCGCGCGGGCGGCCTCCGCCCCCGCGGCGTGCGCGGACGACGGATTGGCGAAACAGCGCCGAGACGCATCCGTCATGGCGGCCTCGACCTCGGCCGCCGGGCGCGTCGAGGCGGCGTTGTCGAGGTAGACGAGCGGTGTCACCATGGTGACCGGGCAGCATACCCCGAGGGGGCGGCGTCCGTGCCGTGTCCGCCGCCAGGCTGGCCCGGGCAGGCATTTTGGGTTAAATGCAGGGAGTGAACGAGATCGGCGCGCGCGCCAAGAAGATCCTGCACGCTGTCGTCTCCGAGTACCTTGCCACGGGCGATGCGGTCGGATCGCAAACGATTACGCGCCGTTACGGACTTGACGTCTCGGCGGCGACGGTGCGCAACGTCATGGGCGATCTGGAAGAGATGGGGATGCTCAAGCACACCCATACGTCGGCTGGCAGGATCCCCACCGATCGCGGGCTCCGGTACTACGTCGATACCCTGCTCCGAATCCGCAGCCTTTCAGTCGTCGAGCAAGAGGAGATTCGCGAACGCCTGACGGGGGCCGGCGAGCGACCAGAGCTGATGCAGCGGACATCGAAGCTGCTGCGCGAGCTGTCGCACCTGGCGGTGGTGGTTCAGACGCCACGCCCGGCGTCGGATGTCATCGAGCACATGGAGTTCGTCCGACTGCGGGAGGGCCAGCTCCTGGCGGTCATCGCGACGACGACGGGACACATCGAGAACAAGCTGCTGGGGATCGACTTCATCGTCGACGCCTCGGAGCTCGAGCGAATCAACAACTACTTGAACGATCTGGTCGGTGGCCTCACGCTCGAGAACCTGAAGGCCAGGTTGGCCGAGGAGATCCAGGGGGTGCGCTCCGAACACGATGCGCTGGTGACGCGTGCGCTGAGCCTGGCCGCCGCGGCGGTCCCGCAAGGGCCGCCCCAGGTGTTCGTGGACGGACAGTCGAACCTCCTCTCGGGCGAGACGGACGTGGAGCGAGCGAAGGTGCTGCTGCGAACGCTCGAGGAGCGAGACATGCTCGAAAAATTGTTGGACCGAACGCTGACCGCGCCCGGGATCTGCGTGTTCATCGGCGCCGAGGCGAACCTGGCAGATCTGACGGACGTGTCGGTGGTGGCGGCGCCGTACGGTGGCGACGATCGGCCGCTCGGCACCATCGGCGTGATCGGGCCGTCGCGCATGAACTACTCGCGGGTCATTTCCCTGGTGGACTTCACCGCGGAAATGATCACGCTTTCCCTGAGCAAGACCTGAGAGATCCAGGAAGCCACAGACCATGACGCTGATAAAGTCGGAGGAGAGCAAACGTGATTGATGAGCAGCAAGAGGCGGGCGGAGGCGGTGGCGCAGCCGTGGCCCAGGACGCGCCGGTGGGCGCGGAGACCAGGCTGGCGGCGTTGACGGTGGAGCGTGACGAGATCAAGGATCGCATGCTGCGAATCGCCGCCGAGTTCGAGAACTGGAAGCGGCGCGCGCGCAAGGAGCAAGAGGACGCGGAGGCGAAGGTCCGCGAGTCGGTGTTGCGGGACATGCTGGACGTGCTCGACAACCTGGAACGCGCCGTGGGCGCCTTCGGGGAGGGATCGGGCGCCGCCCCGGATGGCGCCGCCGTCGTCAAGGGCGTGTCGCTGGTCCTGCGGCTGTTTCAATCGAAGCTCGAGCGCTACAACGTCAAGCCGATCGTCGCGCGGGGCGAGCCGTTCGATCCCCGAGTTCACGAGGCGATCTCCCGCGTCGAGACCGCCGACGTGCCCCCGGGCGCGGTGGTGGCCGAGCTGCAGCGGGGTTATCGCATCGGCGAACGGCTGTTGCGTCCGGCGATGGTCAGCGTCGCGACCGGGCCGGCCGGCGGAACCAAGAGGGCGACGGAGGGTGGCGACGCTTGAGTCCCCCGCTGGGGATTGACTTCGGGACGACAAACGCAGCCGCTGCCCTGGTGATGGGGCGCGAGGTCAAGGTCGTCCCGCACGCGGAGGGGTTGTTCACGATCCCCGCCGTGGTGGCGTTCCCGCCTGCCGCGGCAGGGGGACGCCCGCTGGTGGGCAAGGAGGCGCAAGCGATAGCCGTTCGTTACCCCGAGCGCACCATCACCTCGGTGAAGCGGCTGCTCGGGCGAAAGCTGGAGGCGCCAGAGACAAGGCACCAGCGGCAAGAGGTTCCCTACGAGCTTGCGATGGCGAAGAACGGCGACGCGCGCATCCGCGTGGGGCGGCGCCACCATGCCCCTCAGGACGTGGCCGCGCACATCTTCGGAGCGTTGCGGGCGGCGGCCGAGTCGGTGGCGTCCGGACCCGTTACCGACGCCGTCGTGGCGGTGCCTGCGGACTTCAATGATTTGCAGCGGCAGGCCATCGTCGATGCGGCACGCATCGCCGGACTGAAGGTGATGGCCGTGATGACCGAGCCGGCGGCGGTGGCCCTGGCGGCAGGCATCTATCCTCTCCCGCGCGGGCACGAGAAGAAAGAGCTCAAGGTGCTCGTCTACGATCTTGGCGGCGGCTCGTTCGACGTCGCGGCCATGGTGGTGAACGACGACGGCGTCGAGGTGCTGGCGAGCGGCGGCGACGCCTTCCTGGGTGGCGAGGATTTCGACCAGCGCATCGTCTCCCACATCTGTGAAGAGTTCATGAAGGCCGGCGGCGCCGATCTGCGCCGCGAACGCCTGGTCATGCCACGGCTGCGCGTCGCGGCCGAGCGGGCGAAGCGCGAGCTGTCGTTCGCCGACCGGGTGGCCATTTCGCTGCCCGAGCTGTCGGGCCGGTTGCCGTCGGGGGTCGAGCTCGACCGCGCGCGCCTCGAGAGCCTGACCCAAGATCTCGTGGACCGGACCGTGTGGCCCTGCGAGACCGTGCTCCGCGACGCCAAGTGGTCGGCTGAAGACGTCGAGGTGCTGGTGATGGTGGGGGGCCAGACGCGGATGCCGCGGGTGCGCGCGCACATCACGGATTGGCTGGGACGGCCTCCCATCGATGTTCCGGCGCCCGAGGCGTTGATCGCGCTCGGTGCGGCCCGCCAGGGGGTGGCGCTCGGCGCCGGCCAGAAGCGCAAGCGCGGCCTGCTGAAGGGGCAGATCGCCATCAAGGAGACCACCTGCTTGTCGTTGGGCGTCGAGAACGCCGGCGGCGTGGTGACGCGCCTCATTCCGAAGGGCGCGCCATTGCCGGCCAGCCAGCCCCAGATCCTCTCCACCTCGGCCGACGCGCAGGCGCACGTGACCGTGCACCTCCTGCAAGGAGAGCGGGAGATGGCGGCGGACAACGACAGCATCGCTCGGCTCCAAATCGGCCCGCTCGCGCCGGCGCCGCGCGGCGTGCCCCAGATCGAGCTCCTGATCACCACTGACGGCGGGGGGATCCCGGGCGCGTCAGCGCGGGATCTCGCCACCGACGAGACGATCCCCGTGCGCATTCGTCCGAGCGGCGGGCTGACGGAGGCCGAGATCGTCGCGCTGGCGCTGCTGCACGCCGGCGGTGCACCGGCCGCGGCGGTGGTCGGCGCGGACGAGGCGTCGTTGCCGGACGCGGTCTCGGTCAACGACGAGGCCCGGCACATCGATCCGGACGTGCAGAGGGGATAGCGCGTGGCACGCGACTACTACGACACGCTGGGGATCCTGCGTGGCGCGACCGACGCGGAGATCAAGATCGCGTACCGGAAGCTGGCGCTGCGCTTTCATCCCGATCGGAACCCCGGGGACACCGTCGCCGAGGAGCGCTTCAAGGAGGTCTCCACGGCCTATGCCGTGCTGTCCGACGCCGACAAGCGGGCGCAGTTCGATCGCTTCGGGTTCCTGGGCGACGGGAATCCCTTCGCCGCGGCCAACGTCGCCAGCGCCACGGATTTCTTCGACGCCATGTTCGGGGATCTGCTGGGTCTGGGACGGCGCAAGAACAGCGCGGGCCGCGACCTCCGCTATACGCTGGAGGTCGAGTTCGAGGAGGCGATGCTCGGCGTCAAACGGACCATCGGCTTCGATCGCGCCGAGGACTGCGCCGCGTGCCGGGGCACCGGGGCCGAAGGGGGGCCCGCGGGTCTGACGAAATGCGGCCACTGCAACGGCGAAGGGAGGTTGCGCCAGAAGGTCGGCCTCCTGGGGGGGCGGCGAGAGTGCCTGGTGTGCGGAGGCACGGGCGAAATCCCGCGCGTGCGGTGCGGCGTCTGCGAGGGCGCGGGGCTCGTCGACAGGCGGCGCGAGTTCGACGTGTCGATCCCGCCCGGTACGGTGTCCGGGTCGACGCAGCGCCTGGCCGGCGAGGGCTCTCCGGGGCGACGTGGGGGCCCGTCGGGTGATCTGCACGTCGTCGTCCGCGTGAAGACGCACCCGTTCTTCACGCGCGAGGGGGACGTTCTGGTCGTCGAGCTGCCGCTCACCGTCAGCGAGGCGGCGTTGGGCGGCGAGGTCGACGTCCCCGTCCTCGACGGGACGGTGCGCATGAAGATCCCCGAGGGGACACAGTCGGGCTCCGTGTTCCGCATTCGAGGTCGGGGGATTCCGCGGCCATCCGGAGGCGCGCGGGGCGACATCCACGTTCGCACGATCGTCGAGACGCCGGTGACCGTCGGCGCCGAGGCGCGCGAGCTGCTGGGCCGCCTGGCGGTCGCGCTCGACGACGCGACGATGCCGCGCCGGCGCGCCATGAAGGCGGTCATCGACGCACGGCAGGTGGCGGCGGATGGCGACGACGACCTCGGCGAATCGCCGCCCGTCGCGGAGAGGTCACGCGGGTAGCTCATGTCGCCCGCTTCCTCGACGCGCCGGCAGTCGACGGGGATCGTTCCCGCCGCCCTGTTCTTGCTGACCTTCCTGACCACGACCGCGTCGGGGGCGATTCGCCAGCACCCGGGCGCCGACTTTCCGTTCTGGCAGCTGCTGTTCCCGGTGGCCGCGATCCGTCCCATCTCGGACGGCCTGTCTTACTCCGTGCCGTTGATGGCCATCCTGCTCTGTCACGAGCTCGGGCACTACTTCGCGGCCAAGGCGCACGGCGTCGCCGCGTCGTTGCCGTATTTCATCCCCCTGCCGCCGCTGTTCGGCCTGGGAACGATGGGGGCGGTGATCGGCATGCGTCAGGTTACGGCCGACCGCCGTAAGTTGATCGACATCGGCGCCGCCGGGCCGCTGGCAGGCCTGCTGGTCGCGGTGCCGGTCATCATCTACGGCCTGTCGCTGTCGCCGGTCGCGGACCTGCATCCCGGTGGAATGCAGGAGGGCAATTCGCTGCTCTATGCCCTCCTCAAGTTCATGACCAAAGGTGCGTTCCTCCCCGACCGTACGCGGGATGTCGTGCTGCACCCGACGGCGTTCGCGGGCTGGACCGGCCTGCTCATCACGATGATCAACCTGTTGCCCATCGGGCAGCTCGATGGCGGGCACATCGCCACCGCCTACTTCGGCAACGGCTACAATCGGTTCGCGCGCCGGGTGCATCAGGCGCTGCCGCTGGTGGCGATGCTCGTGTTCGCCTGGGTGATGGCGGTGGTGCGGCGCGAGGTTCACGGGACCGGACGGGCGACCCTGGAGGACATCGCGGGGATAGCGTTCGAGGGCGCGCTGCCCTGGTTGCTGTGGTGGGGGATGGTGCGGCTGGTGCAGCGCTCGAGCGGGTCAGCCGATCACCCGCCGGTGGATATCCGTCCGCTGGTGCCCACCCGGCGAGCCTTGTTCTGGCTGATGGTCGTCGTGTTCGTGTTTCTTCTGATGCCGGTGCCGATGCGCAAGAGCCTGGCGGGCGTGGATATTCCATCGCCTCCAACCACCCTCACGGCTCCGTCCGAGTAAGGCGTGCCGGGTCCGACGGAGCTCGACGAATCCGGCGCGGCCCTCTGGCGGGCGCTCGGCGACAGCTGGACCGATGAGGCGCGTCACGATCGATTCGTCCAGCACGTCGTCGCGTCGGGTCGCTGGGCCGCGGCGGCGGCGCGCTATCGTGCGTACGCCGCCCAGCATCCCCAGGACGCCCTCGCCGGCAAGATGATGGCGCGCATCGTCTCCCTCGTGACCCAGCAGGCTCTGCGTCCGACACCGCCGCCCGAGCGGGCGCTCGCACGTTCGCCGTTCTTCATAGCGGTGATCGCGGTGGCGGCGGTCCTTGGGATGGTCCTCGGGCTCCTGTGGCGGGGCGCCCGATGAAGGTCCCGTCGTTCGACATGCCGCTCGAGGAGATCCGGCGCAGCCTCGATGCCGTGCGCCGACCGCTGCGCATCGCCCTCTTGCGCTCGCGCAATCCGTTCAACATCGGCGCGATCATCCGGGTGGCCCACTCGTTCCTGGTGCGCGAAATCCTGCTGATCGGGAACGAGCGCTACTACGAGCGCGCCGCCATGGGCATGTCCCGCTACGAGAACATCGTGGAGTTGCCGGACGAGGAGGCGTTCCTCGAGCGGGCGCGGCGCGAGGCGTGGCAGCTGACCGTCTTCGAGAAGGAGGTCGCGACAGCCGATCTGTGGCACGCCGAGCTGCCGGAGGAGTGCGTCATGGTGTTCGGCAGCGAGGCCGAGGGTGTGCCCGCCTCCATCGTGGCCGCCGCCCACCAGGTCATCGCGATCCCCATGTACGGCATCAACCACTCGTTCCCGGTCGCCGTGGCGGCCGGGATCGCGATGGCGGAGTGGACCCGCCGGTACTACGCGGGGCCTTAGGTGCGGTCGAGGATCGCCAGGGCCTCGAGGTGCGGCGTGTGGGGGAGCATGTCGAACGGCGTGATGTCGCGCGTTCGGTAGCCGAGCGCGTGAAGGATCTCCAGGTCGCGGAGCAGGCTGTCCGGAGAGCAGCTGAGGTAGGCGATCACGCGTGGGGCGAGGGCGGCCGCCTGCGCGAGCACCGCGCGGGCGCAGCCCTTGCGTGGGGGGTTCAGGACGACGACGTTCGCGCGGCCGACGCCGACCAGCCGGTCGGCGACGTCGCCGACCACGAAGGCCGTGTTCGTGGCGCCGTTCAGGGCCGCGGACGCCAGCGCGTCGTCCACTGCGGCGGCGTGTTCCTCGATGCCGATGACGCGCGCCACGCGTGGCGCCAGCGTCAACGCTATGCCGCCGACGCCGGCATAGGCGTCGACGACGACATCGGTGGGGGTGGGCGCGGCGGCGGTGGCGATGGCACGATAGGCGAGCGCCGCGACCGCTCGATTCGCTTGCAAGAACGCCTGCGACGAGACAGACAGGCGCACGCCGCCGATCTGGTCCTCGAGGGATTGCGCGCCCGACAGCGCGCGCTCGTCGGAGCCGAAGATGGCGTTGCCTCGCGTCGGGTTAATGTTGTGAACGACGCCGAGCACGTCGGGGCGCTGGGCGCGCAGCGCCGCCGCGATGGCCGCCCCGGGCGCGAACGCCTCCGCCGCGGTCACGAGCGTCACGAGGACTTCGCGGGCGGCGCTGGCGCGCAGCACGACATGGCGAAGGGTGCCGGTGAGAGACCGTTCGTCGTACGGTACGACGTCGTGGGCGACCAGGACGTCGCGAAGCGCGGCGGCGACCTCGTCGAGCGGGCGCTCGGCGATGGCACAGCCCGCGAGATCGATGACGTCATGGCTGCGGGGCGCGTAGGCCCCGAGGATGAACCGCCCGTCGCGCTCGGTCCCGGCCACCAGCTTGGACTTGTTGCGGTAGCCGAGGGAGTCGGGCGAGGAGACAGCGGGCGCGACGGTGACGCTGGCGAGGCCCGGGTGCGCGGCGATTTGCCGGCGCAGGGCCCGCTCTTTCCACGCCACCTGCGCCCCGTAGTCGTAGTGCTGCAGCACACACCCGCCGCAGCGTCCGTAGGCAGCGCACGCCGGCGGGACGCGGTCCGGCGACAGCGCGTGGATTGTCTGGAACGTCGCCCACGCGAGGGGACGGTGGTTCGAGACGTGATCGATGCGCGCGGTGACGTCCTCTCCGGGCAGCACGCCGGGGATCCGCAGTTCGAGCCCCGCCCCGGGCGCGCCGCCGCCGCCAGCGACGACAGGCCCGGCGCTGGCGATCCCCGAGCCCTCGTCATCCAGATCGGTGACGGTCACGCGGATCTCTGCGCCGGTGATCACGGCGATCCGGCCCGATGCGTGACCGCCGCGCCCAGCGCGCTGGCCAGCTTCGGCAGCGAGACCTCGTACCGGTAGGCGGTGCTCATGTGGCCGTCGTCGAACTCCTCATGCTCGACGGCGACCCCGAGGGCCCGCATGCGGGCGGCCATCACGCGTGCGCCGATGTCGAGCGCCCACTCGTCGCGTGTCCCCGCGTCGAGATAGACGATGCGCATGCGCCGGAGCGCCTCGGCGTGAGAGGAGATCAGGTCCACAGGATCCCAGGCCTTGAACCGCCGCCAAACGTCGGCGACGATTTCGCCCGTCTCCTGATCGAAAGGCAGCGCAAAGCCATGCGGGGCGTCCGCCGCGGGCGCGTAAGCCGCCGACACCGCCAGCATCATGATGGTGCTGATGTCTTCGGACCGCTTCGTGGGCGCCGCTTCGAAGTGGCGGAGGAAGCCGTCGATGCCTCCGTGGCGGCGAAGGGCGCGAAATGCCCTGGGGATGTCCTGCGCGATCGAGAGCTCGAAGTAGGCGTCGCCGGCGTGGCTGGCCAACGCGGCGAACAGGTCGGGGTGTCGCATGGCCAGCACCAGCGCGCCGAAACCGCCCGATGACTTTCCGCCGATCGCGCGCGCGTCGCGCGAGGGTATCGTGCGCAGGCAGGCGTCGACGGCGGGGATCAGCTCGGCGCACACGTGGGATTCGTAGCGCCCGGTGGCGGGAGAGTCCAGGTACTGGCTACCGCCGAAGCGCGTGAAGCAATCGGGCGCGACGACGATGAGCTCGCCCATCCGTCCGGCGCCCATCAGCCGATCGAGCCGTTCGCCGAGGGCGGGTTGCCAGGGGCTACCCTGAAACAGGGACGCGCCCGTGCCCGTGAAGCCAGCCAACCAATAGACGACCGGAAAGCGCCGGGTCGGGTCGCGGTCATAGGAAGGCGGCAGCCAGACGGGCACGTGGCGCCGCGCCGGATCGCCGAGCGGGTTGCCCGCGAGCGTGGCGCTGTCGATGATGAGCGTTTCGAGTCGTCCGGGCATGGTGAAGACGACGCCGGTTCTAACATCGAATGCAGGCCGCGGGTCGCGCGCAGACCGCTCCCGCCAGCGAGGGCGCGATTCCGCTAAGATGGACCGCCATGGAGACCTTGATCGTGGTGGGGGTGCGGACGTTGGGGCGTGCCATCGCCTTGCACTTCGCCGCCCAAAAGTGGCGGGTGGTCTGCGCGTCGCGCACGCGCGACGAGGTGGACCGGCTGGCTCGGGACGTCGACGCCGCGGGCGGAGAGGGGATTCCGGTGGTCTGCGATCTCACCGATCGCGCCTCCCTCGACGCGCTCGTTCGCGAAGGTGACCGCGTCGACCTGTGCATCGCGGCGCAGACGGCTGGCGGGCGCTTCGGCGCGCGCCCGCTGATCGAGATCGACGACGAGGAGCTGGAGCGCGGTTTCCAGAGCTACCTGCGCGGGACGTGGAACCTGCTGAAGACGGTGGGGCCGCGCCTGCTCGCGCAAGGCTCCGGCACGTTCTTGCAGATCGGGACGTCATCCGGCGTGCGGACGAAGGACGGATTCGCGGCCCTTGGCGCCGTCCAGCACGGGTTGCGCGCCCTGGTCCAGGTCGCCGCCCGTGAGTGGCGCTCGAGCGGCGTTCACGTGGCGTACTTGCCCATCGATGGCGCGATCGACAGCGAGAAGACGCAGGCGTGGATCGCGAAGAGCGGCGCCGATCGCGCCATCCCCCAGCTCGAGATCGCGCACGCCTGTGCGTATCTGCACCGGCAAGACCGCCGTGCCTGGACGCACGAGCTGGTGCTGCGGCCCACCGGGACTGACTGGAGCGCGCCGACCTGACGGACGAACCAACCGCCTGGCCCTCGCGCACGAACGGCCGGCCCTCAGACCTGTTCGCAGAACTCGATGTGGCGCGGGACCTTGAATGGGGCCAGATTGCGCGCGCAATAGTCGATCAAATCTTCGGCCTTGCAGGAGCCCGCCCTCACCACCTGGGCGACGACCATCGGGCCTCCCTGCTCGTCGGTGACGACGCGGGCCTTGGCGGCCTTGACCCGCGGGAAGCTTTCGAGGCAGCCCTCGACTTCGCTGAGGGCCATTCGCTTACCGTCCACCTTGACCAAGTCGTCCTCTCGTCCGGTGATGTTGATGCGGCCCGCGCGATCGATCTGGCCCAGGTCTCCCGTGCGGAACCAGCCCTCCGCGTCGCTGCCCCCCACCGGGACGTCATTGCCCCGCGAGGGTAGACGCATCTTGGGAACCGAGAGCTGCGAGAGCGCCTTCGACCGCACCCACAACGCCCCGTTGAACCCCGCGGCGGGCTTGCTGGCTCCAACGGGCCCGGTCACGCGAGTCTCGACGCCGTCGAAGGGACGGCCCACCGACTCGGGTTCCTTCCCCGTGAGGTCGATGGCCACCGGACCAGCCTGGGTCGAGTGATAGAGCGACAGCGGACGAATGCCGAAGCGCTCATGGAAGGACTCGGCGATGAAGCGGGGCAAGGGCGAACCTGAGCTCAGGTAGCGGGCGTTGGTTAGCTTCAGCGGCTTCGACGTGGGAACCCGGATCAATGCCCCGTAGAGTGCTGGCGTCCCGGGGAACACGTCGATCGTGTGATCGCGCAGGAGCTTGGCGATGCGCCGGGCCGAGATCTCGTCCTCGAGGTACAGCGTGACGCCGAAGGCGAGGCTGGTCACCAGGCCAAAGTCGAAGCCGTAGCTGTGGTGCAGCGCCACCGCGCAAAGCAGACGATCGAGCGGCTTCAGCGCCAGAGTTCGTCCCAGGATGTCGGCGATGGCCGCGAAGTTGTCGTTCGTGCGAACGATGCCGTGGGGATCGCCGCCCACCGTGGCCGTGAACTGCACCGCGGCCGCGCCGGCATCCTTGAACGCGGGCGCGGGGGCCCGCTTGTAGAGACTGCAGGTGAGCAACGTCCCCTGCAGGCGTCGCCGGCCTTCAGGCGCGAACTTCGTAGCGATCGGCCCCGAGCCGGCCGCGTGGCTGGCCGCGGCGGGGATTCCGTTCGGGCCGCCGCCACCCCCGTTGACGCCACCGCTGCCGTTGGCGCCGGGCGCGGTCTCGCCGCCGCGCGGCCGCGTGATGAGGCCGCGCAACGGAGCCGCCTCCAGGATCATCTCGAGCTCGCGCGTGCCCGTGGTGGGATCGAGAGGCACCACCACCGCGTCCACCTTCGCCAAAGCCAGCGCCAAGATCACGAAATCGGGCACGTTGCCCAGCATGAGACCCACCCAGGCGCCGGGTCCGATCCCCATCGCGTGCAGCTCCTGGGCGCGGCGATCCACACGATGCAGGAGCCCCCGCCAAGACAAGTAGGTGTCCCGGTAGACCAGCGCCTTTTCGCTTCCGCGATCCGACGCGATGGTCGTGAGCCATTGATAGAGCAACATGAACGACCGGAGGACGACTCGGCGGGGACCGGGGCCAGGTGAGCATCAGGGCCAAGGCAGCCAGCCCAGGTCCTGCTTGTTGAAGTGGCGCTAGTCTATACAGGGCATTTGGCTCGGCAACCCCCTCGCGCACGCTCGCGTCCAGGAGCGTCGAGCGACGAGGAGATCGGGGGGCTCGCCAACCAGGAGCTTCAGCGGGCGGCGGTCAGCAGTCGCGTTGGCGCGTGCGAGCTTTGCTCGCCCACGCCGGCCAGATACTCCTCCACCAGGCGGCGGCCCACATACGTGGCCTTTATGCGCCAGGACGCGTGGTTTCCGATGACGACCGCGAACGCGATCTTGGGGTGGTCCGCCGGAGCGTAGCCCACGAACCAGCTGTAGCCCAGGTATCCCTTGTCGGTTTGGGCCGACAGCGTCCCGGTCTTCCCGGCGACGGAGACCGCCAGCAGCGGATGGCCCTTCCGATCGTGAAAGGCCGTCTTGGCCGTCCCCATGCGCGTGGTCAGCTCCATCATTTGCCCCACCTCGTGCGCCACCGCCGGGGTCATCACCGTGCGGCCGTGGCCGGCCGGCAGCGCGACGGGCTGCCCCTCGGACCCGAAGGCCCGCTCGATGAGCCGAGGGGAGGGCATCTCGCCCCGGTTCGCCACCGCCGCCGCGAGCAGCGCCCCGTGAAGCGGCGACAACGTCGAATGCCAGAACCCGGCGGCAGTGCGCGCGAACTCCAGGCGGTCCCCGGAGGGGACCTCGACGTGGGAGGCCTCGAGAGGGGCGTCGAATGGAATGCCCTCACCGAAGCCGAAGGCGTGCGCGGTGCGCTCGAGCTGGTCGGGGGTGAGATGGCGCGTCGCTAGCTTTGCAATAATCGCATTTTGTGACTTCCCAAGGCCGTAGGCGAGGGACGCGCAACTGCGGTCGATTCGCGGAATGTCGACCAAGTTGTCGGGGAGGATGGAGGAGACGCCCCCGTGATAGCAGGTCCGCGAACCGCCGGTGAGGCCCCCCTCGGACACCAGGGCGGTCGCGGAGACGACCTTGAACACGGAGGCCGCGGGCGCCCAGGCGTGCAGCGCCAGCTCCTCCGCGCCCAGCTCCGGTGAGACCGCTGAGCGGCCCGCGAGGGCGAGGACCCGCCCGTCCGGTATCGAGATGACCGCCGCCGCGGCGTAAGGTAACTGGAAGGTCTGGAAGACCTCCTCGGCCGTGTCCTGGAGTCTAGGATCGAGCGTCAGCTCGGCTTCCGCCCCGCCCTCCATGCGTGCCGTGAACACGTCTCCCTTGCGAACCATGCTGTCGAGGCGAACATGGCGCGAGGAAGGCGACGGCATCGAAGGCGCCGAAGCGTGGCTGACGGCAGTCGTGCCCTCCCGTGCCTGGGCGTGCGCGGCCACTCCCCGGATGGCGAGCAGCCCCACCAGAGAAACCACGGCCATGCGCGAAAAGGGTGACATGAAAGTAAAGGTCTTACATGTAGGCGAACGTGTCAAGAAAGACGCTCTCTTTGACGTACAATTAACGATGCCCTACGCTTTTCGGCCGGACAGCCTTGCCACGTAAGCCCTTCGATCCGAACGACGCGTCGGACTCCGACCACGTCCGGGCCAAGACGGTCGTGACGGCCATTAGCCGTCTCTCCGATCGCCCGCCGGGCAACGAGGCTTGCCTCGTGGTCATCTATGGCGACGAGCTAGGCAAGAAGTACAACCTGAACGCCAGCTCATTGCTGGTCGGTCGCTCCTCGAAGTGTGACATTCAGATTGATCAGGAGTCGACGTCCCGCAACCACTCGAAGATCGTCAACACCGGTAAGTCGATCCTCATTCGCGACCTCGGCTCTACGAACGGCACGTACGTCAATGACGAGCCGATCGAGGAGCACGTGCTGCGCGACGGTGACTTCATCAAGATTGGTCGCACAATCTTCAAGTTCCTGACCGGTGGCAACATCGAGAACGCCTATCACGAAGAGATCTACCGCCTGACGACGATCGACGGACTGACACAGATCTCGAACAAGCGGTTCTTCATGGAGACGCTGGAGCGCGAGATAGCTCGCGGCCAGCGCTATCAGCGGCCGCTTTCCCTGGTGATGTTCGACCTCGATCACTTCAAAGCCATCAACGACACCTACGGGCACCTGGCGGGCGACTATGTGCTGAAGCACCTGGCTTCCGCGGTGAAAGGGCGGATCAGGCGCGAGGACGTCTTCGCCCGTTACGGCGGTGAAGAGTTCGCCATCGTGCTCCCCGAGATCGCGATCTCCACGGCGGTGACGTTCGCCGAGAAGATCCGGCAGCTGGTCGAACTGCACGAGTTTCGTTTCGAGAAGACCCCCATAGCCGTCACGATCTCCGTCGGCGTGGCGGGCACCGAGCGACAGCAAGTCGACCCGGAGGCCCTGATCAAGCAGGCGGACGACAACCTGTACGCCGCCAAGGCCGCCGGCCGCAATCAAGTCCGCGGTTAGAGCTGCGACGCCGCCGCAAGGGCCCCGGAAGGTACCGGCACGGGCCCTGCCGGCAAGTCCTACTTGAAGTCGGGCTCGAGGACCGCGTCGGCGTCGAGCGGAAGGGGCTTGTGCTCCACCTTGCGGGTCGCCTCGACCTTCGGCTCCGGTTCCACCTTGGGCACCACTTTCCCGCCCTTCCGCAGGGTCGATTTTGCTTTCCGCGGCGCGGACAGGTCCATCGCCGCCTCGGGAGCCCTCGGCTCCGCCTCGAGCCTCGCGAAGAGCGGCACCGGCAAGTTGGGGACGACGAAGAGCATCTTGTCTTCGAAGCCCGTCTTTCGGAGCACGAACTTCTCAGGCGAGTTGCTGTAGGCGATATCGATCGAGATTGGCGTCACGCCGAGCTCGGTCCCATCGCTCTCGCGCATGACGACCGCGCCGTCAGGATCCGATGTGAAGCTGAGCCGAACTGTGGCGGGGGCCTTCTCCATGTCGCGTAAGACCCGGGTCGCAGCCTCCATGCGCGTGGCAGTGCGATCCGGCTCTTTCAACGAACGTCCCAGGAGGGAGAGCATGACGATCGCCAGCGCCACGCCGCCGAGGACGCCAAATACCAGCTTTCGACGTGACTTCGGCAGCGCGAGGGCCTGCTCCATCTGGCCGACCGCGTGGCGAAACGTCGACGAGAAGCCGGGTGGCGTGACCCTGTCGACAACGCCGGCGGACGACGTGGTTCCGGCGGACGACGTGGTTCCGGCGGGGCTCGCGGTGGCGGCCGGGGCCTGCGGCATGTCCTGGCGGGACATCGGAGCCGCCAGGCGCGTCACGCCCGTGACCTCGGCGGGCATCACCATCGACGGCGACGCCGCCAGAAATGCCTCCGGATCGAGCAACGCCTGCCGCATCTCGGCCATGGTCTGGAAGCGCTCGTCGCGCTCCTTCGTCAAGGCGCGGAACAAGATCTGCTCGACCGCCACCGATATATCGGGGTTGATCTTTCGCGCGGAGGGGGCCTGGTGGGTGATGTGCTTGACGATGATCTCGCCATAGCCCTCGCCACCGAACGGCACCTTACCGGTCAACATCTCGAACAGCAGGATACCGAGCGAATAGATGTCCGCGCGGTGGTCGATCTCGATCTTGCCCTCGCCCTGCTCGGGCGACATGTAATACGGCGTCCCCATCACCGATCCGGCGCGGGTCTTGTGGGTGACCCGCTCCTCGACCTGCGTCAGCTTCGCCAGTCCGAAGTCAAGCACCTTGACGAAGTCGGGATCGCCCCGCCGCATGACGAGGAAGATGTTCTCGGGCTTGAGATCGCGGTGAATGATGCCGTGCCCGTGGGAGGCCGCCAGCGCGTCCGCGATCTGTGCCGCGATCGCCAGCGCGCGCGCCTGCGACAGGAAAGCCTCCCGCTTCAGTCGATCCGCCAGGGATTCACCCTGGAGGTACTCCATGATGAAGTAGAAGTCGTCCGAGCTCGTGGTGCCGAAGTCACCGATATCGACGATGTGCTCGTGGCCGATCTGGTTCACGGCCTTCGCTTCCATGATGAAGCGAGAGACGACTTCGGGATTGCGGGCAAGCTCGGGGTGGATGGCCTTCAGCGCCACACGTTTGCCGATGACCGGATGCTCAGCGAGATAGACGACACCCATGCCGCCCTCGCCCAGCTTCGCCGTGATCTTGTAATTTCCTACGACCTGGCCTAGACCGAGCGCAGATCGCGGCATCGCTGTCATCTGTTTGGACCCCTACTCCCCTGTTCCTGTAAGTAAGTGTAGGAACATTAGTTTGGCGGGGTCGTCCGTGCACGCAAAATCGACATCGTCAACCCTGGAAAATCGAACGGGCTAGCCGAAGAAGACCGAGCGGCGATGCGTCAAGATGTGTGAGATCATGTTGTCGATGCGGCCACGGACGTCCTCGGCGGTGTCGGTGATTGTGGCAGCTATGTCAGTTCCCGCTGACACGAACAGCGGCTCACCGACCTGAATCGTCCATTTGCTGGGAAGCGGCAACAAGCCCAAGGGCCCGAGCAGAGGGAAGGTCGGGGTGATCGGGATGTAGGGCAGCCCGAGCGGCTCGGCGAGGGCCGTGACCTTCGCCAGAACGGGATGTATCTCTTCCGCTCCGACGATGGCTACCGGGACGATGGGAACGTGGTTTTCGACCGCGAGCCGCACGAAACCGCCCCGGCCGAACCGATGAAGTCGATAGCGCTCCCGGAAGAGCTTCCCGACGCCTCGCAGGCCCTCCGGGAACACCCCCACCAGCTCGCCGGCCTGGAGCAAGGCCCGGGCGGTGGTCGCGGCCGCTCGCACGCCGCCAATCCGGGCGACGACGTTCGACATCCAGGGTGAACGGAACGCGAAGCTGGCGACGAGCGGGCGTAGCCGGCGATGGGCGGGGTGTTCCCGATAGATCCCGTGAATCAGCAACGCGCCGTCATAGGGGATTCCGCCCGAGTGATTCGCGACCACCAGCGCGCCGCCGCTGCTGGGGATGTTCTCGACGCCGTTGAGCTGAACGCGAAAATACTTCGAATACAGGAACTCGAGGGCCGGGCCGATCTCGTCGAGGAAGCGGGGGTCGTGGCCCTGATCGGGCAGCGCCTCCGGACGGGGGCTCCGGCCGTCGTAACCCGCTCGCATCGCCTCGTAGACGGCCGCCACGGCTGACCGCAAGTTGGGGCCGGGTGTACGGGCGCTCATCGCGGGCCAGTCCCGTCGGGCCGCGGGTGCGGGCGGTCGCCGCCGCCACGCAGCCGATCGACCGCGCGCTGAAAATCCGGGGGCGGCTCGGCGGAGAACTCGAGCCGCTTGCCGTCGATCGGGTGGACAAACCCCAGGTGCGCCGCGTGCAGCATCAGTCGCTCGGCGGGCATGGGGCGCCGGCCGCTCCGCAAGAGATCGCGACAGTACACGTCGTCACCCACGAGCGGGTGGCCCCGCTCGCTGAGGTGGATCCGGATCTGATGGGTGCGCCCGGTCTCGAGGCGAACCCGGCAGAGCGTCGCGTCGCGAAGCGCTTCGAGGACCTCGACGTGAGTGACGGCCTGCTGTCCCTCGAGGTCCCGGGGGTTCCGCGTCGAGCCCCGGAGCCCGTCGCCCCGGTTCTGGACCAGGCGGGACTCGATTCGCCCGGGCGCGACGACGCCCTCGGCCACGGCCAGGTAGAAGCGACTGGCGCGATGATTTTGGAAGACCTCGTGAAGACCCCGCTCGGCGAGCCGTGTCTTCGCGAAGCACAACAACCCCGAGGTCTCCTTGTCGAGCCGATGCACCACGAGCAGCGGCTGCCGATGAGCGCGCCGTCCGGTGGCGCGCCAATCGGCGCGGATCAAATCCATGGCCGTGCCGGTCTCCTTCTCGGCGTAGGGGACGCTCGCGACTCCGGCCGGCTTTTCGATCACGATGAGGTGAGGGTCCTCGTGAACGATGGCGAAGCCGGGGACGGTGACCCGTGGGCGGGGGGCCGCGATGTCGAGCGTGATCTCGGCGGCGGGGCCCAGGCGGGCGGCGGGGTCGGTCGAGAGCTCGCCGTTCACCCGGACCTTTCCCGTCTCGCAGAGGCGGCGGACCGCGCTCCAGCTTTGACCGGGCAGGCGAACGCGCAGCGCGGCCGCCAGCGTGGTGCCGTCATCGCTCGGCGCGGATCGAAAGGCGAGGGCGGACGGCGGAGGTGGCCGACGCTCAGCCACTCGGCAGCTCGAACACGCCTGCCAGCGCCGCGTCCAGATTCTCGGGCTGCGATCCTCCGCCCTGAGCCATGTCGGCCCGCCCGCCGCCCTTGCCGCCGACACGCCTGGCCACCTCGGCGACGATCTTGCCGGCGTTGAAGCGTCCGACGAGATCGGGCGTCACCATCGCCACGAGTGCGATCTTGTCTCCCTCGACGCCCGCCAGCACGACGACGCCCGACCGTAGCTTGTCCTTCAGCTGGTCGGCGACGTCGCGCAGCGCCTTGGGATCGGCGACATCGGCGCGGGTGGCGAGGACACGGACGCCGCCGATGTCACGGGCTTCGCTCGCTAGATCGCGCCCGCCCCCCGAGGCCAGCTTGCGCTTCAGCTTGTCGATCTCGCGCTCGCGCTCGCGGCCGTCTGCCAGCAGCTTCTCCACGCGGGCCGCCACCTCGAAGGGCGCGGCCCGGAGCTGCTCGCCGGCGGTCACCAGCTCGGTCTCGAGGCGTCGGACGTGCTCGAGCGCCCCCTCGCCCGTGACCGCCTCGATGCGGCGGACGCCCTGGGCGACGCCGGTCTCCTCCGTGATCTTGAAGAAGGCGATGTCTCCGGTTCGGGCGACGTGCGTGCCGCCGCAGAACTCCTTCGACTCGCCCATGGAGATCACGCGCACCGTGTCGCCATACTTCTCGCCGAAGAACGCGATGGCGCCCGCCTTCTTCGCGTCCGCGATGGGCAGGACCTGGGTCTCGGCGGGAACGTTGGCGCGGACACGCGCGTTCACGAGATCCTCGACCTGGCGGCGTTCGGCCGTCGTCAGCGGCGCGAAGTGGGAGAAGTCGAAGCGCAGGCGATCGGGCGCCACGAGAGAGCCCTTCTGCGCGACGTGATCACCGAGTGCGTGGCGGAGCGCCCAATGCATGAGGTGGGTCGCGGAGTGGTTGCGCCGGATGGCGTCCCGCCGCGAGCCGTCGATCGCGAGGCGCACCTCGTCGCCGACGTGGAGCTCACCGGCTACGAGCTCGACCAGATGAACCCACAGGGCCGGCACGGGTCGCTTGACGTCGAGCACGGACGCGCGCGCCTTGCCGCTGGTCATGGTCCCGCTGTCTCCGGCTTGGCCGCCCTGTTCGCCGTAAAACGGCGTCTCGGCGGTGATGACCGCCACCTTCTTCGAGAACGGCCCGACCGCATCGACCTCCGCCCCGTCGGCGACGAGCGCCACCACCTTGGACACGGCCTCCATCGCTTCGTAGCCGAGGAAGTTCGTTCCGCCGACGCGCTCCGCGATCTTCTGGAACACCCCTTCCACCGCGACCTCACCCGAGCCATGGAACTCGCTGCGGGCGCGCTGCGCGGCCATCTCGCGCTCGAAGCCCGCCTCGTCGACCTCCCATCCCCGCCCCGCCGCGATCACCCGGGTCAGGTCGAGCGGAAACCCAAAGGTGTCGTAGAGCTTGAAGGCCAGGTCCCCGCCCACCTTCGCGGCGTCCGACGGTCGCATGGACTCGTCGAGGATGCGCACCCCGCGATCCAAGGTCTCCCTGAATCGTCGCTCCTCCTGATCCGTGACCTCGACGATGGTCCCCCGGCGCTCGCGCAGCTCGGGATAGGTGACCCCCATCAACTCGATCACGTCACCGGTCAACCCGGCGAGGAACGGCTCACGGATGCCGAGCAACCAGCCGTGATAGACCGCCCGGCGCATGATGCGGCGCAGGACGTACTCGCGCCCGGTCTTCTCGGGGAACACGCCGTCCGCGATGAGGAAGGCGGTCGCGCGCGCGTGATCGGCGATGGCGCGCAACGAAGCGGAGCTCCCGCCATAGTCAGCCGCATCGAAGCGCTTGCCCGAAAGCCCGCTGGCCCGGTCGACCAGCGGGCGCAGCAGATCGGTCTCGTAGTTCGAGCGGACACCTTGCAGTACGGCGCACAGGCGCTCGAGCCCCATCCCCGTGTCGACCGAGGGCTTCGGCAGCGGCCGGCGCTCGCGCCCGGGGAGCTGCTCGAACTGCATGAACACCAGGTTCCAGATCTCGACCCAGCGGTCACAGTCACAGGCTGGCCCCTGGCAGGTCCGCCCGGCCGCCGCCTCGGCGCATGGGATGTCGTCGCCCTGAAAATAGTGGATCTCGCTGCACGGACCGCAGGGGCCTGTTTCGCCCATGGCCCAGAAGTTGTCCTTGTCGCCGAGCCGCACCACGCGGCTGTCGTCCACGCCGGCGACGCGCCTCCACAGCCCGTACGCCTCGTCGTCCGAGTCGTGCACGGTGTAGATGAGGCGGCTGCGATCGATGCCGTAGTCGCGGGTGAGGAGCTCGAACGCGAACACGATCGCGTCCTCCTTGAAATAATCGCCGAACGAGAAGTTCCCGAGCATCTCGAAGAACGTGTGGTGCCGGGCCGTGCGGCCGACGTTCTCGAGATCATTGTGCTTGCCGCCAGCGCGGACGCACTTCTGTGACGAGGTCGCGCGTCTCTCCGCGCGTCGGGCCTGTCCGGTGAAGACGTCCTTGAACTGGACCATGCCGGCATTGGTGAACAGCAACGTCGGGTCGTTGGAAGGAACCAGGGACGAGCTACTGACCTCTTCGTGCCCGCGAGAGCGAAAGAAATCGAGGAACTGGCGGCGAACGGCGGGAGAGAGCGGCGACGACATGGGGCGAAAGAGACTAGCAGCAGTACAGGAGCGTGTCGCGCCGGAGCTCCCGAAACCGTCCGGGTCGACTCTGCGCTGGCTAGGGCTTGAACCGCTCCAGCGACAGCTCCACGTCGGCTATGCCGTCCTCGACCTCGAGCTCGTCTGGGGCGCTCGACGCCTGGCCTGGCGGCTGCGGTGACGGCCGGGTGTTCGGGGCGGCCGGCGTCCCGACCGCCTCGTCACCGCGCCGCACGCCCCGGTGGTGCAACGCCAGATCCTCGCGCCGGGTCGCCTGCG
>CAYUFS010000040.1:0-53255 GCA_964443975.1 uncultured Myxococcales bacterium | reverse complement strand
AAACTAGATCGCGCAAGCCTTTCGCCTACGCCGTTCGTGGACGGGTTACGGTACAACAGTGTGCTTTTCCAACGGCGTCAGATTGGTGACCACACTGCTGGACGGCGGTACTGGCGATCCGTTTGGAAAGGTTACCTGTTTCGACCGGATGGGACGATGTGCGGTTGGTACACGACGACTGTCGAGGCCGACGCGGGCGCTATCAGCATCTACTACGATGCGAACGGGATTGAGATTGGGCGCCAACAGCCTTTGATGCCGGACTCTGCTTTCGGTGATATCCTATACACCTGCGACGGGCAGGCCTTTACCGTGACGGGCGAGCAGCTGCAGTCATCGGAGTGTCAGCACCTCCAAGGGCACGATTGCCCGATGGGAACATGCCCTTGATCAATCGAAGTGGAAATGTAACCGAGCGATTCTGCTTTTCGGCATTGCTGCTCGCCTTGGTCGGAATCGATGGATGTGGCCCGTCGTCTGTCTGCGCGGGTGATATCAGCTGCCTGAGTAAGAGCGGCGACCTTTGCGCTGCCATCCCTGGCTGCAAATCCGTACCCGGATGTATTCACTACGGATCCGCGCATGACGCGAATTGTGCCACTGTTTCATCCCAGGCGTCATGCTTATCTCAGCATTGCGCTTGGATCGACAGCGAATGCCAATCAGTTTGTCTGACCATCGCATCTGAATCTGTCTGCGACTCCTATTTCTTTGAAGTGAGCGTGGGACCCAACATGACGGTCGCCGTGACACCGTGTGTGTGGTCGCAATGTTCCGGCATTCCGGACACGCCCAACTGCGGCCACTATTCGAGCGAGATGTGTCCAACGAACCTCGGTTGCAAAGTTCAGCAGACGTGTTCATGGGGCGACTGTTAGGCAGTGAAGGCTAGCCACGGCCGGTCATGGGAAGCGCCGGCCTGGCGCGACTTGGAGTGGGCTCGTCGTTGTCCTTTCCGTCGGAATCGGTTGTCAGCGTTCTCGGGTGCCGAAGGCCGAGAGGGGCCCTCTGGCCCCCGCATCTCGAACGGAGGTCCTGGGTCGCCTCCCCGAGCCCCCGGCGGCCGGATGCGCCGTTGCTGTGAGTCTGGATCCAGTCGCTCTCGGGCCCGCAATTGGCCACCTTGGGGGCATGGTCAGCCTTCAGCCCCTCGATGTAGCCCTCGATCGCCTCGCGGACGTTGGCGAGCGCTTCCGCCTGGGTCTCTCCCTGAGACACGCAGCCGGGCAGGTCGCGCACGGTGACGGAGAAGCCCCCAGCTTCCTCGCGCTCCAGGACCACGGTGTAGCTCCGACCCATTCGAAAATGGCTACCACGGCACCGGGCGCCAGATCTCAGGTCTGGTTCTTCGTGCGCCCCGAAGACGTTCACCACGCTATCTTCCGGGAACCTCCCATGATAACCCCGGGCACGCGCAGTTCTGGCGAGCTGAAGCAGAATCCGTTCCTCTCCTGCCGATTCCCGTTTCAGTCGGACCAATCCCTCCGACAAGGCCGCAGACTGGCGCCCACCAATTACCCTGGTAATATGGCCACCATGGCGCTCGCGCACTCGAAGGTCACCGCGCAGGGGCAGATCTCCGTTCCGGCCGAGATTCGTCGGCGGCTGGGGGTAGGCCCCGGTTCTGTGCTGGAGTGGGACGAGCAGGGCGAGCAGATCGTCGTTCGGCGAGTCGCTCGGTTCTCTTCTGAGGACGTTCACCACGCCATCTTCCCGAAGCCTCCCAGGGCCAAGACGCTGGAGGAGATGAAGGAAGGCGTGGCTCGATACGTGAAGAAGCGCCATGCGCGCCGTTGATACGAACGTCTTGGTTCGCCTGGCCGCGCGTGACGACGCCCGCCAGGTCGCCGCCGCCGAGGCGTTCGTTTCGAAGGGCGCGTGGATCTCTCACCTCGTTCTCGCAGAGGCGACCTGGGTCCTCGCCTCCGTGTATGAGCGCTCACCCACCGACATCGCGACAGCGGTCGACATGTTCCTCAATCATCGAGATCTCACGGTCCAGGACTCCGAGGTGGTGGTGGCTGCGCTCGCCGACTTCCGCCGGAAGCCAGCGTTGGGCTTCTCGGACTGCCTCGTGCTGGAGGTCGCCCGCAAGGCTGGGCACCTCCCGCTCGGCGCCTTCGACGCAACTCTTGCGAAGCTCGACGGCGCCGAGCGATTGTAGGAACGCGCTGGTCCTCCCGTGGGGAACAAGCGCCTCGCCCCTACTCGGGCACCACGACGCCGGACCCGCCCATTTCCGCGGGCAGATCGTTTTGCTTCGGGAGGCCGTCCTTCAAGCGCAGGACGTGCTCGGCGTAGTTCACGTGCACCGCAGGCGCGAAGGGGAGCTCCGGGAGGACCGCGGCGTACACGTCGACGAGGCCCCAGAGGGGGTGCACGGTCATGACGTGGCCGCCGCAGGTCTTGCACCACTGGCGCTGGCTGCGCGGGGTCTTTTGGTACGTCGCGAGCTGGTCCGCGCCCTTGGTCACTTGCACCGCCTCGGGCTTCCACAGCGTGAACGCGTTGACGGGACCGGCGGACCAGCGCCGGCAGGAGGCGCAGTGGCAGTAGCCGGCGGCGACCGGTTGGCCGGTCACGCGGAGCTGGACGGCGCCGCAGAAGCACGCCCCGCTGAAGGAGGTCTCGCCGTTCTCGTTCGTCTCGTTGCCGATGATCTTGGTCATTTTCGATGCTCCTCGTTGGCAGCGCGCGGGAGTGCGTCGCTGGCCAGGTCGTTGTAAGAGGATCGGGCGACCAGGACCATGACCGGACATCGTTTCCGCATGACAGTTCGTCCCCCCGCATCCAACCGCATGACGGCGCGCGCGGCGCGCGTGACTCGCCGTCCGCGAGCGCCGCGATGAGTGACACGCTCTCGGACGTGCTGCGCGCGGTGCGCCTCCGGGGCGCCGTCTTCTTCGCCGTCGACGCGACGGCGCCGTGGGTGACGGAGACGCCGGCCGCGCCGGAGGTCGCCCCGCTCATCATCCCGGGCGCGGACCACCTCATCGACTATCACGTCGTCACGTCGGGCTCGTGCTGGGGCGGCATCGTCGGCGAGCCCGCCGTTCGCCTCGAGGCGGGGGACATCATCGTCTTCCCTCAAGGCAGCGCGCACGTGATGTCGAGCGCGCCCGGCATGCGGGGCGTTCCGGACGTCAGCGTGTACCGGCGCTCCGACGAGCAGCGGCCCATGATCGTTCGCCCGAACGGGGGCGGCAAGGAGCGCGCCGAGGTGATCTGCGGCTTCCTCGGCTGCGACGCGCGGCCGTTCAATCCGCTGATCGCGACGCTCCCGCGCGTCATCCACGTTCGCGGGCAGGCGGACGGCGACGGCGTGCTCGGGCAGCTCGTCAAGCTCGCGGTGTCGGAGACGGCGGCGCGGCGTTCCGGAGGCGAGACCGTGCTCGCGCGGCTGAGCGAGCTGCTGTTCGTCGAGATCATCCGGCGGCATCTCTCGACGTTGCCGCCCGAGCACAAGGGGTGGCTGGCCGGACTGCGCGACGAGCAAGTGGGCCGTGCCCTCGGCAAGCTGCACGACCGCCCCGAGCATCCCTGGAGCCTGGAGGAGCTGGCGAGGCAGTCGGGGCTGTCGCGGTCCGCGCTCGCCGAGCGGTTCGCGTCTTTCGTGGGTGTGCCGCCCATGCAATACCTCGCGCAGTGGCGGATGCAGCTCGCCGCCACGCTGCTAGCCAGCACGGCAATGGGCCTGGCCGAGCTGGCGGGGCGCGTCGGGTACGGCTCGGAGGCGGCGCTCAGCCGCGCCTTCAAGCGCTGGGTGGGCGTGGCCCCGGCCCTATGGCGCCAGGGCAAGCGCGGCGAGGCCGCCGACGACGGCGCCGCCGCCGCCGCCGACGCATGACTCAGATCGAACTGATGGTCTGGGTGACGTCGAACGTGCCGGCGGTGATCGCCTTCGTGCCGCCACCCGTCGTGGCAAGCGTCGCCGAGAAGGTCCCCGTCACGTGGGTCCCCGCCGTGGCCCCGATCGTCTTGAGCTCGACGGTGCAGGTCAGGTAGCTCCCCGCGCTGTTGTACGAGAACGAGACGATGATGTTGGTTCCTGTCACTCCGCACGTGTAGATGCCGGGGAGCAAGGGCGGCGGGGTATCGATCGCCATGGCGATGCCCTGGAGCGGATCTCCACCCGTTATCTCGAGGAGGGCCGTCGTCGCGCTCTTGACCTGCGCGGCGGTCGCGAACTGACTGGTGTGCTTCACGCCATCATCCAGCCAGGTGATTCCGCCTTTCCCGGCGCCGACCCCAGGGCCGAGGACCCCGCCCGGGGCGCTGGCGCTCGACCCGCAACCGGCGAGCGCGACGGCTCCGATTCCCGCGAGGACCGCGATCATGTGCGCCCGGATCACGGCGGCGCGCCTCTTCTCCAACGTCCTTACTGTTCGCATGCGATTGCGACTTTGCCTGAAATGGCAGCGAAGCGCGAGGGCCAACCGCACAGGGCCGCCGCCGCCCGTCAGTGAACCGTCCACGCGCACAGGTGCCCGTCACCGCCGGTGACGACGCGCCCATTGACGGCGATCGGCGAGGTCCACTGCCGGACCCCCGAGCACGTGTCCGTGCTCGCGTAGATCGTCGCGCCAGTGTCGCCGTCGAGCCCGGTGAGGGTCCCAGAATTCAGGTACCAGACAATGGCGTCGTTCGTCCCGTCGCTCGTGGTGACGATGGGCGAGGTCACCGGACCGCCGAGCGCCGCGCACCACACGACCCGCGGCACGGGTGGCGCACCGGCCGGAATCACAACCGACATGATGACCTTGCCGGACGGCATCCCCGCCGGGCAGATCGCGCCGCTGTCCGTCGAGAAAACGACATGCACGCCCGCCGCCGTCTTGTAGGCCGCCGGCGCCGTGTGCAGCGACATTCCCGAGCTCGCGACGGCGAAATCGACGACCTGACCGCCCATGCCCCCGAGGTTCGTGCTGTCGACGAGGTACATGTGCCCGTCCTTCGACAGCGCCACCACGTACGTCGCCGGCGTCGCGCCCGGGACCTCGAGGTACATGGGGTTGTTCGACCCCAGGTCGAGGTCACTGGCGTCCATCTGGTTCCAGATCGCTGGATAGAAGACGTCGGCGCTGGATGTCCTGTTCACGGCGCCGAGCCCGGTGACCCGCACCAGCTCCTCGCTGTCCGCGTGGGGGTTGATGCCGACGGTGCTGTTTCCGGTCATCGCGAACACGCCCACGCCGTCGGAGGCCATGCCGCCCGCCGCCCAGATCGCCTCGCCCTGCCCGCCCGTCGCCCACGCCCCCGTCGCGACCGGGGTGGCCGTGGTGTCGATACCGACGACCCAGCCGTGATAGGGGCCGCAGTCCCCGATGTGCCCTCCGTAAGCGACGTAGAGCTTACCGCCCACCAGGGACAGCGCGCTCCGCTGGTTTTGATACGCGGTGGCGGCGGCGAAGGCCAGCGATCCCGCGCTGAGCCCCGAGACGTTGACCGGCCATCCTCCCGTCACGGCGTCCTCGCCGGTGTCGAGCGACAACGCGTGCACCTCGTGCCGCAGAATCGAGGTCGTGCCGATCGCGCCCGCCACGTAGATGCGACGCGCGGTCGCGTCGATCACCGGCGTGCTCAGGATGCCGAGCGGGTGAATGTTCCCGCACGTGACGTTGCCCGTTTGATTCGCGGTCGGCGAGCTCCCGATGCTGGTGGTCCAGACGGTGTGTCCGTCCGCCTCGTCGAGGGCATAGACGGTGTTGCTGGTGGTCACCGCGTAGAAGACGCCCTTCCCCGCCGGGCCGTTCTGCGCATAGAGCGGCGAGGCCCACATGCTCCCGTCGAAGTTGGCCGCGAACGCGGCGTCCTGCGTGGTCGCGGCGTTCGCGAGCGCGCACTTCGTGAGCTGAGGCTGAAGGAAGTTGCCGTCGCGCGATGGATGGTTGTTGCGCTCGAGCACCGAGCCCGTGCTGGTCGCGGGGCCCGGCGTGCACGTCGTCGAGCCACCCGCGCCGCTGCCGCCACTGCCGCCGGCCGCGCCTCCCGCCTCGCTTGCGAAGCCCGCGCCGCCACCGACGCCCGCCGCCGCGCCGCCACCGACGCCCGCCGCCGCGCCACCGATGCCGGCCGCCTGACCGCCGAGGCCGCCGTGTGTGCCCGCGCTCGCTCCGCAGCCAATGGCCAGCGCGAGAGAACCAAGCAAGACCGAACGCTCCATCAGCCCCGGCTCTCCATCGTCCGGGCAGCTTAGTCTCGCCTCGTGGCGCGATCCAGGCGGCAGCGCCGAAAAGGCCGCCGCGGCTTCACGCCTTGCCCCCCGCGCTGGATCGCGCGCGATCGCGGGACTACCCTGCCTGGCTGTGGCGCGCTCCTCTTCCCCGGTCCCCCCGGCTCGGCGCGCGACTGGTCTGGTCCGCGGCGCGGCGGCGGCGGTGGCTGGCGCCGCGATCGCCGTGCGCCTGTGGTCGGCGTGGCACGCGCGCCTCAGCCCCGAAGAGGCCTCGTTCTGGAGCACCGCCGTCGGCATCGCGCGCGCGGAGGCCTTCCCGGCGCTCGGACATTCGGTCAGCGGAACGCGGGCGTTGCACCCGGGGCCGTTGTTCTTCTGGATCATCGCCGCTTCGCAGCTCTTCGTGACCTCGCCGGTCGTCGCCAACGTGTTCGTGTCCATGCTCGGCCTCTTCGGCGCAATCGTGCTGGCGAGGGCGCTCGGCGACGGCGACGGAACCGCCCGCGCCGCCGGCGCAGGGATGTCGACCGTGGGCGCGATGCTGTTCTTGCTGGTCGTGGCCTCCCCGTGGTGGGTGGTCTATTCGAACAGCACGTGGCCGAGCTACGTCGTCACCGGCGTGTCGGCGTGCTTCGTGGCGGCGCTGCTGCGGGTGGCGACCCGCCCGCGCTCGCGCGCCGCGGGACCGCTCGCGTTCATCCTGGTCGCGGGGTTTCAGCTGCACCTGTCGCTGCTGCACCTGTGGCCGCTGGCCCTCGCGATCCTCGTCATTTCAAGGCCGCGCGTGAACGCCCGCTGGCTCGTGGGCGGCGCGACGCTCGCGGCGGCTTGCTACCTGCCTTACCTCGTCTACGAGCTGCGAACCCACTTCGCGAACACGCGTCTCCTGCTGGCCAAGTCGCAGGGCGGCCCCCGCGAGCCGCGGGCGCTGGCGGGCCTTTACCTCTATTTCCTCGGGTTTCCGACCACCGACATCTCGTATCTGTGGCAGCGCGGCTTCTGGTACCCCTTCGATCACGTCGCGTTCTGGAGCACGACCGGAGCGCGACAGACGTCGGCGTTCTTTCGCGCCATCGGATGGCCGAGGTTCTTGTGGCTCATGCAGGTCACGACGTGGCTGACGAGCCTGGCCGCGCTCCCCGTCGGCGTCGTACGCCTCGCCCGCGCCTGGCGACGCGGAGCGCGCCGTCCCGACGCGATGACGATCGTCTACGTGGTGGGGCTCCTCGACATCACGCTGTTCTATGCGCTCTCGGGCAAGGGTGGCTACGCGCACTACGTGGGCGTGATCTTGCCGCTCGCGTTCTTGCCGGTCGCATCCCTGCTCGAATGGCTGACGCGATTTCATTTCGGCCGCCCCGCGGTGGCCGCCTACCTGGCCGCGTCCGCGGTCGCCGGAGTCCTGGTGATGACTGGCTACTACCGGAGCGATTCCCACCTGTCGGCCCCGCAGAGCGAGCGCGTGGTCGGCGTCATCCTCGCGCGGGCGCAAGGTCCCGACGGCCGGCCCGAGCCGGTCGACCTGCGCTTCGGCTTCTCGCCGGCGTGGGTTCTCCCCTATCAGGTCCTCGCTCGCCGGCTTCACCACGCCGAACTGTCGATTCGCGCCGGCGCACCCCACCAGTTCTTCGTCGGAGCCCGCGATGCCCTCGAGCTCGCGCGCCCCTTCGATCCGCGGCGCGTGGACCTGGAGACGATCTTCGTCGTAGGACGATGACCTTTTCCTATGTGCCTTCAACCATTGAAGGATTCAAAACAAGATGGGCGCCGGCGTTTCCCTTGTCCGCCGGCGACTCAAACTAGGTGGCCGGGACAAAGCCGCGAGGTGTTAGGCTGGCATCGCCCCCGAGGAGGGTTTCAGTGTCCACCGCAAAGATTCCCGGTAAGCCGGCGCCTCGTTCCGAGCTCGTCGATGTTCCTCGCCTCGTGAGCGCGTTCTTCACCACGACGCCCGATCCCGAGGTTGCCGCGCAGCGGGTCGCCTTCGGCACCTCGGGGCACCGGGGCTCGGCGTTCGCAGGGGCGTTCAACGAGGCGCACATCCTGGCCATCACGCAGGCGATCGTGGACGACCGGCGCGCGCGCAAGATTGACGGTCCCCTGTTCCTCGGCAAGGACACCCACGCGCTGTCGGAGCCGGCGTTCGAGACCGCGCTGGAGGTCCTGGCGGCGAACGAGGTCGAGACCCGCATCGAAGCCTCCGGCGGGTACACGCCGACACCGGCAATGTCGCTCGCGATCCTGGCGTACAACAAGGGACGCGCCGAGCATCTTTCGGACGGCATCGTGATCACGCCGTCGCACAATCCGCCCGAGGACGGGGGCTTCAAGTACAACCCGCCCAACGGCGGTCCCGCCGACACCGACGTCACCTCGCTGATCGAGCGGGCGGCGAACGCGATGATGCGCGACGGGAACCGGGACGTGCGGCGGATTCCCTTGGCGCGCGCGCGGGTCGCCGCCTGCGTGAAGGCGCACGACTTCGTCGCGCCGTACGTGGCGGCCTTGCCCGAGGTGGTGGACCTCGAGGCCGTCCGCGCGGCCGGCGTGAAGATCGGGGTCGATCCCCTGGGAGGCGCGGCGGTCGGATACTGGGGCGCCATCGCCGAGCGACACCGACTCTCGCTCGAGGTCGTGAACGACACCGTCGATCCGACGTTCGCCTTCATGCCAGTCGATCACGACGGCAAGATCCGCATGGACTGCTCGTCGCGCTTCGCGATGGCGGGCCTCATCGGGCTGAAGGATCGGTTCACGATCGCGTTCGGCAACGACACCGACGCCGACCGGCACGGGATCGTCACGCCCTCGGTGGGGTTGATGAACCCGAATCACTTCCTGGCCGTCGCCATCGACTACCTCTTCCGGCACCGGCCAAGCTGGCGCGCGGACGCGGCGATCGGCAAGACGCTGGTGTCGAGCAGCCTGATCGATCGGGTTGCGAAGCGCCTCGGCCGGCGGCTCGCCGAGGTTCCGGTGGGCTTCAAGTACTTCGTGTCCGGGCTGCTCGACGGCAGCTATGGCTTCGGCGGCGAAGAGAGCGCGGGCGCCTCGTTCCTGCGCCGGGACGGCAGCGTGTGGACGACCGACAAGGATGGGCTGCTGCTGGGGCTCCTGGCGGCGGAGATCACCGCGCGCCTGGGGGTCGATCCCGGCGTGGCGTTCGGGCGCCTCACGGAGGAGCTGGGTGCGCCCGTCTACGCGCGCATCGACGCGCCCGCGACCCCGCAGCAGAAGCAGATCTTGAAGCAACTGTCCCCCGCCTCCGTGCGCGCCACGACGCTGGCGGGAGATCCCATTCGCGCGAAGCTGACCGAGGCCCCCGAGGGAAACGCGCCCATCGGGGGTTTGAAGGTGACGACCGACGAGGGGTGGTTCGCCGCGCGCCCGTCCGGGACCGAAGACGCGTACAAGATCTACGCAGAGAGCTTCAAGGGCGAGGCGCACCTGAAGCAAATCCAGGACGAGGCGCGGCAGATCGTGGCGGCGGCTCTCGCGCAGGGCTGACACCGTTGGCCGCCGCCGCAATACTGGCCGGCGGTCGTGCGAGGCGGCTCGGGGGCGTGCTGAAGCCGACGATCCTCGTCGGGGGACGCCGGATCATCGATCGGCAGCTCGAAGTATTGCGGCCTTTGTTCGATACGGTCGTGGTCGTCGGCGGAGACCCCCGGCCCTTCGCCGGCACCGGCGTCCATGCCATCCCCGACCGCGTGGCGCCGGGGCAGGGACCGCTCGCGGGACTGGAGGCCGCCCTGGCGTTCTTCGCGACGTCCCCGGCGACCGAAGCGGTGGTGTGCGTGGCGGGCGACATGCCCTTCTTGCACCCTGCGGTGCTGCGGCGGCTGCGCGACGCGCCCGCAGCGCTCGCCGTCGTGCCGCGCCTTCCACGCGGCCCCGAACCGCTGTGCGCGCGCTACGCCGCCGCCTTCGCCGCCCCGCTGGCAGCGGCCCTCGCGAGTCGAGCTCTCGCGCTGCACGCGCTTCTGGCGAGCCTCCCCGTCGCGTTCGTCCCGGAGCCCGAGCTCCGCGCGCTCGATCCCGACCTGCGAACCTTCATCAACGTCAACACGCCCGAGGAGCTGCAGGCGGCGGATGCGGTGGCGCGCAGGCTGCCGCCCGCGGCCTGACGTCCTCGCTGGGCCGCGCTCAGCTCAGGCGGTGGATCCCGTCGACGACGTGCCAGGTCGCGACGATCGTCAGCTCGACGAGCTTCTCGGTGCGGCGGCTCTCCGGGACGTACATTTGCTCCTCGGTGCAAAGCGCCTGGAGCTGGCGCAAGAACCGCGAGATCACGCGGCGATCCGAGTCGCCGATCCAGCCCGAAAGGCGATCGACCAGCATCTGCTGGTTCTGGCGAATGAAGCGCGCCGCCGACAGCGACTGGGCCGTGTGGCTGAACCGCCGGCGCGCCGGCTGGCGGCGCGGCGTCGACTGCCGAGGAAAGATCTCCAGCAGGTCCTTCCGGTACTCCATCAGATCCTCGTCGACGACGTCGCCGATGTCGAAGTATTCGGCGACCGTCTCGCGAATCTCGGTGTACGGCACGCGCAGCCCGAGCCGTGGGTTGGGCGGGGTCCCGCGACATACCCGCTCGACCTCGAGGACCCGGTCGACGTACTCCAGCTTCGCCAGCGCCACCTGCCAGTCGCGATACCGCCGCCGCCATCGCGACGCGGGATCCAGCCAGACCGCGAACGTCTCCGCCCAGTCCTCGTCCGGGTGCTTCTGGGCGTAGTGATACATCCCCGTCCAGTGCAGGTAGCGAACGAAGTCGCGGCTCCACGGATTCGGGCCGTACACGTCGCGATAGGGCCGCCGGAAGTCGCCGAACATCTGAACCCAGTCGCGCCGCTTCCACAGCCCGTACGCGTACGACAGCGCGTGGCCCGCCTCGTGACGCAGGTACATCATCACTTCGTCGCGCGAGTACTCGAACAGGTGATCGTTCACGAGCTGCCACAGCTCGGGGGTTGCCAGATACCACGGTATGTTCACGCTGACCGCTCGATCGGCGGTCCAGAAGTCGTCGTCGCCCAGGTAGAAGGCCGGCACGAACGTGATGCCATGCGCGCGGATCTCGGAGATGACCTGCTCGACGCACTCGGCCAGCGCGCCCGTGGGACGCAGCTCGAGGTCGCAGATTCGCGTGAGCAGGAGCTTTTGCAACCCCACTTTGCGGAGCGTCGCCGCAAGCGGGTTGCGGGCCGTGCTCCGTCGCGACTTGACGGCCGGAACTGCCACGGCGCTACCTTTACCACGCACCCGCGTGACCGTCCGTCGAAAATCGGGAACAAATATTATCTATTAATTTCAATTACTTAAACCACTAGACACAAGGCGTTAGCGGCGCGCGGTTGTCGTGTGTCGGCCTCCTTCTCGTAAGATGTCGCTGGATGATTTCTCGCGGCTCCAGCTGGTCCCGCCCGGCCTTGGTGCTGGTGCTTTACCTGTCGCTGGCCGCGACCGCGCTGGTGTGGGGCTCCGTGCGCGGGGCCCCGAACGTGTGGCGCCTCGTGGGGGACGGCGACACCCACGAGTGGTCCGGCATCTGCATCGGCGCCGCGTTGGGGCTGGCCATCGTCTTCGCGTCGCGCTTGACGGTCCACCGGTTCGAGTGGGCGCGATCCCTTCACCGGGAATTCCGCTCGCTCCTCAGCCCGCTGACCGACCCCGAGATCGTCGTCCTCGCCATCGCTTCATCGGTCGGCGAGGAGATGTTCTTTCGCGGGGCCCTGATGCCGTCCATCGGTGTCTGGGCCTCGAGCGGAGTGTTCGCGCTGCTGCACATCGGCCCCAAGGCGCGGTATCTCCCGTGGACCGTCGGCTCGTTCGTCGCCGGCCTTCTGTTCAGCGAGCTCTTCCTGTGGTCCGGGGACCTGACGGGCCCGGTGCTCGCGCACTTCACGGTGAACTTCCTGAACCTGCGCCACGTCGCCCACTACGAGCTGCGCTGATCCGGGCGCTCTAGAGCCTAACCCCGTCCCCGGGGACGGTCGTCGGGCGTGTGGTCGAGGATGAAGTACTCCACCCCTTCGGTGCCGCAGGCCCGGCCATCGCGGGCAAAGTTCCAGTGAAAATAGACCTTGCCGTTGCTCGACAGGATCTCGCCCGGCGGTTCGGGGAACGGACCGGCGGCGAACACGGCGTCGATCGCGGCCGCGTCGTAGGCGAGGTAGCCGGACGCCTTGACGACCGTGATCTTGCCGACCGTGCCGTCCTGGTTGATCACGATCTCCAGCGTCGTGTTCAGGGCATCGTTGTTGAATGGACTCGAGCTTGGAAGGCCGTCCCAGTCCTCGAGCGCGCCGTAGCCCCAGTACTTGTGGATCTGCCGGTGGACGCGGGCGATGAACGCCGCGAACGGCGCCCGGCGCGCGTTGAGCACCGTCTTCGTGCCGGGCTTCACATCGGGGATGAAGTTCTCGAGCGACGACCGCACCTGCGAGAGCCGACGCTGCACCGGACGGCCGAGATGCGACGAGCGCTCCTTCTGCGCGAGCTGGCGCTCGGCCTTCGCTTCGGCCCCGAACAGGTACTCGTAATCGCGCCCGCTGAGCGCCAGCCTCACGCGCTTGCCCTGACTCGCCTTGCCGCCGTCGTCGTCGCGGAAGGCGCTGCGCGCGCGCTCTCTCGCCAGCATGCCGGCGGGATCGTGGGGCAGCGACGGGTCGACCGTCTCGGGGGTGATCTCGTGGCCGCGCGGTGATACCTCACGCAGCGACAGCACCGGCGACCTCTGGCTGCGCCTGGGATCGGGCGGCAGGGACTCGGTCGTCTGGTGGGGAACGACCTGGGGCGCCTCACGCCCGAGCTTGGATCTTTGCTCGTCGAGCTCGGCGATCTTCGCGCGATCGTCCCCGATCTCCTTGTCGTCCTGACGCTTGCCCGCCGCTTGCGACGAGGCCTGCTCGCCCGCCTGCTCGCGCTCGAGGTTCGTGTGGGTCGCCCGCGTCTCTTCCTCGGTGCGGCTGTTGTCCTGGGCCAGGTACTTGGCGTTCGGGGGCGGCTCGACCTTCTTGTCGTTCTCGAGGTCCACGATCTTCTCGTGCCCCTTCGGCGGAGGCGGCTGCTGCGGCTTCGGGGGCGGCGGGGGCACGACGGGGGGCGGAGGCGTGACCGCCACGGGAGTCGGCGGCGGCGGCTCCGGCGCCTTCTTGTCGGGCGGCGGCGGGGGCTTCTTGTCTGCCGCCACCTTCGTCGACGTCGGCGCTGGCGCTACCTTGCCGGTCGGGGGAGGCGTGTCATCGAGCGGCGGTAACTCCGCCGGCAGTTGCTCGGCCGGGACACTCTCGAAGCCGACGTCCACCTCCTCCGCTCGCTCCGCCTCCTCGCGCTTGGCCTTGGAGAAGATGACGACCAGCAGCGGCACCAAGATCTGCAGGTGAAGCCACAGGGCGAACACCGTTCCACGCCCGAGGTGTGCTCGAGGGCGCCGATCTTTCTCAGCCCGAGACAATGAAAAACCAGCCTAGCACGCACGTCTATCCTACGGGGGCGTGGCTCGCTGCCGCTCATCTTACGGGGGCGTGGCTCGCTGCCGCTCGCACACCCCCGGGCCCCCCTCGCTTCGCCCAGCTAAGCTGGGCGAAGCTCGCATTGCAGCGGGAGGTGAACCGGACGACGGGAGGTGAGCCGGACCACGGGACGTGTGCCGTGCGGCGGGAGGTGACCGGCGCGAGGTGAACCGGACGTCGGGACGCGAGCCGTGCGGCGGGAGGTGATCCGGACGACGGGAGGTGATCCGGACCACGGGACGTGTGCCGTGCGGCGGGAGGGAACCGGCGCGAGGTGAACCGGACGACGGGAGGTGAGCCGGACCACGGGACGTGGGCCGTGCGGCGGGAGGTGACCGGCGCGAGGTGAACCGGACGTCGGGACGCGAGCCGTGCGGCGGGAGGTGATCCGGACGACGGGAGGTGATCCGGACCACGGGACGTGTGCCGTGCGGCGGGAGGGAACCGGCGCGAGGTGAACCGGACGACGGGAGGTGAGCCGGACCACGGGACGTGGGCCGTGCGGCGGGAGGTCAACCGAGCGACGGGAGGTGAACCACGGTTCTGGGCACGAGGGACCGTGGGCTCTGCAGGTCGTTTACGACATCTTTCGGTAGACGCCGATGACGACGCCGAGGAGGTTCACGCTCTTGAAGTCGCGCTTGCGTACGAAGATCGGCTCCATCGCCGCGTTCGCTGGCTGGAACCGGATCACGTCGCCCTCGGGGTAGTACCGCTTGACGGTGGCCTCTCCCTCGATCATCGCCACCACCGTCTCGCCCCGACTGGCGTTCAGCTGCTTGCGCACGAAGATGTAATCCCCGTCGAAGATCCCGTCCTCGATCATCGACTCGCCCTTCACCCGCAGCGCGAACACCTCGCGGGTCTGACCGATGAAGAATCGATCCACACGGACGGTCTCGTTGATGTTCTCCACCGCGAGCAGCGGCACGCCCGCGGCCACCCGTCCCAGCAAGGGCACGTCGACCACCTCCGAATCCGAGTCCAGCGGCTTTCCCGATGCGGTGACGGGACGGAGCGCGCGCGACTTCAGATCCTCCCGCTGCAGATAGCCCTTCTTCTCGAGGGCGCGCAGGTGATCATTCACGCCGTTCGTCGAACGAATCCCGAAGTGGGTGCCGATCTCGCGAAGCGTCGGCGGGTACCCGCGCGACGTGATCGACCGGGTGATGAAGTCGAGGATCTCCCGCTGGCGATCCGTCAAGACGTCGCGTTCATCGTCGCGAACTAGGGTCAGCGGGCTCATCGGCATCTCCTCGGCACGGCGTTACAACTGAACATTCGTATGGTACGGAACAGATGAGCCGTGTCAAGAAGTTGTTGAGGTTGGCGCGCCGGGACGGAGGCGCGCCCCCGCGGATCAGCGCAATTCGCGCGCACGCGCGCGATACGGCCGCGCGTTCAGTCCGCGGCGGCCCAGTCGCGCTGGGCGCAGATCGCCGCCAGCGACTCGGCCTCCGGCGAGCCGGGCGCCGGTACTGTTCCGTAGCGCCAGCGCACCTCGGGAGGCAAGGACATCAGGATCGATTCGGTGCGACCGTCCGTCTTCAACCCGAAGATCGTCCCCCGATCGAAGATCAGGTTGAACTCGACGTAGCGGCCCCGCCGCAACAGCTGCCAGTCACGCTGGCGCTCGTCCCACGGCTGGTGGCGCCGCCGGGCCACGATGTCGTGATAGCCGTCGAGCATGCCGTCGCCGAGCGCGCGCACGAACGCGAACACGCGCTCGGCGTCCTGCTCGAGCTCGGTGGGCGGCGCGGCGAACGGTTCGCCCGCCGCGCGCTCGGCCCCCGCGCCCAGGTAGTCGAAGAAGATGCCGCCGATGCCCCGGGGCTCCTTGCGGTGGGGCAAGTAGAAATACCGGTCGCACCAGGCCTTGAACCGCGGATACAGCGTCGGATCATGCGCGCCGCAGATGGCCTGCAGGTGCCGGTGAAAGGCCGTGGCGTCCTCGCCCACGACATAGTACGGCGTCAGATCGGTCCCGCCGCCGAACCAGGCTCCCCCGCCCCGCCGGATGAAGCGAACGTTCGCGTGCACGGTGGGCACATGAGGGTTGCGCGGGTGCAGGACCAGCGACACGCCGCTGGCGCGGAAGCTGCGGCCGTCTCCGGGCAAGCTCTGCGCCAGGTCGCCGCCGAACTCACCGAACACGTCAGAGAAGTTCACGCCGGCCTTCTCGAACAGGTCGCCATCGGTCCGGACGCGCGAGCGCCCGCCGCCCCCTCCCGGACGCTCCCAGGCGTCCTCGCGAAACCGGCCGCCGTCGAGACGCTCCAGCCCCGCCACGATCCGATCCTGAAGGTCGCGAAAGTAGGCAGCCGCCCGATCCGCCAGCGAAGCAGCCGACTCCTTCGTCATGGCGTCAGCTTGGCGAGCTTGGGCCGAAGCACGGCGATTCGCTTGTCGACGTCGCGAAACTTCGGATCGCGGCGGGCCACCTTGTCGAAGAAGTAGAGCGCCTCGCCACTGTCGCCCAGATGGTCGAAGGCGCCGCCCAGCAGGAAATACAGCTGCATCATTTCATCCGGGGTGATGGGCGCGCAGTTCAGCGCTCCCTTGTAACGAATGACGGCCTCGGTGAACGAGCCCTTGGCCTCGAAGCACTCGCCCATCATGGTGAGGGCCAATACCTCGTGCTTGGGATCATCGGCCAGGATCTTCAGCTCGGAGATCGCCGCCTCGAACAGCCCCATCTCCTTGTACGCGATGGCCAGGTCGCGATGGGTCGTGACGTCGGTGACGCCGTCCCCGCTCACGACGGCGCGCGGCCCTGGCTTCACGTCAGCGCCGCGGCGCCTCATGTTGCCGGCGTTGTGGGGGACGACGCCGAGGTCCGCGGCCACCTCGAGCGCCGCGAACGCCTCCAGCTCGCGCTGCCTCGCGGCCACCCGGCGGTCCCGCGGGAATCGTTGCTCGAGGTCGGCGAGCAACGAGCGTGCCTCCTCGACGATTCCCTGCTCCAGGAAGAAGGCCACCTGCTGCAACTCGGCCCCGAGTTCGTCCTCGTCGTCACCGTCCGCCGTCGGGTCCGGTTGCGCCTGCGCCCGCGGCGGAGGTGTCGCCTCGGCAGGGAGCGCGAGGTCCCAGCCCGACGAGCCGGACCGCCCCGCGCCGCTCACGACCGGAGGCGGCGTGGGCCGAAGGGCAGCCTCCTCCTCCCAGTCGAGCGACAGCATCCCGCGACCGGTGTCGCGCACCGCCACCACGTCCCCCGTCGACACGGTCTCCTCGAAGACGACGCGATCGGTGCTGCGGTCCCATTCAAGGGGCAAAGGCAAAGGGGTCGCGCCGGGATCGTCCGGCGTTTGCAACGGCGCGCGCAGGTCGACGGTCGGATCCTCGTCGATGTCGAGCGCGACGACCACGGGCCGCGTCGCTGTCGGGGCAGGCTCGGCCGCTGGCGCACGCTCGCGATCGGCCATGGCGACGCGCCCGCGGGGAGGGAGCGAGCTCCCGAGCGGCGGCGTCTCAGCGCTCCGCCCCGCCTCGGTCAGCGGCCGGCGCGCCGACTGATGCGTGAGGATCTCGCTGTGGCGCTCGGCCTCCGCGCGCCGCCCCAGCTTCTGCAGCACGCTGATCAATTTTTCGCGCGCCTCCCGGTTCTCGGGCTCGAAGTCGAACACGCGACCGAGGTGCTCGACCGCTCGCTCGAGCAAGCCGTACTTCACGAACACCTCGCTCTCGGCGAGGATCCGCGCGGCGTCGGGTTCGCCGGGCGCCGCGGAGGAGGCGATCACCCGGGCGCTGGTATCCCCCGCGCCGAGCGGGATGGCGACGCGGCCCGACGAGCTGGCGCCGTTATCGGCCCGCGCCACGCCGCTGAGATCGAAGCTGCCGCCGCCTTCGACGTCGGCGGGGCGGACCGGAGGCGGCGTGGCGTCCGTCCCCGCATCCGCGTGCACGCGATGACGGATGGCCAGGGCCTGCGCCTCCGGGTCGGCAGGCATCAGCGCCAGGGCGTGGCCGATGGCGGCATCCCTCTCGCCGCCCCGCCCGAGCTCATGGCACAGGCGCGCCAGCTCCTTGAGCACGGAGACGGCCTTGTCGATCTGCCCGAGCTGCTCCAGGGCCCGCGCCAGCAGTGACAGCGTGCGCGGCTCCCCGGGCGCGGCGTTCAGACACGCCTGCAGCTTCGGAAGCGCGAGTCGCGGGTTGCCCTTCGCGATGTACGCCTCGGCGAGCTCGCGCGCCTTGGTGGTGTTCCCCGGTTGATGAAACAACAACCGCTCGAGGACGCGCAACGACTCGTCGAGCCGGCCTTGCGCCTTCAGCTGATCGGCGGCGCGCCCGAACTCCCTCACCGCCTCTTCGACCAGCCCCGCGAGCGACGCGGCCTCGGCCAGCTTGACCCGCAGAACCACGTTCTCGGGCTGAACGGCGACCGCCCGCCGGAGCGCCGCCGCCGCTTCCGCGGGCGCCCCGTCCCGCTGCAACACGGTGGCGCCGAGCTCGAACTGCTGAACGGCGTCGGACACGAGGCCGAGCTGCGTGAAGAGCGCGCCCAGCTTCAGGTGCGCCGGGGCCGCGCCCGGGGTGAGCTTCAGCGCGTTCTTGTAGACCGCGACGGCCTTCTGCGCCAGGCCCTGCTCGGCGTAGAGCTCCCCGGTGCGAAGGTAGATCTCCGACGCCTCGGCGTTCGCCCCCAGCTTGGCGTGGAGCTCCGCCATCTTCAGCCACGTACGGGTGTCGGCCGGGTCCTCGGCGACCACCTTCGCAAACTCCAGGAGCGCCTTGTCGAGCTGTCCGCGTTCGAAGAATTTCAGCGCGGCAACAAGGTATTTCTCTTTCTTGCCGTTCACCGGAGGCCCCGGCGGTGAGCTTACCGGCCCCATCCCGAGAGTAAAGACAATTGCCTTCGGGGTCGCGCACTTAGCCCCTGCCTGGCGCGGGGACCGGAGCACGGCCGGATCAGCAGGCCTCGGGCAGCCTCGGGCTTCGGGTTTCCGGCCCCCCGGTGAAACTCTCAGAGCTGCCGGGAAGCGGGATTAGAAGGCGGCCGACAAGCCGGCCCGATGGCGAAGCCGACGCGAGCACCGGAGCGCAGTGTACTCCGGTACTCGAGCACCGGAGCGCAGGGTCGGCGCAGCCAGCGGGCCGGATCGTCGGCCGTCGGTGGAACGAGAGGAAACGTCCCTTTCAGGCTAGCCCGGGCCCATCCGCTCGATCAGATGCGTGTCCATCCGTCCGGCGACGAAGTCCGCGTTGCCGAGGAGGCGCCGGTGAAAGTCGAGGTTGGTCTTGCATCCCTCGACGACGAACTCCGCCAGCGCTCGCCGCAGGCGGGCCAGCGTCGCGGGGCGGTTCTCGGCGTGGACGATCAGCTTCGCGAGCAACGAGTCGTAGTACGACGGCACCACATACTGCTGGTAGATGTGCGTGTCCACGCGGACCCCGAGGCCGCCCGGCAGGTTCAGGGCGGTGATGCGCCCGGGCGAGGGCGCGAAGGTGACGGGATCCTCCGCGTTGATGCGAAGCTCGATGGCGTGACCGCGCGGCCGCAGATCCGCCGGCAACCGCAGCGGGTCGCCCGCTGCCAGACGGATCTGCTCGCGCACGAGGTCAATCCCGAACACCTCCTCGGTGACGGTGTGCTCGACCTGGATGCGCGTGTTCATCTCCATGAAGTAGAAGTTGCGATCCTCGTCGAGCAGGAACTCCATCGTGCCCACGGTCTTGTAGCGGATCGACTCGGTGGCCTTGCGTGCGATCTTCAGCAATTCGGCGCGCCGCGCGTCGTCGATGGCGACCGAGGGCGCCTCCTCGACCAGCTTCTGATGCCGCCGCTGAATGGAACACTCGCGCTCGCCGAGGGCGATGGCACGCTCCCCGTCGCCGAGCACCTGCACCTCGATGTGGCGCGGGCGCGAGATGTAGCGCTCGAGGTAGACGGCCGGATTGCCAAAGCCCGCCTGCGCCTCCGAGCGCGCCGCAGAGAGCTGCGCGGACAGACGCCCGCGATCCTCCACGATCTTCATCCCTCTGCCGCCGCCGCCCGCCGACGCCTTGATGATGATGGGGAAGCCGATGCGCTCGACGGCCTCCTCCGCTTGTCGATCCGTCTCGATCAAGCCGGTGCCAGGAAGGATGGGCACGCCTACCTTGGTCATCGCGGCGCGCGCGGACACCTTGTCGCCCATGAGGCGCATGGTGTCTGGCTCCGGCCCCAGCCAGCTGAACCCGCACCTCTGCACCACCTCGGCGAAGTGGGAGTTCTCCGACAAGAACCCGTATCCGGGGTGAACCGCGTCGGCGCCCGAGATCTCGGCGGCGCTGATGAGCACGGGGATGTTCAGGTAGCTGTCGCGCGCCGGCGGCGGGCCGATGCAGATCTTCTCGTCGGCGAAGCGCACGTGCAGCGAATCCGCGTCGGCGGTGGAGTGAACCGCGACCGTGCGGATCCCCATCTCGCGACAGGCGCGGATCACGCGCAGCGCGATCTCGCCTCGGTTCGCTATCAATACTTTCTTGAACAACGGGCGGCCCTGTCAGATCGGTGACAGCCGGATGAGGATCTGACCGTACTCCACGTGCTCGCCGTTCTTGACCAGCACCTCGGCCACCCTCCCCTCGACCTCGGCCTCGATCTCGTTCATCAGCTTCATCGCCTCGACGATGCAGACGACCTGCCCCTTCTTCACGGACTCCCCGACCTCGACGAACGAGGCGGCATCGGGGGACGGCGCCCGGTAGAAAGTCCCGACGAACGGCGACGTGATGAACGTCCCGGGCTGGGCCGCGGCGTCGATCGGCGCCGGCGGCGCCAGCGCGATGGTGGGGGCCGTCGCCATGCCCGCGCCGGGCGGGTCGGCTGCGTGACCGGCCGTGCGGCGCGAGAGGCGAACGTGACCGGAGGGATCCGCCTCGAGCTCGGCGAGCCCGAACTCCTCGGCGATGAGGGCGAGCTCGCGAATGGCGCCGAGGTCGAGCCCCGAGGCGGTCTTCGCTGCCACCGACTGCCCCGGTGACTTCTGGCGAGGCTTGGGCTTCTTCATTCCGGGCCGGATCCTTTCTCTTGCGTCGTCATCGCTCGGGCCGGGCGGCCCCTGCCCTTGCGGGGGCGCTTGTACCCGCTCGCTTGCCCGGGGTCAAGCAGCCGGCCCGGTCCGGGCGAGCAGGCTGCGCACTTCGGCAAGGGGAATGTCGGTCAATTCGGCGGTCCCCGGGGTGGGCACCAGCACGAACCGAACGGATTCGCCGCGACGTTTCTTGTCGACATCGATCCGCTCGAGCACCGCGGGCGACAGGCGCCTCTCGACGTCCACCGGGAGACCGAGCGCGGCGAGCAGGCGACGCGCGCGCTCCCGCACCGCGACCGGGGTCACCGCGCGCGACACGCCGAGCGATAGCGCCGCCACCATCCCCAGCGACACCGCCTCGCCATGCAGAAGCTCGTACGCCGACTCGGACTCGAGCGCGTGCCCCACCGTGTGGCCGAAGTTCAGGATCGCCCGGCGTCCGGACTCGCGTTCATCCGCGGTCACCACGTCGACCTTGACCTTGACGGCGGCGGCGATGATCGTCGCCAGGCGGGTGGCGTTCTCGCCGTCACGGTGCTCGGCCGGCGCCGACAGGGAAACCGCCTCCTCCTCCAGACGCTCGAACAACGCGAGGTCCGCGATCAGCCCGGCCTTCACGACCTCCGCCAGGCCTGCGGTCCGCTCGCGCGGCGGCAGCGTGGCCAGGAATCCCAGGTCGGCGATCACGGCGCGCGGCTGGTGGAACGCGCCGACCAGGTTCTTGCCGGCGCCGAGGTCGACGCCCGTCTTTCCGCCCACCGAGGCGTCGACCATCGCCAGCAGGGTGGTTGGGAAGATTGCGAAGGGGACGCCGCGCAGGTAGATGGCCGCCGCGAACCCGGCGTGGTCGCTCACCGCGCCCCCGCCAATCGCAACGACCAGCGCGCCCCGATCGAACCCCGAGGCCGCCATCCATTCGGTGGTTCGCCCGATCTCCGCGAGGGTCTTGCAGGCCTCCCCGGCGGGCAGATCGCGGCGGCGGACGTTGGGAAACCGCGCCGCCAGCGCGGCGACGAGCGGGGCGACGCGGGGCGACACGCGCCCCACCTGCGCGTCGACCAGGACGGCGACCCCGGTCGGCGCGCCGGCGGCAGCCACCAGCCACGTGGCCGCTTCGTCAGGGCTCACGCCTCCAATCCGCACGTCGTAAGCGCGCGCGCCGAGCGGCACGGGGATCGTGATCATGGAGCCCTTGCCTCTAGCACCCGCAAGACGGCGCCGGCAACCTCATCCGGGCTGCGATCGCGCGTCTCGATCGAGGCGTGGGCGCGGGCGTAGAACGGCTCGCGGGCGCGCAGCAACTCGGCGGCGACCGCGAGCGGATCGGCGACGCCGTCGAGCAAGGGCCGGGCGGTCCGCCCCTGGGTGCGGCGAACGACCTCCTCGGGGGTGACCACCAGGGCCACGACGTGCCCCGCGGCCAGCATCGCCGTCAGGTTGACCTCGCGACAGGCGGCGCCGCCCCCGGTCGCGATGACGGCGCGACGCAGCCCCGCCGCCTCGCGAACCGCCGCGGCCTCCCGGCGCCGGAACCCCTCCTCGCCCTCCTGCGCGAAGATCTCCGGGATGGTCCGGCCGGCTCCCTCGGCGATCACCCGATCAAGATCCCGAAACTCCCACCCGAGGCGAGACGCGACCAGGCGACCCACGGTGGACTTGCCCGAGGCCATGAACCCCACGAGAAAGATCGGCGCGTCGGTCACGCGCGAAGCTTATCGCGCGCCGCTTGCGTCCGCGCGCACCAATTCAGCGCGGTTGGAGATTCGCGGCGTGATGAAGACCAGAAATTCCGTGCGATCGTCGGCTTCGACCTTGTGGCGAAAGAAGAACCCCAGGATGGGGATGTCGGCCAGGAACGGCACCTTGTCGAAGCGCAGCGTCGAGCTGCGCTGGTAGATGCCCCCGATGACGGCGGTGTCTCCGTCCCGAACCAGCATCACGGTCTTCGCCTCCTTCTTCAAGATCGTCGGATCGCCCCGGGCCCCGGTGTGCGCGAAGTCGGGCTCGTTGCGGGTCACGTGCACGGTCATGATGACCGTGCCGTCGTTGGTCACGTGCGGCTTCACGGTCAGGTTCAGCTTCGCGTCGACGAACACCGTCTGGATGCCCTGGGCGCTGATGATGGAGATCGGGATCGACACCCCTTGCTCGATCGCCGCCTCGATGTTGTCCATGGTCGAGATTCGCGGCGACGACAGGATGCGGATCTGCCCGGTCGACTCCATCGCCGACAGCCGCAGATTCAGGTTGAACGCGCCCCCGAGCGAGCCCAGGGTGAGCCCCAGCGCCCCGCCGGCGTCTGTCGCGACCTTGGCCGGCAGGTTGACCGCGAAGTTGGGGCTGGCGGCGCCGGCCCCCAGCAACCCCGCCGTCGGAGCCGCCGTGTCGGTGATGGCGCCGCCGCCCACCGCGACGTTCCCCGGGAAGGACAACCCCGTGCTCGTACCGTGGCCGGTGTCGGCGTACAGGGAGCCGCCCCACTGCACCCCGATCTCGCGCGCGAAGTTCGAGTTCGCCTCGACGATGCGCGCCTCGATCACCACCTGCAGCGTCTGCGAGTCGAGGTTGCGCACCAGATCCTCGACGAGATTCAGGTTCGCGGCCAGATCCGAGACGATCAGCTGGTTGGTGCGTTCGTCGACGGAGATCTTCCCGCGCGGGCTCAGCAGATCGTGCACGCGCTCCTGCAGATTCTTGGCCTCGGCGTAGCTGACGGCGATGATGCGGGTCTCCGTGGGCGCCACGTCCGCGAGCTGCTTCTGACGGGCGATCTCCTGCTCCAGCTCCTTCTCGAGGACCACGAGCGGCGCCACGCGGATGAGGTTGCCCTCGCGCACCTGCCCGAGCAACTTGGAGCGCAAGATGACGTCGAGCGCCTGATCCCAGGGCACGTTGCGCATCTTGATGGTGACCTCGCCCTTCACGTCGTCGGACGTGACGATGTTGACCTGACCCACGTCGGCCAGGAGCCGCAGGATGTTGTGGATGTCGGCGCCCTTGAAGTCGAGGTCGATTCGCCGCCCCGAGTAGTGACGGCGCGGGGCGCGCGTGACGCCGCTCCCCGGCCCGGCGGGGGCCCCGGACGCCGAGGCGCCGGCGACCGGCCCGGCAGCGCTCGCCGGCGGCGCGACCGGGCCAGGACCCTGCTGGGCAGCGGCCGGCGCGCCGTCGCCGCGGGGATTGGACGTCGTGATCCGCGGCGTGGGGGCCACCTGCACGGAGGGCGGCGCGGGGGCCGCCGCCGTCGTCCCCACCGTGGGCACCTCGTCGTTTCCCGACACCGCGCGCCCCCCGAGCACGAGCGCGCCGCCGAGCAGCAACGGGACCAGCCGCGCGGGAACGTCGGTGAACCTTCTAGCGGGCTTCGTCATGGCGCCTCATCCGGGTTGACCAAAATGGCTTTCTCCACGATCCGTGGCTCGCCGGCTCCCGTCGTCTCCGTGATCTCCACGATCACCCGATCGGACAATATCTTCGTGACGCGAGCGCCGCTGCGCGACAAGAACTCGCCCTTCTTCACGGTCTGCCCATATCCGGTGGGGTCGCGGAACATCGCGCGCGGCGATTCGTCGCCCGATACGATCGCGATCAACGTGAGATCCTCCAGCCCCACCTTCTCGAAGGCGGATGGCACCTTTCTGCTCTTCTGGGGGGTGTGCTCGACGAAGAGCCGCAGGTACGAGTGGAACGGATCGCGGTTGGTCTCTTCGTTCTCCACGAAGTCCTCGTCCTTGAGGACCTTGTGGCGCAGGGCCGCCTGGCGCTTGGCGGTGGCCGCGTCGGACGCCGGCGCGGGACCGGCGCCGCCCGCGCCGGAGGACGGCGCCGCCAGAGCGCCGGGGGAGGGTGCGGTCCCACCGTCCGCGACCGCCCGATTGGGGGCCGCCGCCGCCGCGCCCAGCGCCATCAGCATCGGGAGCGAGAGCTTCGCTCGATTCAACGCCCCTTTCTTGTCGTCCTTGCCGCTCTTGTCGTTCATGGGCTCCCCGCTGGGGTCGACCTGTCGTTGAACCTGAACGTCGCGGCGACGAACTTCGCGCGCAGCTTGGGGGGCGAGCCGCCCTGCAGGTCGATGCCGGCGGCCTTGTCCTTGTCGGGCAGGATCGACAGGTTCTCCACGTCGACGATGCGTTGCAGCTCGCTCACGTTGCGAAAGAACCGGGCGATCTGGTGATAGGTGCCGCGCACCTCCATCTTCACGGGAATCCGCAGATACAGATCCTGCGGCGCCTCCTGACCGATGTCCACGTTCAAGACCTCGAGGCCGACCAGCTCCGCCTGCTCTTGAACGCTTGCCAGAAACGAGGGGATCTCCGCGCGCTTCGGCAGCATCCGCAGCAGGTCCCGCTGCTCGTTTTGCAGACCCTGCAGCTCCGAACGAAAATTGAGATACTCCCCCCGCCGGCGTTCGTAGCCCGACATCTCGTCGTCGAGATCCGACGCGTGCGCGTGCGCCGAGGCGATCCGCGCCGTCGCGTCCGAATAGAAGAACTGGTAATCGACCAGTGCCGCCAGCAGGACGACGCCGACCGTCACCCCCGCCTTCTTCGCCGGGGTCAGCTTCCGCAGCTTCCGCAACAGCTCGTCCACTTTAGTAAACTACCCGCGCGCTCAGGTGAAAGGTGACCCGCTTCGCGCCGGTGCTCGCGGTCCCGTCTCCGACCTGCGCCGTCGACTCGGGTGTGACCTCGGCGAAGAACACCGAGAGCTGCAGCCGCTTCAGGAACTCCGCGACGTCCTCGTTGGTGCGGGCGGCGCCCTGAATCTTCACCTTGCGCTGGGTCTCCTCGAAGCTCTCCAGCCAGACGCGCCGGGGATCCCAGGCGGCATTGAAGCCGACGTTGGGATCTCGACGAAGGCGCTCCTCGTAACTCGGCCGGTCGAAGGTGGGACCCTTCCGCGGGGTCAGGATCTCGGCCAGCTCACGCATCACATACACGGGCCCGGTGCGCCCGGTCTTGAGCGCCTCGATGGTCTTCTGTTGCTTCAACAGATCCTGGCGCTGCTCCTTCACCTTGTCGTAGTCGCCGAGATCCCCCTTCAACCGCTCGATGTCGTTCTTCTTCGCGTTGTTCGCGCGGACCAGCCCGTCGGCCTCGGCCATCGCGCTGGCGGTGAGCGCGAACATGCCGCCGATCGCCAGGACGACGGTCGCGCCCATCGCGACCAGCGCCCGATCGCCTGGAGCCAACCGCCGGCTTTTCCGGGTGCGAATCAGGTTGATGCGCATCATGCGTCACCATCCCCGGACCGGCGCAGCGCCAGACCCACCGAAACGGCCGCCTCGGCGGCGTGCTTGCTGACGAACGCCGGGTCCAGCTTGGCCGGGTCGACGGCGATATTTCGGAAGGGATCCAGCTGCTCGACCGGCACCTTGGCCCGCTGCTCGAGCTCCGTCACCAGCGCGGCGACGTTGGATGTTCCGCCCGACAGCAGAATGCGAGAGAGCTTCACGTCCGGCGACGACGCCAGAAAGAAGTCGATCGAGCGCTGGACCTTGACGGCGACGCTCTCGGCGACCTCCTTCATCACCTCGGCGAGGCCGGGCGGTGGCGGCCGCGTCACCTCAGCCGCCGTCAACTTCAGCTGCTCCGCCTCCTCGTGACTGATGCGCAACCGGCGCTGCACCTCCTCGGTGAAGGCCGCCCCCCCTACGTTGACGTCGCGGACGAACACGGAGACGCCCGCGTTCACGATGTTGACGTGGGTGATGGCGCTGCCCAGGTGAACCAGCGCCACGGCGCCAGGGATCACGAGATCTGCGCGAGCAGCCTCGAAGGCGTTCTGGACGCTGAAGGCCGCCACGTCCATGATGACCGGCTGCAGGTGGGCGTCGCGGATCACCTGGCAATAGTCGGCCACCATGTCCTTCTTGGCGGCGACCAATATGATTTCCATCGCGCCGGCTGCGTTCTTCGGGACCACCACCTGATAGTCGATCTCCACCTCGTCCCGCTTGAACGGGATGTGCTGCTCGGCCTCGGCAGGTATTCGGTCGAACAGCTCGTCCCGGCTCATCGCCGCGACCTGGATCTTCTTCACGATCACCGAGTGCCCCGCGATCGCGGTTGCCACGGGGCGGTTTCCGATCCCGAGCGCGGTCTTCAGCCGCTCAATCGCCTCGACGACGGTCGCCCGATCCATCAGCGCCCCATCGACGATGGTCTGAGGTGGCAAATACTCGATGCCAAAATGCATCAGGCGCGTGCCCCGGCGGCCGACGTCCAGCAGCACCGCCTTGATGGCGCTCGACCCGATGTCGAGGCCGACACCGAGGTTAGCCATCGCGCCCTCCAGCATCGGTCCCCCGCGTGGGGAGCCCCCGCAGAGTGGACAGGTCCAGTGTGGACATTAATCCCATCTTTGCCTACATTGTAGGTCTCGCGCCGAAGCCGTCAAGAAATCGCCCCATGCGGGCAGGACAGCGCCCCCGCAAGCTCGTGCCCACCCCCAAACATCCTTGCGGGAGGGCCACGCCGAGCCACGCGCCCGCCGAGCGCCCCCAAGGGCGGTTGCCAAGCCGCTTGTATCGGACGGTTGCCCCGGTTTTCGCGCGGGCTCGAACGTCGCGGCTCGCTCGGGGGTTCACGCCCGCGCGATTGCGCTCGGCGGGCGCGTGGCTCGGCGTGGCCCTCCGACGGCGAACTCTTGGGCGGTCAATTACTTCCGGGGCGGTTTCCTCAGGACGACCGGGGCGACTTCGCGGGGCCGGACGTCCGGCGGGACTCGACCTCGATGCCGTAGTCCTTGATCTTGTAGAGCAGGGCCCGGTGGCTGAGCTCCAGCAACTCCGCCGCGCGGACCCGGTTACCGCTCGTCCGCTTCAGCGCCCGGCGGATCAGGCTCTCCTCGATCTCACGCGAAGCGCGCTTGATCGACAGCTCGGGACCCGGGATCACCACATCCCCCGACGCGCCGACGGTCCACGCCGCGGAGGCCGCGTCCGCGGCCCGGGAGGCCGCGACCAGCTTGTCGGGCAAACTGGCCACGTCGACGCCGTCCTCGCCGCACAGCACAGCGGCCCGCTCGACGGTGTTCTCCAGCTCGCGCACGTTCCCGGGCCATGCGTAGGCGACCAGCAACTTCATAGCCTCGGGATCCACGCGCCTCGGTCCCAGCCCCAGGCGTTCGCAGGAACGCTCGAGAAAATGCCCGACCAAGGCCGGGATGTCCTCGCGGCGCTCACGTAAGGCCGGGATCTGGATCTCCAGGCCGGCCAGCCGGTAATAGAGGTCCTCGCGAAAACGGCCGAGCCGGACCTCGGCGGTGAGATCGCGCGCGGTCGCGGCGACCACCCGCACGCGCACGTGAACGTCGTCTGTGGCGCCCACGCGCCTGACCATCCCGTCCTGCAGGACACGCAGCAGCTTCGCCTGAAGCGCTCCCGGCAAGTCGGCGATCTCGTCGAGGAACAGCGTACCGCCGTCGGCCACCTCGAACAGGCCACGCTTGTCCTTGACCGCGTCGGTGAAGGCGCCTCGCTCGTGCCCGAACAGCTCGGATTCGATCAACCCCGCGGGGATCGCCCCGCAGTTCACCGGCACGAAAGCGCCCTTGCGCCAGGGCGACTGCTCATGCAGCGCCCGCGCGATCAACTCCTTGCCGGTGCCAGACTCCCCTCCCACCAGCACGGCGCTCGGCACGGCAGCGAACCGGCGCACCTGGGCCAGCAGCGCGGCGATCTTGGCGCTCTCGCCGACGAACCTCTGCTTCGGCGGCGACGAGCCACCACCGACGCCAGCAGGTCCCGAGCGCGGCGTCCCGGCCCGCGCGCGCCAGACCTCGAGCTTCCGCAGCGCGACCGCGAGCGCCTCCACCCCCCCTGCCGCCGCCACGAAGTCGTGCGCGCCCCGGCGCATCGCCTCGATGCCCTCCGCGACGTCGCCCGCGATCATCAGGATGACCACGGGCGCCCGCGGCCCCTCCCGACCAGACGTGGCGGGATCATCGAGGGTGTCGAGATCGTCCACCACCCGCTCGAATTCCGCGACCGCCCCCGGTCCGACCACGACGGCGCACGCTTCGCCGCGCGCGCAAACGCCGGTCACCGACGAGGCGTCGGCGACGCCGTCGCCATCGATGTCGTGCCCACGCAGGCCCAGCAACAGCTCGCGGCGCAGGTGAACATCGGGTTCGAGGAGCAGGACGCGGCGCATTTTCCTCCGGGCACGCCCGACAGATGGGGGGGTGACGAAAGCGAGCCTAGCAGCAATCCCAGGCGGACAGGAGGCCTCGGTCTTCGGACTTCGGAAGCGTATCTCGCCGCGGCGGCGATCCGTCTCCCCGCGCGCGCTGCCCGAGATCCGAGGCGGCGAAGCCCCCGAGCCAGCCGTGGCGCGACCGCATCGTAGATGTAGTTTTTTTGCCTCCTTCGAAGGTGCGGGGTCTAATGCCTTCATGAGCGTTGAAATCGAACGTGCGACGGTGCCTTGCGGCGTTTGCGGTGCCCGGGTCAGCGAGCTGAGGCGGGGCCGTTGCTGGGGGTGCTACACGCGATGGGGGGATTCGAGGCCCGTGGGCAAGGGGGCGGCGTGCGGCGTCTGCGGCGAGCGCCGTCGGGGCGAGCTTCGCCTGATGGAGCTGCTCGGTCGCAGCCACGCCTTCTGTCACAGCTGTGCCGGGCGCATCGCGCGCATCGACATGCTGCCCCCGACGCTGGAGGAGATTCGCCAGCTCCTCGATCGAGAGCGGCGAACGGTGGAGCGGCGCGGAGGCGGGACCGATCGCCGGATCTTCCCGCGAGAACGCCGCGTCGGCGAGCGACGCGTTCCCCCGCGAGCCACGGCCGGGACCGACACCAATCCGCACATCGCGCTCCCCGACCTCGAAGACATGGTCATCGAGATCGAAGCCTCGGAGGTCGAGTCCGTGGAGCAAACGATGGTCCGCCCGCTTCCGCCCCCTCCGCGCTGACGCGCGCGCGTCAGCGCAGCGGAAGCTCGACCATCCAGCGCTTCGCCTCGCGGACGACCGTGATCGCTTGATGGTCACCGGCGGCGGACGCGACGTCCACCTCCGCTTCCTCGCCCTGACGGTGCAGCTCGTGGATCGAGGTCGCCTCCCAGGCGGGTGGGACCCATCCGACGGTCACCAGGTCCTCGGGGCGCAGCAGCCGAGCCCCGCCGGATTTGCGGGCGGCGGCGAGAATCTCCTCGATGTGACCGCGCGTGCGGGCTCCGAGCCGCCGGTAGACGGCCGCGCGATCGCCGGAGCGAGCAGCGGCGATGAGCTGCGCCACGGCCGCCTCGGGGGACGAGCCGGGCTCACCGCTCGAGCAACCCGCGACCCCAAGCACGACCTGGGCGGCGAGCGCCACCATGGCGGCGACGTCCGCGCGACCGCGGCCTCGGGCCGCGCTCATGAGGACAAGGGCGTGCGCGTGATCCCCATCTTCGCGCGCACGCGGGCCATGGTCTCGCGCGCCCGGACCCGCGCCCGCGCCGCGCCGTCCTGGAGGATCCGTTCGACCTGGGGCATGTCCGCGCGAATTGCTCCGGCGCGGGCGCGGATCACCTGCAGATCGGCCTTGACGCCCTCGAACAACAGCTTCTTGCAATCGATGCAGCCGATGCCCGCCGTGGTGCACCCCCTTTGCACCTCGGCCTGGCGCGCCTCGTCGGAGAAGAACTTGTGCAGCGTGAAGACATTGCACACCGAGGGGTCGCCCGGATCCGTTCTGCGTACCCGCTGGGGATCGGTTGCGGCGGTGCGCAGCTTCTCCCAGATCGCCGCGTCGGTCTCCGAGAGGGCGATGGTGTTGCCGATGCTCTTCGACATCTTCGTTTGCCCGTCCAGGCCCAGGATCTTGGGAGTCGTCGACAACAGGGGGTGTGGCTCGACGAAGGTGTCGCCGAAACGGGCGTTCCACCGCCGCACGATCTCACGCGCCAGCTCGAGGTGCTGGCGCTGGTCCTCGCCGACCGGCACCCGCTTGGCGCCGTAAAGGAGGATGTCGGCCGCTTGCAGGATGGGATACGTGAAGAGACCGGCGTTGATGTTGTCGGGGCTCCGCTCGGCCTTGTCCTTGAACTGCGTCATTCGCCCCAGCTCACCGTATGGCGCGACCGAGGCCAGCGCCCAGGCGAGCTCGGTGTGCTCGGGAACATCGGACTGGACGAAGAGCGTCGCGCGCGCCGGGTCGATGCCGCAGGCGAGAAGATCGACCGCCATCGCTCGAACTCGGCCCGCCAGCTCTTCGGGTTGATACGGCTGAGTCACGGCGTGATAGTCGACGATGCAAAAAAAACACTCGTAGCTTCCCTGCAGAGCGACCCAATTTCGAATCGCGCCGAGATAGTTGCCCAGATGCAACTCGCCGGATGGCTGAATGCCGGAAAATACCGTGTCCATTTCCGCCTGTTTAGCACGGGGGAACTTGAATCCGCTCGCGGCTATGACGTCATGCGCGTGGCGGGTTTCACATTGTTGGCCGCTTCCTTGCTACATTCGGGCGCCGACGGTCAATTTTCGGGTGAGTCGCCCCGTCCAATCCGCGAGGAGAAAAGCATATGAACCGGCAGCTCTTGTTGGCGACAGGATTCTTGGCCTTGGCGGGCGCGGGGTGCATGGTGCGGGCGCAGCCCGAAGTGGTGGTGACGCCCGACCCCGGGCCGCCTCCGCCCCCAGAGTACGGTCCCGCTTACCCGACGGTTCCACCGCCAGCGCCCATCGTCGAGTACCGGCCCGCGCCTCCGGGTTACGGCTACTACTGGGTGGACGGGTATTGGGACTGGACCGGCTACGATTGGGCCTGGACGAACGGTTCCTACGTGCCCGAACGAACGGGCTTCGTATACATCCGGCCACGCTACGTCTTCGAGGGCAATCGGTGGGTCTATCAACGCTCGTACTGGGAAGGTCCGGACAGGCGCCGCGACTACGAGTGGGGTCGGCCGGCGCCGGCGAATCGGGGCACGCCTCCGGGCGTGGGCTACGGGGGCGGCAGGGTGAACGAGGGTGTCCCACGGGGCGGATTCAACTCACCGCCGCCACCCCAGGGCGGCTTTCACCCAGCGCCGACGACGACCCGCACCGAGTTCGGTCGGCCGAACGAACCCGGCACCGGCTTCCATCCGGTTCCGCCGCAAGGCCAGACGAGATTCGGTGAGCCCGGCAACCCTGCGCAGAGCGGCGGGTTCCATCCGGTCGCGCCGCAGGGCCAGGGCCATCCGGGGTTCGGCCAGCCCGGAGCGGAGCCAGGCGGCGGGTTCCATCCGGTCGCGCCGCAGGGCCAGATGGGCAATTCGCCGAGCGGCGGGTTCCATCCGGTCGCGCCGCAGGGCCAGACGGGCAATCCGCCGAACGGCGGTCTCCGTCCGCTCCCACCCCAGGGCCGCACCGGCTTTGGCCCATCGGGCGAGACGAACAACGGCTTCCACGAAGTCCAGCCACAAAGCCACCCGGGCTTCGGTCAGCAGGGGGCGGCGCCGAGCGGCGGCTTCCACCCGGTCGCGCCGCAAGGGCACACGGGTTTCAATCCGCCGCCGCCTCCACCCCGACAGACGACATCCGCCCCCGGAATGGGAATGCAGCCCGCGCCTTCCCGATCGAACATGGGAGTTCCTGCAGGGCCGCGACCCTCTGCGGCACCCGTGCAGGGTGGCGGAGGGCCGAGGCGCAAGCCCCCCGGACACTGAGGCACGGCCCTGGGCGTGGGGACACCGCGTCCCCGCGCTCCCGCCGCGCGTCTTCTTACCGGGGGGGGAAAGTCCCGGACGCGCGGCGCAAGCTCAAGGCCGCGAGCGCGACGTCGAAGTGCGCCCGGGCGAGCTCGTCTCGCGCCACGACGAGCGCATCCTGCGCCTGGAGCACGTCGATCTGGGTGGCGCTGCCCGCCTCGTACTGGGTCCTCGTCAGGTCGACGGTCTCCTGGGCCAGCCCCACCGAGCGCTCCGCCGTCAACTGCGCCTGGTGCTTCGTGCGCACCTGCACTTTGCCGTTGGCGATGTCGTCGCGGATGTTCTCCCGCAAGACCTCCGCCCGCGCCATGGCCTCGGACAGCTTCGCGATCTGCAGGTGACGGAGCGTGTCCCGGTTGCCGCCGTCGTAGAGCACCCAGTCGAGCGTCGCCCCCACCGCCCAGGAGTGGTTCTCGAGCGTGAAGTTCTTGTAGTTGAAGATGCGCGCGTTGCCGAAGGCGGAGATGGACGGGGCCCAGCGCCAGGCGTCGGCGCTACGCTCGTGATCGGCCTGCCTCGCCGTTGCCTCCAGGGCGCGAAACTCGGGACGCAGCTTGAGGACGGCTCCGAGATCCTGGCCCTCGGCCTCGGCCCCCTCGGGTTCGAAGGCGTTGGCGGGGGGCACGACGCGGAACGGCTCGTCGAGCTCGATCAACGTCGCGAGCGCCCGGTAGGACTGGGACTGACCGAGCACCGCTTCTCGCTTCGCCTGCTCGGCGCGCAGGACCGCGATCTCGGCGCGATCGACGTCGACCTTGGTGACGGCGCCGGCCCCGAAGCGCGTCCGGGCCGTGTCCCAGGTCGCGCGCGCCACGGCGATGTTGGAGTCGCGGGCCGCCAGGACCTCGTCCGCGATTGCGGCGGCGTAGAAGGTCTGCGCCACGCTGACCAGGACAGAATCCTCGGCCGACCGCATGTTCTCCTCGGCCGACGTCACGCTGCTCTCGACCGCCTTCAGGCCCGGATAGACGGCGGGCGCGAACAGCAGCGTCGAGAAGTTCACCGCGCCATCGAGCTGGTTGTACGGCTGAATCGTCGCGAGGCTGCCCATGATCGGGAAGGCCGCCTGGGCGTTGTTGCGGGTGTACTTTCCCTGCGCGGTCAGCGTAGGAAACAGCACGGTGAAGGCCTGGTCGAGGCTCGTCTGCGCCTGCGCGACGCGAGCGCGCTCGACCACCAGGCTCTTGTTCGCCCGCCGCGCCAAGGCCAGCGCCTGATCGAGGGTGAGCGTCCGGCCGGGCGTGGACCCATCGGCGGCGGGCGGCGCGGGAGCGGCCACGGCCGCTACCGCCGCCGGGGCCTCCGCTTGCGCGTGGGCGCCGAGCGGCGCGACCGCCGTGCACCAGCAGATCAGGGAGCCAAACACGACCATCGTCGAAGGGAACCGCATCACGACACCACCCCTGCCGACGTGCTCGCGGCACGTCGTGCCGCAGCCGCCGAAGCCAGCTCGGGATCCTCTTCGTGCGGCATCACCTCGTCGGCGCCCATCTCCGCCAGCGAGCGCGGGCGCGCCCCGACGATCCCCATCACGGCCCGTACGATGCGGCTCGCGCGAACGGAGAGGTCGTCGAACAACGTGTAGAAGATGGGCGTCGCCAGCAGCGTCAGCAACAACGACAGGATCTGGCCGCCGACCACTGGTCCGGCCGTGGCCTTGTTGAACTCGGAGCCGATACCCTCGGAGAACACGAGCGGTAACATACCGGCGACGAACGCCGCCGTCGTCATCAAAATCGGCCGCAACCGATCGCGGTTTCCGTGGAGGATGGCGTCCCGCCGCGACTGCCCGCGCGCGCGCAGCTGATTGATGTGGTCGATCTGCAGGATGGCGTTCTTCTTCACCACGCCGAACAGCACCAGGATCCCGAGGAACGTGAAGATGTCGAGGCCCTGGTGCAGGATCTTGAGCGAGATCAGCGCGAACGGAACCGTGAGCGGCAGCGCCAGCAAGATGGTGATCGGGTGGAGCCAGGACTCGAACTGCGCCGCCAGGATCAGGTACATGAAGATGAACGCCAGCCCGAACGCCATCATGAACGCGCCGCCGGTCCGCTTCAACTCCTTCGACTGGCCGAACGCGGAGAACCGGTACTCGGCGGGCAGGTGCATGTCGGCCACGAGCTTCTCCAGCGCGGTGCCCACCTCGCCGTTGCCGACGCCGGGGGCAGTGTTCGCCAGGAACGTCACCTGGCGCTGTCGCGCCAGGCGATCGATCTTCGAAGGTCCCTCCGCGCGCGTGAGCTCGACGACGTCGAGCAGCGGAACCGTCCCGAGCTTCGTGGACGGGACCGTCAGCTCGGAGAGCGCGGCCGGGTTGGTGCGATAGGGCTCGCTCGCCCGGACGAGGATGTCGTACTCGCGCCCCTGGTCCTCGTAACGTGACACCTTCAAGCCGCCGATGAGTAGCTGCGATGCCAACCCCACGTCGCTCACGCTGACGCCCAGATCGGCCGCCTTGCGCCTGTTCACCACCGCGACGACCTCGGGGTTGCCGGCGACGAAGGTCGTGTCCACGTCGACGGCGCCGCGAACCGCCTTCAACTTCTTGCTGATCTCGTCTGAATAAACGGTGAGCTTGCCGAGATCCGGCCCCATCAGCGTGTACTGCACGGTGGCCGAGCTGAACGTGCCCGCGCCGAACGCCGGGACCTGGGACACGGAGATGCGGTAGTCCTTCGGCTGCAGCGGCAGGATCTGGCTGCGCGCGCGTTGCTGGAGCTCGTCCTGCGACAGCTTCCGTTTGTCCGGCGGCAACAAGCGCACGAAGATCGAGGCGACGTTCGGCGTCTTCTGAAAATTGTCGCCGATGGTCACGACGGTCGACGTGACCTCCGGCCAGTCGCGCACCTGCCGCGCCATGCGCTCGGCCGCGAGGATGGTCGCGGCGAGGCTGGTCCCCTCGGTGGTCCGAACGTCGATCTGGAACTGGGCCTCGTCGTTCTTGGGCAGGAAGCCCCCCGGCAGACTCTTCGCCAGCGGAACGATCGCGACCAGCGCCACGAGACAGAGCCCCACGACGATGAGCCGGCGCCACGGGTGCAGCACCCAGCCCAGGATCGCCATGTAGGCGCGCTCGATAGGGCGATAGAAGATGTCCACGCCGCGCTCGAGGATGTTCTTCTTGCGCTCGGCGGCCGGGCGGAGATCCAGCTTCAGCCAGCGCGACGCAAGCATCGGCGTCAGCGTGAAGGCCACGAACAGGGAGATGGCGATGGCCACCCCCATGGTCAGGCCGAAGCTGCGCAGGAACCGCCCCGGGATGCTGTTCATGAACGCCACGGGCAGGAAGACGGCCAGCAGCGACAGCGTGGTCGCCAGCACCGCCAGGCCAATCTCCTTGGTGGCGTAGATCGCCGCCGGCATCGGCCGGATCTTCTTCTCGTCGATGAAACGGAAGATGTTCTCGAGCACCACGATGGCGTCGTCGATGACGATGCCGACCGCCAGCGCCAGCGCCAGCAGCGTGATGGTGTCCAGCGTGAATCCGAACAGCCACATTCCCAGGAAGGTGCCCACGATCGACGTGGGAATCGCGAGCGCGGCGATGATGGTGCTGCGCAGGTTGCCCAGGAACAGCAGGACCACCAGGGCGGCCAGCAGGGCGCCGAGCGTGAGGTGCTCCTTGACCGCCGCGACGCTGGTGCGGGTCACCTCGGTGAAGTCGCGGACGACGCGCAGCTTGTAGCCGGCCGGCAGCGCAGGCTCGAACTCCTTCATGCGCGCCCGCAGCGCGTCGACGACCGCGACGCTGTTCTCCCCCGATTGCTTGCGAATCTGCAGCAACACCGCCTGGTGGCCGTCGACGTTGGCGGCCGTGTCGGCCTCTTCCTCGCCATCCACCACCGTCGCCACGTCGCGCACTTGCAAGGGGTGGCCGTTGATGTCGCGGATGACGACGTCGCCGAGCGCCTCGACGCTGTCGACGCGCCCCTTCACGCGGAAGGTGTAGCGTTGCGGCCCCGTGTCGATGGCGCCGCCGGGCGTGGTGAGGTTCTGCGCCACGATGGCCCGCTGCACGTCGATCACCGACAGCCCCGCGGCGCGCAGCTTGTTCGCGTCGACGTACACCTGGATCTGGCGCTTCCGACCGCCGAGGATGCTGACCTGGCCGACGCCCGCCACGTTCTCCAGCGCCTGGCGCAGCTCGTGGTCCGCGTACTCGGTCACCTCGCGAACCGGCCGCGACGACTCGAGCGCCACCGACAGGATGGGGGCGTCCGCGGGATCAAGCTTGCTGACCACCGGTGTCTTGGTGCCCTCGGGGAGATCCGGCAGCACCGTCGACAGGTGATCGCGCACCTCCTGGGTGGCGATGTCGATGTTCTTGTCGAGCGTGAACGACACGATGACCTGGGAGATGCCCTCGGTCGAGATCGAGCGCAGCTCCTCGATGCCGCTGATGGTGTTGACGGACTCCTCGATCTTGTCCGATAGCTCGGTCTCCACCTGCTCGGGGGCGGCGCCCGGCAGCGACGTGATCACCACGACGATGGGGAGGTCGACCTTCGGAAAGCGATCCAGGCTGAGGTTCCGGTAGCCGACGATGCCGACGACGGCGATGACGAGGATCAGCACCGTCGCGAAGACGGGGCGACGGACGCTTATGCTGGCGAGCCACTGCATGGCGCCCTCACTTCACCCGCGCGCCGTCACGCACGTCGGCCGTCAGGTTCTCGACGACCTGATCCCCGGGCTTCAGTCCGTTCAGGACGGGGATTGCTCCTGCCCGCTCCTCGGCGACCTGGACGACGCGCTCTTCCAGCCGCCCGTCGACCACCACGAACACGCGCCGCTGGGCGCCGTCGACCCTCACCGCCGACTTCGGCACCGCGGGCACGGCATCCTCGCCGAGCGCGAGGCGCGCGGTGACGAACATGCCCGGACGCAGCTCGTGGGCAGGGTTGTCCACCGTCGCCTCGACGACCGCGTCGCGGCTCTGCTGCCGCACCGACGGGCCGATGTACTTGATGTGACCGAGGTGGCGCGCTTCGCTGCCGGCGGTCTGGAAGTCCACGACCATCCCCGGCTTGATGCGCGCCACGTCCGACTCGGGGACCGTCAGCTCGACGCGCAGCGCATCGACCGAGACCAGGGTGACGACCCGGGAATCAGCCCGCACGTACTCGCCGGCGGTCACCGCCCGCTCGACGACCAGCCCGGAGAACGGCGCGCGAATCTGCGCGTCTCGCAGCGATTCGGCGACCTGGGTCTTCCGCGCCTCGGCGGCCGCCAGCGACCACTTCGCCGTCACGCACTGGGTCTGGGTCCGATCGAAGTCGGCCTTGGCGATCGCGCCCTTGTCGAACATGTGCTGGGTGCGATCGCAGTCGAGGCGGGCCTGGGACTGCTGGGCCTTCAGGGTCTCGACCTGGGCGGCCGCCTCCTCGGCTTGCGCCCCGAGGATCCGCACGTCGAGCCGCGCGAGCACGGCCCCCTTCTTGACGACGGAGCCCCGCTCGACGTACGTCGCCAGGATCTTGCCGGTGGCCCCTGCCGCCACCTGGGCCTGCTCGGCGCCGGTCAGGCTGCCCGAAAGCGTGAGCACGCGCGGGATCTTGATCGGCGTGGCGGCCCCGAGCTTCACCGAGATCGCGGGGGCTTCCACCACCGCGGGGGCGGGGCTCGGACCGGCCTCCGACTTCGCGCAGCCCGCCGCGGACAACAAGACGACGGCGCCCCACCCGGCGACTGGCAACTTTCGTAACTGAACACTCATGGCTCTACCCCCATCGGGAAACTGGTCGCGCATTTTGTGCGTTGATGTATGTTCCCAATCGTTTAGGTTGTCAACTGTGTTGGGATGAAATAGTGTGAAGCTTCATGAAACACGGAACAGCCTCGGCGGCGAAGCTCACGGCGCGATCTCCTGCCCATCCTCCGGACGAGCTCTGGCAGTTGCTGATCGAGTTCTCGCTCAGCCAGCGGGTCTGGTGGACGGGCATCTGCGACGGGTTGGGGCTGACGCCCACCCAGGGTCTGGCGCTGCGCCTCCTCGATCCAGGAACCCCGGTGGCGATGAACGCGCTCGCCGACTACCTGGTCTGCGACGCCTCGAACGTCACCGGCGTCGTCGACAAGCTGGAGGCGCGCGGGCTGATCGAGCGGCAGGCGGCCGAAAACGACCGCCGGGTGAAGATGCTCGCCGTCACCGAGAAGGGGCGGGAGCTGCGCCGCAAGCTGTTTGCGGAGGCGGCGAAGCCACCGGCGACGATCGCCTCGTTGCCGAAGGATGTTCGCGAGAAGCTGAGCGTCGCGCTGAGGGCGCTGGTGGCGGAGCGGACCGGATTCAGCGCCGCCGGGTAGCGAATACTCCCGGCGTGGCGAACCGTACGCGCGGGCGGGACATCGCCTCCATCTTCGTGTGCCTGGGGGCCGCCGGGGCCTTCGGTGGAGGCGGCTGTCGGAGGCCGGACGAAGCGCGACGCCAGCCAGCGCCCGCCCTGGTCGCCCCGGCGCCGACGCCCAGCTGGGCGGGCGACATCGCGCCGCTGCTCCGTCGGCGCTGCGGCGCGTGCCATGGCGGCGGCGGAGGTGCTGGGCTCGCCCCTCCTCCGCTCGGCACTTACGAAGACGCCCGGCGCGCGGCGGCGCCAGCGCTGCTGGCTGTGCGGCGTCGGATGATGCCGCCGTTCGGCGCCGACGACACGGGGCTGTGTGGCCGGTGGGCCGACGCGGCGTGGATGACCGACGCCGAGATCGAGCTGCTCGGGGCATGGGTCGAGGGTGGCGCCCCGCGCGGGGCCGAGCGAGCGGCGCCGCCGGCGCGCGAGGAAGCTGCGCGAGCGCCAGCCCGCCCAGCGGTCACCCTGACCGTCGACACGGGAGAGGCATTCGCGCCCGGGCTGGGCGATCGCGCGGTCCGATGTTTCCTCGTGAGCGACCGGCGTGCCGTGTCGACGTCGATCATCGGGGTGGCGGTGGCGGCGGAGCCCGCCGGTGCGGTGAGGCAAGCTGCCCTCTACGAGCTCACCGGCGCCGCGGCAAACCACCGAGCCCGCGCGCTGGATGCCGCCGACCCCGGCCCCGGCTGGGCGTGCTACGGGGCTCCGGACATCACCGGCGCGCGGCTGCTGGCCGATTGGTCACGGAATACCCCCGAGCAGCGGCTGCCCTACGGGACGGGCGTGGCCCTCGACCGCGCATCCACGCTCGTGGTGCAGCTCCGCTACGATCTGATCGCCTCGGCGCCGGGCATCCCCGTCCGCGCGCGCTTCGTGCTCGCGACCGGCGCCGCCTCTCGCGCCGCGCGTCTCATGCCGCTTCGTTCCGCGCCGTTCACCCTCGCGCCCGGGCTGACACAGGCGCGAGTTCGCGCGGCCTGGACGGTCCCCCACCCGACCACGCTCCTCGGCGTCGCGCCGAGGATGCACACCCTCGGTCGGGTGCTGGACCTGGTGCGCACACGCGCGGGGCAGCGCCAGTGTCTCGCCCACTTCGGACATTGGGACGTCTACGATCAACAGCTCTTTCGAGCCGCCGCCCCGATCGATCTCGCTGCTGGCGACGAGCTCACGCTCACGTGCGAGCTCGACACCACCAGCCGAACCGACGAGGTGAGGCTGGGCGAGGCGCCCGACGACGAGCAGTGCCTCGCCCACCTCTATCTCGTGGACAACTGAATACGGCGCGCCGGCCTACTTCTTCGGCGCGGCGGGTACCGCGGGAGCGGTCATGGCCCCGCCAGCGGCCGCCGCGGGGGCGGCGGGAGCCGCCGGTGGCGGGGGGGGCGCCTTGTGGTTGATGACGATGTCCACGACCGCGGCGTTCGTCTTCGCGAATTGCTCGAGGACCGGCGGCGGCACCTTCGGATCGGGCACGGTGTTCTTGATCGGCTTGATCGAGCGCAGAAAGGCCCACACGGCCTTCAGATCCTCGTCCGTCATGCCCCCGTAGTTGAACCAAGGCATTGGAGGCAACAACGGTCGCGCCTCGCCCTGGTGCCGGCCCGTTCGCAAGGTCTTGATGAACTGCGCCTCGGTCCACTCGCCGAGCCCCGTCTTGTCGGGCGTGAGGTTTCGCGTGTACACGATCCCGAACGGCAGCTTCCAGGAGGTCAGGTCCGGCCCGGACAACGCCAGGTCCGTCTTGGCCGGGGTGCCCGCCGGATCGAGTTGCCCTTCCGGATGCCCGCTGAGCATGCGGTCCATGTCGGGCATGGGCCCGATGGGGGTCATCTTCAAGGGCGTGTGGCAATCATTACAGCCCCCCACCATCACCAGGTAAGCCCCCCGCTTGGCCGTATCGTCCTTGGCCGACTTCGCGCGCGCAGGCGCAGCGACACCGAGCAGTACCACCATCGTTCCACCAATCACCATCGTCAATTTGAGCATGCTTGCGGATCCCCCTTTGGCGGAAGAGAAGGCCGCAAAATCTGCGCGCTGTCAAATTGCAATGACAGCCGTGCCTCCGAACCAAGCGGGTGGACTGGTGGCTTGTCCCGGACGTTCTTTGGTAGCTTGGTTGCCAATGCCCGTAAGCCGCGCCCTCATGCGACGTCGTGAGTTTCTGGCGGCTGGCCTCGGTGGCGGTGGATCGGCGCTCCTCGCCGGCCGCGCCACGCGCGCCGACACGCCGCCTGATAATCCCTGGGCCAAGCTCACCGGCGACTTTGGCACCGTGCGACCCCCGACGTTCTCGCGACCGCTGCCCGTCCCAGCGATCAAGCGGCCGACGCTCACGAGCGGGACCGCCGATCAGATCGACCTGGTGGTCCGCGAGGCGTCGGGGCAGCCGCTGCCGGGCGCGCCCACCGCCGTGCTCGGCTTCGACGGCCTCTGGCCCGGTCCGACCATCGTGGCCACGCGGGGGCGGCCGATCTGGCTCACGGTGAAGAACCAGCTCTCGGAGCCGGTGAATGTCCACAACCACGGCCATCACGTGGCCGCGAGCAGCGACGGCCACCCGCTCGACATCATCAAGCCGGGCGCGAGCCGCCTCTACAAGTACCCCAACAATCAGCCGGCCGGCACGTACTGGTACCACGACCACACCTTCGGATTGACGGGCCCGCACGTCTATCGGGGGCTGGCTGGCATCTACCTCATCCGCGATCCCGCGGATGAGGCGCTCGGGTTGCCCGCCGGCGAATACGACGTCCCCATCTTGATTCAGGATCGCGTTTTCGACGCCCAGAACGGCTTCGCCTACGACGTCAACGCGGGCTCCGTCTTCACTGGCGTGCTCGGCAATACGCTCTGCGCGAACGGCGTTCATACGCCATTCCTCTCGGTCGCCACCCGCCGCTACCGCTTCCGCTTCATCAATGCGGCGAACGCGCGCAACCTTCGTCTCGCGCTCGGCAATGGCGCGCCGCTCGTCCAGGTCGCGTCCGACGGTCGCATGCTCGAGGCCCCGGTCGTCGCGGAGAGCATCGCCCTCGCCCCCGCAGAGCGCGCCGACGTCGTCGTTGATTTCGGCGGCGCGAAGCCTGGCGATGCCATCGTGCTTCGCAACCTCGACGCCACCTGGCCCGAGCTGCCCGACGTCATGCGCTTCCAGGTCGCGCGACGCGAGGCGGATCCGAGCCGGGTGCCGGAGCGTCTGGCCGACGTGCCGCGCGTGCCGGAGGCCGAGGCGACGAAACGCCGGCGAATTCGCTTTCAGCTCGCCGATGGCAAGTGGACCATGAACGGACTGCGCTTCGATCCGGCGCGGATCGATTTTCGTCCCAGGCTGGGGACCACCGAGCTCTGGGAGATCGAGAACGGCGAGCAGACGCAGACGCACCCGTTTCACCACCACCTGGTGCCGTTCCAGATCCTCGACATCAACGGCGCGCCGCCACCTCCGGCCCTGCGCGGCTGGAAGGACACTGTGTCGATTCCGCCCGCCGGCCGCGCGCGCGTCATCATTCGCTTCTACGGCTTCACGGGGACCTACGTCTTCCACTGCCACAAGCTCGAGCACGAGGATCATGCCATGATGCTGCAAGAACAGGTCGTGGGCTGACGGCCCGCGCGCGACTCAGGTCGCCCAGTCACCGCTCGGCGGACGCGAGGGGAGCGTCGTGGAGCGCGGCGAGGAGCAACTCGGGCGGCGGCGGGTGGCACCAGCTCTCCGAGAACGCGCCCCAGCGGATGACGCCCGCGGCGTCGGCCAGAATCTGACAGTGGGCGAGGCCCCCGCAGAGCGCGCTGACGGCTTGTTCGCCGGTGTCCGATAGGAGCCGCATGCGCAATCCGAGCTCGCGGCGCATCTCCGCGAGCGCGGCGGGGGAGTCCGGGCTGGTGGCGACCACCTGGATGCCGGAAGCCTCGAACCGGGCGGCCGTCTGGGCGAACGCGGTGAGCTGCGACCGGCAGATCGGACAGCTCGTGGCGCGGAAGAACAACAACACGGTCGGCTTGCCTCGCACCGACGACAGCGCGACAGGCTGACCGCCATCGTCGAGCAGCGTCAGCGCGGGGAGACGCGCGCCGACGGGAATCTCGCGCGGCGATGGCGGCAGCGCAGCCGTGGCAATCGACGCCACGGGGGGGGCCCTGCGGGCAAAAGAGGCCTTGCCCCGGAAATGCGTGACGAGGCCTGCAACTGCGAGGACCGCGACGCCCACCACCCCCAATCGCTTTCCCCGCATGGGGCTCTACCCTCGCATCGAACCGCGGCGACGACAAGCGTCGAAACAGCCCGGCCCGCCGTGACCCGGCGCACCCGTCCGCCGGATTCTGAGCCGCCGACAGGGCGAGAGGACTCAACCTATACTTGATCCCTGATGCCCCCCGAACAGAAAGGCCCGCTCAGTATGGCGAACGACCCTGTCACCCTCCTCAACCAGCGAAGCGGGGCGGCCCTTGCAGGCTGCCTTTGCCTTGGCCTTCTGGCGGCCTGCGCGAAGGATCCTCCAGGGGATAGCCTGCCGCTCGGCACCGGCGGGACGGGCGTGGGGGGCGGCATCGGCGGGCTGGGCACGGGGGGCTCGCCCTATCCGCCGTTCGTTCCGGGGCCACGGAACCCGGTGGCCGACCACGGACAGCTCCAGGTCGTCGGCACCCAGCTGCTGGATGCGGCGGGGGTGCCCGTTCAGCTACGTGGCGCCAGCAGCATGTGGCTCAACTGGGAATCGAGGCCGTTCGCCGAGAGCAAGGCGGCGCTGCAGTACGCACGGGACAACTGGGGGCTGTCGGTGATCCGGGCGGCGATGGGGATCGAGGTGTCGGGCGGCTACCTGTCGAGCGATGCAAGCAAGGCGACCATGCAGACGAAGGTCGAGACCATCGTGCAGAACGCCATCGACCTGGGCCTGTACGTGATCATCGACTGGCACACGGAGATCGCGACCACGCAGATGGCGCAGGCGTCGGCGTTCTTCACCACCATGGCGACCGAGTTCGGCACCACGCCGAACGTGATCTACGAGCCCTACAACGAACCGGTCGGGGTCACGTGGGCGCAGATCAAGCCGTATCACGAGGCCGTCGTCGCGGCGATCCGCGCGGTCGACCCCGACAACCTGATCATCATGGGCACGCCGACCTACTCGCAGGACGTCGACCTCGCGGCCGTGGACCCCGTCGCCGGGACGAACCTGCTCTACACCCTGCATTTCTACGCCTGCACCCACCGCCAGTCGCTGCGCAGCAAGGCGGCACGGGCCATCGGGGCCGGCGCCGCCCTGTTCATCACGGAGTTCGGCGCGACGCCGGCCGACGGCGGCGTGGCCAGCAGCTCGAACAACATCGTCTGCGCGGCCGAGACGATGAACTGGTTCGACTTCATGGCCACGAACAACATCAGCGGCCTCGCGTGGAAGCTGGACCAGTGCACGGACTCGTCTTGCATCCTCGCGAGCGGCGCGCCCGCCGACGGGCCCTGGACCGACGATCTGCTGACCGCCAGCCCGCCGGGCGTGGCGGCGACGGGGGGGAGCGTGAAAGGCGGCGGCCAGGGTCAGTTCGTCGTGGACTGGATTCGCCAGTAGGGCTGCGGCGCTCGGTGAGTCTGATCGCCGATCTCCACGGCCTCCGGGAGGGCGGCACCGGTTAGCACAGCCGGTCGAGGAGCAATCGGCGGCGCGGGCAGCCGAAGCGCGCATCCACCTTGAAGGTCAAGGTGCAGGAATCGGATTGGCCGACTATCTCTTTGCGGGCGTCTGTCTCGACAAGGGCGGCACTCTCCTCACGCGAGCTCTGGCTCACTTCGAACGCGTACCGAATCTCGACACCGGCGGGCGCCGCTGAGACCGAAACCAGGGGTGGGCCGCGATGGTTGCCGGCGGCTTGCATCAGCGCATCACAGAGCTATGCTTTGATGCATGCGAACAACCGTGACTCTCTCGGACGACGTCGCGGCGGCGCTTGACCGTCTTCAGCGACAGGAGGGCCTTTCGCCGAAAGAGGTCATCAACCTCGCGGTTCGCGAGTTCGTCACCCGGCGGAGCCAGAAGCTCGCGAGTCGTCCGCACAAAACGCCGACCGTGGACCTCGGCCGATGCCTGGTCGGCTCGCTTGACGACGTGAGCGAAGCGCTGGCGTTCGCCGAAGGTGAGGGGTTCCGCTGATCCTCGTCGACGCCAACCTGCTCGTCTACGCTCACGTCAGATCCTCCGACCAGCACGAACCCGCGCGGAATTGGCTCGACGGGCAGTTGAGCGGCCGAGCGCAGGTCGGGCTGCCGTGGCCGAGCTTGCTCGCCTTCGTTCGCCTCGTCTCGAATCCCCGAATCTTCGCCCGCCCGTTGTCGGTGGCCCGCGCGTGGAAGCAGGTCGAAAACTGGCTCGACGTCCCGGTCGTCTGGATCCCCGCGGCGACGGAGAGGCATCGAGAAGTGCTCGCGCGACTCCTCGGCGCGGCCGGCGGACGGGCCAATCTCGTGCCCGACGCGCACCTCGCGGCGATCGCGATCGAGCACGGGCTCACCCTATGCTCGACCGACGGAGACTTCGCACGCTTCGGGGGACTCGAGTGGGCGAATCCCCTCGCAGCCTGACATTGCCGGCGATCCTCCTAGGCGTCTTGTTCTTCGTCGTGTGGTTGCGCGCCTGGGGACACCCTCAAGGCGTCCGGAGCGCCGTCGCGTTGCTCCCGTGCGGAGCGGGCGCACCGGCGATGCCGCGGCGGTAGGCGTAGCCGAGGGCAACGATGGACAGCAGCGCGACGGCGCGCAGGATCCGAACCTGGCGGGCGCGCTTGCGGAGCACCTCGTAGTACGCATGCGCCTCCGGCACGGCGAGCTTGGCCAGGACCACCTCTTGCTGGCGAAGCTTGACGCCGTCGCGCAGGCGCGCCCCGGCGACGACGACCAGCAGGACGATGGCGAGGAGCCCGATCATCGCGGCCGCGCGCCGGCTCCCATCCGCGCGGCGACGACGCACGCGATGGACGCGCCGAGCGCCAGGAACACGGTGAGCCCGAGCATGACGCGGGCGCCACGCCGTTGGGTGCGTTCGAGGTAGTCGCGGCCTTCGCGTCCGGAGAGGCGGAGCACGACGGTCAGACGACGGTGCTCTTGCAAGTAGGCGGCCGCCTCGGCCGCGATGGCCGCCACCGCGAGCAACAAACGCAACATCCGCACGGTTCGTCTTCTTTAGCCCAAAACGGAAATCGCTTCTCGATGCGCGCTAAGTCACCGCCGCGGCGGCGGCGTCCAGGATCCACGTGAGCTCGCCGCGCACGGGCGCGATGGCCTGTGCCGGGAGGCGGTTCGGATCGCGTGGGCCGCTCAGAACCTGCTTCAGCATCGCGGCCTTGTCGTGACCGACGACCAGGAACATCACCTTCGCGGCGGCGTTGATCGCGGGCGGGGTCAACGTCAGGCGCCACATCGCGACCTCGGGCACGTATTCGGCGACCACCGGGCGGACGGCCTCGCGCACCGCCGCGAGGCCCGGAAACAAGGACGCGGTGTGTCCGTTGTCGCCCATGCCCAGCAGCACCAGGTCGAACCGCGTAGCGCCGTCGGGAAACAGGCCGCGCAACACCGCCTCGTACGCGGCCGCCGCGCGCACGGGGTCGTCCTCGCCACGCATGCGGTGGAGCTGCGCCGCGGGAACGGGGACGTGATCGAGCAGCGCCTCGCGCGCCATGCGGAAGTTGCTGGCGGGGTCCTCCGGCGGCACGCAGCGTTCGTCGCCCCAGAACACGTGCGCGCGCGACCAGTCGATGAGCGACGAATACGCCGGCGTCGCGAGGAGGGTGTAAAGCGCCTTCGGCGTCGACCCGCCCGAGAGCACCAACAAGAAACGCCCCCGGGCGTCGACGGCCGCCTTCGCCGCGGCGACGATCGCCCCGGCCGCCGCCGTCATGGCCAATTCGCGGGTTGGAAGCACGACCGTGTCGATCGCAGGATCGAGCGACGTCACCATCAGCCGCCCCCTCGTGTCATGACGTCGACGCGGCCATCCGGGTGGCCCACGAGCACGCGCTCTGCGGTTCCGAGGAACAGCCCCGTGTCGACGACGCCGGCGATCGCGCGAATCGCCGTCTCGAGCCGGCGAGCGGCCGCCCCGTCCGCGAGGGGCCCGGCGACGAGGCAGTCGAGGATCCGGTTGCCGTTGTCCGTGACGAACGGACCACCGCCCGCGGCACCCGGACGCAGCTGCGGCCGCAGCCCCAGCGCCTTCAACCGACGCAATACGAAGCCCTCGGCCATGGGGACGATCTCGACGGGGACGGGACCGCGCTCGCCGAGGTGTCTCACGAGCTTGTCTGGCCCCACCAGGATCACCTGCCGCCGCGACGCCGCGGCCACGATCCGCTCGCGGACGAGGGCACCGCCGCGCCCCTTCACGACGTCGAGGTTCGGCGCCACCTCGTCCGCGCCGTCGACGGTCAGCGCCAGCTCGACGTCTTCCGCGATGGCGACGATCGGAATCCCGAGTTGCCGGGCGAGCGCGGCCGACGCCTCGGACGAAGGGACGGCCGTCACCTTCAGCCCGGCGCGCACCCGCGCGCCGAGCGCCGTGATGAACGCCGAGGCGGCGCGCCCGGTGCCGAGGCCGACGGTCGCGCCCTCCTCGACGAGCTCCGCCGCGCGCGCCGCCACGGCCTGGAGCCCGCTGCCGGGCCCGGGGGGCGTGCCCTGTGAAGTCATCCGCACGCGCCCTCTCGACGGCCCGCGCGGGCCATCATTTTCCGTGGGCCTTCTCGACGTGGCCGCCGAACTCGTACCGCATCGCGGACAGGATGCGATCCTGGAACTCCGCCTCGCCGCGCGAGCTGAAGCGCTCGAACAGCGCGGCGGACAGCACGTTCGCGGGCACCGCCTCGTCGATCGCCGCGTTGATGGTCCAGCGGCCCTCGCCCGAATCCGACACCCGGCCCGAAAACTTCTCCAGCTTGGCGTCGCCGTTCAGCGCGGCGGCCGTGAGATCCAGCAACCAGGACGCCACGACGCTGCCGCGCCGCCAGACCTCGGTCACGTCCGCCAGGTTGAAGTCGAACTGGTAGTACTCGGGATTCCGCAGCGGCGTGGTCTCGGCGTCGAGGGCGTGGGTGGCCTTGCCGATGTCCGCCTTCTTCAGGATGTTCAACCCTTCGGCGTACGCGGCCATCAGGCCGTACTCGATGCCGTTGTGGACCATCTTCACGAAGTGGCCCGCGCCCGACGGCCCGCAGTGCAGAAAACCCTGTTCGGCCGTGCTGGGCGGACCCTGGCGCCCGCGCGTCCGCTCGATCGAGCCCGACCCGGGCGCGAGCGTCGCGAACAGCGGCTGCAGCCTGCCGACCACCGCCGGCTCGCCGCCGATCATCAGGCAATACCCGCGCTCGAGGCCCCAGACGCCGCCGCTGGTTCCGCAGTCGACGTAGTGCAACCCCTGCGCGGTCAGCCGCTTCGCACGATCGATGTCGTCGCGGTAGTAGGAGTTGCCCCCGTCGATGATGATGTCCCCCGGCGCGAGGTGAGGCACGAGGTGCTCGAGCGTCGCGTCGACGACGCCGGCGGGCACCATCAGCCACACGACCCGCGGCTGGGCGAGGCGGCCCACGAATTCACCGAGGGAGGTCGCGCCCACGGCGCCCTCACCCGCCATCCCCCGCACCGCTTCCGGCGAGACGTCATGGACCACGCACTCGTGTCCGCCGCGCATCAGGCGCCGCACCATGTTCGCGCCCATGCGCCCGAGCCCGATCATTCCGACTTGCATCCGTGCCTCCTCGTACTCAAACCGTTCTGGACGTTTCTGCGATCGGTCGCGCGAACCGTTGGCCGCGACCGAGGCAGTGTGAAAAGATAGCCCCATGCCGGACCTAGGAAAACTACAAGCTGCAGCGAACATCGCGCGGGGCCTCGCCATGGACGCCGTTCACGCCTCCGCCTCGGGCCACCTCGGCCTGCCGCTCGGCTGCGCCGAGATCGGCGCGGCCCTGTACGGGGACCTGCTTCGTCACGATCCGGGCGACCCCGCCTGGATCAACCGCGACCGGTTCGTGCTGTCCGCCGGGCACGGCAGCATGTTCCTGTATTCGTGGCTGCACCTCAGCGGTTACCCGCTGTCGATGGACGAGATCAAGCGTTTTCGCCAGTGGGGCTCGAAGACGCCGGGACATCCGGAGTTCGGGTACGCGCCCGGGATCGAGGCCACGACCGGTCCGCTCGGCCAGGGGGTCGGGAACGCGGTCGGACACGCGGTCGCCGCGAAGATGCTCGCCGCGCGCTTCAACACGCCCGAGCACACCATCTTCGACCACACCGTGTGGGCGCTGGCCGGCGACGGCTGCATGCAGGAGGGCGTGGCCTCGGAGGCGGCGGCCGTGGCCGGCCACTTCAAGGTCGACAACCTCATCCTCATCTACGACTCGAATGACGTCACGCTGGACGCGATGGCCTACAAGTCGCAAAGCGAGGACACGGGGAAGCGCTTCGAGGCGTACGGGTTCGAGGTCATGGTCATCGAACACGGGAACGACCTTGGTGCGGTTCACGAGACGCTGGCCCGGGCGCGGGCGTCGAAGAGCGGCAAGCCCCGGCTGGTGATCGCGCGCACCTTGATCGGCAAGGGCATCGCCGAGGTCGAGGGCACGCAGAAGGCGCACGGCGAGGGCGGCGCGAAGTTCACGGACGAGGCGCGCGAAAAGCTGGGCTTGCCCGCGAACAAGTACTGGGTGTCGGAGGACGTCACGGCGTTCTTCGCGGGGCGCGCCCGCGTCTTGAAGCAGCAGCACGAGGCCTGGAAGGTCACCTACGGCGCCTGGCGTGAGGCCAACCCGGAGCGCGCGCGCCAGCTCGACGACGCGCTGTCGCTTCGCGTCCCCGACGATCTGTCGCAGAAGATCCCGCCGTTCACCGCCGACACGAAGGTGGCCACCCGGAAGGCGGGAGAGGCGGTCCTGCAGGTCGTCGCGAAGGAGGTGCCAGCGCTGGTGGGCGCCAGCGCCGATCTTTACGGCTCGACGTTCAACTACATCGCCGGCGGGGGTGACTGGGAGCCAGGCAGCCCGCAGGGCCGCAACATCCGCATCGGGATCCGCGAGCACGGGATGGGCGCCATCATGAACGGCATCGCGTACCACGGCGGCGTGCGCCCCAGCGGCGCGACGTTCCTGGTGTTCGCCGACTACATGCGGCCGAGCATTCGCCTGGCAAGCATCGCCCGCTTGCCGGTGATCTATGTCTTCACCCACGATTCGGTCGGCGTGGGCGAGGACGGACCGACGCACCAGCCGGTGGAGACGGTGATGGGGTTGCGGGTGATCCCAGGCCTCGACGTCATCCGGCCGGCGGATCCCGAGGAGACCGCCGGCGCCTGGATAGCGGCGCTCGAGCACACGAAGGGTCCCACCGCGCTGGCGCTCACGCGGCAGAACGTCCCGATGCTGCCGGGCGACGCGAAGACGAAGCGCGAGGGGGTGGGCCGGGGGGGCTACGTGCTCGTCAGGGAGTCGGCGGCGCTCGACACCATCCTCATCGCCACCGGTAGCGAGGTGCAGCACGCGGTGGCCGCCGCGCGCGAGCTCGGGCCGGGGACGCGGGTGGTCTCGTTGCCCTGCTTCTCGCGCTTCGAGCGCCAGCCGGGGACCTACCGCGACGACGTGCTGCCGCCGACGTGCGAGCGGCGGGTCTCGATCGAGGCGGGCGTCACGCTGGGCTGGTCGAGGTGGGTCGGCGGCCGCGGCCTCGCGCTCGGCATCGATCATTTCGGCGAGAGCGCGCCCGGCAACATCCTGATGGAAAAGTTCGGCATGACGAAGGACGCGCTGGTCACCGCCGTCCGCGCCCTCTAGGCCGGAGCCGATGTCGCGACCGATGCGCGATCCGGGACAGCACCCCGCGGCGCGGCTCGCGACGGAGGCGCCGCAGGCTACGGCTGAGGCGAGCGCGCGCGACGACGCGCCCGCAGTGCCGGCGATCCCGGCGGAGGAGGAGCAGCTGCTCGTGCGGGTCCGGGCTAGCCTGGCGGAGGCGTTGGCCGCCCCGCCCGTAGCGAAGAAGCGTTCAGGTGACACTGCCGGCGCTGCGGCCGGGGGGCGGCGGGCGGACGAGGAGCTGGTCGCCCTGCGCGACGAGATCGGCGAGGCGCGCCTCGAGGACGTTCCGCAGCTGGTGGCGCAGATGGAGCGCCTGCAGGGCGTCGCCCTGACCCGCGCCGATCTACAGACGATCCTGGTCGACCCGGCGGCGCCCTACTTCGGACACCTCCGCCTGCGTGAGACGGTGGCGGGCCGGGGCGTCATCGAGCGCGACGTGCTGATCGGACGCGCGACCTACGTCGAGCCGAAGTCGCGCGTCAACATCGTGGATTGGCGCCACGCCCCCATCAGCCAGCTGTACTACCGCTACGAGGAAGGCAGCGACTACGAGGAGCGCTTCGGCGACCGCGACGTCGAAGGCGAGATCGTCGCGCGCCGAACGGTGACCATCGAGGGAGGCGTGCTCCGCCGCGTGGCGAGCCCGCAAGGCGTGTGGGCGAAGCACGCGCGGCCCGGGGTGGGGTCGTCAGGAGCGGATGCCGACCACGGCGCGAGCGCGCCCTTCGTCTGGGAGCGCACGGACCTGCCCTGGCACGAGCTCTCTGGAGGCGAGCGCAGCGCAGCCCGGCCAGGCCTGTCACCTCCCGTGCGGCGGGGCACGCTCGGCGCGGCGCCCGAGGGCGCGCAGCGGCTGGACCGGCACCTGCCCGAGATCGCGGCGCTGATCGACCCGCGGCAGTTCGAGCTCATCACCGCGCGGCACGCCGGCGTGGTGGTCATCCAGGGCGGCGCCGGGAGCGGCAAGACCACCATCGGGCTCCACCGTCTGGCGTACCTCGCCTACACGTTTCCCGAGCGCTTCCCGCCCCGGCGCATGCTGGTGGTGACGTACGGCGCGGGGTTGGCCGCGTACATCGACCAGGTGCTGCCCTCGCTCGGAATCGAGGGTGTTCGCGTGTTGACGTTCGGCGACTGGGCGAAGAAGGAGCTCCGCCGCGCGATCCCCTGGCTGCGGCCCACGTTCATCGACGACGCGTCGCCCGCGACCACGCGCGTGAAGAGCCACCCCGCCCTGCTGCACGAGCTCGAGCGGCGGGCGGCGGCGCTGAAGGGCGCCAAGCTGAAGCCGGGCAAGAAAGGCTCGCACGGCGCCGTGGAGCTGTGGGCGGAGCTGCTCACCGATCGCAAGCGCCTGTTCGAGCTGCTGCACGGCGCGGCCGAGATGCCGCTGTCCGAGGCGGACATCAACGAGGCGCATCGAATCATGGTGGTTCGCGTCGCCGCGGTGGTGGCCCGCGATCCGCGCGAGCGGCCGCCCGAGAACAAGGCCGAGGAGCGCGCCCGAAGACGCGCGGCGCGCGGGCAGCGCGCCTCGGCGGCCACGGACATCGCGGACCCGAACGCCTCGCCGGGGCACTGGGCGTCGCTCGGCCTCTCCGAGAAGCCGATCCATCAGCGGCCGGACCAGCGTCCCGAGATCGATCTGCCGGAGGGCATCCGGCGCGTCGAGGCCGAGCGTGACGACTACGACGACGAGGACGTGCGGGGCGAGACCGGCATCGATGGGCTGCGCACGGAGGACGATCAGCCGTTCCTCGACATCGACGACGTCGCCATCCTGCTGCGCGCGCACCAGCTGTTGCGGGGGGTCGATCAGCCGCTCGCGCACCTGTTCGTGGACGAGGCGCAGGATCTCTCACCGATGAAGCTGTCGGTGTTGATAGGGCGCACGGCGCACGCGGACGGGGCCGCGACCGGGGCTGGGGCTGGGGCCGGGTCTGGTGCCGGAGCGAAGCGAAGCGCGGTTCCTTCGATCACCCTGGCCGGAGACACGTCGCAACGGCTGTTCCTCGACAACGGGTTCGGCGACTGGCGAGGCGTGCTCGGGCACCTCGGGCTCGCCCACGTGGCCATCGAACCGTTGCGCATCGCCTATCGGTCGACGCGCGAGATCCTGGCGCTGGCCCGCCACGCGATGGGACCGCTGGCCGACGCCGTCCCGCCCGAGGCTAAGCGAGCGGGCGCGCCCATCGAGGCCTTCCGCTTCAACGCCACCGGCGCGGCGGTGGCGTTCCTGGCGGACGCCCTGCGCGATCTCGCGGCGCGCGAGCCGCGCGCCACCATAGCGCTGCTGGCTCGCCACGCCGAGCAGGCCGATCGCTACTACGATGGCCTGCGGCGCGCCGAGGTGCCTGCCCTCCGCCGCATCACCGCCCAGGAGTTCACGTTCCGCCCCGGCGTCGACGTCACCGACACGCGGCAGGTGAAGGGCCTGGAGTTCGACTACGTCGTGATGCTGGACGTGAACGCCAGCAGCTTCGGCGCCGACGACGAGTCCCGCCACCTGTTCCACATCGGCGTCACCCGCGCCGCCCACCAGCTCTGGCTGATCATCACCGGCCCCCCAAGCCCGCTTTTGCCCCCCGACCTCCTACCGGAGTGACGACGGCCTCTCCACGATCACCTTCCCTCTCCCGCTTGCGCTCATGATTGATCGGAGATCGTCGCACTGCGTCTTCCGA
>CAYUFS010000039.1:46976-54335 GCA_964443975.1 uncultured Myxococcales bacterium | reverse complement strand
TCCCGTTCGGGGGCGTGAAGCAGTCCGGCTACGGACGCGAGCTCGGCGCCTACGGCCTTCGGGAGTTCGTGAACGTCAAGACAGTGCGGCTCGCCTTACCCGGGGAGCTGCGCTGGCGCTGACGCGGCTACGCCCCTTCCATGAGGGGCCGCCCGGAGCAAGTATTTCCTCCGTTGGTCGCGTCCATGAGGGGGCGAAACACCGCACCGGCGCGCTTCCATTCGCACTCGTCGACGGGCCGCCGAAGGGCCCCGGTGCAGGTTGGGGCCCGACCAGGGAGGGCGCTGACGTCGAGCGCTCCGCGAGCGCGGGGCATCGCGGAGCGATGACCTGCGCGAGTCGGAGCGCAAACAAGCGCCAGAGGTGCTCGGTTCGGAACCCAAGCCTCGTGGCGCGCGTAGCGGGGTGCGTTCGTCGGTACCCCATTCAGGCCGCCAACCGCTCTTTCCGTCGCGGATCTCCGGAGAAGAAGTCTCGTCAGCGCAGCGGGCCGAGGCGGCGGAGGGCGGGGGCGCGCCAGGCGGCCGTCGCGACCACGACGAGCGTGATCGCGCCCCCGAGGACCACTGACGGCACCACGCCGAGCAGCCGCGCGGCGACGCCCGATTCGAAGGCCCCGATCTCGTTCGACGAGCCGATGAAGATCTGATTGATCGCCGACAGGCGCCCCAGCATGGCGGGTGGCACGCGCAGCTGCATCAAGGTCCCGCGAATCACGACGCTGATCATGTCGACGGCACCACTGGCCGCGAGCAGCGCCAGTGACAAGGCGAACGTGCGCGACAGCGCGAACGCGATCATGCACACGCCGAACAGCGCAACCGCGAGCAGCATGGCGGGGCCGGCCCGGCGAAACGGCCGTCGGAGCGCGAGCACGAACGACATCCCCACCGCGCCGACGGCGGGCGCCGCGCGCAAGAAGCCGAACCCGCTCGGCCCTACCCTCAAGATGTCCTCCGCGAACACCGGCAGCAGGGCCACGGCGCCGCCGAACAGCACCGCGAACAGATCGAGGGCGAGCGCGGGGAGGATCACGGGCTCGCGGCGCAGGAAGCGAAAGCCCTCCCGCAGGCTCGACCACATCGGCGGCCCCCCCGACGTCGCCGGGGCGTCGCCCGCGCCGCGATTCGCGGACATTCGCGTCCACGCCAACACCGCCACGAGCAAGAGCGCGGCCGTGACGGCATAGGCCGTCGCCGCGCCGAAGGCCGCGTAGAGCCCGCCACCGAGCGCCGGTCCCGTCACCGCCGTGAGCTGCCAGATCCCGCTTCGCCAGCTCACCGCCGCGGGCAACAGCGCCCGAGGGACCAGCTCACCGGTGAGGACGGTGCGGACGGGCTGCAGGAAACTTCGACAGATTCCCGTCAGGGCGATGAGGGAATACGCCGCCGCTTCGACGACCCGCGCGCCGATGAGGCCCTGGGACCGCGCGACGATCCACAGACCGAGGGCCGCCAGCGCCAGCACCGACAGCGCCCCGGTCCCCAGGCGGCCGCGGTTTCGCACGTCGGCCAGGTGACCCGCGGGCAGCGCGCAGAGGATGAACGGCAGCGCCTCGGCCAGGCCGATCATCCCCAGCGACAACGGATTTCGGGTCAGCGCGTAGAGTTGATAGGCGACCGCCGCGCCCTGCACCTGCGAAGCGAGCGTCGCCGCCCCCTGGCTGATCAGCAACCAGCGATAACCCGGAAGCCGCCAGATCTCGAGCCGCGTGGGCGCGGCAGCCGAAGAGCTCTCTGTGTCCATCTGGGCGACGCGGCCGCATATATAGTCGATTTCTCCGTCGCGCGTCCCTTCACGCGCGTCCCTTGACGATTGAAGGCCGCGAGCGGCCCGGCCGCGCTGGTCATATAGTACTCGCGTTGGCCCAGGGCGAGCTTTGCTCGCTCGCGCCATCCCGCGGGAGATATAAAGGACCCTCTCAGGTCCTTTTCCATTCCTGGTAGCCCCAGACTTTGAATCGCGAGGACGCCTTGTCACCTGGAAAAAACTTTCGTCTGCCCCGCTCGGTTCTGCCGCGCGCCTACCGCGCCGAGCTCGCCGTGGATCTCCAGCGCGACCGCTTCACGGGTCGAATCGAGATCGACGTCCAGCTGTCGGCGCCCACCGACCACGTTCACCTGCACGCGGTGGGCCTGACCATCGCAGCCGCGCACGCCGAGGCTGTCGGCGCTCCGCCCGTGACCGCATCGCTCGAGACCGACGAGGCGAGCGAGACCTTGACCTTGAGCTTCGGCGCGGCCCTGCCCGCGGGACCGGCGACGTTGCACCTCGCCTGGAGCGGCGCCTTCAGCCCTGGGCTCCGGGGGCTGTACCGCGCCGGACGAATCGCCGTCACCCAGTTCGAGGCCGCCGACGCCCGGCGGGTGTTCCCCTGCTTCGACGAGCCGGCCTTCAAGGCCACGTGGGCCTTGTCTCTGCGAGGGGTTCCCCCGGCGGTTGCGGCGGTGTCGAACGGCGCGATCGTCGACGAGACGACCGACGCCGCCGGGAACCGGAACATTCGCTTCGCTCCCACGCCGGTCCTGTCCTCTTACCTGATCGCCTTCGCGATCGGCGAGCTCGCCCCGAGTGACCCGCTCGTCGTCTCCGGCGTCCCGGTTCGAACCTGGGCGGTTCCGGCGAAGCGCCCGTTGACGGCGTTCGCCCAGGCAGCGGCCACCGCGGTGCTGCCCATGCTCGAGGCGTACTTCGGCCTGCCTTACCCGTTCGGCAAGCTGGATCAGCTGGGCATCCCTGACTTCGAGGCCGGCGCGATGGAGAACGCCGGCTGCATCACCTTTCGGGAGGTGGCGCTGCTGCTCGATCCGACGACCGCCCCTCTGGCAGTGCAAAAGCGCGTCGCCGAGGTGATCACGCACGAGCTCGCCCACCAGTGGTTCGGCAACCTGGTCACGATGGTGTGGTGGGACGATCTCTGGCTGAACGAGGCGTTCGCGACCTGGATGGCGTTCAAGATCGTGGACGCGTGGCGGCCCGACTGGCGAATCTGGATGGACTTCGAGGTCGCCAAGGGCTCGGCCCTGGTCCTCGACGCCATGCGCTCGGCGCACCCGATCCGCGCCGAGATCCAGAACGCGGAGGAGGCTGGCGAATCCTTCGACGCCATCACCTACGAGAAGGGCGGCGCGGTGCTGAGGATGCTCGAGGGCTACCTCGGCGCGGAGCGATTTCGCGACGGCATCCGGCTTTACATGCGCCGCCACAAGGAGGCCAACGCCACCGCCGACGATCTCTGGGGTGCCCTCGGCGAGGCGTCGGGAGAGCCGATCCTCGGGCTCGCCAACGGCTGGATCCGCCGGACCGGATACCCGCTCGTGTCGGTGGCGCTGTCGAGCGACGCCGAGGGGCAAGCGGCGCTGTCGATCCGGCAGCAGCGATTCTTCTCCGATCCGAGCGCGCGCGAGGACGGGGCAGCCACGCGCTGGGTCGTTCCCCTCGTTATTCGCTTCCGCGACGACGAGGGCGTCAAGGAACATCGCGTCCTGTTCAGCGACGAGGCGGCCACGGTCCCCCTCGCGGCGCGAGGAGGTTTGCGTTTCGTGGTGGCGAACGCGGGCGCGGTCGGCTTCTATCGCTGCCGCTACGACGGCACGCTCCTGGCGAAGCTGGGGGAGACCGTGGCGGGCAAGACGGGCGATCTCGCGCCCATCGAGCGCATGGCGGTGGTCTCCGATCAGTGGGCGCTCGTGCGCGCCGGAGTCGAGACGGTCGGAGCGTTCCTGGATCTCGTGTCGGCGATGGCGGCCGAGACGGATCCGTTCGTGCTCGATGAGCTCATCGGCCGGCTCGCGCTGCTCGAGTCCCGCCACGTCTCGGACGATGATCGCCCGGCGTTCCAGCGCGTCGTCGGGGAGCTGTTTCGCGCGCCGGCCGCGGCCCATGGCTGGCAAGCCGACTCGACGGCGGCGGAGTCGGACGACCTGCGGCTACGTCGGGCGGCCCTCCTGCGGGCGTTGGTGGTGGTCGCGCGTGAGCCGGCGGCCGTGGCCGAGGCCGAGCGGCGGTTCTCCGCGCAGCTCGGGTCGGCGAGCGGCACGGCCCTCGATCCGAACCTGCTCGACCTCGTCGTCATCGCGGCGGCGCGCGGCGCGGACGACGCCAGGTTCGACGACCTGTCACGCCGCGCGACCACGGAGCTCGACCCGGCGTCGAAGCGCCGGTTCCTGCACGCCCTGGCCCGCGTCGAGTCGCCGGCGCTGGTGTCACGCGCCGTGGGCGCGGCGATGACGGAGCTCGTGCCCATGCAGGACTTCACCTCGTATCTCTCGGTGTTGCTCGCCAACCGCGCCACGCGCGAGGACGCGTGGCGCCTGGTGCGCGACCGCTGGCCAGAGGTGCACGCCAAGGCGGATTCGCCGATGCTCCTGCGGCGGCTCATCGAGAGTCTGGGCACGCTGCCCGAGCGTCGACACCTCGATGAGGTCGAGGCGTTCGTCGCCGCGCACCCCATCGCCGCCGCCAAACAGGCGACGTCCCAGACCGTCGAGCGGATGCGCATGGACGCGGCGCTGCGCGAGCGGCTGATGCCCCAGATCGCGCAGTGGCTGGCGAGACGGTAGACCACCGCCAGGGGCAAGCGAGGCGAAGCGAGGCGACGAGAATGTAAGACACGGACCGACGATCGGGCCGCATGTCGTTCGCAATTTTTCCTGAGAATTTCCGCTGCCATTTCGCTCGGGCGCCTTGACAGCTTCGGGGCGCGCGGGCGAGTCTTCCCACCGCCCCCCACGCCACTCATGAGCGACAAATCCCCACCTGGTTCCGGCACCCGCGCTCCGTCTCCTGCGGGCCGCCGCTCCGCCATCCGCGTCGAGGGGGTGCTGATCTCGCTGGTCACCGCGGCGATCGTGTTCGCGGGCGGTAACGCGCTCGTCCCCAAGCCGCGCAAGCATGAGCCGCCCGCGCCCGCCGTCGCCCCCGCGCCGGCCGTGGTAGCTCCGACACCACCGCCGCCCCCCGTCGCCGTGGACGCGTCGGCGGACAGACACGCGGGCGACGCCGGAGACGCCAGCATGGACGCCGGCGCGAGCGACCGCCCGCCTTCGAAGGCGGCGACCCAGGGCGACGGCGCGATCGATGGCGAGAAGGCGCCCGCCCGCGGCGACGATGCGGCCGCTCCCGGCGGCGACGGCGGGGAGGCTTCCGGCGGCGACGCCGGCGACGAGGCCAGCCCCGACTGCGCGCTCGCCGAGAAGGACATCGCCCGCGAGGCGTGGCGGCGAAACTGGCCCACCATCTGCCCCGTCGCCGATACGGGGAAGGCGTTCATCCTGATCCCCATCAAGGGCTCGATCGAGAGCGCCATCTGGGAGCTGCGCCGCAAGCCCGTTCGCGAGGCCCGCGTCAATCTTCCCAACGCCGAGTCCCAGCTCACCTTGAAGCTCTACAAGCTTCGAAGGCTCGGGTTCAAGGATCTCAAGATCGGGGCCTTGGATGACGGGAACGGCACCCGCCTGCGCGTTCGGCTGATGCCGGACGCCGGAGATCCCGTGTTCGACGTGAAGGACACCTACGCGAAGATCACCGTCGCCACGCCGACCGATCAGTAACCGCGTTGGCGCGCTCAAGTGGTCGCGGACTCGGTGTCCAGAGTCGACTCCTGCATCCCCAGCTCCAGCGCTGCCCTCTGTACCGGCAGCGCCCGCAAGAGGGGCGCCCGGAACGGAATCCGCACCGACGACGGACCGAACAGCCGGTACACCATCGCCAGCGAGAAGAACCAGTCCGTGGCGATCACCGCCCTCATGCCGTCGTACGCGGGCGCATGGTGGGCGCCGTCGACCAGCGTCGACCAGCCGTCGGGCGTCGGGGTGAAGACCCAGGGCTGTAGCTGAACGTACGGCTGATCCCACTGTTCGCCGAGGACGTAGGCGCTCAGAAACTCGAACGCCGATGGGTGCGCGTCGCCGACCGTCGCCTTCCAAAGCGCCTCGAGCGCGGGGAGCAGCCTCCCCTTGTCGACGTCGAACGCCGAGTGCGTCTGCCCCTGCCACGTCCACCGAATGGGCGCGATGTTCCGGATCAAACCGAACTGCAAGACCCCGGGCGAGACGGGAGAACGCGAGAACCCCGTCGCGGTGACGAAACGCCGAAATTCAGCGACGCTGTGGACGTCCGGGCCCGCGAACAGCAACCGCGCCTCGCAGCTCGGCGCGGCCTTCACCCTGCGATCGCGCTGTCGCTTGATGTAGGCCGCCGTGGGGTGCTGGCCCTTCGTCTCGAAGTAGGCCTCGGAGAAGTACTCTCCGAACTCGCGCAGCTCGGGCGCGCCCGGCTCCAGCCGCTGCTTCTTCATGCGCACGTTCGGGACCATGGGCATCACGCACCCCAGCTCGGACTCCATCCACGCAGGGGAGGCGCCGAGGCCGCGCGCGTCCAGCTCGACGACGAGGGGCACGAAGCGCTCGGGATCCGTGACGACGTGATCGACGACGGGCACGCGGCTGCGGCGATTGAACGCGCCGCCCACCAGCGCCCACAGTCCCGGACGCGGCCGAATCAAGTGGCCCGTCCAGATCAGGATCCGATCCTTGCGGACCGGCAGGGCGTCGCCCGCCAGCAGCCGCCGCCAGTATCCGTCGCGCGCGAGCAGGCCCGCTCGAACACCGCGCTCCAGCGCGTCGTCCACCTGCTCGGTGACGAGCCGGAGCGCAGGCGGCGTGAGATCCCACACCACCTTGCCCCGCGGACTCCGCCGCACCGTCATGGGTTGAGCGAGCGTGATCTGAAAACCCGCGGCGCTGCCCTCGAAGACCGGGCCGCAATAGCGGGCGGCCCTGACCGGGAGGTTGCCGTCGAGCTCGCCCGAGCGCTTCGTGAGCCGCGAGAAGCCGGGCAACAACGTGACGATCTCGAGAGCGCAATCGGTCATCGGAGCCGTGGCTCTGCATACTACGCGCGCGCCCGGCGCGCGGGGCCATCGATCGATGGCGCCATGCCACGAACGCTCGCGTCGCGCCGCGGCAGTCAGGCCCAATGCTTATTGCCTCGGCCCACGAGACCGGGGATTCACCTGAGGGTCACTTCCAGTCCTAACCCTTCCCGGCCTAGTCATACTTACATAACTTATTGAATTAATTATACTTATCCATGGTACGACAACTGCAATCCTGACTGGGCAGCTTCCTCCGCGATGGAGGAAAAGAAAAACCCAGTTTCCAAGGAGAGCAGCCATGAAGACCTCGAAGAAGACCTCTGGCATCCGCGTCAAGTCCGCCATCAAGGCGGGCGGCTTCGGTTCCTACAACCACAACGCCTCCGCCACCAAGACCTCCGGCATCCGCGTCAAGTCCGCCATCAAAGCGGGCGGCTTCGGTTCCTACAACCACAACGCCTCCGCCACCAAGACCTCCGGCA
>CAYUFS010000039.1:0-46876 GCA_964443975.1 uncultured Myxococcales bacterium | reverse complement strand
GCGGGCGGCTTCGGTTCCTACAACCACAACGCCTCCGCCACCAAGACCTCCGGCATCCGCGTCAAGTCCGCCATCAAAGCGGGCGGCTTCGGTTCCTACAACCACAACGCCTCGATCCGCACCGCGAACTGACCCGGGAGCGGTCGCATCGCGCTCAGCGCATGCTGACGCTCACGCGACCGCTCTCGCTCGGGCGGGCCTTGATCCAGTCGTCGACCGCCTGCTTCCGCTTTGCTCCCAGCTGGCTCGTGGCGAAGTCGCCGCTGGCCTGCTCCGCGAGTCGCCGGGCGCGCCCGCCAGCGTCTCCCCTGTTCCAAAGCGCCTGCGCGAGCGCGAAGCGTGCGTCGCCAACCAACATCGAATCGGGATCGCCGACGGCGGCGAGATCGATCGCGCGTTCCAGCTTCGGGACCGCCAGCTGCGGCTGACCAAGCTCGACCAGACTCTTACCGAGTGGAACCAGGGCGTAGGCGAGGATGGCGCTCTGCGGACCGAGATCCCGCTCCCAGAGCGCCAGCGCCCTCTCGGCCGCTTCCTTCGCCTCGGCGTTGCGCCCGGTGGCGTTCAGGAGCTCCGCCGAGCTCGAAAGCAAGTAAGGCACCCTCGGGTGATCGGGACCTAGCGTCGCCGTCAAGATCTTCAATGCGTGCTCGCTCGTCCTGATTGCCTCGTCGGTTCGCCCCAGCAGGAAGAGAATCTCGGCCAGATTTCCCTCCGACAGCGCGACATCGAAGTGATTGCCTCCGAGCGCGCGTTGCTTGATCTGCACGGCGCTTTGGGCCGACACGAGCGCCTCGTCCAGCTTGCCCTGCTTGGCGAGAAAGAGGGCCCGGTTGTTCGCCAGCCAACCCGCAGCGACATCGTGCCCGGGGCCCATGCGCCGCAGGGCCGCGGTCGCGTGTCTCGACCATCTCTCGGCGTCGGCGTAGCGATCGCCGCAATAGCCCACCGTGTAGACCATCTCCGCCGCCGCCTCGGCGACCACCTCGTCGTCGTGGGTCGACTCGGCCAGCCACACCGCGTCCTCGTAGTCCCGCTCCGCGGGCGCATAGTCGCCTGCCCCCATCTCCAGCTCGGCGGAGCGAAACAGCGCCTCGGCGACCAGGGGATCGTACCTCGTACCTCGCGCGGCCGTCACGACTGACTCGATCTGGGCTCGCGCCTGCTTCAGCTTCCCGGCGTCGCCGAGCGCCTTCACGTCCGCCAGTTGCATGCGCGCATCGGCGACCGCGCGGCGTACGCCCGGATCGTCCGGTGGACGCAGGACCGCCTTCAGCGCGACGACGTCCGCGCATTGCTCGATGGGTCGCAGCGACTGAACCGCCTCGGCGGCCTTGCCGACGACGTCGCCGTTGGCGTCGCTGAAGACGTCCGTCAGCGCCCGAACTTCGTTGAACCGGTCTTGCAAGCAGGTCATGCGCAGATCCAGCACGTCTCCCGACTGTTCGCCGCGCACGTGCGTGGCCTCGCAGGCGTCGCGGTGCATGTCGTTCCAGGTCACGACGTAGCGGTCGAGCGCGTTCATCGCCAGCGAGAACGCGTCGGCGGCATAGCGCTTTCCCGTGGTCATGAACGCGCGCCGGATGGCCTCCTTGCGCGGGGTCAGCAGCCCACCCGGCTTGGGCGGCTCCCACACGCCGGCGAACTTGCCGTCCGCGCTCAGGCACTTCAACTTCTGCTCCTGCGAAGCCTGAATCAACCCGACGGTCAGGGCCACGATCAGCCCGCCGACCGACGCCGCGGCCGCCCAGCGCCGGCGCGCCCGCGGGGGATCGCGATCGAGCGCCGTCAGCAGGGCCTCCATCGAGGCGTGGCGCTCGTCGCGCTCGACACGCAACCCACGCAACAACACCTTCCGCAGCCACGATGGCACCTCGGACGTTCGCGGCGCTTCCCGGACGCGGCCCGCCAGAACGTTGCGGGTCAGATCATTCAGGCTCTTGCCGGCGAACGGGCGTTCGCCATACAGGGCCTCGTAGAGCGCGACACAGAAGCTGAACTGGTCGGAGCGCGCGTCCGCGACCTTCCCGGCGAACTGCTCGGGCGCCATGTAGGCGGGTGTCCCCATCATCGCGCCCGTCTGGGTCAGGCGAACGTTCAGGGTCCCCGAGCCTGGCGACCGATCCGCTGTCTGCCGCTTCGCCAGGTCGCGTGTCGTTCCCGCCAAGCCCGACTCGAGGACAGCGGCCGAGCTGGGCGGTCCAGCAGCCGGCCGTGCTGCTGGCAGCGCGAGCGACACGCCGGAGGCGACCACGGCGCCAGCCTCCGCAGGGGTCAAGCCCGACAACCGGGGCCTCCCGGAGTCGGTGAGTCGAGACGTCGCGCCCGCTGTCCCGACCGGATTTCCGGGCTCGGCTCCGGCGGGCTCCGCGGCGCGTGCCAGGCCAAAGTCCATGACCCGCACCTGGCCGTCCTTGCCCACCATGGCGTTCTCGGGCTTGAAATCCCGGTGCACCAGACCCTGGCGATGAGCGGAGGCCAGGCCCCTTCCCGCCGCCGCGTAGAGCTTCACGACCTGCCGCCAGGTCCGCGCCTGGGCGTTCTGCCAGAAGCTGAGCGTGCTCCCGTCGACGAACTCCATCGCCAGAAACACCCGCTCCCCGAACGTTCCGACGTCGTACACGGCGACGACGTTCGGGTTGGAGAGCTGCGCCAACGCCTGCGCCTCCCTGAGGATTCGACCCCTGCCCTCGTCGCTGTCGACGCCGGCGCGGGAATTGGTCCTGAGCACCTTCACGGCGATCTTTCGATCGAGCTCGGGGTCGTAGGCGGCGTAGACTTCGCCCATCCCGCCCTTGCCGATCATGCTGAGCACGAGATAGCGGCCAATGGTCGCACCCCGCTCGAGGTCTCTCTCGAGATCCTTTTCGGGGTCGTTGGTGCCGGCCGCTATGACATCGCCCATGAATCCATGCCCGCGGTCGCGAGGACCGCTGGCCATGTTATCGGTGGCCTAAGCCCGTGAATTGAGGACCGGTTCGCGGGCCGGCCGCCGCGCAGGCCCGGAAGCGAGCGCAGGCGGCGTAGTATCACCCCCCACCTGGCCGGAAATGTCGGGAACCGGTTGCTCTTTTCGGCGTTCCCACGGATAATAATTCGCTTCGCCCCCCTCAACCCGCCGCCCGAGGTCACCCGATGCGGTCGATCGTCCCTCTCCGTCGTGTCCTTTCGTTGGGCCTCGCGCTCACCTTCGGCTCGTCCTTCGCGTTGTTGCCTGGCTCGCGCACGGCAGTGGCCGCGCCGAAGGCCAAGCCGGCGCCCAAGAAGTCGGCAAAGGAGATCAGCTCCACCGACGATGCGCTGCAGAAGCAGATGGACTGGGAGAACAAGATCCTCGGCCCCAACACCGAGAAGAAGATCGATCTCGTGAAGATTCAGAAGTTACAGGCCGAGGAGACCGCGCGGCGCGAGAAGCAAGACAAGATCGACAAGGTGGAGAAGGAGAAGCGCGAGCGAGAGGCGGCCGCCGCTGCGGCCGCCCAGCGGAACGTCCGGGCGGCAGGCACCCATGACGTCCCCGAGATCGAAGAGGCCCCGCCGCCCCCGAAGCCCGCGGAAAAGCATGATGATGCGTTCGTCGACAGGCTCCTCAAGGACAAGGCGCTTCCCAAGAAGAAGGCCGCCGTCACCAACGACGAGGTAGACCAGCTTCTGAACCAGGCCAAGCAAGAGAAGCCGGTCGCCGCGGGCAAGGGGAGAGGCGGCAAGGGCAGCGACACGGTCGACCAGCTCCTGGCTACCGCCGACAAGCAGGCGACGATCAAGACGACCACCAAACGACCGAGCGCCGCCGACGAGCCCGTCAGCGCCGAGGCGGCCGCGCGCGAGGCCGCGATGAAGGCCATCGCCGCCGCCACCGCGAAAGCCGACGAAGAGCGCAACAGAAACAAGCGGCCGGTGATTCCGGACGCAGCGATCTTGCGTGCGCGCGCGGAGGCGAACGCCCGTGCAAATCCGCCACCGCCCCCGAAGGTGGCGCCGGCGGCGGCCCCGAGCGCGGGATGGTCGGATCCGTTTGCCAACGACGCGCCCCCGCCCTCGAAGAGAGATCGGATCACGACGTCGGTTCGACCGGCGGCGAATGTCGCGCCGGCAGCGCCGTCGACTTCGGGCAGGCGGGGCTCGTCACGCTCGGGCGGTTGGAAGGATCCATTCGACGGCGGCGACGGCGCCAGCTCGCCGCGCTCGAAGACACCCGCAAGGACCAGCCCCTCGAAGCCGAGCAAACATCCCCCGAACTGGAAAGATCCGTTCGCCTAGCAGCCCGTGGATAAAGTCGGACCGAGCCGAAACGGGCGCGGCAGGGACGGATGCAAGGAGCAGCGAAGCGCCGAATGCCCGAGGTATTCAAGCGAGCGGCGACGCAGCAGACGGCCTCGCCCCGCCCGTTCTCGGCGACGGGAGACTTTGTCCACGGGCTGCTAGTCCCCTGGAAATGTGAAGGCTTCCATATGTCGCTGAGGCATCTTCGTTCTGGCAAGGCGCGACGAGGGCGAATACTCGACGTATTCAACCGAGGAGCAACGCAGCCAGGGACGAAGAGGACCAGCGAGATATGGGAGGATTCACCTTTCCAGGGGACTTAGCAGAGGGTCCTTTCGCGGACGGCCAATCATGTGGGGCGGACCGCCACACGGAGCACGAAGCGCCTTCCATTTCGCCACATTGCTCGCGGACGGAATGCGGCGCGATGGCCAGATTCTGCGGGCTTTCAACCACTTGGACCAGGAGATCGCGCTGGCATGCACCGTGCTTGATGGGGCGGCGCGGATCAAGGTTCAGGTCCGCTCACATCACAAGGAGACCGTTCTATGAAGCTCACCCGCGTCATCTTCGTCGCCCTCGCCATCCTTCTCCCCGCCTCGTGGACCGTTGCCAAGGCCGAGGACGCTCCGGCCCCCGCTGATGCCAAGAAGGAGAAGAAGGCCAAGAAGGGCAAGAAGGCCGAGAAGCCCGCCGAGGAGAAGAAGGAAATCACCAAGTAGTTTCTTTTTCGCCCTTCACGAGAGGGGCGATGACGAGAAGAGCCCGAGCCGGAGTGATCCTGCTCGGGCTTTTTTTTGCCTGGCCCGTGCACTTGGCCCCCTCCTGCCAAGACCTCTTCGAGGGACGCGCCGTCGCGTAAGGAGATCACTTCCGTTACCCCACAGGCCCCGATACACTGATGCCCGTATGTCCCAGCTAGCCAAGCTCCAGGTGCTGATGCCCGACTGCGCCACCTTTCCGTGTCGAGAGGAGTGCTGCTCGGAGGGCTGTGACGTCTGGCCGCACGAGCGCACCGCCTTGCTCCATGCGGGCTTTGCGGCGGCGGCTGACTTCGAGGACTTCTACGAGGACGAGGACGGAGATTGGCTCTATCGCACGACCCTGGGTCCCCGCGGCTGTGTCTTCTTGGCTGAGCACAGGGGTTGTCGGCTCCACGAGACTGGTCTGAAGCCCGCCGTCTGCACGGCCGTTCCTCGGAGTGTCCCGGAAGCGGACGAGATGGCCGCCGAAGGGATGCTGCCCTGCCGCGCCGAGTGGCGCGCGCTCGGGGCAGGATGAGACACCGACGATGAGCGACCGTCTGCAGAGAGGCCGGATCCGACCCGTGAGCCGCCGGTTGCTCGCACGGGGCCTTTGGCGCAAGCTATGACCGCGATGTCGTCTCCGTCCCCGATGATCAAGGTCCTCCTGGTGGACGATCACCATCTGTTCAGGGAGGGTCTCCGGACCGTCCTGGCGGCGACCGATGACATCGTCGTGGTGGGTGAGGCCTCGACCGGGCGCCAGGCGTTCCAGATGCTCGAGGAGCTGCAGCCGGACGTCGTCACGGTGGACGTGACCTTGCCGGACGGAGACGGCATCCTGGCCACCCGCGAGATCCTGCGCCGGCGGCCCAACACGCGCGTCCTGATGCTCACGATGCACGAGAACCACTACTACCTGTCCCAGTCGTTCGCGGCCGGCGCCCGCGGCTACGCCTTGAAGGAGCAGCTCCCCACCGAGATTGTCGAGGCGCTGCGATCCGTCGCCCGCGGCGAGGTCTACGTGGCCCCCCAACTTCCACAAGACGTGACCTCGGGGGGCAGCGGAGCCCGCCGGGCAAACGCGAACACGCCCCTCGACGCCCTTTCACCGCGAGAGCGGGACATCTTCGATTTGATCGTCCGCGGTCACACCAACACCTCGATGGCGGAGACCCTGCACTTGAGCGTCAAGACCATCGAAACCCACCGCGCTCACATCAACAAGAAGCTGCGGGTCCATTCGACCGGCGAGCTGATTCGCCTGGCAGCCCTGCACGGCCTCGTCGCCACCTAGTGGCTGCGGCTGCGGCTTCGCCGCCGCAAGGGCCTCGGGAGGCCTCCTGGGTGACGTAGGCGATCGTCGGAGCCGATCTCTATCTCGCGGGCGGAAGGCCAGAGGGGCCTGCGGGGCTGGGCAAGCGGAGGACAAAGGTACAGGGGCCTCCCGGGCCCCCGTTCTCCAGCTCGAGCGCGCCGCCGTGCAGCCGAGCCACGTGGCGGGCGAACACCAGGCCGAGGCCGAAATCGGGCCGGGCCTCCGTCAGATCCAGGCCGACCGCCCGGTACGGAATGAACAGGTCGTCGGCGGCCGCGGCCGCCATGCCACCGGCGGCGAGATGAACCCGAACCTCGGTGGCACCCGCGGTCTGCCCCGGGGACAAACGAATCTGCAGCGCCCCCTCGCCAGGCGTCGCCGCAATTCCGTGGCGGACGACGCAAGCGATCGCCTGTTGCAGTCGCTTCGGGTCGGCGTCGACGACCGCGCTCGCCGGAGCGACAGCGGTGCCGTCCCAGTCGAGCGTCACCTGACGGGAGCGGGCGTCCTTCGTCTGGTCCTCGACGGCGGCCCTGACGATCGCCCGCAGATCGGTCGCGCTTGTATCGATCTTCAAGCGGCCGACAACCGCGCGGGCCATGTCGACGAGCTCTCCCATCAGGCGGCTCTGATGGCGCGCGCTCGCCTCGATGGCATCTATCGGGGATTGGTCCCCATAACCGCCGGCGCTTCGAAGGACGTGCGCCCACATGAAGATCGCGCCGAGCGGGGCGCGCACGTCGTGGGCGAGCTGCGCGGTGAACTGATACATCCACCAGTCGATCTCCCGCCCGCCGTCCTCCCGCCTCTCGTCGCCCCCGGCGGGCGCAAGGCCGGCTTCCGGCTCGGCATCGCCAATCACCGGGCCTCGTTGGCTTCCATGACCCGCAACGTGTTCGCCCCCAGGATCTTGCGCAGATCCTCGGGCCCCACGCCGCGACGCCGAAGCTCGGCCGTCAGCGCCGGCAGGTGACTCGCGTCGTCGAGTCCAGCGGGCAGCGCCGGGACGCCGTCGAAGTCGCTGCCCAGACAGACGTGGTCCACCCCGGCCACCTCGACGACGTGCATGATGTGATCAGCGAGGCGCGCGAGCGGAACGGGAGCGAGGCGAGCCGACGCCTCCTGAACGCGACGCCAGCCCTCGTCGGGGGGGAGATCTCGCGCGGCGGCCCAGAGCGGGCCCTGGTTCCTCGCGTAGTCGGCGTCGAGAAAGGCGGGGTTGTAATTGACGCAGACGGCGCCGTCGTTCCGCGCTACCGCCCGCAACATCGCGTCGGTCACGTTGCGGGGAACGTTCGCGAGCGCGCGCGATGACGAGTGTGACAGCAGGACCGGCTTCTTGGCGTAGCGAATCGCGTCCCAGAACAGCGGGTCCGAGACGTGCGAGAGGTCGATGAGGATCCCGAGGCGTTGCATCTCGTCGAGGACGCGACGCCCGAAGTCGGTGAGGCCGCGCCCGTCGCCGTCGTCGCCAGATGAGCCCCCGATCGAATTCGAGTTGGTCCAGGTCAAGGTCATGTACCGGACGCCGTGCGCCGCGAGCTGCCGCAAGTGATCGAGCTGCTCCGCTTCAGTGCCTGCCCCGAGGGAATGTCCACCCTCCACGCCGAGCAGCGCGGTGGGCACGCCCCGAGCGGCGTTGGCCCGCACCTCGCGCGCCGTGCGCGCAAGGGCGAGGCGCCCGCGGCTGCCAGCCGCCAGCGCCTCGATCGCGCTGATCTGACGCATGGCCTCGGAGAAGAACGCGGGCGGCGCGGTGCGCTTCGGCAGCACGAAGATCGAAAAAAATTGCGCGTCGAGGCCGCCCGCGCGCATCTTCGGCAGATCGAGGTGCGCCCCGGGGATTCCATCGAGGAACGAGGCGCCCTGGTAGACGATTCTTTGCGTCGTGTCGGCGTGGGTGTCGACCATCACGGGGCGCTCGCCCGGGGAACCCGGCGGGGGCACCGCCGCGGCGGGCGGGTCGACGAACGCCGCCGGGGGCGTCGGAAACAGCCCGGTCCAGGGCAACAGCACGGTGGCGGCAGCCACGGCGACGGCGAAAGGAAGGGTCATGCCGCGCGAAGCATATCCGTGACGCCCGGCCAGGGAAAATCGAAGCAAGTCTTCATCGCCGACGATAGACTTTGGGGGATGTTCGCCCGTCACCGCTTGGTGCTTGGTGCCGCCGTGGCGGCGCAGGTGGCGGCGGGTTGCGCGCATCGGCCCCCTCGGTTCGATCCACAGGCGCGACGCACGTGCCTGGTGCTGTCGTCGGGGGGCACCCGGGGCGTGGCCGAGCTGGGCGCGCTGGCGGCGATCCGGCGCGCGCACGTTCCCATCGGGTGTGTCGTCGGGACGAGCGTGGGCGCCCTCGTCGGTGCGCTCTATGCGAGCGCGCCCGAGCAGGACACGACGGCCCGCTTTCACCGCCTCACCGACGCCTACGTCACCGAGACGCGGCAGGACGCGGAGACGCGGGGGCTGGGCACGGGCCTGGCGCTGGCGGCCCTCGCCACCGTGTTCTCGGGCGGGGTGCTCGTCCCGGCCACCGCGGCGGTGGGCGGCTACCTGCTCGGCGCCTCGACCACGACCCGCGCCGACCGCGGCCGGCTCGAGCGCGTGCTCGGCGCCGAGCTCGGAGGCGCGCGCATCGAGAGCCTGCCCACGCCGTTCGTGACCCTGCACCACGAGCGGGCCGGCGAAGGCCTGACCCTGGTGGTCGATCGTACGGGCGACCTGGCGCACGCCGTGGGTGCGAGCATCGCGAATCCGTTCGTCTTCGACGACGTGGACGTCGCCAGCGCGCCGGCCCTCGATCCTGGGAGCGATCGGCTCGCCGCCACGCCGGTCGACGACGCGTGTCGATTGTTTCCGGGCTCGAACCTGTTGGTCGTGAACGTCAGCGGCCACCCCGCGATAGAGCGCCCGGCCAGCGGTTGCCCCATCCGCGAGGTGATGATCGACGCGCCAGCCTTGCCTCCCGAGGCGCTGGTGGGCGGCGGGCCCGGTTTCGAGGCGTCATGGCGGTCGGGCTACGAGCAGGTCGCGATGGCGCTGCGCGAAGACCGCACCCGGTCGTGACGAAGGACAGCCGCCGGGCCGGCCGAGGCCCTGATGTCCCAGGTCAGGCGAAGACGTTGCGGCCCTTGGTGGCGATCACCTGGCGGTACCAGTCGGCCGAGTCCTTCGGCGTGCGCCGGCCCGTCTGATAGTCGACGTGGATCAAGCCGAAGCGGTGCTTGAATCCCTCCGCCCACTCGAAGTTGTCGAGCAGCGACCAGTGAAAGTAGCCGCGCACGGGGATGCCCTCGGCGATGGCACGGGCGAGCTCGCGCAGGTAGCGGGTGATGAAGTCGATGCGCGCGGGGTCATGGCATTTGCCATCGACGCTCACCCAGTCGCGCACCGAGATGCCATTCTCGGTGATGTAGAGCGGCATCCGGTACCGTTCGTACAAGAACTTCGGCATCCAGTACATCGTCTCGGGCGCCACCGCCCACTCGAAGCTGGCGGTGATGGGAAAGCCATCGGGCCAGGGAACGGTCTCGAACTTGCCATCCTTGCCGCGGCGAACCCGATCCGCCTGGTACTGGTTGACGCCGATGAAATCGAGGGGCTGGCCGATCGACCTCAAATCGTCCGCCAGCAGCCCCGATTTGAACAGCGCCGGGAGATGTGCGGCGTTTCCCGCGAGGTAGTCGGCCGGGTAGCGGCCGAGGACCATTGCGTCGAGCCAGAGGGTGTTGCTGTACATCGTCTCGGGATCGGTGGCGAGCGCGCGCTCCCGGGCAATGTCGATGTCATCGCGATGATCCGTCGCCGGGATGCGATTGACGCCCGCCTGAGCGGTGCCGATGAGCAAGCGTTGCTTCCCCTCCGCGCGCAGCGCCTGCACCGCGCGGCCGTGGCAGCGCAGGGTGTTGTGGGCGGCCAGCATGACCTCCGTGAAACGAAGCTGGTCGCCGGGCGCGTGCCGGCCGAGCTGCATGCCTGAGCCGATGAACACCTGCGGCTCGTTCAGCGGCATCCACGCCTTGATTCGATCCGACAGCTTGCTGGCGACGATGCGCGTGAAGTCCGCGAACCAGTCGGCGACATCGCGGTTCATGAAGCCACCGCGCCGGTAGAGCCCGAGCGGCAGATCCCAGTGATAGAGCGTGGCCCACGGCGCGACCCCCGCCGCCAGGAGCTCGTCGACCAGTCGGTCGTAGAACGCCAGGCCCTTCGCGTTGACGGCGCCGGTTCCCTCGGGCAACACGCGTGACCAGGAGATGCTGAACCGGTACGCCGGCAGGCCCATGGCCTTCATCAGGGCCACGTCTTCCTTCATGCGGTGGTAGTGGTCCGCGGACCTGTCGGCGCACTGGTCGCGCCAGACCTTGCCAGGATGACGGCAGAACATGTCCCAGATGCAGGGGCCCCGCCCGTCCTCGGCGGCGGCCCCCTCGACCTGGTACGCCGCGGTCGCGGCGCCCCACAGGAAGTCGTCAGGGAAGGCGCGCGGCAGCGGGGCGCGCGCCGGAGCCGGCGCGCCGAGCGCGCGCGGCGGGCGCGGCGACAAGGAAAGCGCGCCGGCGGTCGCGACGCCGAGCTTCAGCATGTCGCGCCGCCGCGGCTGGGCAGGGGGCAAGCGGGGCTTCACCGCGGAGACCGTAGCGGCGCGGGCCCGCCGGGTCAACGCGCCGGCGGTTTGTCGATCTTGTCGGCCGGCTCGTCGCGATCCGCTGCTTCCGCGGCGGCGCGCAGGGCGCGCACACGTTCGGCGAGCTTTCCCTCTCGACCCTCGTTGCTCGGCTCGTAGTAGACGCGGCCACGGAGCTCGGCGGGAAGGTAGGTCTCGGCCACGTGATGACCCGGATGATCGTGCGGGTACCGGTAGCCGGCCCCCCATCCCATGCTCTTACCGAGCGCCGTCGCCGCGTTGCGAAGATGGGGAGGGACGGGCAGCGCGCCGCGCGCGTCGACGTCGGCCTTCGCCGCGGCGTAGGTCGAAACCGCGGTGTTGCTCTTGGGGGCGGTCGCGAGGTAGATGGCCGCCTCGGTCATGGGCAGGACGCCCTCGGGCAGGCCCACGAAGCGAAATGCGTCCGTCGCGGCCATCGCCACGACCAGCGCTTGCGGATCCGCGACGCCGATGTCCTCGGCGGCGAAGATCACCAGGCGGCGGAGCACGAACAGCGGATCCTCTCCCGCTTCCAGCATCCGCGCCATCCAGTACACCGCCGCGTCGGGATCGCTGCCGCGCAAGCTCTTGATGAAGGCGCTGACCACACCGTAGTGCTCGTCGCCGGCCTTGTCGTAGAGCAGCGTCTTTCGCTGTAAGGCCTCCTCGACGGCGCCGCGATCGACGACGCGACGGCCATCAGGCCCCTCGGTCGCGATCGCCGCCGCCGCCTCCAGCGCCGTCAGCGCCCGGCGGGCGTCCCCGCGGGCCTCGCTGGCGAGCAGATCGCGGACGTCATTAGCGACGTCGAGCGGCGCCTGTCCGAGGCCGCGCTCGGCGTCGCCGAGCGCGCGGTCGACGAGGCGGCGCAGGTCCACGGCCTCCAGCGCGCGCAGCACCACGACCTTCGCGCGCGACAACAACGCCGCGTTCACCTCGAACGACGGGTTCTCGGTCGTCGCCCCGATGAGCGTCACGGTCCCCGCCTCAACGTGAGGCAGGAGGGCGTCCTGCTGGCCCTTGTTGAAGCGGTGGATCTCATCGACGAAGAGCACGGTGCGCGTCCCCTGTTGATCGCGGCGAATGGCGGCGTCCGCCACCGCTTCACGCAGGTCCTTCACCCCGGCCATGACCGCCGAGAGCGCGACGAAGCTCGCGCCGGCCTCGGCCGCGAGCAGCCGTCCCAGCGTGGTCTTGCCCGTGCCAGGAGGCCCCCACAAGATCAGCGATGGCAGGTCCTTCGCATCGAGCACCCCGCGCAAGAGCTTCCCCGGGCCGAGCAGGTGCGCCTGCCCGACGAACTCCTCGAGCGACCGCGGCCGCATTCGTTCGGCCAGCGGTTGCCCCCGGCGATCTCGCGCGGCCGCCCGTGAGAAGAGATCCATCGCGACCATCTTACTTCGTCGCGCGAAGTAGATGGCGCCGCGCCCCGATGATAATGTGGGCGAGCGTTGCAACGCCTTCTCGCCGCCCCCGCGCTGTTGATCTCGTTGACCGTTCCCCTCGCGGTGCGCGCGGTGCCCGCGGGACCGGCCCACGCGGGGCCGGTCGCGGCCCCCGTCGCGCCGCCGCCGCAGCCCGCCGAGGAGGCCCCCGCCGGCCCCACGGGAACGCGGTTGCCTGGCCTGACCGCGCGGGCCTCCGCGCCAGCGGACTTGCCTCGGCCGCCCGCCGATCCGGCGGCCCGACGGACCTGGTTGAAGGCCTCGCTCGACGAGGTGTTCTCCGCCCCGGCGTTCTCCCGCGCGAAGCTCGGCGTCCTCGTCGCCGAGGCGGACACGGGAAAGCCGCTCTACGCGCGCGGCGAAAAGACCGCGCTCAACGCCGCGTCGAACGTGAAGATCGTGACGTCCGCGGCCGCGCTGGCCCTGCTCGGCCCCGACTATCGCTGGAAGACCACGCTGTCGGTGTCCGCCAACGGCAAGTCGGGCGCGGAGATCGGCGGTGACCTCTATCTTCGTGGCTTCGGCGATCCAACGCTCAACACAGAAGATCTCGCCTCGCTGGCGGGGGATCTCTGGGCGGAGGGCATCCGGCGCGTCAAAGGCACGATCGTCGCCGACGAGACGTTCTTCGACGGAACCCACGTCGGACCCGCCTACGAGCAGAAGACCGATTCGACCGTGTCCCGCGCGCCATCGGCCGCGCTGTCCCTGAACGGGAACCTCGTCTCCGTCACCATCGTGCCGGGCTCGAAGGCGGGCGCCGTCGCGAAGGTGCTGGTCGAGCCGCCGTCCGCCGCCTTCGTGATCGCGGGGCGGGTGATCACGACCTCATCGGGGCCCGCGCCCGCCAGCGTCGAGACCGCCGAGACGGAGGGCGGGCGGACCCAGATCACCGTGTCGGGGCGGGCGCGCGCCGGCTCCGAGCCGCGGGTCTACCGCCGCCGGATCACGAACCCTCCGCTCTACGCCGCCTATACCTTGAAGGCGTTGCTCGAGCGGCGCGGAATCACCGTGGCGCAATCCCCGCGGGTGGGGACAGCGCCCGCGCAAGGGATGCGGGTGCTGGCGACCGACGACTCGCCGCCGCTCGGCGTGGTGGTCCACGACCTCAACAAACGATCCAACAACTTCACCGCAGAGCAGGTGCTGCGCACGATGGGGGCCGAGCTCGTCGGCAGGCCCGGCACCTGGGAGAAGGGGCTCGATGCCGTGGGCCGGTATCTGGCGACCCTCGGCATCCGCAAGGGGACGTACCAGATGATGAACGGCTCGGGGCTCTACGATTCGAACCGGTTCACGCCCGAGCAGATGGTGACGGTGCTTCGCGGGGCGATGCGCGATTTTCGGATCTCGGCCGAGTTCATGGCGTCACTGGCGATCGCCGGCACCGACGGAACCATCGGCCACCGGATGGCCGGCACGCTCGCGGAGCGATTCGTGCGCGCGAAGACGGGGACCCTCGCCAGCGCGAGCTGCTTGTCGGGGTTCGCGGGCTCGCCCGGACATCCGCCGCTGGTGTTCTCGATCCTGATGAACGACGTCGCCGGTACCGGCGACGCCCGCCTGGCCCAGGACCGCGCGGCCGAATTGCTCGTCGCTTTCATCGAGGCCGAAACCCCGCCCCCTGCGGCCCTGAAGCCCGAGCACTGAGAACGAACCCGGCGCGGGCGTTTCCGCCGGGCGCGCGCCCCGTGCTTCGGAGGAGGTTGGCGTAAGTCGCCACCCCGCCACCGAATCGGCGCGCGGATGTGGAAATCGGAGCAAACCGACGCCGCCCGTCGGCCCCGTCACCATCGTGTCGCCGAAGTTTGGCCGCCGCGCCTCGCGGTCTCCGCCGTCGTGTCGCGGAGCCAACCGACACTTCGTCCATGGCAATCAAGACCTTGGCCCACGTATCCGACCTGCATATCGGGAAGAGCGTCGAGACAGAACGTCGCGCGATGGCGATTCGAGACGCGCTCCTCGGCGCCGACGTCGACCACGTCGTGGTCACCGGAGACTTGACCCACCGAGGACGCCGCGGCGAGCTCGCCGTGTTCTCGCGGCTCTTCTCGCCGTTCCGCGAGCGAGGCCGCTTGACCTTGATCCCCGGAAATCACGATCGCCTGGGCGACGACCTCGGCGACATCATCCAGGATGGACCGAGGGTGTCGGTCTCGACCGCGCCGGGGTTGCACCTGGTGCGCTTCGACTCGACCGGGCCACACAATCGCTCCTGGCTGTCCGGGCACGGCGCCATGGACCCCGACGATGTCGCCGCCATCGAGCGAGCGGCCGACCGCGCCGCGCCGGGCGCGGTCGTGGCCATCCTGCTGCATCACCACGTGCTACCGCTGCCTGCCGATCATCCGGCCGAGCGGCTGAGCTCCTGGCTCGGCTGGCCCTACGCGGCCGAGCTGGAGAAGGGGACGGCGCTGCTGGCGGCGCTGCGGGGGCGCTGCGATCTGGTGCTTCACGGCCACCGGCACACGCCACGCTCGGTGACGTTGTTCGAAGGGGAGTCCCGCCCGCTGGCGATCTTCAACGCGGGGTCGTCGACCGAGCTCGGACGCGTGCGCATCTTCTGTCACGACGAGGGTCAGATGCTCTCCGAGCCGGGCTGGCTGTCGACCTGGGCCACGACGCCCGCGCCGGTTCGTTCGCCGCGGCGCCCAGCCGAGCCGCTCTCCCTCGCGCTCTAGGATGCGCGCCGGCGCCGGGCTTCGAGGTAGGGAACCACGATGCTGCGCGAGGCCAGCCCCAGGATCACGGCGGTGACCGCCAACGTCGCCGCGGGCGCGTGCGCCGCCCCGCCGACGAGCTGCCCCGCCGTCCCCACGAGCGGCCCCACGCACGAGCCGAGGCCGATCAACGCCTCGAACATGCCGCCTGCGCCGACGGCGGCGTGTCCCACCGCCAGCGAGTAGTAGAGCGCGGCGTAGTAGCTGAGTCCCATCCCGACGCCGTAGATGACCAGCCCCGCGGCCACCCCGGACGCCGAGGACGCGAGGAGAATCAGCGCGAACCCGCCCGCGATGGCGACCCCGCCGAGGACCAGGGTTCCCCATCGCCCGTGCCAGAATGCCGTCCTCCACATCGCGTAGAACGTCACGAACCTGGCCGCCATCCACAGCCCGGCGACCACGCTCGAGGACGCCCCCAGGCCGACCGCCGCCAGCCGGAACGGCAACAGCGGCGCGATGGTCGTCGAGATGACGTAGCTGAGCGGGAGCAACCAGGATGCGGAGCGCGCGAGCCAGGCGTACTCCCGTCCGAGCGCCGCCTCGGCAGCCTCGGGCGCGTGCGCGATCGGCCTGCGGGGCAATCCCCGGGAGGCCACGAGCGCGAGCGCGTTGACGACGCTCGTGAGGCCGAGACACCAAGGCAGGCCCAGGCGCGCGACGGCCGGCATCACGAACAGGGGAACCGCGGTGGCGGGCGTCCACGTGACGTTGAACCAGCCGATCGCCGACCGCATCTCGGCGCCGTGCCGGCCGGCCGAGACGTAGCTCTCCACGATGGGCCAGATCGTCGCCGACGTGGCCGACGCCGCGAAGGCCGCGATCCACAGCACCAGCTCCGAACGCGGAAACACCACCGGCAGCAGGGCCACCCCGGCCCAGATCGCGAACGACCACGACACCACCCTGCGCGGCGCAAAGCGCGCCGCGACCCGGCTCGACATCCACGAGGCCACCGCCGAGACGGCGCCCATCGACGCGGCCAAGATCAGGTTGCGTCCAGGAGGGAAGTGGTAGTGCGCGGCCGTCACGAAGAACAGCCCCGCCCAGAACGCGCCGCCGCTGACGGAGCCGAGGAACGTCGTCCCCAGGATTGCCGCCATGGGCGCCGGTCGCTCGGAAACCACTTCGGGAGGCACGGGCCGCGCAGTCTAACAGGCGCCGCGTCACGGTCGCGCTCGCCTCGCCGCCCGCGTGCGCGCCCCCAGCATGAAACAGAGAGTTCGCGCGCTCGCCACGCCAGCTTCCCGGGTTTGTCGCACGAACTCTCTACGTTGGTCGCATGGACACATTCAAGCCATCGCTCGAAGCCCGCCCGATCCAACCGATCGTCGTCCCGCCCCTCACCCCGCCGCATTCGCCCCCGTTCGACGTCAGCGCAGACCGCGACACGCGGAACCCGTGGCTGAAGCGGCTGGCGATCGTGACCGACGCCTGGCACCCGCAGACGAACGGCGTCGTCAACACGCTGGCCCGGCTCGCGAAGCACCTGCAGTCCCAGGGCGTCGAGGTCCTGGTGATCGCCCCGGACGCCCATCGCACGCTGCCGCTGCCGTCGTATTCTGAGATTCGCGTGGCTTGGGATCCCTGGAAGGCGATTCACCGCCTGCGCGCGTTCGAGCCCGACGCCGTCCACGTGGCCACCGAGGGTCCGCTCGGGTTCTGGGCGAACCGGTGGCTGCGCGCGCGCGGCCTTCGCTTCACGAGCAGCTTCCACACACGCTATCCCGAGTACGTGAGCGCCCGGCTGCCCGTCCCCGTCGAGTGGGGCTACAAGCTCGAGCGCTGGTTCCACGGACCGGCGGAGCACACGCTCGTCGGCACGTTGTCGCTCCTGCGCGAGCTGCGCGAGAAGCGCGTGGGGCGGCGCCTCGTTCACTGGCCTCGGGGCGTGGACGCGGCGCACTTTCACCCGGACCGCCGCCGCGCCGACGTCTACGCGGCCTCGCCGGGCCCGGTTTGGCTCTACGTCGGGCGGGTCGCGGTCGAGAAGAGCCTCGAGGATTTCCTGGCGCTGCCGCTCGTCGGCACGAAGGTCGTGGTGGGTGACGGGCCTGCCCGTGAGGAGCTTCAGCGGCGCTATCCGGAGACGGTGTGGCGAGGCTGGCAGTTCGGCGACGATCTGGCGGCGCATTTCGCCAGCGCCGACTGCTTCGTCTTCCCGTCGCGCACCGAGACGTTCGGCAACGTGATCCTCGAGGCGTTCGCCTCCGGGCTGCCCGTGGCCTCCGTCCCCGCGCCTGGGCCGTCGGACTTGATCACCGAGGGCGTCAACGGCGCGATCGGCGACGATCTGCGCGCCGCCTGCGCGCGCGCCATCACCTGCGCCCGCGGCCAGGCGCGCGCCAGCGCCCTGCCCTTCACGTTTCAGGCGAGCCACAAGCAGTTCCGGGCCCACCTGGTTCCGATGCGGCCCGAGGTGCCGTTCGTGAGCCCCCTCGAAGCCGAGGCCGCGCTGTCGTGACGGTTGACCTACGGCTGCTCGGGCAACCGCAAGAGCGGCTGCCCCATCCGGATCGTCTGCCCGGGTCGGGCGCCGTCGGCCAGGCCGAACCCCTTCGGCGCGAACACGATGATGGTCGAGCCCAGCTCGAACCAGCCCATCTCGTCTCCCTTCGCGAAGGGCAGGCGGCAGGCGATGACGTTCGGCCCCTTGTGCTCGAGGTGCAGGAGCACGTCGAGGCCGTGCAGCCGGATGCTCGCCACCAGGATGGAAGCCACCGGCACCAGCGTGAGCACGTGCCCGCTGCCGCGCAGGCGCGTGCGGAGCACGGCACGCTCGTTCTTGCAGAACAGCTTCTCGACGCGCGCCAGCGCGATGGGGTTCGTGTTCCACGTATCCCCCGAGATGTAGGTGACGTTCTCGACCTCGAGGTCGTACGGGGCGTGGAAGCGGTGGTACATGCTCGACGTCAACCGCAGCGTCACATAGTGGCCGTCGCGATACAGATCGACGAGCGCGGGGTCCACCAGGAGGTCCTGGAGGGTGTACCCGAATCCCTTGGCCTGGATGAGGCGTGTGCCGTCGATCGCGCCGCACGCGCCGACGATGGCGTCGCAGGGGCTGGTCAGCACGCCCGGGTCGCCGTCGATGGGCCGCGCCCCGGGGACGAGCTCGCGGATGAAGCAGTCGTGCAAGCTGTCGAACTGCTCCTTGGCGGCGTCGCGCAGGTCGACATCGGCGAACAGCTGCCACAGTCCGATCGACAGATCACGGACGAGCGGGCTCCGCACCTTGCTGAACCAGCCGATGAACTGGGTGGTCAGGCGGCGGGGGATGCGGTTCGTCAGCAGGAAGTTCAGGTCCTCGTGCTGCGTCAGCTTCACGAGGGACTGGACCGACAGGAACGCCGAAATCGTTCTGGCCATCACGGTGTTGTTCTCCATTTCTCCGACTTTGTCGGCCGAGGTTGTTCATGAACGCGACGCTCGCTTGGGTCCCCGTGGGCGCGGCCGCCCTGACCGCCTCCGTCCTGAAGTTGAAGACCCGCCTCGAGCTGTCGAAGGCGAAGCACCCGTCGTTGCGCGGACATTCGCGGATGGCGCGACGGGTCGCCGCGCAGGTGCCGTTCTACGAGTACGACGACGCGCACTTCTTCTGCAGCGACGACGCCCCCGCCGAGGTCGCCGCCCGCCGGCGCGCCGGCTTCATGCGCCTCGCCGAGCTCTACCGCCAGCGCTTCGCGCGAACCGTCGCGCTGACCAAGGAGGTCGAGGGCAGCATCTCGGACCAGCAGTTCACGAGCGCCTACCGCGTGCCGTTCCAGTTCCGGAGCCTCGTGCGACAGCACCTGTCGGCGGGCGCCTTCGTGGCGTCGTCGGCCGGGGTCACCGTCACCGACCTCGACGGCAACGACAGCTACGACCTCGCCGGCTCCTACGGCGTGAACGTCTTCGGCTACGACTTCTACAAGCAGTGCATGGACGCCGCCGTCGCCCGCGTCCGCGAGCTCGGTCCGGTGCTGGGCGCCTACCACCCCGTCGTCGCGTACAACGTCAAGCGACTGCGCGAGATCTCCGGGCTCGACGAGGTGTCCTTCCACATGTCGGGCACCGAGGCGGTGATGCAGGCGGTCCGGCTGGCGCGCTATCACACGCGCCGCTCGCACCTGGTCCGCTTCTGCGGCGCCTATCACGGCTGGTGGGGCGACGTGCAACCCGGCATCGGCAATCCGTCCCCCGCGCACGAGACCTACACGCTGAAGGACATGGACGAGGACGCGCTGCGCGTCCTGCGCAAGCGCAAGGACATCGCCTGCGTCCTGGTCAATCCGTTGCAGGCCCTGCACCCCAACGCCAGCGCGCCCGGCGACTCGACGCTGGTCGACAGCAGCCGCGCCGCGCACGTCGACCGCGAGGCCTACCGCGACTGGCTGCGGCGCCTGCGGGCCGTGTGCACCGAGAAGAACATCGTGCTCATCCTCGACGAGGTCTTCGTCGGCTTTCGCCTGGCGCCGGGTGGCGCCCAGGAATACTTCGGCGTCCGCGCCGACATGGTCACGTACGGCAAGACGCTGGGCGGGGGCTTCCCGGTGGGTGTCGTCTGCGGCCGCAAGGATCTGATGAAGCGATTCCGCGACGACCGGCCGACCGACATCTGCTTCGCGCGCGGCACGTTCAACGCACACCCCACCGTGATGGCCGCCATGCACGAGTTTCTGCACCGGATCGAGACGCCCGAGCTGCAGGCGCTGTACGTCAACCTCGACGAGACCTGGAACGGTCGGGCGGAGCGGCTCAACGAGCGGCTGCGCGACGCCGGCCTGCCCGTCGCGGTCGCGAACCTCGGCTCCATCTGGACCGTGACGTACACCCGGCCGAGCCGCTACAACTGGATGCTGCAGTTCTACCTCCGCGCCGAGGGCCTGGCCCCGAGCTGGGTAGGAACGGGGCGCTTCATCTTCAGCCTCAATTACACCGACGCAGACTTCGCGGTCGTCGCCGACCGCTTCGTCGCCGCGGCCCGCGCCATGGACGACGACGGCTTCTGGTGGTCGGACGCGACGCTGACGAACAAGGCCATCAAGCGTCGCATCCTCCGGGAGATGCTCGCCCACCGGTTCTGACGACCGGTGGGGCGCGCGCAACTGCACGCTCACGCGTGCTGCTGCTGATGTTGCTGAGTCCCCATCGGATCGACGAGCTCGCCTCGCAGCAGCGCGAGCGGCGCCTTGTGATAGAGCAGGATGTCGTGGAACGGGTCCGTCAGGATCTTCGTCAGCCACACCAGGCCCGTCTGCACGTCCCGCAAGAAGAACAGGTGCACGGTGCGGAACAGCAACGCGCCCACGCCGATCGCGATCCACATCCGCGACATGTGGTGCAGGAAGCCGGACAGGTTCGTGTACGGGGTGGTGAAGATCCCGAAGAGCGTCGGGCTGAGCAGCAGCAGCAGGGGCGACGCGCCCCAGATCACGTGCAGGATGACCTTGCGGCGCAGGTTGTAGCCCACCTTGACGTCTTCCTTGTACTCGTGGGTGGCTTCGTTGACCTCGTCGTAGCCCTTCGGCTCGAAGAAGAAGTGACCGACCTGGCGGGTGACCATGGCGACCAGCCAGCCGACCAGGGCCGCGGCCACGGGGCGCGTGAACAGCAGCACGTACGTGCACAGGAAGGTGATCGCGCTGATGAAGTGCAGGGACTGGTTGATGCGGCTGTGGTGATAGTAGCGGTGGTCGTCCCACCGCTGCTCCTTGAGGGCGCGAAGAAAGCTGTTCATGGATCCTCCTCGTTTTTGCCGGGAAGTGGCGTCCCCAGCGTCGCCCCGCGGGCGCGGCGCCGCCAGCGAACTTCCGGCAACGTTTGCGGGGAGGACTGCGGAGAAGTGATGGCTTATCTGTGACGCTTGAATTCACTCGACGTTTCTTCCAGGATGCGACCGCACATGGAGGCGCCTTCCGCACAGGCCCGCAAGACTCCGCTCTACGACGCGCACCGTGCGTTGGGTGCGAAGATCATCGACTTCGGGGGGTGGTTGATGCCCGTGCAGTACGCGACCGGCATCATCGACGAGCACCAGACCACACGGCGCGCGGTGGGCCTGTTCGACGTGTGTCACATGGGCGAGGTGCACTTCAAGGGGCCGCGCGCGACGGAGGCCGTCCAGCGGCTGGTGACCGGCGACATCGGCGGCCTGCCCGACGGGCGCGCCGTATACGTCGTCGCCTGCTACCCGGACGGCGGGATCGTCGACGACCTGATCGTCTACCGCGCCGGGCCCGAGCACCTGTTGATCGTCGTCAACGCCGCGAACGTCGCCAAGGACGTCGCCTGGTTCCGTGAGAACGTGGGGACGTGGTGCGACGTCGTGGACGCCTCGGACGAGACGGGCCTGCTCGCGTTCCAGGGGCCGCAGGCGGAGGCCGCGCTGCAGCCGCTGACGGCGACGCCCCTTGGCGGGATGACCCACCACGCGTTCCGCGAGGCGGCGAACGTGGCGGGGGTGGACGTCTCGATCGCGCGCTCGGGGTACACCGCCGAGGACGGGTTCGAGCTGTTCTGCGGGCTCGGGGACGTGCCGCGCCTGTGGGATGCCCTCCTGGACGCGGCGGTTCGAGCCGGGGGAAAGCCCGTCGGTTTGGGCGCGCGCGACACCTTGCGCCTCGAGGGTCGGCTGTCGCTTTACGGCAACGAGCTGACGAACCACACCACGCCGCTCGAGGCCGGCCTCGCCTGGGTGGTCAAGCTCGAGGCCGGCGATTTCATCGGCAGGGATGCCCTGCTGAAGCAACGGGTCGAGGGGACGATGCGCAAGCTGGCCGGCTTCGTGATGGTCGGCCGGGGCATCGCCCGTCATGGCTACCCTATCGTCGACGACGCGGGAGCCCGCATCGGCGAGGTCACCTCGGGCGCTCCCGGCCCGACCGTGGGCAGGAACATCGGCCTCGGTTACGTGCCCATCGCGCGCGCCGAGCCGGGCGCCCGCCTCGTCGTTGATTGCCGTGGCAAGTTCGTCGAGGCCGAGGTAGTGAAAGGACCTTTCTACAAGCGCTCGCGGTGACGAGGGAGAAAGAGGAGACGATGTCCGGTCAATACCCGAACGAATTGCTCTACACCAAGGACCACGAGTGGGCGCGCGTCGAGGGCAAGCTAGCGACGATCGGCGTGACCCGGTTCGCGGTCGACCAGCTCGGGGACGTCACGCAGGTCGATCTCCCCAAGGAGGGAGAGTCGATTCACCAGGGCGACGTCTTCGGGAGCGTCGAATCGGTGAAGGCCGTGTCGGACCTGTTCGCGCCACTCTCCGGCAAGGTCGTCAAGGTCAACTCCCCCCTCTCCGAGTCGCCCGAGTACGTGAACGAGGATCCCTACGACGAGGGCTGGATGATCCAGATCGAGCTCGCCAAGCCCGACGAAACGAAGGGGCTGCTCGACGCCGAGGCCTACCAGGAGTTCCTGAAGGAGTCGGCGGAGTAGTCCGGCCAACATGCCCATCGACCTAGCCGCGCCCGCCCGCTTCTCGTCTCGACATATCGGCCCGGACGCGCGCGACATCGACGAGATGGTCGCCGCGCTCGGGGTCGCCAGCCTCGACGCCCTGATCGACGAGGTGGTGCCACCCGCCATTCGTTTGCACGGCGCGCTCGGCCTGCCGCCCGCCAGGACCGAGCACGAGCTGCTGCTCGAATGCCGGCGGCTCGCTGGCCAGAACCAGCTCCTCCGCTCGTTCATCGGGCTCGGCTACTCCGACTGCGTCACGCCGCCCGTCATCCAGCGCAACATCCTCGAGAACCCGGGCTGGTACACGCAGTACACGCCCTATCAGGCCGAGATCTCGCAGGGGCGGCTGGAGGCGCTGCTGAACTTTCAGACGATGATCGGCGACCTCACCGGCCTGCCCATCGCGAACGCCTCGCTGCTGGACGAGGGGACCGCCGCCGCCGAGGCCATGCACATGATCGCGGCCGTGGCGCCGTGCGCGGACGAGCCCGGACGCGCGTTCTGGGTGTCGTCGGCCTGCCATCCCCAGACCATCGCCGTCGTGAAGACGCGGGCCGAGCCGCTGGGCATCGACGTCATCGTCGGCGATCACCGCGTCGTCGATCAGACCGGCTTCGACCGGAAGATCTTCGGGGCGCTGTTGCAGTATCCCGCCTCGGATGGCGCCGTCGCCGACTACCGGGCGTTCATCGCACGCACCCACGCCGAGGGCGCGTTGGTGGTGATGGCGGCCGATCTTCTTGCGCTGACGGTGCTCACGCCGCCGGGCGAGCTGGGCGCGGACGTCGCCGTCGGGAGCGCGCAGCGCTTCGGCGTGCCGCTCGGCTACGGGGGTCCGCACGCGGCGTTCTTCGCGACGCGCGCCGAGTTCGTCCGCAAGCTGCCGGGGCGCCTCATCGGCGTGTCGCAGGACGCGCACGGACACATGGCGCTGCGCATGGCGCTGCAGACGCGCGAGCAGCACATCCGCCGCGAGAAGGCGACCAGCAACATCTGCACGGCGCAGGTGCTGCTGGCGGTGATCTCGGGGATGTACGCCGTGTACCACGGCCCCGCGGGGCTGCGCGCGATCGCCGAGCGGGTCGCGGGCCTGACGGCGATCCTGGCCGCGGGGCTGGGGCGACTCGGCGTCACCGTTCGCCACAAGCACTTCTTCGACACCCTGCGCATCGAAGGCACGGCCACCGAGATCGCGGCCTGGCTGCACGGGGCCGAGGCGCGCGGGATGAACTTCTGTCGCTTCGACGCCCACGCGCTCGGGATCTCGCTCGACGAGACGACGGCGCCCGCGGACGTCGAGGCGATCTGGGCGGTGTTCGCGCGCGACGGCGCCGCGGCGCCCGCCGCGCGGTTGACGGTCGCGGACGTGGCGCGCGACGCGGACCTCGCCTGGCCGGAGGCGCTGGTGCGACGAAGCGCCTACCTGACCCACCCGGTCTTCAACGCCCACCACTCCGAGACGGAGATGCTCCGCTACATCAAGAAGCTCGAGGCGCGCGATCTCTCGCTCGTGCACTCGATGATCCCGCTCGGCTCGTGCACGATGAAGCTGAACGCCACCGCCGAGATGCTGCCCATCACCTGGCCCGAGTGGAGCCGCCTTCACCCGTTCGTCCCGGTCGCGCAGGCGGCAGGGTACCAGGCCATCTTCAAGCAGCTCGAGGCCATGCTGTCGGCGGTGACGGGGTTCGCCGGGATCTCGCTGCAGCCGAACGCCGGCTCGCAGGGCGAGTACGCGGGGCTGCTGGTGATCCGGAAGTTTCACCAGAGCCGCGGCCAGGCCCAGCGCGACGTCTGCCTGATCCCGTCGTCCGCGCACGGCACGAACCCCGCCTCGGCGGTGCTGGCCGGGTACCGCGTCGTCGTGGTCGCCTGCGACGACGCCGGCAATGTCGACCTCGGGGATCTCGAGGCCAAGGCGCGCGAGCACCAGGAGCGCCTGGCGGCGCTGATGATCACCTACCCCTCGACCCACGGCGTGTTCGAGGAGGAGATCCAGCGCATCTGCCACGTCGTGCACGAGCACGGCGGGCAGGTCTACATGGACGGCGCGAACATGAACGCGCAGGTCGGGCTGTGCCGGCCGGCGGACTTCGGCGCCGACGTGTGCCACCTGAACCTGCACAAGACGTTCTGCATCCCGCACGGCGGCGGCGGCCCGGGCATGGGCCCCATCGGCGTGGCGCGCCACCTGTGTACGTTCCTGCCGCGACACCCCCTCGTCGAGATCGGCGGCGAGCAGGGCATCGGTCCGGTGTCGGCGGCGCCCTGGGGCAGCGCGAGCATCCTGCTCATCTCGTGGGCCTACGCGCAGATGATGGGCGCCGAGGGCCTGACGCACGCGACGAAGGTCGCCATCCTGAACGCCAATTACGTGGCGAAGCGCCTGGCGCCGCACTTCCCGGTCTTCTACACCGGCAAGCGCGGGCGGGTCGCGCACGAGTGCATCCTGGACATGCGGCACCTCAAGAAGCTGGCCGGCGTCGAGGTCGAGGACGTCGCGAAGCGCCTGATGGACTACGGCTACCACGCCCCCACCATGTCGTTCCCGATCCCGTCGACGATGATGGTCGAGCCCACCGAGAGCGAGAGCCGCGCCGAGCTGGACACGTTCTGCGACGCCATGATCGCGATCCGCGACGAGATCCGCGAGATCGAGGCCGGCCGCCTGCCCCGCGACGACAACCCGCTGAAGCACGCCCCCCACACGGCGGGCGCGGTCACCGCGGCCGAGTGGACCCACCCCTACCCGCGCGAGCGGGCGGCGTTCCCCTCCCCCGCCGCGCGCGCCCACAAGTTCTGGCCCCCGGTGGGCCGCCTCGACAACGTCCTCGGCGACCGCAAGCTCTTCTGCGTCTGCCCCCCGATCGAGGCGTACGAGTAGACGCAGTAGTTCTCGTGATCTGCCCCGGGAAACTGGACCAAGTTCGGGTTTAGGAACTCGCGGCCAGGTGCCCTCTGACCTGCCCCGGGAAACTGGACCAAGTTCGGGTTTAGGAACTCGCGGCCAGGTGCTCTTGATCTGCCCCGGAAAACTGGACCAGGTTCGGGTTTAGGAATTCGCGGCCAGGTGCCCTCTTTCAGTCCTCACCGAGTTGGCGTACTCGAGCGGGGTGAGGTTCCCGATCGAGGAGTGCGGCCTGTTTTCGTTGTGGTCGCGACGGCCGTCGCTGGTCGCCGGACCTCCCCCGACCCTCTCCATGCTACCGCATGGAGAGGGGGAAGGAATTCTCCCGTGCGAACGCGCTTGACACAGTTGCTGTCCCCACAGGCGGGGCGAGGTGAAGAGCGGACGGGTTCAGGTCTTTGCACTGCTTCACGCTTTCGTGGAGCTACCCCAGCGCGAAGCCCCTTCCACGCCGCTTCACATGTTGTACTTGAACAACAGCGGCTTGCTCACGCCCGAGAGCTCGAAGAGGAACCCGAACTGGAAGTTGATCATGCCGTCCGACGCGTCGACGAGCTGGCGGGGCGGGTTGGGGAACGGCTGCGCGGCGCGGAACGCCTGCAGCGCCTCGTCGTCGAGGAATTCGAGGCCCGACGGTGACTCGAGCTCGACGTTGGCGAGGTTGCCGTTGGGCCGAAGCTTCACGCGGACGATGGTGAGGCGGCTGGTGCGGCCGTAGATCGAGCCGTTCGGATCGCGGCTGCGGTAGACCTCGTCCGGGTGCCAGTGCTCCTGCACCTGATGTTTGACCCGGTTGAAGAAGGACGCGAACCGCCACTTCTTCGAGTTGAGCGCGGTCTCCTCGCCGTCGTCGACGTCCTTGAGGGCGTCCTGGGTCCCGGACCCGATGGCGCGCGCCAGCTCGGCCGGCGTCGGCATCAGCGACAGGCGACCGCCCGGCGCCCCCTCCGAGCCCAGCCGCATCTGCAACTTGCCGAGCCGCGGGACGGCGCCTTCGGGAGCGGGCGCCTCGGGATCCGCGACGCCGTTCTCGCTTCCCGGCGGCGTTGGGTCCCGCGTCCCCGTCGGCGACGGATCTGACCGGCCGGGCACGGGTCGCGGCTCGCGCACCGCCAGCCGCGGCGGCGTGGGGCTCGGCGCCGGGGGCGTTTCGGGCCGCGACTCGCTCGCGGTCCCCGCCGCGTCGCCCTGGCGCGCCTCCGGATCGAACTTCCCGTACTTGCGCATCTCGCGCTCGACGGACGTGTCATGCTCGGACGCGAAGCGAGCGCTGTCGGGGCGCTTCTCCTCGCGCGGCGCCGGAACGTCCACCACCTGGCCCGGCGCCTTGACCGAATCGACCTCCTTCTTGACCTCCTCCGCCTTGCGCGCCTCGTCCTGCCGCTCGAGATCGGCGACGATGCGACGGGCGGCCTCGTCGTCCACCATCCCGATGTCGATGGACTCGGGTTCCCTCGACGCCGCCAGGCGCGCCTTCAGGTCCGCGTCGCGTGGCGCGAGCAGATAAGCGCAGAGCCCCACGAGCAGGATCAGCTCGGCGTGGATCAGGAGCGCGACGGCAAAGAACCGCCCGACGCGCCGTTCCCGGGCGCGTGCCGCATTCGGGCCGGTGCCATGCAGCGTCGGACCCACCGTGTACCTCGCCTGGTTAGTGTAGCTGCCACTCCGGAATCTTCCCGCGAAAACGCCCCACCCTACCGAATGACGGGATTCGAGAAGGTCACGCGAAGCGAGAATTGAACGGGCTGGCTCGGATCTTTCGAGAGCTCCCGGGGAAGGCGCGGGAACGGCGCCGCGCGGCGAACCGCGTCGACCGCCGCGCGATCGAACTCGTCGAAGCCCGCCGACTTCGTGACCAGCACCGGACCTGCCACCTGCCCGTCCGGCGCGAGGCTGAAGACGACCATGGTCTCGCCCTGTTCGAGCCGGATGGCCAGCGCCCTCGGCCAGACGAGCGCCCGGTTCACGCGCCCACGCAGCTCGAAATGATATTGGGCGCGGCTGCGCTCCCGCGCCGCGCTCTCGGCGCTGACGCCCTGGCTCGACCCGAGGAAGCCTGCGGCGGCGGGTGCGACCCCGGTCGTCGAATGCGCGGCTCCTCCGGTCACGGCCACCGCCGGACCGCGGCCGGCTTCGCCCACCCCGGGCGTCGCGGGCGCGCTCAGGTCCGTCACCGATGGGTGCGCCTCGTTGGACGCCGCCCGGACGTTCCGGTCATCGCTGGCCGCGCCGAGGCGCTCGACGTCGAAGCTGGCCTGCCCGCGTTCGGCGTCGAGCTGGCCCTGGCGGAACGACGCGCTGACCGGGCCCGTCGCGGGCACCGCCGCCGCGAGCGGCGCGGGTGGCTCGGGCACCGCCTCGGCGGCCTGTCCGCCGCGAGCCGTCGCGGCCTCGTCGGGCATTCCAGGCACGGTGCTTGGGGGCGCACCCGTGACCCGCGACGATCGGGGCGAATCGCCGCCGGCGACGGTCGGCTCGCGGCGGACCGCCTGAGGCGAGGCGGGCACGGCGTGCGCCGCCGTCCGGGTGTGGGCCGGTTGGTAGCGAGACGAACCGTCCGTCAGCCGATCGTGCAGCGTGGAGTTGTCACGACGCCAGGCGACGTCCTCGATGGGGCGCCCCTGACCGTCGCCGCGATCGGGCGCCACCGGGTGACGCTCCGGCGCTCCGGGAGCCAGGGGCGCGAAGGCGGCGGACGGATGCGCGGGCTCGCCGGTCTCGTTCGCGGGCGAAGCTGGGATCGGGGTTGGCGCGGGCGGCGCATCGGGCACCGGCCAGTCGTCCAGCACTGACAGGTCGACCGTCGTGACGGCCTCGGCGAGCGACGGTGCGCGGCCCCCCGGGCGATCTTTCTCGACCCATATACCGATCCCGATCCCGAGCAGGGCCATCGCGTGGACGCCACAGGAGAGGCCCCCGGCCCGCAACCAGCCGGCGCTGGTCGTCGCTGACCTGCCCAGCGCCGTGGCCCCGTCGTCCACCCTGGTCATCGCCTGGTCGCGGCCCCTGTGCGGCGCATGCGCGGATTGCCCCACGCACGACTTTAACACGGGAGCAGAGGCCGACCTCGACCTCGACCGCGGGGGCGGGTAACATGCCGCCCGTTCATGGAGCTGGAACAGCGGCTGCTGCGCGCGATGGGAAAGACCATCGTCGACCACCACCTGATCGACGACGGCGATCGGATCGCCGTCGCCGTATCGGGCGGCAAGGACAGCTACGGCCTGTTGACGTTGCTCCGCGATCTGCAGCGGCGCGCGCCCGTGTCGTTCGAGCTGATCGCCGTCCACCTGGATCAGGCGCACCCCGGCTACGACGGCGCACCGTTGCGGCGCTGGCTCGAGGCCTCGGGAATTCCTCATCGCATCCTGCGCGAGGACACCTACTCGATCGTCACGGAGAAGATCCCCGAGGGGAAGACCTACTGCTCGCTGTGCTCGCGCCTTCGACGCGGCGTGCTCTATCGCGTCGCCAGCGAGCTCGCCTGCAACAAGATCGCGCTCGGCCACCATCGCGAGGACGCCCTCGAGACGCTGCTGCTGAACCTGTTCTTCGCGGGAAAGCTGTCCGCGATGCCGCCGCGCCTGGTCTCCGACGACGGGCGCCACGTCGTCATCCGCCCGCTCATCGGATGCGCCGAGGCCGATCTGGCGGCGTTCGCGGTGAAGCACGCGTTTCCCATCTTGCCGTGCAACCTCTGCGGGTCGCAGAGCGAGGCGCAGCGCAAGCAGATGAAGGCGTTGCTGGCGGAGCTGGAGCGCAAGCACCCGACCGTCCGCGCGAGCATGCTGGCGGCGCTCGGCAATGTCGTCCCGTCGCACTTGATGGACAGCCGCCTGGCCCGCCGCCCGGCCGATGACCTGCCGACCCCCGAAGACCTCGTGCCGCTGCGCACGGTCTCGCAACGTTCGAGCTGAGACGACTCAGCGCCCTCTCCCGGCGCCTTCGGCGGCGATCTCACCCGCGAGCGGGAGGGGTTCACAGTTGCGCTTGCGTGAAGGAGGGCCGGGCTACGCCCGCGCCGACGGGCCGCGGGCGCGGGAGGTGCCAGCGGAGCGGCGTGGGAGACGGACCAGCGCCACCTCCAGCACGTCTCGCATGGTCTTGGCGGCCACGATCTCGATCTTGGCGCGCACGTGATCCGGAATCTCGGACAGCTCGGGGACGTTGGCCGCCGGGATGACCACTGTCTTCATCCCGGCGCGCACCGCCGCCAGCAGCTTCTCTTTCAGCCCGCCGATCGGCAGGACCTTCCCGCGCAGCGTCAGCTCGCCCGTCATCGCGACGTCGTGGCGCACGGGGATCCGCGAAATCAGCGAGACCAGCGCGCACGCCATCGTCACGCCCGCTGACGGCCCGTCCTTGGGAACGCCGCCCGCCGGAACGTGGATGTGGATCTCCCGACCCGCGTAGAACTCCGTGCCGAGGCCGAGCTCCAGCGCCTGCGCGCGCGCGAACGACAGCGCCGCCTGCGCCGATTCCTTCATCACGTCGCCGAGCTGCCCCGTCAAGATCAGCGAGCCCTTCCCAGCCATCGTGGTGGCCTCGACGTGCAGGACCTCGCCGCCGTAGGGCGTCCACGCGAGCCCGTTGACGCTCCCCACCTCGTCGACGCCGTTGGCCTCCTCGAGCAAGAACCGGGGCGGTCCGAGGTACTTCACGACGTCGTCGGCCGTGATCGCCACCCCCCGCTTCCCGGCCGCCGAGACCCGCCCCGACCCTCCGTTCGCTGCCGTGCGGGCGCCGTTGTCCTCGACCACCCGGCGCGCCACCTTGCGCGCGAGCTGGGCGATGAGGCGTTCCAGCTCGCGCAGGCCGGCCTCGCGCGTGTACTCGGCGATAATCTTCTTCAGTACGGGCCGGCCGATGTTGATGTCCCGCGTGGTCAGACCCGCCTCCCCGATCTGGCGCGGCACCAGGAACCGCTCCGAGATCGCCAGCTTCTCCTCCTCGGCGTATCCCGACAATCTCAGCGTCTCCATGCGGTCGCGCAGCGGCGGCGGGATGTTTTCCCCCAGGTTCGCGGTCGCGATGAACACCACGCGCGACAGATCGAAGGCGACGGCCAGGTAGTGATCGCGGAAGTTGTGGTTCTGTTCGGGATCGAGGACCTCGAGCAGCGCCGCGGACGGATCGCCGCGCACGTCGGCGCCCATCTTGTCGACCTCGTCCAGCAGCATCACCGGGTTGTTGGTGCCCGCCTGTTTCAGGCCCTGGATGATCCGCCCGGGCAGCGCGCCGACATAGGTCCGGCGATGCCCGCGGATCTCGGCCTCGTCGCGCACGCCGCCGAGCGAGATGCGGACGAACTTCCGCCCGAGGGCCCGCGCGATCGAGCGCCCGAGCGACGTCTTGCCAACGCCTGGCGGACCGAGGAAGCACAGGATCGGGCCGTGAACGCCGCCGCGCAGCTTGCGAACCGCCAGGTAGTCGAGGATCCGGTCCTTGATGTGCTCGAGGTCATAGTGATCCTCATCGAGGATCTTCTGCGCCAGGCCGAGATCGATGCTCTCCTCGCTGGCCGTCTTCCACGGAACGTCCACCAGCCAGTCGACGTAGGTGCGAAGGACGGAGGCCTCGGCGCTCTCGGCGTGCATCTGCTCCAGGCGGCGCACTTGCTTGTCCGCCTCCTGCCGCACCTCGGAGGGCATGCCCGCGCGCTCGACCTTGGCGCGAATCTCCGCCATCTCCTCGCCGTGCGCGTCCCCGTCCCCGAGCTCGTTGCGGATCTGCCGAAGCTGCTCGCGCAGGTAGTAGTCCCGCTGCGTCTTCGACATCTCCTCCTTGGCGCGGTTCTGGATCTGCGACTGGATCTCGAGCAGCCCGATCTCCTTCTCCAGCGACTCGTTCACGCGTCGCAGGCGCTCCATCGCCGGCTCCGCCTCCAGCATCGCCTGCGCCTCCGGGACCTTCAGGGTCAGGTTCGAGGCGATGAGGTCGGCCATGCGTCCCGGCTCCTCGACGCTCTGGACCATCATCGCGAGCTCCGGCTGCATCGACTTGCCCAGGCTCGATAGCTTGTCCACGCTGTGGCGAACTGCGCGCAGCAGCGCCTCGGTCGCGACGGTCGGGGGCTCCGTGGATTCGTCGAGGCGCTCCACTCGAACGCGCATGAACGGATCGTCCGACACGACCTTCGAGAAACGCGCCCGACAGAGCCCCTGAACCAGGACCTTGAACCCGCCCTCCGAGAGCTTGCGCATGCGCATGATCATGCCGACCGTACCCGTGCGGTAGAGCGCCTGCGCCTCGGGATCGTCGTCCGCCGGATTTCGCTGCGCGACCAGGAAACACAGGCGATCCTCGGATTCGAGCGCGGCGTTCACGGCCTCCATCGACACCGCCCGCGACACGCGTAACGGAACGATCATGTACGGAAACACGACGAGGTCGCGAATCGGCAGCAGCGGCAGCACCTCCGGAATGACGACTTCCGGGGATCGCTGCGGCGAGGGATCGCGATCTTCGGCCACGTGACCACAGTACCAGAAAACCCGCGATCGCGGACAAAAGCTGCGCGCCGTGCTGTTGAACGACTTGCTGAACGGGGTCAGCGCAGGGGGAAGGTGTCTGCCACCGTGAGTCCCAGGTGCCCCAGGACCCACAGCCGGCCGAATCGGTCGAGGGCCATATCGACGACATCATCGTCGGTGAGACCGGACCGGGCGTCGAGCGGTTTCCCCGTCGCCGTGACGGGCCAGACGCCCCGAGAGGTGCCCGCCCAGAGCTTGCCGGCGACGGTCGCCAGCGATCGCGCCGCCGCCAGATCGCCGTCATCATCGTCGGCGGCCGGGTGGGCGAGGGGCCACCGACGCGCGGCCCCCGCCTTCGCCGGCGCGCCATCGAGGGGCACCCAGGACTTGCCGTCGAACCGAGCCACCCCCGCGCGCGTGGCCGCCCAGACGGCTCCGTCATCGCCCACCTTGAGGTCGGCGCAGGTGTCGCTGCCGAGACCATCGTTCTCACTCCACCGCGTCATCTTTCCGGCTGACCACCGCAACACACCCAGCGAGGTGCAGAACCACGTCGCCTCGGGCGCCGCCCCCGCGCCCGAGACAAACTGGACCGCCCGCACGTCACCGGGCACGGGAATCGATTCCGCCGGGCGCGCCTGCCCCGCTCGCGTCACGCGGTGGTGGATGGCGCGCCCCGAAGGCAGTTGCAGCTCGATGATCCCCCGGCCGGCCTGTTCGCCGCCTGGCAGCCGATCGCGAACGGCCATCCACAGATTTCCTTGCGGCGACATCGTCGTGTACGTGATGAAAGGCGCCCCTTCGGTGTCGACGGGAAACGTCAGCACGGGCTCCCAGCTGCGACCGTCGGCCGACAGCCTGGCCACCTTGATCCCCTTCGGCCCCTCGCCGGCCATGAAGTACACCGACCCTGCGCCGTCACCCTCGAGCGCCATCAGGGGGCTCCCCAGGGCCTCGGGCGGAATGGGACGGAAGGCGTGGGTGCCGCCGTCCCAGATCCAGCCGGGACCGGCCCCTGTCGCCACGACGCAGCGGTCGCGCTCCAGGCAGGCGACGCCGAGCGCGCTGGCCTTCCAGGCGAGCTCGCCGATGGGCAGAAACGCAGGGGCGACCGCGCGGCCCGCACTGGCCGCACCGAGCTGCGCCACGCCCGCGACGCGGGTGCCGAAGAAGAGCTCGGAGGAACCCATCGCGAAGGCGGTCACGTCGGAGGGCAAAGACCGGCCGTCGGGGGTGGCGACGACGCGCGGGCCGTCCGAGCCTTTCTTGCGCGGCACGAAACGAAACTCGCCTGGGGCGATGGCCTCGCCGCGTTCGGCGAGGGCCAGCGTGTAGGTCGACGTCGGGCCGCCGGATGCTGACGCGAACACCAGCGGTCCCGTGGGCGGCGCCGCCGCGCCGAGGAGGCGAATCGAGCTGTCCACCACCAGTAATTCGCCGCCCATCTTGTGGAGCAGCGCCATGCGGCCCGCTCCGTCGCGGCCTCGCCCGATGGCGAACGGCGTCCCGTTCTCGAGCGCCGCCATGCCCAGGGTCTCGACGAAGTCGGGGGCGCCAGGGGCCTCCGGTCCGAACACCTCGACGACGCGGGCGCGGTCCACATGAGCGAGGCCGCGACCGCGGACACCCGCCCAGACCGACTTCCCGTCCGCGTCCGCGTGCAAGAAGTTGATCGCGCCCTTCCCGAGGCCACCGACCGCCGACAGCGACGTCCCGTCGAAGAAGAACAGGCCGTGGTCCGTTCCCAGCCACGCCCCACCGCCACCGGCCCTCGGGGCTGAGGGCGCGATGAGGCTCAAGCCCCCGACGGTCACGAGCGGCGTGAGGTCGAGCTTCCCAGCTGCGTCGGACACGCGACCCAGGCCCACCTCGGTACCAACGAAGACGCTCGCGGCACCGTCGGTTGCGAGCGCCGTGACCCGATGCCCCGCGAGGCCCGCGTCGGCCGCCACCCACTCCAGCTCGCCGGTCGCCGGCCGGAACCGCCTGAGCCCCCGATCGCTCCCGATCCAAAGGAACGGGTCGCTCCAGGCGAGCGCCGCGATGGGGGCCAACTCGGCTTGATAGCTCAGCCCCGTGGCCGCGGCCTTCTGGGGACCTGCGGCTGGCACAGGCAGGGGCGTCCGGGAGCAGGCGCCGCCGAGCAGCGCACACAGCGCGACCGTCGTGACCTTCGGGCGCGCGAGTCTCAGCAGGCTAAGGAGCATTGCCTCGGCTACTATGGCCCAACAGCGCGGTCAAGCTCGCGGCGGAGGATGCTCGGAGGATGGTCCCCAGCGACGGCGTCGCGACGTGAAGGGTTGACCGGGTGCCTGCCCGCTGGTAGGAAGCAGGCGCCGGTTTTCCGGTGGAGGGGCTGTAGCTCAGCTGGGAGAGCGCCTCAATGGCATTGAGGAGGCCGACGGTTCGATCCCGTTCAGCTCCACGAAATTCTTCGGGTTTTTTTCTGTTTCGGTCAACAGGGAAGGTTCAGGGAACGATTCGGGAACGATTGGAGACGTTGAGGGGGTGGTTGAGGAGGAATTCTCAAGAAGCGAGCTTCTCGCCGCTCAGGACCCCGAGCACCCGCCGTTGCTGCGCAGCGGCCACCACGTCCCGCTGCGCATAGCTCTCGGCCGTCGTCTTGAAGGACTCGTGACCGACGGACAACGACTTGGTCATGGACGGCCTCCGGTGATACCGGAAGTATATACCAATCCCGGAACCTCCAGGCGGGTCCGGCGCGAAAGGATTGTGGCTCAAGAGAGCCTTGGTGAGGTCGCTCTCTCAGTGTTACGGGGCGATCCTGATGGCGTGACCGGGGCAGAACTCGATCCGGCTCGGTGACGGTGGGGGGCGAGCCACACGGAGTGTCTGTGATGATAGACCAATGTCTGATATATCATCTGGCCTGACCCGATGTGCGGGCCTTCGATTTCGGCGCGTCGGCGTCGAGCCCGTCCGACCCTGATCCAAGGAGACTCCGGTATGTCCAAACGTGGTGTGACCGTCATGCTTCTCTCCGTCGGCTTCGTCGTCGTGGCAGCCGTCACGATTTCGAGGGCCCGCGCCGCCCCGCCCTCGAAGCACAAGGTCGTCTTTCACGTCAACGTCGCCGACGAGGCGCGCTGGCAGGAGGTCCTGACCAACGTCGAGAACGTGCAGAAGGCCTTCGTGGGAAGCTCCGTCGAGATCGAGGTGGTCGCCCACGGCGCCGGCATCGGTCTCGTCCAGATCAAGAACGCGGCGCTGCGAGATCGGATTGCGACGATCGAAAAAACGGGGCCGGTCTTCGCCGCCTGCAGCAACACGCTCCGCAAGCAGCAGCTCACCGCCGCCGATCTGACCCCGGGCGTGAAGATCGTCGACTCGGGCGTGGCCGAATTGATCCGCAAGCAGGAAGAGGGCTTCGCCTACGTGAAGCTGGGATTTTGACCATGGCGCGCCCACGAGCTTCGTCCGTCGCGGGTCTCCGCGTGCTTCTCTGGGTGGCCGTCGTGCCGCTGGTCTCGCTGCCGGCGCACGCCGGCGACACCACCTTGCTCAACGCCTCGTACGACGTGACGCGCGAGCTGTACAAGGACGTCAATGCCGCCTTCGTTGCCGCCTGGAAGGGCCGCACCGGCGAGACGCTCACAGTCAACCAGTCGCACGGCGGATCGAGCAAGCAAGCCCGCGCGGTCATCGACGGCTTGCCGGCCGACGTGGTGACCATGAACCAGGCGCTGGACATCGACCTCATCGCCGCCCAGAGCGGCCTCCTCCCCACTGACTGGGCTTCGCGTCTCCCCAATCACGCCGTCCCCTTCACCTCCACGATCCTGTTTCTGGTCCGCAAGGGGAATCCCAAGCAGGTGCGCGACTGGGACGATCTCGTCAAACCGGGCGTCGTTCCGATCATCCCGAACCCCAAGACCTCCGGCAACGGGCGCTACAGCTACCTTGCCGCCTGGGCGTACGCGCTCGGCTGGTCCAAAGGGGACGAGGCGGCGGCGCGCGCCTTCGTCGGCAAGCTGTTCAAGGCGGTGCCGGTGCTGGACACGGGCGGGCGCGGGGCGACCACCACGTTCGCCCAGCGAGCAATCGGCGATGTGCTGCTCACCTTCGAGAACGAGGCTCAGCTCGCCCGGGGCGACTTCCCCGAGAGCGGCCTGACGGTCGTCGTTCCGTCGGTGAGCATCCTGGCCGAGAGCCCGGTGGCGCTGGTCGAGAAGAACGCCGCAAAGCACGGCGCAACGGCCGCGGCCTCGGCCTACCTGCGGTTCCTGTTCGACCCCGAGGCGCAGGAGATCGGCGCCCGGTATTTCTTCCGGCCGGTCGATCCGAAGATCCTGGCAAGACACGCCGATCGCTTCCCCACGCTGCGGCTCGTCCCGGTGACCGATCTCGGTGGCTGGCCCGCCGTTCAGAAACGTCACTTCGCCGACGGGGGAATCTTCGATCAGATCTTCTCGCGTTGAAGACCAGGCGGTACGCACATCTGCTATAAAAGACACCCGCCCAGTTCCCGGGAGGTCGCCCCCCGGCGAGCTCGAGCGCCTTCCGGGCGCTCCCTTCGTCCGGTATGAACGGCACATGCCTGTTGCGACTGGTTTCAGGACCTCGCTGACGGAACGGCTCGGCATCCGCCACCCCGTCCTGCTCGCGCCCATGGGCGGAATCGCGGGCGGACGGCTCGCAGCGGCCGTGACCCGCGCGGGGGGGCTCGGGTTCGTCGGCCCGGGCTATCACGACAGCACGTGGATCGCCCGCGAGGTCGAGGCTGCTGGAGGAGAGCGCGTCGGGATCGGCTTCATCACCTGGCACCTCGCGCGCGATCCGGCGCGACTGACGCGGGCCCTCGCGCACAAGCCGGCCGCGATCATGCTGTCGTTCGGGGACGCCGCTCCTTTCGTCGCGGAGATCCGGAGCGCCGGGGCCATTCTGTTCGTCCAGGTTCAGACGCTGCGCGCGGCACGCGAGGCCCTGTCCCTCGGGGCGGACGTGGTGGTCGCCCAAGGCACCGAGGCCGGCGGGCATGGCGCCGCGCGCGCTCTCCTTCCCCTGCTGCCTGCGGTGGTCGATGTCGCCGGCGCGGTTCCGGTGGTCGCCGCGGGTGGCATCGCCGACGGCCGGGGTCTCGCGGCCGCGCTGACCCTGGGCGCTTCGGGCGTGTTGCTCGGCACACGCTTCTATGCTGCGACCGAATCGCGGGGCCATCCCCGGGCGCAGGCCCGGATCATCGCCGCCGGCGGCGACGACACGATCCGCACCCGCGTCTTCGACATCGTGCGGGGCCTCGATTGGCCGGTCCCGTTCACGGGCCGCGCGATCGCGAACACGTTCTCGCGGACATGGCACGGGCGTGAGGCCGAGCTGTCGAGCGCCGGCGGGGAGGTCGCGCGCTATGCAGCGGCCGCAGCCGCAGGAGACCATGACACCGCTGCGCTGTGGGCTGGCGAGGGCGCGGACCTGGTGACCGCGATCGAACCCGCCGCCCAGATCGTCGAGCGGCTCGTCGCCGAGGCCAGCGCGGCGCTGGCGACCGCGACGAGCCGCCAGGTCTAGTCGACGGCGCTGCCACGAGAACACCTACGTCGCGGGGGCGACCTTGTAGCCGAGGGCCTCGAGTCGCTTGATGAGACGACGCTCGGTCGAGCGCTTTGCGGCTCGATCGAGGTAGTCGGGTCCAAGATCGCGGTAGTCGAGTTTCCGGCGGAGCATCTCGTAGGCGATGACGTCGAGGATGCTATGGGCGACGGCGACGGCGGCACGCTTTGGCCCTCGACGTGCCTTCAGCCGCCAAAAGCGCTCCTTGAGATAGCTGCCAGTCTTACCTGCTGCGCTCATCGCGGCCTGGACCAGTATGGTGCAAAGGTGGACATTGCCGCGGCGCTTTCCCTCATGCACTCGCTTGCCCGCACTCTCGCCGTTTCCGGGGCTGACGCCGGGTCGCCCCAGATCCTCCTGCCCACCTGCCACGGAACAGTGTTAAAAACGCTTATTCACATTCGGCGCGAAATCCCGCGATGCCGAGCAAGAAATCGTATCCAGCCAATGGCTATTTTGTGCAGGGGGCGGGGGCGGCCTTCCGCCCCACCAATAGGCAAGGGCGCCTCTGAGGAAGTGTCCGGCGTCACTTCTCCCGTGAACCGCCGACGATTTGGCCACGAATGTGACCTTAAGAGGTCACCCCGGAGGGCCGATATCTTCTCCCGAAAGCGAGGCTCCCAATGTCCACGGTTGGCGACGTCGGCGGTGTCGGATCAGTTCAAGAAACCACTCCCCTTCCCAGGGTGCCAGCGAGCACAGGAAGCGCTGGCGGGGGAGCAGATGAATCCTTGCAGGCTCTCCAGAAGCTGATGCAGCAGATCGAAGGGGCCGCCAACACGAAGGCGATCCCGGCCCATCAGAGCTGGTAGCTCGCCGACATGGCGGCGAACCAGTTCGGGGCAGCTCGCTACCGGCAGCTGTCCCAGCAGAGACTCGTCGACAGCACAGGCCGGGAGATGCCGGGTTACCTTGCGGATCCATCACGCAAGTGCACGCAGGCCGTGATCGTCGTTCACGACTTCTTCGGCCTGACCGAGCACGTCAAGAGCGTGTCCGGGCGGCTCGCGGGCGAGGGATTCGTCGCGTTTGCGCCCGACCTGTATCGCGGTCGCGTGGCCGGCACCCCCGAGGAAGCGGCCACGCTGGCGCAATCCATCGCCTGGAACCGGGTGGCGATCGAGCTGGGCCTGGCCGTGCAGGCTCTGCAGGAGAAGACGGAAGGCGGATCGGTGGCCATCTGTGGATTCGCGATGGGAGGAGCGGCAGCTCTGGTTGCCGCTGCGTCCATCGAGAAGCTCGCCGCGGCCGTGACGTTCTACGGGATCCCCAAGGACGTCTCCATCGAGAACCGACACGTCAAGATCCAGGGTCATTTCGCGTCGCGAGATCGCAAGTGCACACCGGACCGGGTCGAGGCACTCGATCAGGCTCTCACGAAGCGTGGAGGCATGCATCAGTTCTACTCATACGAGGCCGACAACGGCTTCTTGAACCCGACGCGACCGGCAGTCCATTCGGCAAGCCTCGCCCAGCTTGCCTGGGATCGGGCGGTCAGCTTCCTGCGTTCCGCCTGCGCGTGACCCCATGTCGTCGCGCACCCGGGGACTCGAGGTCACGATTCATGCGGGCCCGAGGCGCGGGGCGGCCTTGCCTGTGCTGGAGGTCGACATCGGCAGCGCGCTGCCGGTCGCCTTCTCGGGCATGCGGGCACTGATTCGCGCGCTCGCGGAGCAGACCCCCACCACCACGGCCTCCGCGCGCTCGTCCTACCCGCCGGAATGGAATCACCTGTTTCCCGGGTCGGCCGCCGAGGGCCGGAGCCTGTTCGAGCTCGCCGATGCACCGAATCAGCGACGCCTGTTTCGCGAGTCGGAGCAGACCTACCGCGTCCTCAATTTTTGTGGGCACCTGATCGTGGACAGTCTGCGCGCGCTCGATCGCCCGCTCGTGCTGAGAAACGCGGGCGCGTGCGACCTGGTCAGCCTGCGGGGTCTGATGCACGCCGCGGAGCTGTCACGGCTGGAGAACGTCGGCGGGAACCTTGACCTCTGCGAGTGGAATGTCCGTCACCGCTTCGCGCCGCCCCGGTTCGAGGGGACGCGCGTCGCTCAGCTCGGCAGGATTAAGCGGCGCATGCGCGCGACAGGCGACGCTGCCCCCGAAACGGTCCACCTCGCGAGATGTTCGTCGACTGCCGATGATCCGGGCCTCGAGGCGAACTACCTCGCCAGGACGGTCGACGACCGAGGATCGCGCGCGCAGCGCATCGCGGCGGCCCTGCTCGCGATCCGGGCGTGCTTCTTCTCGACCAACTACGAAGGGGCAACGCTGGCGGCCGACATTGGCCTCGACCTGCTGGCGACGCGCCACCCGGCCATCGACAGGGCGGAGCTTCTCCGTGCATGGGACGCGCAAGACCATCCACAGCTCGACATCCCCATGCTCGAGCTCGACCGTTCCCACCTCGAGAACCTCCGCGATCTGCGACCCCAGCTCCACCTTCAGCTTGCCGTCGTCCGTGCGTTCACGGGGCAGCCCGAGGAGAGCCTCGACGAGCTCGCGCGGGGACTCGCGTGCGCGGGCATCTCGCCGGGGACCACCGCCGACCTGAGGATGTATCGCGCTGTCGCCGCCACGAAGCGAATGGGAAACGTGACAGAGGCGCGGCGCGAGATTGAGACCGGGCTGGCTGCGTTGACCGAGGTCGATGGATCGCGGACCGGCGTCCACGAAGGATGGCTCCGCAACCTGTATGCGCTGACCTATTTCCAGGAGAAGAAGCTCGAGCCGGCACGCCAGCAGGAGGAGCTCGCGCTCGCTTGCATCGACGGCATGCCAGGCGCCTCGGCGACCCACCTCAAGACGAACCTCGTCTCGAACTTCAGCGTTCTGGCGGAATCGAGCGGCGATCCCCGCACGGCCATCCGCATCTGGCGAATGTTCGAACCGTTGAATCGCAGGCTGGGCAGCGACAACGCGGACAAGGTGCACGCCTATCGACTGGGGGTGTTGCTTCACCTGGCGCGAGATAACGACGGGGCCGCCGCGGCGTTCGAGACCGCATTCGCGAAGGCCGAGGCCTCGGGCGACGTCTTCAACGCCGGCACGATCGCGACCGCGCTCGCCCGCCTGCAACTCGCCCGAGGCGATCGCGCCGCCGCCGGGAGCGCGGAGGCGTGGTTCGCCCGCGCAGCGACGAAGGCTCGCGCGTCGGGCGACTGCCTGCAACTCGCCAAAGCCCTGGCGGGTGTCAGCCTCGCCGCCGGAAGCCGGGACTTTGCCGGCGCCCGTGAGGTCTTGCTCTGCAACTCCACGTACGACCTCGAGGGGGCGCGGTTTCCCCAGGCCCTGGCCTCAGACGACGGAGGCGCCATCCTCGATGCGTTGCCTTTGCCGAGAGGCAAGATGGCCCGCCCGTTCGATCTCGTGAACGTATAGGAACGGTCGGGGACGAAGCACATCGTGGAAACCCGCGGCTGGACACTCGGCGACGTCTTCGTGCTGCGCCACGCTGGGTTTCCATTCGACTGGCTGGAGAGCCTCGGTGTCTCGGCGGGAGTGCTCGCAGGCGTGGCGCGCGCGATCGAGACAGGGAGCCCCGCTGACCTCGGGCAGGCCGAGGTCGCGTACGAGGCAGATCGTCAGCGGCTGCGCCGACAGCTGAGGCAGCTCGCCCAGCATCCCAAGGTGAAGGAAGCCGTCTTCCTCTCCAGCCCCGACATGTTCGAGAACGTATGGGAGCGCTACGTGAGCTCGACCTCCGACGTGGACAACAGCGCTTCACGGCGGGTCGAGCGGCGGATCTATGCCTACCTCCAAAGGCTTTGCGCGAAGAACGAGACCACGAGCTTCTTCGGGCCCATGGGCGAGGGCGAGGTGGGCGGAGACGACGACGATGACGCCATCGCCTTCGTCCCGGCCGAGGTGCATCGCAAGACATCGCTCGCTTACTGGGCGGTCGAGGCGCTGGCAGGCCGGGCGGCGGCCGAGCGCGAGATCTGGCCCGGGCTGCCGATCCGGCGCAATCCCATGTTCGCTGTCGATCGCGCGGCCCGCGAGGCGCGCTGCGACTCGCTGTTCCGCATCGTGCCGCTGTCGTCGGCGCAGATCGGGCTCCTCGACGCCGTCGAGCGATTCGAGCGGGCCGAGGACATTGCTGCGTCTCGGGGCGAACCGCTGGCCGTCGTCGAAGCCGTCGCCATGTCCTTGTTTCAGGCTGGCGTCCTGGTACGGCGGCTCTGGTTTCCGAGCGACGTGGCCGACACGCTCGACGGCCTGAGAAGCGCGCTGGCGGCGTTGCCCCAGAGCGCGGCCCGCGAGCGCTGGCTCCACAACATCTCGCGGCTGAATGCCCTCCGGGCGGCGTTCGAGCTCGCGGAGCTGCAAGAGCGTCGCGGCCTGTTGCGCAAGCTGGAGGACCTGTTCGTGGAGCTCACCGATGTCCCCGCCCGACGGGCGGGTGGCCGTCTCTACACCGATCGCCTCATCGTCAACGAGGAGGTCAGCTCACCGTTCCGTCTGAGAATGGGCAAACGGTTCGCGAAGGATCTGGAGCGCGCGCTATCGCCCCTGCTCGAGCTGTGCGCCGCTCACGGGGACCGGTACCAGCGTCGGTGCGTCGAGGGGGTGCGCGAACGCCTGGGCTCGGGCGGCGAGATCAGCTTCCTGTCCTATGCGGCGAGTCTGCGGGATCTGCGCGTGGAGCAGCCGCCCGTGCCGGAGCTGGAGGCCAGCGCCGGCCCCGTGATGCAGCTGCCACCCGCCCTCCTCGGGGCCTCCGCGGCCGGGCCGCGCTTCGCCCTCCCGGATGTTTGCCTCGCGCGCAAGGGTGACGGGCGTGTGCGGCCGATCCTGGCGCGAATGCACCACCAGCTGCTCACGCGGGGGTGGTTGTTCGCGTTCTCGTCAAACCCGGATCGCGTCGCCCGTCTGGCGGCGCGGTGGCTCCACGTCGCCGCCATTCCACTCGTCGAGCTCGCGACCGGGCGCCACAACAAGGGTTACTACTCGTTTCCTGGACCGCGCGTAGCCCACGCCATCGCCGAGATGCTGCCGCGGGGATATCCGGTGCACGCCGCCGCCAACGTGAACGTCGCACTCGGGGGCCAGGCGCCCCGCCTCGTCGCCGCGGACGGAACACCGTTGGTGCTGTACCTGCCGCTGGCCGATCTGACGCTTCATGCGCCGTTTGCGGCGCTCGCGTCTGCGCCCGTCATCAAGCCCACCTTGCTGGCCGAGGGCCCTCACAGCCCACGGCTCGACATCGAGACGGCGACCTACCAGCGCGAAGGCTGGGAGCTGTCCGTGGCCGGCTGGAGCAAGCTCACGAGCTTCGCGCTGTTTCAATCGATGCAGCGAGAGAAGCGTCGCCTCGGGCTTCCCCGGTTTCTGTTTGCGCGCGTCGCGACCGAGCGCAAGCCCTTCCTGGTCGACACGGACTGCCCGTTCTCCGTGGAGCTCCTGCGACATCACGCCGGAACAGGCACCGTGGCGCTGGAGGAGATGCTACCGGCCCCCGAAGACCTCTGGCTTCGGGACGAGCACGGCCGCTATACGTTCGAGCTGAGGATGCAGGCGGAGCGCAGAGAGTAGCGACTGCCGTTACGTGCGGCGCCCGGCCTGCGGCAGGAGGACGTCGAGGCCGTCCTCGCGACTGCGCGGCGCCGCATCCTGCGCTACCTGGAACGCCGCGGAATTCTCGCGCCTGTCGTCACCGCCGGCGACGGTGAGGTGCTGGCCGTCGTCGGCGGTGACGGCGATGGCGACGTGCTCGCCGACAAAGATCCGTTGCTGGCGGAGCCCTCGTCATGACGCCGTTCGTGGACGGGTTACGCTGCACCCGCGGCTTTGCCAAGGCGTGTGGATGTTCGATCCGCTGGAAGTCGCGCAGGTGACGGCAGATCGAGGCGGGACGGGCGCCAGGAGTTCTGCCCGGGCGATATCCGAGGGCGCCGTCGCAGCCGCGATCTTCAGGCTGCTCGACTGTCGCCGTTCGTTCCGCGAGATTGTGGAGCTTACAGAGCAACCGCCCGAGGTGGTCAGGGACCTGTACCTCGAATGGCGCTTCGGCTTCAACGAACCGCCTGGATGCGAAGACCGCAACCGCATCGACCGCGACCGCGATGAACGCGAGCTGCGCTCGTGGGAGCAACGAATGCTCGATTTGAACCGGCGGGAGGTGGACTACGACCTGCGCGCTCGGGTAGCCCGCAACGGCCGCACATCTGCACGATGACCGCCCTACTCAACTCCACCGTGGCGAGGCGGGGGACAACCACCCGGCTTGTGCTTGCAAGGTTCGGGCTGGGGACAATCCCCAGATTCAGGATCGCACTTCGGTACCGGTTTCGGCTTAGGCTTTGGCGTAACCGGCGGCGGCGCAGGAGCCGGAGGTGGGGACGGCGTGACCGGAGGAGGAGGAGGAGGAGGAGGAGAGGGGGGCGGCACCGGTGTTGGAGATGGCGCCGCCGGGGGTGATGAGTGCTGAATTCCGTATTGCGTCAGCAGGGAATCCAGGTTGTTTCCAGTGTCAATCCCGTCCCGCGTCCACCAGTCGTAGAAAGTGCGCAGCGTGGGCATTTGCCCCGTGTTCGCTAGGCCGACCGCGAAGATGTCAAAGATCCCGCGGTGAAGCCGATGAGAAATCGACTCTCCGCCACCGGTTGCGATGCCTGATGTGGACTTTCGCAGCCTATCTAGAATGGTGACGATATACCCTTCTATGTCTTCGGGTCCGATCGTATGCCGCTTGCTGGTTAGCTTACCGACCTCGCTGCAACTGCCTGGAGCGGAGAAGCCAAATCCGAAGACGGTGTTTACGCGCGCTCCGCCCCAATCTTTGACTGCAAGCGCGAAGTACGTTGGAAATGCCTCAAAGAATCCGTACTCGGCGCTGCTGATGCTTGGACCGGTGCATTGATTGCCGATGAACCCGCCTGCCTGTGCGCGGCAGCCGTCATGACACGCAGGCCAGACCGCAAATTCACCCAGATGCGCCTGAAGATGATGAGCAAATTCGTGGATTAGCGTCTCATCTTTCAGCATCTCCATTGGATGGATATGCATTGCGTTCAGGTGAGTGAACGCTGTGGAGGAGGCGCTGCTGGGAAGTACCCTTAGCTTTGCGATTCCTGTGATCGCGGCGGCGTTGAAGTGGGACGCGTAGTCCCATGCCACCCTGATCTTCTCGGCGGCGTTGTAGTGAACGATCGAGAAGGTGTCGGTGAAAGTCGTGCTGAAATCAAGAGTGTCGCCGGTGCTATGCGCGACCTTTTCGCCCCCTGGCTTTGTAAAAAAGGTGGTCGTGAAGACATCTTGTTGAGCAACGTCGACTGCATAATTTGAAGCGACGAGGCGGACCCCATAACGAATGTCCCTCACATTGAATGCTGTGGACGTTTCAAAACGTCCCTGCTCGTTCGTGGCTACCACCTGCTCTTGAGCCCACGTCCAGATCACAGGTCGGGGTCGGAATGCCCAGACCTCCACTCGCGCGCCACCGATCGGTCGATCGAGTGCACCACCGGAAGCTCCAGGATCGCGATACTGGAAGGTGCCGACGAGCGTTGCTGCCAGGGCCGCCTCCTCCCAACCGAGGACGACGGTCAACGACAGGAGCGCAATTTCAAGAACACGGACTCGCAGACTCACCACCGGCGGCGCGATCATGGGCCGAGGCTAGGCACAAGGTCCTATGGCGTCAAGTTCGCCCCTCGTCCCCCGCCGCAAACCGCCGCCGTCTGTTTCACCCGTACCGCTCCACCGCCGACCGCAACTCGGCCTTCGCGGCGGCACGAAGTGAGTCTGGCTCCAGGATCTCCGCCTCCTTCCCGAATCCGAGCATCCAGCTCAGCACCTCGGTCGTGCCGTGCACGCGCATGGTCAGCTCGATGCCGCCGGCCACTGGGCGGACCTCTTGAGATGGGTGCCACCGTCGGCGGCCCACGTACCGGGCGACCTTGTCCGAAAAGCGTATGCGCACCTCGAGCGGCTCGCCGGCGTGCAGCCCGAAGGCCCCCTCGTAGAGCTGCGACGGGTGGTAGTCCGCCGGGTGCGTGAACCCCCGTCCCTTCAGCCATTCGACGTCCGCGAAGCCATCGAGCGCGAACGTACAGACGGCCTCGTGCTTGTGGCTGTACCCGGCGGGGTAGAGACCCTTCTTGTAGACGAGCAGCGTGTACGGATCGATCTCGAAGCGCGCCCGGCCGCGCACGCTCTCGTGGACGACCACGAGCCGTTGCTCCTTGAGCAGCGCCGTCAGGATGTCGCCGACGTGCTCGATACGCCCTTGGTACAGGTGCGGTGCTTCGTTGACGTCGAAGATCTTGCGGTCGAGGTTTCTCGCCGCCGCGGCGTCCTGTCGCCGCAGGGTGTGCTCCAGCTTCGCGAACACGTCGTCGAGATCCTCCTTGAAGCCAGTGCCCTCCAAGAAGTCGAACACGCGGCGTGAGAGGAAGAGGCTCAGCATCTGCGACGTCGTGAACGTCAGCGTCTGCTGCCTCGCCGTCGGCATGAGCTTCCAGACCTTTCGCTTGCCCGCGAGCTCGTCGTAGAGCGGCTCGCCAGCCCGACGGAGCGCCTCGAGGTACCGGATCGCGCTCCGGACGCTCACACGCAAGCGCTCGGCGACCTCGTAGACGGTCGCCACGGCGTCGGCGTTGCTGGTGTAGACGGGAGCGTCGATGCGGTAGTGTCCGGGTGGCAGGATGCCTGTGTGCGAGCACTGGGTGGTGCCGCGGGTCTCGTAGCTCATGTCCACGGGGCTCCAGAGGTATTGCTGCCCGCCGGCCGCGGCGATCTCCAGTCCGCCCTGGTAGCGGGCGCCGCACACGACGGCCGGGCAGATCGTTTGCGCGCAGTCGCAGATGCCGCAGCCGTCGGCGGGGTTGCCGATCACGATCGGCGGGGTCGAGAGCTGGGTGATGGTCAGGTCGGGGGTGCAGCCCTCGTAGATGTAGACCGACGTCGCGCCGCCGTTCTGGAGCGAGAACGTGATCGGGGGTGGCACCGTGGGCAGGCGGCAGGTGCCGAAACAGACCGCCGGGCACGTCGTGCCGGCGCCGCAACCCTCCGGCGGGTTGCAGACGCCGTCTTCGGTCGTGCAGGTCAACCCCGACGGACAGCTTGGGGTCGACGCGCAGGCCTGGCCGACGCCACCGTCGGGGCTCGAGCCGCCCGCGCCGCTCGCACCGCCCGACCCGCCGCCAGCTCCCGCGCCGCTGGCGTACCGCACGCGGTTTGCGGTCCGGGTGGATGATGACCATCGCGGAGGTGTGATGTGGCGGATCACGCCGGCGATGGCCGTCGGGTAGGCAGATTGATCGGGGTGCTCCGGCTTTCCTCATTCGTCAGTCGGGCTTCGTCTGCGGGTCCGTCAATCGCACGTGTTGCTCGTCCCATTGAACGGGGAG
>CAYUFS010000038.1:26987-56381 GCA_964443975.1 uncultured Myxococcales bacterium | reverse complement strand
AGCGTCCGGGGCACCCTTGCCCGACCGGCGCTCGCTTTCACCACGGGCTGCTAGACAAGAACATCGTCTGCGCGGACGCCCTGTTTACCGATTGGCCGGAGGTGGATTCGATCGTCGGCAACCCGCCCATGTTGGGAGACCGGAAGATTCGAGGCGAATTGGGCGTCGAATACATTCGCAGGCTGCAGCGGACATCGGGAGTGGAGGGCGTTGTGGATCTATCGTGCTACTGGTTTCGCCGTGCCCACGATCGATTAAAACCCGGGACCAGAGCGGGGCTCGTCGGTACGAGCGGCGTGCGCGTGGGCAAAGCTCGCGAGACATCTCTCGACTACATCGTTGCGAACGGTGGCACCATCACCAATGCGGTGTCATCGCGGCTTTGGCCGGGCGAGGCAGCCCTCAATGTGTCGATGGTCAATTGGGTCAAGGGTCATAGCGACGGACCGCTCCACCTGATCGTCGACGACCATGTATTCGTCCTCGATCGCATCCCCACCCACTTGCAGCTTTACTCCGACGTCGGGAGCGCTCGGGACATTGCGGCGAGCACATCAGGCGCGATGGTCGGCGTAACCTTCGCAAGCGACGCGTTCATCATCCCTGGGTCCTCGGATTTGGCAGCTGCCAAGCGGCTGCGCGTGGACGGCGTCGTGCGCCCCCTTGCAACAGGGACCGCTCTGCTTACCGGGAGGCTTTCCTTCGAGGCCGAATACGTCATCTATCTCGGGGGTTGCGAGACGCAAAAGGAAGCGGCTCAGCTAGGCGAAAAAGCCTTCGAATACCTAGAGAGCCAGTTGCGTCCGCACGTACTCGCCGTTGCTAAGCAATACGACGGTTGGGTTACTCGCTGGTGGCAACCCTGGCGGCCGCGTCCGGACTTCTTTGCGGGCGCAGCACGACTGCGGCGCCTGATCATGACATCCAAGGTTCAGTCGCGTCCTATTTTTGCGTTTGTATCCTGTGCATTCGTTCCGAATGACACGTTGCAGGTATTCACATTCGACGACGACTACAGCTTCGGCATCATTCAATCGGGCCTGCACTGGGAGTGGACGAAGGCGAAGGGTGGAAGGGTCACGGAGCGGATCCGGTACACCAACGAAGTATGGACAACATACCCTTGGCCGCAGGAGCCGCGTGAAGCAGAAGTCGCGGCCGTGGCCGAAGCGGCCCGCAGTCTTCGCCGCATCCGCGATACGCTGATGAACGCCAACGGCTGGTCGCTCCGCGCGCTGTATCAGGCCGCCGAGATCTCCGGCCCCCATCCGCTCAAGGACGCACAGGCGACACTTGATGACGCCGTTCGGCAGGCCTACGGCATGCCAGCCGATCAAGAGGCGATGGAGTTCCTACTTGAGCTCAACAAGCTCGTAGCCGAGGACGAGGCGGCAGGCAGGCAGGTTCAGGGCCCTGGTGTGCCAAAAGGGCTCGACGCGCGCGATCCACGCTGGACGAGTGACGACTGCATCGAACCGCCCGGTGCGTGATGGAGGGGAGAAGACCATGGCTGACTCGATCGGCGATAGTCCGCAGCTGAGCAAGCTCTGGGACGACAAGAAGAACGGGGCGGCGACCGCCGTCCTGGTGCGAAGCTTCCGCCCGGTGTGGTGGCGCTGCGAGAACGGCCATTCGTTCCAGCGTTCGCCGCGCAGCATGCTCAGCGACTCCTCGTGCCCGAGCTGCCGCCGCGGTCCGACCATGAGCTCCATCGCTAAAGCGCGACCGGGCCTGGTCCCGCTTTGGAGCGCAGAAAAGAACGGCGGCCTTTCTCCGGAGACGGTAGACATCGCGCACTCGGGGAGTCTGGTGGCGATGCCCCAAGGGCCATGACTTTCAGCGCCCGCCGCTCATCATGATCAGGGACGGCGATTGTCCCGTCTGCGCCGTCGCCAAGACGTCCCTCGCCGTGATGAACCCGGCGATAGCCGCGGAGTGGCACCCGAAGCGAAACGGCGAAATCACGCCCGCTCAGGTCGACGCCGAACACGTCATGAACGCCTGGTGGCTCTGTCCGAATGGCCACGAGTACCAGGCGACCGTCCGATCCCGAACCCGGGGAAGCCGCAGCTGTCCCACCTGCTATGGCGGCTGGTCGCTCGAAAACCTGCGATCGTTCGTCAAGTCGCTCCTCTCGCACGTCGGCGCGTTCAATCCCAGCGAGATGTTCGCGCTAGCCATGCAGGCGGGGGTCTTCGCGGACAAGGATTCGCGGCCTTTCGTCATGGCGATCTCCACGGGGCGCTTCCCGCGAGACGAGCTGGAAAAGTTCGCCGAGGGCAAGCCTTCGCTGGTCGACGCATTTGGCGGGGACAAGGAGCTGACCCTGGAGATTGTCGACGGCCGGAGGCCTGATAGGCCTGCCGTGCCGGCGGATCCGTTCGCGCTTCCGTCGGCGCCGGAGCCGGTCGACGCCGGTGAGCGGGTCGACGTGGACGTCAGCCGCGAGGTCGACGCCACCGGAGCGACGGCGACGGCGGCCGTGGCAGCCGCCGACGACGAGATGCCGATCGTCAAGACGCGGGACGCGCTGGCCGCCCTGGATAGCGACCTCGTCGCGAACGCCGACGCGGAGACCGTGAAGTTCTTGCTCGACAGCGCGAAGGCCAAGCTCTGGCGCCACGCCTACGTCGCTCCGGCTGAGGCTCGCGAGCAGGCGGCTTCGTTCACCGGGGACGTCTACTCGACGCTGGTTCGCGATCGGTTCCTGGCCGAGTTCGACGAGGCTGAAGCGCTTCAACCGCCGGCCGGGTATGCCTTTCGTCCGGGCCCCGGCGCTCCGGTGACCCCGCCGAACCTCATGCAGCGCCGTGTGGCCGTCTCCGTGCGCAACGATCGGCGGTTTGGCAACTGGTCTGGGATGGGCGCCGGCAAGACGCTCAGCGCGATCGTCGCCACCCGCGTCACGGGCGCCACTCTCACGGTGATCTGTTGCCCGAATGCGGTCGTCGACAACTGGGATCAAGAGATCAAGATGGCGTTCCCGGCTTCCGAGGTCGCCAAGAAGACGTGGTATCCCGAGTGGCGCGACCCCCTCGGGGCGTCGCCGAGATATCTGGTGCTCAACTACGAGCAGTTCCAGCAGCCCAGCTCGGAGAAGGAGCTCGTCGCCTTCCTGGATCGCAACGTCGTCGACTTCATCGTCGTGGACGAGATTCACTACGCCAAGCAGCGCGAGGCTGGCGCCGAGATGTCGAAGCGCAAGAGGCTGGTGCAGGGCCTCATTCTCGAGGCCGCGAAAAAGTGCGGGGACCTTTGTGTGCTCGGCATGAGCGGGACGCCGGTCATCAACACCCTGCAGGAGGGGAAGAGCCTGGTCGAGATGATCACGGGCCACCGCCACGACGACCTCGACACGCGGGCCACGGTCCAGAACTGCATGCGGCTCTACCAGCGCCTGGTGACGCTCGGAACGCGGTGGAAACCCGACTACAAGATCCAGCTCGAGGTCCTCAAGGAGGAGATCGACTGCGAATCTTCGCTCGATGAGATCCGCGCCGTGGGCCGCGGCACCGTGCTCGACCTGGAGCAGGTCCTCACTCGGCTGCGCGCGCCGACCATCCTGAAGCATCTGTCTCCTGGCGAGAAGACCCTGATCTATACCCACTACGTCGATGGCGTGGCGAATGTACTCAGGGACGTGATCCAGCGCGCCGGCTACCGGGTCGGGCTCCTCACGGGCGATACGGACGGCGACCACCTCGAGGAGTTTTTGAAGCCCGATGGCAACATCGACGTGCTGGTGGCGTCGAGCCGCATCGGGACCGGGGTCAACGGGCTTCAGTACGTCTGCAACAAGCTGATCATCAACTCGCTCCCGTGGACGAACGCCGAATACGAGCAGCTCGTCGGCCGGCTGTATCGGCAGGGCAGCCGGTTCGACAAGGTCCGCGTCGTCATTCCCGTGACCTTCGCCAAAGTGAAAGGCGAGCGCTGGTCGTACTGCGAGTCGAAGCTACATCGCCTGGAATACAAGAAGTCGATCGCCGACGCGGCCGTGGACGGCGTGGTCCCCGAGGGCAACCTACGCACGCCGGCGCAGGCGCAGCAGGACATCATGGACTGGCTCACGCGCCTGGAGACAGGCAAGGTCGCCGAGGTCCGGCGGCCGGTCATCACGATTCCCCTGTCGGGCGAGCCGAGCGAGGTCGAGCGCCGGGTCGCGCGCTACGGCGACTTCTCGAAGATGAACAACCGCTGGTACGCCTCCTCCAGCGAGTCAACCCACGCGCGGCTCGCGCAGAACCCCGAAGAGTGGGCTCACTACCACACGATGTACCAGCAGCTTCGTGAGTCTTGGCCTGTGGTTCCCTACAAGGAAGAGATTCGGTGGCTTTCCGAGCGTGAAGGTCTCGTGGTCGGCGACTTCGGCTGCGGCGAGGCGCTCATCGCCGCGGCCGTCGCTGATCGCCACCAGGTCCACAGCTTCGATCACGTGGCGATAGATCAGCGCGTCGTCGCCTGCGACATCGCTCATGTGCCGTTGGAGAAGGGGACGCTGGACGTCGCGATCTTCTGCTTGGCCTTGATGGGCGCGAACTTCGCGGACTACCTGCGCGAGGCTCACCGCTGCCTGCGTCTCGACGGCTGGCTGCACATCTGGGAGCCCGCCAGCTACTTCGACGACGTGAGCAAGTTCTGCTCCAGGTTGAGCCGCCTCGGCTTCGACGTCATGGCGCCCCAAACCGAGGGTGCCTTCGTGGGCATCTACGCGGTCCGGAACGCCAAGAAGCCGGACCCGGCGACGGTGCTCCCGTTCCGCGGGACCGGCCAATAGCCGTTTCGGAGCGAATGCAGATGTCGATGCGATATGCGACGCACTCCGGAAGAGGCCTCGGTACTATGCGGGTGCTGTTGCTTGCCAGCGTAGCCAGCTGCGCCTCCTCCGCAGTCGAACCAGATCCGGTGACGCCCGCCGCCGTCCGACCCGAGCCAAAGGTCCCCCAGTGCATGGAGGAGGTCGAAAGATGGCGTCGCGAGCCCCCGCTGACGCCGGCCAGTTTCCAGAGGCGCGGTGGCTTCGACATGACGCCCGTGGAACGGGCGATCTACCATGTCGAACTCGAACGGCGCGCCGCGCAGGAGGGCGTGTCGCTCGATGAGGAGTACGGTCGCGATGTCCGGCAAGCCGTAGACGAAGAGCTGCGCTGGCGTGCCAAAGAGACGAAGCGATGCCGCGCGGAGCAAGAGAGGCTCAACTCGCCGAACCCTGGACTGGCTGAGAAGAAGTGGCGGGAGGAGGAGACGAAACGTCACCGCGCCCGCGCCCTCGAGGAGTGGTGCAGGGAGGAGCGACTCCTTGAGACGCCGTCACCCACCTGCTCGACAGCGGCCTCCCCAGCAGGGAACGGCCCTTAGCTCGTCACTCGATCTTGTCGAGGAGCTTCGAATCTCCGGGCTCTCGAGACAACCCCGCCGACGGTCCGGCGAACACGAGGCGGGCACTCTGGGCATTGTCGTTGAATGCGCAAAGCGCGAGCTGAATCGCGTCCTGCATGCTGAGGTGATGCTCAGCCGCCCACGCCGCGAGGGTCTCGAAGACCTCGCGATCGACGTGGAGCGCGTCGGCGACGACGAACCGGCGGCACTCGGACAAGGACAGCCTCACACCTGCTACTCGGCGCGGGGGCGAAGATGTTGCGTTGGATCGGCAAGAATCCCGAACGCGGACAGGCCGATCTTCGTCGCCCACCAGTCGCCCGGACGACGCGGATTCAGCCGGTTTCAGCCTCTCTCTCAACGGATTCAAGTCCAAACCACCCAAGCCCGCGTGCACCTTGTGCAAGGCGGCGCAGTGGCATGGTTCATTGTAGTTGCCGGGAACGGTTCCGTTCCCGGCGCCGAGGCCGGTGAGTGGAGGTGCCGGCAGCTTTGCCGGGGTGTGCGAACAAACCTTCGAAAGAATCACGGCCGGCGGCGGACGGACTGCCGTTGCGACGCGATGAAGGCCTCTAGATCACTCCGCGCGATCCTGATGACGCTCAAGACCCGAACGTGCGCCAACCGCCCATCCGCACAGAGGCCGTACACCGTGGCCGTGGCTATGCCGAGCTGCTCGGCGGCCTGCTTGACCGAAAGTAAGGGCTCGCCTGCCCCAGCACCCCCAGCATTCAGCCGATTTCCCAGACACACACCACACACAAAATCCTTCCTAATCGGTGCATTTCCTGACGCGGACTGCCAATTAACGCTGTGCATATTGTGATTACTTCCAACGACTTGCAACGCCTTGCTACCCCCTCCAACCCCCTTTCCCGGTTTTCCCAAGCTGAATGTCGCCGGTTCGAACCCGGTATCCCGCTCCGTCGGAAGTCCCTGGAAGCTGAGACAAGTCGGGCTCGAGGTGGCAGTACGTAGCAGCCGCCGATAGGTGGTCGCGCTCGACACGCACGAGCGGAGACGTGACTTCCTGCCCGTCGACCGACGGCGGCGGCAGCTATGGGTGCATGCCGAGCCTCTCCTGAACGAAAGCCCGTATTGCCTGCCAATATACGGGAGAGGAAGTCAGGTCATTGTGTCCATGGTTTGGCACACAGACCCACTCCCTCATGGCTGCGCCAGCCGCCTCGAACGCTGCTCGGCCTTCGGACGGAGCGATCAGATCGTCGTGTTCGCCATGCACTACGAGAAGTGGCAAACTCCCAGCCCGCAGCTTCGGAACCGGGTCGAAATCGCGGCGCTCCTCATCCGACGGCCGCATCTCCGCGCCGAATCCTCGGCGCGCCAGGAGGGCGTCCAGATCCACGAGGCCGCTTTCCCAGATGAAGCCGATCGTCGTAGGCGATGGAGCTCGGTAGAGCGCCGCCGCTGCCGCGCTGCCGAGTGACCGACCCATCACGATGAGCGGTCGATCCCCCATTGCCGCGACGACGAGCATGGCGTCTTCGATGACCGTCCGCAACGTCGGCTCCCCGGTACTCAGCCCGTATCCGCGGTAGTCGACGACGGCCAGCGCCGCCCCGGTGGCTGCGAAGAGCGGCGCGATCTCGTCGTAGTCGGCGACGACCTCGCCGTTGCCATGAAATAGAAGCACCACCACCCGTGATCCCGCCGGGCCGTGAACACGCAAGTGCAGGCGAGCACCCGGAACTTCGACGAAACTATCGACCGCACCCCTGGGCGGAGGGCCGGCGTCACGCCTCGGGAAGAACAGCCGCCGGTTGAAGTCCACGGTGTCGAACAGAGACATCACAGGGGATGTTACTGCGTCAGCGCTGCTTTCAAGGGCCGTTGCCCCCCGACATCTTGTCGCCGATAGACTCCGCCCGTCCCGCGCGGTGGAACCGATGGACATGGATTTTCGGTCGGCAGTGGCGACGTGCCCGCGGGAGTCCAGTCCCTCGTCGATCTCCTGACCGGGCTGCATCGAGGGTCAGACCACCTCCCGGCAGCCTATTTCTTGGAGGGGGCTGCGGCGTATTTGGCGACCTCGGCCTCCTGCGCGCGCTGCAGCTCTTCGGGCGACAGGTCCTGCGTGTGCTGCGCCAGCGCCCACTCCTGTCCGAAACGATCGCCGAGCATGGCGATGCGGTCGCCCCAGAACATGTCGCCGGGGGCCATCTTGATCGTGGCGCCGGCGCCGACCGCGCGGTTGAACAGCGCGTCGACGTCCGTGGTGTAGATCCATAGCTTGGATCGGTTGGGCGAGGCGCCCATCTCCGGGAAGGTGTCGTTGATGAAGATCGCCGAGTCGCCGATCCGGATCACCGCGTGCCAGATCTTCTGGCCGCTGGGATCGGGGGCGCGCATCTCCTCCACCGCGCCGAAGGCTGCCTTGTAAAAGGCGATCGCCTCGGACGCGCCCTCGACGGTCAGCGCGGCCGTAACCGTGTGCAGACCTCCGGGATCGGTTTGGCCATCGGGCAGAGTTTACACGAAGCGCACCGTGCGGAAACCTCGCCGTCGCCGGCGGCGGGGCAGATTTGACGGCGACCGATTGACGATTGTGGCCGCAAGGCCCAGCCGCGAAAGGAGCGCGCCCGATGAGTGGACTTGGAGGCTTGAACCGATCACCCGATGGCGTCGTGCTGGGCCTGGTGCAACTGCAGCTGCCGACGGTGCGCGATGCCACCGAACTGGCCGCGCAGACCGAGCGCATCGTGGCGATGGTCGGTAAGGCGCGGCGCAACCTTCCGCAGATGGACCTGGTGGTGTTCCCCGAGTACGCGCTACATGGCCTATCGATGAGCACGGCGCCCGAGCTGATGTGCCGGATGGACGGACCGGAGATCGCGGCCTTCCGAGGCGCGTGCCGGGCGAATCGGATCTGGGGGTGCTTCTCGATCATGGAGGCCAACCCGCACGGTAGTCCGTACAACACCGGCGTGATCTTCGATGACCGGGGCGAGCTGCGTCTCTACTACCGCAAGCTGCATCCCTGGGTGCCGGTCGAGCCCTGGGAGCCGGGCGACGCGGGCATCCCCGTGTGCGAGGGACCGCGCGGCAGCCGCCTGGCGCTGATCATCTGCCACGACGGTATGTTCCCCGAGATGGCGCGCGAGTGCGCCTACAAGGGCGCGGAGATCATCATCCGCACGGCGGGTTACACTGCGCCGATCCGCCACGCCTGGCGCGTCACCAATCAGGCCAATGCCTTTTGCAACCTGGCCGTCACCGCGTCGGTCTGCCTTTGCGGCTCGGACGGCACCTTCGATTCGATGGGCGAGGGAATGATCGTCAACTTCGACGGCACGCCGCTGGTCACCGGCGGTGGCCGCCCCGACGAGATCATCACCGCCGAGGTGCGGCCCGATCTGGTGCGTGTGGCGCGCCGGGAGTGGGGCGTGGAGAACAACATCTACCAGTTGGCCCACCGGGGCTACGTAGCGGTCGCGGGCGGCGCGGGTGACTGTCCCTACACCTATATGACGGATCTGGTCGCCGGCCGCTATCGCTTGCCCTGGGAGGCGGATGTGGTGCAGGTCGACGGAACATCCTGTGGTTTTCCCGCGCCCACGAGGCGCTACCAGCCGCGCGCCGACAGCGGCGCAAGTACTGACAGCGGTGCGGGCGAGCCGATCGACGTCGAGCGCACCGATTCGCGCGCGACCTTCCCGCTGCGATCCTGAGATCGTTGCTACAGGCAGCCTCCCCCCGAACCCGCACCGAGTCCATTCCGCAACAAGCTGGTCTCGACCGGGAGCATCTACATCCAGCCGCGCCACTTCAACCAGGCGAGCGGCACCAGCGCGCTCACGATGATCAGCGCGATGGCGTAGGGATAGCCGAGCCGCCAGCCCAGCTCGGGCATGAACTTGAAGTTCATGCCGTAGATGCCGGCGATCAAGACGGGCGGGACGCCCACCACCGACACGACGGTCAGGGTCTTGACGATGTCGTTCTGTTGAATGCTGATGAAGCCGAGGGTCGCGTCCAGCAGAAACTGAACCTTCGCCGCCAGATGGGCCTGATAGTCGTTGAGGGAGGTGATGTCCACGCGGATCGCGCCCAGGCGGGTGGGGGCCTCCTTCACCTGGCCCGCGGGGGCGGTCTCTTGCACGAACGCGGCGATGCGGCCCATGCCGAGCAACGTGTCGCGAAGGTGAGAGAGCCCGTCGCTCATGCGACCGAGCTTCCGCAAGCCGGAGCGCAGCTCCTGACTGGTCTTCTGGCGCCGGATCCTCGAGGGCAGGGGGCCGCGAAACGCGGCATGCGAGATGGTCTCCAACTCGGCGCTGGCGCGCTCGAGCGCGTCCGCGGTGGAGTCGACGATCATCTCCAGCACCCGCAGGAAGGCGTCGCTGGCGCTCGGCTGCCCGCTCTCCGCATAGCCGCGCGCCAGCGCCTCGAACCCCGGGAAGGGGGCGAACCGCTGGGTGACCAGCAACCGGGGCGTCAGGACGAAGCCGATCATCGTCGGCACGTCGTTGACACAGTCGCTCCCCGTGAGGACGGGCGTGGACAGGTAGAGCGCGCCGTCCTGCTGGTAGACCCGGCTCGATGACTCGATCTCCTCGATGTTGGCGCGCGAGGGAAGGCGCACCCCGGTCACCGTCTCGACGGCCGACCGCTCTTCGGGCGTGGGGTCGAGCAGATCGATCCAGACGGCGTCGGCGAGCGTCGTGGCGCCGCCGTCTGGGATGCGGGCGAGCATCGGATGCCCCCGTTTCTAGCACGCGCGTCCGGGCCAGCCGCTCGCCGCCGCGTCACCTCGCCAGGACGATCGTCGCGCCGTTGTTCAGCACCACCAGATCGGCCCGAGGGTCGCCGCCGCGCTAGTCGCCGTCACAATCGACGCCGACCACATCATCGAAAGCATCAAGCTGCACCGCCTGTACAGCCTCAGCTTCTGGGACGCTCTCGTCGTCCACGCCGCGCGCCGGGCCGGCTGCGGTCGTGTGATGACGGAAGATCTGCAATCGGGTCAACGGATCGAAGGCGTCGAGATCGTCAACCCGTTCGCGTAGCCGATCGAGGCGCACCCCGGCTTGCAATTTCGAGCATCGTGCACAGAACATGGGATCCAAGGAGGCAGTCATGCTCGAGGCCAAGGAATCAGTCGGCACGCTGGCGGTGAAGGACCTGTCCGGCGCCCGGAAGTTTTACGAGGGGGTCCTGGGATTGAAGGTGGCAAACGAGCAGGGCTCGGAGGCGATCACCTTCCAGAGCGGGGCTTCCAAGATCCTGGTCTATCGTTCGCAGTACGCGGGAACGAACAAGGCCACGGCCCTGAACTGGCTGGTGGGAAAAGACATCGAGACCATCGCTCGGGGTCTCAAGGAACGGGGCGTCGTCTTCGAGCGCTACGAGATTCCCGGCATGACCCACGAAGGCGATTTGCACGTCATGGGTGATTTCAAGACCGCCTGGTTCAGGGATCCCGACGGGAACATCCTCTGCCTGATGAATATGTAGCTCCCGTTCTCGTCTACGTGCGGCCTGCGGGACGCGCGGGCAGGTCCGCGCCGCGCTATCGTTGCTCTGAGATGTCGAGCCGTCGGAGTGCCCTGGGGATCCTGATCGTCGGCGTCGCTGCCGGGGTTGCCAGCGCGTCGAACGCCGCTCCTGTCGCGTCCGCCACGCCACCTCCGCCGCCGGACGAGCTGGGGCGCATCGACTTCCCGGTCACGGGGACACCGCCCGCCCGACAGCATTTCTTGCGTGGCGTGCTCGCCATGCACTCGTTCTGGTACGAGGAGGCGCGCGACGAATTTCAGGCGGCGACCCGGCTCGAGCCGGCGTTCGCCATGGGCTACTGGGGCGAGGCACTCACCTATTTCCACCCGGTCTGGGGCCAGGAGAACCTGGTGGGCGAGCGGGCCGCCCTGGCGCGGATCCCGGCCGGCGCTCGACTGACGGCGCGCGAGGAGGGGCTGATCTCCGCGGCGCGGATCCTCGTCGGCACCGGCGGCTTGCCGGCGCGGTGGACCGCCTACGCCGACGCCATGCGAGGGCTGCACCAGCGCTTCCCTGAGGACGACGAGGTCGCCACTCTCTTCGCGGTGGCGCTGCTCGGCAACGGCTACCGGGATCGGGAGAGCGGCACGGCGTCTCCTGATTTTCGGCCCTTCGCCGAGGCCGCCGCCATCGGGCTCGAGGTGCTCGGACGCAACCCGAGACATCCGGGGGCCGCTCACTACGTGATCCATGCGTTCGACGATCCCGAGCACGCGATCCTGGCCTTGCCGGCCGCGCGCCTCTACGCCCAGATCGCGCCCGAGGCGTCGCACGCCCGCCACATGCCCTCGCACATCTTCGTTCAGCTCGGCATGTGGCCGGAGGCCGACGCGTCGAACGAGTCCGCCTGGGCGGCATCCCAGGCCTCGATCGAGCGCAAACACCTCGATCCCAGCTTCAGCGACTTCCACAGCCTGTCGTGGCTGCAAGCGATCGCGCTCGAAGAGGGCCAGGTCGAGCGCGCGCGAGAGATCCTCATGCGCGGCGTGGCGGTGGTGAAGGCGTCGCGCGATCCCGACTGGGGGCCGCTCCAGGCGGGGCGGATGGGCGCGGAGTACATTCTGAGGACCGGGGAATGGCCGCGGATGGACGAGCTGCTCGCGCCCTTGCGGACCGTCCGCCAAACCGTCACGAGCTCGGCGACCCAGGCGGCGATGCCGGGCTGCAAGGGCCACGTGGAGGCCAGCGCGGCGCGCGCGGGCCTGTTCGCCGACGCATGGCTGGCGTTCATGGAGGGCGAGGCCGCAGCGGCCCGCGCCGATCTCGCCACCCTCACCAGGAGCCGCGGCGCGCTGGCCGCCATCGTCGCGCGGATGAGCGCCGTTCCGGTCGACGCCGAAGACCTGCGCGGCTGGAAGGTCAGGAACCTCGAGCTCGACGCCCGGAGCGCCGAGCTCGCGCCCGCGCCGAGCGAGGTGGTCGGCATCCTGCGCGCGGCCGCGACCCTCGATGAGAGCGTGCCCGCGATCGGCGTCGTGGGCGACATCCTGCCGCGCGAGCGCCTCGGCGAATACCTGCTCGCACACGGTCGCGCACCGGAGGCCCTCGCGGAGCTCCGGCGCGCGCTGGTCCTGCATCCGCGGCGGGCGCGCAGCCTGCTCGGAGCGGCGCGTGCGGCGCGTGCCGCCGGGGACCCGAGCGCGCGCCGGTATTACGCCGAGTTGGCCCAGGTCTGGGCGCACGCCGACAGCGCTCCTGCCGTCATCGAGGCGCGCACCCTGGCGAGGGCGCCTTAGCGGAGCGCCTCCGCCAGAAACGCCGTTCGACTGTCCTCGGACGAGGTTTACAATGCTTCAAATGAGGCCCCGCTTGTCGGTCCTGTTCTTGGTCTTGGCGTTTGCGTGCACCTCCTCCGCATCCAAACAGAGCGGCGTAGCGCACGATGCCGGGATCGAGGCGGACGGATCTCTGCCGGAACAACCCGACACCGACGGTGGAACGGCTCCCATCGACGCAGACGCAGCGGGCGATGCTCCGGCGACGATCGCGCCCGAGGCGTTGGCTGTGGGAGACCTCAAGCGGGCAGGCCTCGCGCGGGGTGGCGTGGTTTGCTCGTGCGTGCTCCCCGCGCTCAGCCCGACGGACCTGCCCGGTTGCGCCATCGCAGAGAGCGGTGCGGCCGAGTTGCTTTTCGGCGCGGCCGGCGAGCGCTGCGTCCTGGACCTGGCCCGCGACGATCCGATGCTCCGTGAGTATCTCGAATGCAAGGCGAGAGCCTTGGCGGCGGACGCCGAGTGCTTCAAATCAACCTGTCCGGCGCCGCCAAGCTCGGATTGCCCTGGCAGGGGAGAAGAATGTTCGCTCCCCGCCGCAACGGAGGCCCTCTGGCTGGGTTGCCGCGACGCCTATTATTGTGGCGATAGGCGCGCCGACGCCATGCACTGCAACGACGTCTTCGACTGCCCCGATCGCTCCGACGAGGTCGGTTGCGGGTCCGGTCGAATCATTTGCGACGATGAGACGCACATCGTGGTCAACCTTTCTGTCTGCGACGGCAACTACGGCACCAACGGTCCGTGCGTGGCCGCGTCCGCCTGCGCGATTGGCGCCCAGGGGCAACCAGAGTTCGTTTGTGGCAACGGAGCGGTCGTGCCGCTCAGCCGGCTCTGCGACGGCGAGGACGACTGCCTCAACGGGCAGGATGAGCGGTCCTGCGCGCCGTGAACGCGCGTCCCGCGGACAGGCCCGGTCACGACGTGGGCGCGAGCCCCGGCCCCGCGAGCTGCCTGACCACGTTCGGCAGCGCGTCCGCCGTGACCGAGATGCTGTCGAGGCCCGTGTCCGCGAGGAACGTGGCGAATTCGGGGTGGTCGCTCGGTGCCTGGCCGCACAACCCGACCTTGCGCCCGGCGGCGTGGGCTGCCGCGGTGACCATCTGGATCATCTTCTTCACGCCCGGATCCCGCTCGTCGAAGATGTGGGCCAGCAGCTCGGAGTCCCGGTCGACCCCGAGCGTCAGCTGGGTCAGATCGTTCGACCCGATGGAGAAGCCGTCGAAGATCGCGGCGAACTCCGTCGCCAAGATGACGTTGTTCGGGATCTCGCACATCACGTAGATCTCCAGCTCGTCCTGGCCGCGGCAGAGGCTGTGCTTCGCCATCTCGTCCACCACCCGCTGTGCCTCGGTCAGCGTCCGACAGAACGGAATCATGACCTTGACGTTGCGCAGGCCCAGGTCGACGCGCACCCGCCGGATGGCCGCGCACTCCAGGCCGAACGCCTCGCGGTAACGCTCGTCGTAGTAGCGCGAGGCGCCACGGAACCCGATCATGGGGTTGCTCTCGATGGGCTCGAAGGGCCGCCCGCCCAGCAGCCCCGCGTACTCGTTGGTCTTGAAGTCCGAGAACCTGACGATGACCGGGCGGGGATGAAAGGCCGCCGCGATCTGGGCCACGCCCGTCGCCAGCCGGTCGACGAAGAACTCCGCCGGCGTGGCGAATCCCTGCGCGCGCTCGCGGACCTGGGCCGCCACCTCGGGGTCCAGGCGCTCGGGGTGAATCAGGGCCATCGGATGCACGCCGATCCAGCTGGAGACGACGAACTCCAGGCGCGCCAGCCCCACGCCGGCGCTGGGGAGGCTGGACAGATTGAAGGCGTTTCGGGGATCGCCGACGTTGAGCATCACGGGAACGCGAGGGATCGGCAGCGAGGCCGGATCCAGCTCCTCGCGCTCGAACGCGAGCCGGCCCTCGTAGACCCGTCCTTCGTCGCCCTCCGCGGCCGAGACGGTGACCTCGGCTCCGGTGCGCACGACGGAGGTCGCGTTACCGGTGCCCACGACGCACGGCAGACCCATCTCGCGCGACACGATCGCGGCGTGGCAGGTGCGTCCGCCTTGTTCGGTGACCACCGCGGCGGCGCGCCTGAGGACCGGCTCCCAGTCCGGGTCGGTGCTGGGGGCGACCAGCACCTCGCCGTCGCGAAAGCTGCCCAGCTCGGCGGCCGAGCGGATGACCCGCGCGATGCCGGCGCCCACCCGGGCGCCCACGCTCTTGCCCACCGCCAGCACCCGTCCTTTGCCGTGCATGTGGAAGATCTCGATGCGCGCCGACCGCGCCTGCGACTGCACCGTCTCGGGTCGGGCCTGGACGATGAAGAGCCGACCGCTCTTGCCGTCCTTGGCCCACTCGATGTCCATCGGCGTCGGCCGTCCGGCGCGGGCGGCGTAGTGGGCCTCGATCGCCACCGCCCAGCGCGCCAGCGTCAGCGCCTCGTCGTCGGTCAACACCAGGCGCCGCCGCTCGGCCTCCGGCACCGCCTCCTCGACGGTGGCGGCTTCGTTCGCGGCGCCATAGCGGAGGCGCACGGCCTTGTCGCCGCGGTCGCGCTTGATGATGGCGCGCTTGCCCTCGGCCAGCGTCGCCTTGAACACCCAGGTCTCGTCCGGGTTCACGCGGCCCTTGACGACGGACTCACCCAGCCCCCAGGAACCCGTGATGGTGACGACCCCGCGGTGTCCACTCTCGGTGTCGAGGGTGAAGATGACCCCGGCGCTCGCCAGGTCGCTGCGCACCATCTTCTGCACGCCGACCGACAAGGCGACGTCACGATGCGAGTAGCCCCGCTCGGCGCGGTAGACGATCGCGCGGTCCGTGAACAGGGACGCCATGCAGTCACGGACGGCCTGCAGCAGCGCCTCGTCTCCGCGCACGTTGAGATAGGACTCGTGCTGGCCTGCGAAGGAGGCCGCCGGCAGATCCTCGGCGGTGGCGCTGGAGCGCACCGCGACGTCGGTGTCGGCCTCCTCGTACTGGCGCGCCAGACGGTGGTACGCGGACAAGATCTCCTCGCGCAGCTCCACCGGCAAGGGCAACGCGCAAACGCGCTCGCGCGCCCGCAGGCCCGCGCGGGCCACGCACTCCACGTCGTGGACATCCACCCGATCCAGGTCGTCGTAGATGGCCTTCGCCGTATCTTGCTGGGCGAGGTGGCGGCGAAACGCCTCAGCGGTGATCGCGAACCCGTCGGGTACGCGAACTCCGGTCGGCGCCAGCGCGCGGATGAGCTCCCCGATGGAGGCGTTCTTGCCGCCCACCTCGGGGAGACGGCTCAGATCGATCTCGTTGAAAGGCACCACCAGCGGTCGTTGCGTCATGGTGTTCGTTCCAATGCATGCCCGGCGCCAGCGCGAGGACTCAGTGAACGGCGTGGTCGTGAATGGCGTGAAGCCAGCGCCAGAGCGTGCGGATGTCCTTGTCCGGGACCTGATTCAGCACGGGCATGGTGCCGTCGGTGTAGCCCTTGATCTTCTCGTGCAGGCTCGGGGGCTGGCTGAGATCGGTCACCGCCATCGGTGGGACGCGCCGATAAGCGTCCATGTCGCTGAGGAAATCCGGTCCGCGCTTCGCGCCGTTCCCTCCGATGCCGTGGCAGGTCTGACAGTGCTGCATGTAGATCGGCCACCCGGACCTGTCGGGCAATCGCCGGGTGGGCTGGGCCAGCCACGCCTCATAGTTCTTCCAGGTCACCAGCCGGATGACGGTCAGCTCCCCGGGATAGATCCAGGGGCTGTAGCTCGTGACCCGGCGGCCATAGACGATCTTGGGACAGTGCAGTTGCGCGCCATTGAGCAGGGGATAAGACGACTCGTACCGCTCCATCGCGTCGCCGTGCTCGAGCGCGATGAAGATCGCGTTCACCTCGTCACGGTCGCGCAGCCGAACCGGGATCTCCATCCCGTCGGCGTAGCCGAAGATGACGGCGTCGACCTGCTTCGGCGCCTTCACCAGCGCCAGCAACTGGGACAACGACACGCCTCGGACCCTGTGGTCGTGTCCATCCTGGACGTCGCGTCGGATCATCTGGCCACGTGAGTCCGCGTCGACCACGACGGTGCGCTTGGCGTTGGCGGCGCCGGCGACTGGCCCCCATTCGACCGGGATACCGGCCGGCTCCCCGGCCATCACCGTTCGGGCTGAAATCGAGAGGACGGCCAGCGTTGACATGACGATGAGCGTGGGTTTCACGATTTCCACCTGACGCAAGGTCCGTACCGAACAGCCGCTCGGGGGCGGAACCCGTTTCATGCACCGCTGGCTCGGTCTTGGGCGCAGCTTTCGCGACAATTTTTCGCCGCTTCGGGCGCCGCGCGCAATTCTCGCGAATCGTTGCGGGGCGCCCGCGGGTGTTGACGGGCTGGCGAGCGGTTCGCAGGACCGCCGGCCATCGACGTGCCGCACGGGCGTGCGCTGCGCGGCCGGTGACCTCATGGATTCCCTCTCCCGCTTGCGGGAGCCCCCGAAGATACGATCCAGACGGGCGAATCCGCCGCCCTCGCGCTTGAAGACCAAGTCCGGATCGACGAGCCTTGACAGAACGCCGCCGGACGAAGAGAAGCGCTGATAGGCACGCCATGATCCTCGACGAAAAGGCCTTGCTCGAGAAGCTCCGCCGCATCGAAGCCCTGCACGCCGGCGCTACCACGCCGGGTGAGCGCGACGCCGCCGCGAACGCGATACGGAACATCCAGCAGCGGCTCGCCCTGGCCGAGCAGGAGGCGCCGCCCGTCGAGTACAAGTTCACGCTTGCCGATCACTGGTCGCGCAAGCTGTTCATGGCGCTCGCGCGGCGCTACGGCCTGAAGCCGTTCCGCTACCGCGGGCAGCGGTACACGACGGTCATGCTGCGCGTGCCGAAGCGGTTCGTCGACGATACCTTGTGGCCAGAGTACTGCGAGCTGAACACGACGTTACGGCAGACCCTGGAGCAGGCGACCGACCAGGTGTTGAAGGTGGTCTTTGAACAGGAGGCCACCGAGCCCGAGGAGCGCGAGCAGCCGCGCCCGCTGCCGGCGTTGACGTCCGGCGATTGACCGCCCTGAAGCGATCCGTCGTCTCCGCCGGCCATTTCGATTTTCAGCGAGCTGACTCCGGTTCTCGGAGTCCGCGGTCGGGCCGCGTGGTCGATCCGGCGTGTCGGCGCGGCGCGAGGGCGGCACGTGGGTTGCTGCGTCACCCGGCAACTCGTCCAAGCGTTAATCGGGATTCGTGTGATTGGCGTCGAGGAGGGACTTTTGACGTCGACAACGAGGGTGAATATCGCGCTGGCCGTTGCGTGCTTGATGGCTCAAACGCAGATAGGTTGCCTGCCGAGCGAGCTCGACGCCGGGGGCGTGGCCACGCTCGGTTCGGCGAGCTTCGCCCTCACGCTCGCGAACAACACGACGGTCACTCGAGTCGCCTACGCCATAACGAGAAACGGGGCCGAGCCGGTCACCGGCGTCGTGGACGTGAGCGACAGCGCGGCGACCGTCTCCTTCGCCATCGGCGGGATCCACGCCGGCACGGGATATCTCGTGGAGCTCTCGGCCAACCTCGACGACGGGAGCGCGGCCTGCGTCGGACAGAGCCACTTCGACGTCGTTGCGGGCGGGGCGACCTCGGTCTCCGTGATCCTCCAGTGCAGGGGCACCACCGGCTCTCCCCCGGGACCGATCCAGGTCGGCGGGGGCATCGACACCTGTCCGGTCATCACCTCGATCGTGGCTTCGCCCGCCAGGGTGGCGGTCGGGGGGACCATCGCCCTGTCCGCCGACGCGGTGGACGCGGACGGTGACGCCATCTCGTTCCTCTGGACCGCCTCGGGCCAATACGGCGTCATCCGCCAACCCAGGGCCGCGAGCACGCGATTCGCTTGCGTGCTCCCGGGGACGGTCGACCTCTCGATCGCGGCCTCCGACGGCAACTGCTCCGATTCGCAGACCTTCTCGATCACATGCACCTCGGCCGGAGTCGGTGGAGCGGCGGGCGCCTCGGGCGATCCGGTCGCGGGCGGAGCGCCATGATGACCAGGCGACTGCTCATTTTCGCGTCGACGTTCGTGCTGGCGGTTCCGGCCGCATGCTCCGACGGTGGCTCGACGATCCTCGTGACGACGGGCGATTCGGGAGTGGACGCGCCCGAAGCCGACGTCGATGGGGGACCGGCCGGCGACGGGCGCGACGCCCCGGACGCAACCCCGGACGGGACCACGGACGCGACAGGCGACGCCGGAGTCCCCGTGAGCATCAAGGTCACGGGCGATCATTGCCCGACCGTGGGCGCGGCGGCCTCGCCGCAATCCGCCGCCATCGGTCGAACGATCTCGATCAGCGCCGAGGGCCAGGATCAGGACGGCGACGTGCTCTCGTTTCACTGGTCGGCGAGCTCCGGAACATTCTCGGCGCCAGACGCGCGCATGGGCCAGTACACGTGCGAGGCGGCGGGCGAGCAGATCCTCACGATCGCGGTCTCGGACGGAAGGTGCAGCGCCGAGTCGGTCGTCCCTGTCACTTGTGCCGCGGGGCCTTGAATGGAACGCGATCCGTCGGAATCGGAATGGCTTGCCCCGGCCGCGGCTGAACCTCCGGCGGTGTCCGCGTTCGCGTGGTCCCGTCGAGCGATGGCGTCAGCGGCGCTCGTGTGGGCGCTCGCGGGAGCCACCCCTTCGTGCTCGCTGCTCTTGAACAGCGAGGCCACGCAGTGCCGCGGCCAGCCCGACTGCTCCCGCTTTCCTGGCACGGTCTGCGACGTCACGGTCGGGATTTGTGTGGCCTCGCCGTTCGACGCCCACCCTGCAACCAAGTTCGACGCGAGCGACGGCGGGGATGCGCCGACGGCGGACGCTGGCCCTCCCGGGTCCGATCTGCGAGCGGATGCCACCCCCGAGGCACCGACCGAGGCGGGCGCAGCGGCCCACGATGTCGGCCCGAGCGTCGACAGAGCTGGCGGCGGGAGCGCAGGTCAGTGTCCTGACCTGGACGGCAATGGGGTCATGGACTGCCTCGAAAGCCTGGTCCCCAACCCCGGCTTCAACACAGGCATCGCAGGTTGGGCCTCGGAGTTGGGGATGACCCAGGCGTTCGAGCCGTCGTCCGACGGTGAAGGGAACCCCGCTTCGGGCTCGCTGGCGGTCACGAACACCGTCCAGTCGAGTACGGCGCCGGGGTCGACGATGGGCGGCTCGAGCCAGTGCTTCCCCGCGACCGGAGCGGCCAGCTACGACTTGTACCTGGAGACCGCCGTGACCCCCCAGGCCGACGGCTTCGTACAGGCGGGCGCCGCGGTCGCGTTCTATGAGACGGCTGATTGTTCGGGTCCGGCCCTCGATAGATCGGTGCCGGATCTGGTCGACCAATCCGTCACGGGCTGGCAGGTCCTCTACAACATCGTCCGAGCTCCGCAACGAACGGCGTCCTTCCTCGTTCGTCTGGTGGTGGTCAAGCCGTTCGCTGCGGCCGCTTCGCGGGCGCTGTTCGACAACATCCTGCTCGAGGCCCGATGACCAGGTCGGCGAAACTTGCTGGTCTGGTCCTCACCAGCCCGCGTGGGCGAGTCGCGCGCCCGTGTCGTCCCCCGCGGGCGTCGGCCGGGAGAAGGTCAGATACAGCGAAATCGCCGAGAGCACGAGGGTCCCCGCGAGGAGCCCGTCGCTCGCCAGGGCGAAGTGACGCTCCCTGTCCCGAAGACCGTCTAGGGTGCCCTGCGAAACCGGATACGAGTCCAGCTTCCGCTGCAACTCCATCGATGTCCTCCACGCGAAAGCCCCGGTCACCGCGGCGGAGCCGGCCATCAGGCCAGTCAGCGTCCACGCGAACCAGGGACCAGAGCGCCGGGCAGCAGGTTCCTGCGCCTCCTGCCGGGCACCGTCGGGGCGGCCGTGGGGCGGCCTTGACCTGCTGAGGTCGAGCGCGGTCGGAGCTCGAGGAGGGAGCCCGGGATCGGCGGAGCCATCGGGCGGGAGCTTCAGCTGCGGCAAAGGCGTGTCGAACTTCACCGTGATCCTCTGCCCACTCGGCAACTCGACGATGCGGACCTGCCGCTCGCCGGTGACGGCGATGAGCTCGACGCGGTGGCTCCCCACATTCACCGTCACGGGGGCGCCGAGCGGCGTCGTGCCCAGGTCGCGGTCGTCGACCATCACGCGATATCCGGTCACCGCGACGGGAATCTCCAGGGACCCGATGCGTTGCCGGAGCTGCTCGAGATCCCTCGTCACCTCCTGGCGGCGCGCCGCGGGGATGCGATCGTCGCCCTCGGCGACATAGCGGCTGAGGAATTCGAACGCGGCGGCATAGTCATGACTTTGATAGGACACTTGCCCGAGGTTGAAGAGGATCCGAAAATTGGGGACCAGCTCGTAGGCCCGCTTCAACTCGACCAGGGCGCCAGAGAAATCGCCCTCGGTGTACAAGTCCACGCCTCGTCGGAACCGCAGCTGCGCCTCCTCCACGCGGGCGGCCGCCGCGGCGTCAACGACGCCGTGCGAATCGGCCAGCGCAGGGCCACGGCAAACCGCCAGTGCGGCGACGGCGGCAACGACGATCGCCGACCGGCGAGGCGCTACCCCACGGTGCCTCATGGCTGGTTGAACGGGTCGGCCACATCGATGGGTCGGAGCGCGATGGGGCTGGCTGGCGTGGAGGCGAGCGCGGGCGCGGGCGCTGGCGCGCGAGCGGGCGGCGGCTCCTTCGTGGGCGAGGCGCCGGCGAAGTCTGTCGACGGCGCCATGACATCGTCGGTGTCCGGCAGCCGACCGCGGCCGCCTTCGTCGGCGTGGTCCAGCTGGGACGGCCGCTTCGAATGACGGTCATGCCGGGAGATACGGGGCTCCCCGACGGAGCCTTGCCCCGCGGAGCAGCACGGCTCGGCGCGCGCCTCCGCAATGGCTCCCGGAGACGACGGCAGGCTGGCAAGCTGCGGTGTCGCGAGCGGCTCCGGCTTGCTCGTTCCCGAGGTCGGGACGACGGCCGGTGCTACGACGACTGGCGCGGCGGCTTGACCGTCCTCGCGTGTCGCCGGAAGCGGCGTCAAGCGCTGCATCAACGACGCGCCGGCGAGACCTGCCGCCATCGCCAAGACCGCCAGGGCGAACCCCGCGAGCGCCCAGCTGGAGCGTCCCGCGCCGAAACGCGGCGCGCGGTTCACCTCGGCGGCCGGTGCGCGGGGATCCCGTTTTCGCGGCTCAGCGGAGGGTCCGTCAACGCCTCGCGGCCATGGGAATCCGGCCGCCGGAAGCGGAGGCGCGGCGACGGAAGCGCTGGCAACAGTCGGCAGCCAGGTGGGCGCCGACCCGCGTGACCGAGTCGCGTGAATCAAGGCGCGCCGCGCTTCCCGCTCCGCCGCGAAGGCCAGCGAGACGACCTTCCCCAGATGGCGTGCCTGCACGTCGTTGTTCGGAGGCAGCAGTTCCTCCAGAGCGAACGCGAATTCCGCCGCCGACGCGTAACGGCCGCCGGGTTCTTGGGCGAGGGCACGCGCGCAGATCTTGGTCAGGCTCGAGGGGAGGTGTCCGTGGGTCGGCAGGGGCGGGACGGGGATTCGCGAGCTCAGATGTTTGAAGATCGCCGCGTCCGTCATGCCCTCCCACAGCCGCCGCCTCGCGACCATCTCCCACAACATCACGCCCACGGCGAACACGTCGGCCTCGGGACCGACGGGCTCGCCCGAGAGCTGTTCAGGGGCCATGTAGGCCATGTTTCCCAGCGACGCCAGCGGGGTCCTGGCTTCTCCCGCGGGGCCGTGCGCCCGGCCGAAACCGAGGAGCTTCGTTTGGCCCGCGTAGGTCACGAAGACATTCCTCGGGTTGACGTCTCGATGCAGGAGCCCCCGAGGCACGCCGTCATCGTCGGTGAGCGTGTGCGCGTAGTTCAGCGCCGCCAGGACATTGGCGAGGATTCGCAACCGCAGCGTGAGACCGAGCGTGTTGGAGCCGACCAGCCGACTCAGCACCTGGACCAGCGGCTGGCCCTCGAGATACTCCATCGCGATGGCAGGCCTCTCGGCGTCCTCGACGAGCTCGTGAGTCTCGGCGACGTGGGGATGGCTCATCCGCTCGGTCAGCCGGCCCTCCTGCAGGAACAGGGTCAGGCGCGCGGGATCGGGCACCAGGTCCGGCCACATGCGCCTGAGGACCGCCAACCGGGCCGGCTCGGCGCCTCGTTGCCATTCGGTCAAGACGATCTCCGCCATCCCGCCCCGGCCGATCTGCGCGAGCGGCCGATATCGTGACAGCGATGGTGGAAAACTGAACAGACTCTGTACGCCGAGATCAGACCGGGCAGACATGACGGGGGTTTGTAGCAAGGAGGGGCTCCACAACACTGCAAACGCTCTGTGACGACTCCGGTACGGCCGCGCGACCTCACGGACGATGGCGCGGGTGCCCGCTTGCAGGACCGTTCGACACGTACGCCGCGCCCTGTTAGATCCCGGCCATGAGCACGCAGAAGAAACTGTTCGTCGAGGAGCTGGAGACCGCTGGCAAGCGGGTGATCGTACGTGTCGATTTCAACGTCCCATTGAAGGACGGCAAGGTCGAGAGCGACAAGCGCCTGAAGGAGTCGCTGCCCACCATCAAGTACCTGAAGGGCAAGGGCGCGAAGGTCATCCTGATGTCGCACCTCGGACGTCCCGATGGCCAGCGCAACCCCGAGATGAGCCTGCGCCCCGTCGCCGATGCGCTGGCCACCTTGCTCGGCAGTCCCGTCGCCTTCGCGGAAGACTGCGTCGGGCCCGCGGCCGAGGCAGCCGTCGCCGCGATGAAGGGGGGCGATGTCTTGCTGCTGGAGAATCTGCGATTTCACGCCGCCGAGGAGGAGAACGATCCCGCCTTCGCGAAGCAGCTGGCGGGGCTGGCCGACCTGTACGTGAACGACGCCTTCGGCAGCGCGCACCGCGCCCACGCGTCCACCGAGGGAATCACCCACTTCGTCCCCAAGGCGGCGTCCGGATTCTTGATGAAGAAGGAGCTCGACTACCTGGGCGAGGCGCTCGGCAACCCGCGCCGCCCGTTCGTCGCGATCATCGGCGGATCGAAGGTGTCGAGCAAGATCGACGTGATCAAGCACTTGCTGCCGCAAGTGGACAAGCTCTTGATCGGCGGCGGCATGACGTACACGTTCCTCAAGGCGCAGGGGCTGGAGGTGGGCAAGTCGATCGTCGAGAACGACAAGCTGGATCTGGCCCGCAGCCTGCTGGCCGAGGCCGGCGACAAGCTGGTGCTGGGGACGGACTTCGTCGTGACGGACAAGCTCGACTTCAAGGCGCGCACGGTTGGCGCTTTGAAGACTGTCGCCAAGGACGCGATCCCCGCGGACTGGGAGGCCGTGGACGCCGGTCCGAAGACGGTGGAGGCGTTCACCAAGATCCTGCTGGACGCGAAGACGATCATCTGGAATGGCCCCGTCGGCGTGTTCGAGATAGACGCGACCGCGAAGGGCACGATCGCGATCGCCGAGGCGCTGGCCAAGGCGACGGCCGCCGGCGCCACGACGATCATCGGCGGCGGCGATTCTGCGTCCGCGGTGAAGAAGGCGGGCGTCGCCAGCAAGGTGTCGCACGTGTCCACGGGCGGCGGCGCTTCCCTGGAATTCCTCGAGGGCAAGGTCCTGCCCGGCGTGGCCGCATTGACGAATGCCTGAACGGCGCGCCTTTTCCGTGTCCATTTTCTGCCGCCACGCCGGCGCGATCCTGCTGGTCCAGCACAAGCGGCTGGCCAAGTGGCTGCCGGTGGGCGGTGAGGTCGAGCCAGGCGAGACGCCCCTCGAGGCGGCTCGTCGGGAATTGCGCGAGGAGACGGGCCTCGACGGCTCCTTTCCGACCGGGCTGGGCGTGGATGGGACCCCACCCGGTTTGATCGGATACGAAGAGCACCCCGCGGGCAGCAAGGGGCTGCACATGAATTTCGCCTTCGTCGCTGACGTGCCCACGCGCGCCCTGACGGCTTGCGACGAGTACGGTGACGTGCGCTGGGTCGACGATCCCACGAGCGTGCCCTGTCCGGTGAACGTGGAGCAACTGGTGCGCCTCGCTCTCGCGGCCGCGGCCTCATGATGGGCGGGCGATCGTCGCGCTCGGCCTGCTGTCAGGGCGTCAGCATCGAGCCGGACACCTGGACCGCCTTGGCCTGAACGAAGATCCCCGGGTAGCCCTGTGTCTCGAAGCGCCCACTCGTGTTGCCCTGCAAGACCGAGTCTTGAATGGCCAGCGTCCCGCTGCGGTCATTGCTGACATAGAAGATCGCGCCGCCGCCCTCGTTGGCGTCGTTGTTCACGATGGACGATCCGCAGATGGTCAGGGTGTACGTGTTGCCATCGTTGTAGATGGCGCCACCGCTGCCGCCCCCGGGAGTTCCGGCGGCGGCGGGGTTGGCCCCCATTCCGATGGCCTTGTTGTTGCTCATCACGCTGTTCAAGACCGTGTAGGACACGCCGATGGCCGACAGCGCGCCACCGTTGGAGCATACGTTCCCTACGCTCTGCCCCTTGCTGTCCGTCCCGCCAAACGTGGAATTGACGACGTAGACGGGCAGACCGCCCGACTGACTGAGGACGCGCAGCGCCGCCCCGCCCACGTCGGGGCCCGTGTCCGCGCAGACATTGCCGAAGAAGCGTGAGTTGACGACCTTGAAGCGGCCGCCTCGGACGTAGATGGCGCCCCCGCCGTCGAACATGGTCTCGCTCTTGGAGTTTCCGTCGACGAAGGTCAGGTTCTGGACCGTGAGCTGGGGCGAGTCCTGGTCCTGGCAATGCGAGGTGGTCCAAACCTGATTCTGGTCGCAGGTGTTCATGTAGAGGATCCGCACCGCGCCGCCGCCGCTGAGCGCGACCTTCCCGCCTCCGTCGATGACGATCTTCGGTCCCTTGTCATTGAAGATCTTGGCGGTCTTGGTCAACACGATCGTGATGGGGTCGGCCCCACAGTCGAAGGTGATGGTCCCTCCGAGCGCCACCGCCGCCACCACGGCGTCGCTCGTGCAACTCGCCGGCGTGCCGTCACCCACCACGTGGTCGGGCGCCGACGTGTCCTCGGGCTGCGCGTCGTCCGGCACCGCACACTTGCCGTTCGGGTTCCCCGCTGGCACGCCGTCGGGAAAGCTCGTCGGGACGTAGGGCTTCGTCGGTTTGCTCCCGGCAGCGCTGGAACACGCCAACAGGCCCAGGGGGGCAACCAGCCTAGCTAGCAGTCTGAGCTTCATGCTTTCCGATCCTTCGCGATCTTGCGCGGTCTTGCGCGGTCTTGCGCGGTCTTGCTTTCCGATGCTGCGGTCGGGATCGACCGCCGGACCATTGTATTGCAAACTTGCGCCGCTCTCCCGGGAGAGCGTGGTAGCCTGTGAAACGCCGATGAACAGGAGTCTGGTCATTGCCAGTGCCATTGCCATTCTGGGTGGGTGTCGACAATCCACGGCCCTGCAGGAAGGCTCGGCGAAGAAGGACACCGCCATGGACGGCGACCTGCTGCCGGCCCTGACGCGTGTCCGGGGGGCCCGGGTGTTCTTCTCCCATCACTCCGTGGGGGCGGACCTCCTGGAGGGCATGGGGGGGCTCGCCGCGGCGGCTGGCAGCCCCCTCAAGCTGATGTCGCTCGATCAGGCCGCGACCGATCCGGGGCCTGGCTGGCTGGACGCCGAGGGCGGCGTCAACAAGGACCCACGGGGCAAGATCGATTTCTTCGCCGACGCCATCCGCCACCGGACCGAGCTGAAGCCGAAGCTCGCGTTCATGAAGTTCTGCTTCGTCGACTTCAACCCTCACACGGACGTGGACGAGCTGTTCGCCCACTACGAGAGCACCCTGGGCGCGCTCGAGAAGGAACATCCGGAGATCACGTTCGCGCACGTCACTGTCCCGCTGTCTCGCCGGCCTACGGAGCTCAAGTGGCGAATCCGCCGCGTGCTCGGCCGGATGGTCTGGGAGGACGAGGCGAACGTGAAGCGAGAGCAGTTCAACCAGCGTTTGCTCGAACGATTCCGCGCCGATCCCATCTTCGATCTGGCGCGACTGGAGTCGACGCGATTGGACGGATCGCGCGAAGCCTTCGAGCATGCCGGCGGCGTGGTTCACAGCCTGGATCCCGAGTACGCCAGGGATGAGGGTCACCTGAACGATCTCGGCAAGCGCCGGCTCGGGGCGGAGCTGGTTCGCTTCGTGGCGAAGTCGTTGCCGCCTGCCGACTCCCCGACGATCTCCCAGAAGGCGCCTTGATAGCTCGCCGTCCCCGTTCATGAAGAAGAGGTACCCGCTGCTTCTGCTTCTGGCGGCAGCCCTGGTCGTGGGTGGATTCGGCCTCGCGACGGCCCGTCCGCGCAGCCTGCACTGGAAAGCGGACTCGCGCATCGTGTTTCACGCGCCCGAATTCGATCTGGTGCACACCGGGGAGCTCGAGAGAGCCTCGATCTCGACGCTCTCTCGCGAGAATCTCTTCGCGGGCGAGGGGCGGTTCATCTACCGCGACGAGGGTAGCGCGGAGGTGTCCGGTCCCGAGCGAAGTCTGTTCAACGCGCCATCCGGCTCGCTCGGGAAGCGGCTCCGGGAGGCCTTCGCCAGCTCGCCCCTCGTTCGTCATTTCCGCAAGGTCCCTCCTCCCTTCGACGCGGTCATCCTCCGGTCGGGGTCGATCCTGGTGCTCTACGATCGCATGTACCGCTCGACCGACGGCGGCCAGTCGTTTGCGGTTGTCGACTCCTTGCCGGCCTCCGCCGCCCACCCCGACATGTACGGCCTCAGCGAGGCCACGCCGCGCGACGACGTGTACTACGGCGAGCTGACCTTCCAGCCCGGGCCGCACCCCGTCCGTGTCTACAAGGGGACGAACGACGGCCAGGCGTGGTCGGTCGTCTACACGTTCCCGGCCGGCGTGACCGGTCACGTGCACAACATCGTCTACGATCGATTTCGCGATCGGCTGTGGCTCTGCACCGGCGACGACGCGAAGGAGAGCAAGCTCTTCTATACGGACGACGACTTTCGGTCGGTGCACGTGCTGGGCGAGGGGGACGCGGGCTGGCGCATCGTCGGGCTGATCGTGACCAAGGATTCGCTGTTCTGGGGGAGCGACGGCGAGCCGGCGGGATCGAACATCTATCGTTACGACTTCGCGTCGGGCAAGCGGCGGGTCGTGCAGGCCGTGGGCAACCCGGTGTGGTTCGCGACCCAGCTCTCCGACGGGACGATGGTCGTGGCCTCGTCCTACGAGCCTTTCATCCCTTACTCGGCCGAGCAGTCGCCTCCGCGCGAGGCCGCCCTGTGGATTTCGCGCGATGGAAATCGCTGGCGGAAATCGGTGACGTTCTCGTATCGGCCGGACGTCCACGTCGGGTTGAACGCCGTGCTTGGTCTCAGCCAGGCCAACGCCCAGCGGCCCGCGCTCTACGTCTCGCCGTTCGGTCCGATCGAGAAGTCCCTGACGGTGCAGCGCTACGAGGTCCGCTGGCGCACCGGCGAGACCTCGACGCCGCCGTGATGCCGGGGCTTTCTGGCTGCCCCTCCGCGGCCCGGGGAGGGCCGTCTTGGACCGGGGGGCATGACGTGCGGACGCTCGGTCATGGGGGCACCCGCGAGCTTCGGGTACAGACGGATCATGTTCGTCGATCCGGCCATCTGGGAGGGAAGACGCGCGGCCGCCCGGCGCGGGGAACCCGCGCGCGGGAGAGACAGGGCTGTTCGGTGGCTCCTCGCGCTGGCGCTCGCGCTCGTCGCGGTGGTGGCCGCGGCGGCGGCGGCGCGGGTCCTCGCCGCGCGCGCGAATAGCAGGCGCTCGCTCGGACCCGATGCTCGCGTCGGCATGGACGTGGGAGGGCTCGTTCGATGACCGCCTGTCCACTTGCCACCGCGCCGAGCGGGGCCGCCGCTTCAGCCGAGCTTTCGCGCGGCGATGGTGATGCCCTCCTGAAACGGGGCGGGCTGAATCCGGTTGATGGCGTTCTTGATGCGTCCCCTCAGCCGGCTCGGCGGTTCGTCGCCACGCTCGTGGCGCGCGTAACGGGCATCGAAGTAGTACTTCATCCAGACAGCTTCGGTCGAGAATCCGGCCCCGTCGAGCAGCTCGCGCAGCTCGCTGGCGGTGTATTCGCGAAAGTGCCCGGGGTTTCCTCGGTCGGCGCGGAGTCGTTCGAAGGGATTCTGGCCGAGCAACATGCGCACGCGCTTGCGGAGCGCGACCGCGTTCGGGGTCTGGAGCAGCAGCAGCCCGCGCGGAGCGATGAGCTGGCCCAGGTAGGCCAGCACCAGCTCGGGCGCGGTGTGAAGGTGCTCGAGCACCTCCGCGAGGACGACGATGTCGTAGGGCCCCATGTCGGTGCGCCAGCGGGTGCGGTCCTGGGCGTCGTTCAGATCGAAGCGGTAGTGCCAGGCCCCCGCGACCTGGCAATCGTCCTCGAGGCCCAGCGAATCGACGCGAACCTTCAGCTCTTTCGACAGCAGCGACGTCAGGTGGGAGGTCCCCACGTCGAGCACGCGGCAGTCGGGCCGCCTCACGTGCGGGCGCGCCGCCTCGACGAGGAAGTCGAACCGGGGTCGATGAAACGCGACATACCCTGGATTCGCCGCCCCCGAGAGCAAGCGCTCGAGCGCCGTGGCGCTGGCCTCCTCCTCGGGCGGCGGCATCGCGGCAACGTACCACAACGCCGACGGTCGGGCTGCCGTCGGGCGGCACGCGCACTTTCCCGGACGACGAACGCTTTGCAGTCGCGTTGGCGGGAGCGAGCTTTGCTCGCCCACGCCGTCGCTGGGGATTTAAA
>CAYUFS010000038.1:0-26887 GCA_964443975.1 uncultured Myxococcales bacterium | reverse complement strand
GGGTCCTTTTCTAGTCGCGTTGGCGGGAGCGAGCTTTGCTCGCCCACGCCGTCGCTGGGGATTTAAAGGACCCTCTCAGGGTCCTTTTCTAGTCGCGTTGGCGGGAGCGAGCTTTGCTCGCCCACGCCGTCGCTGGGGATTTAAAGGACCCTCTCAGGGTCCTTTTCTAGTCGCGTTGGCGGGAGCGAGCTTTGCTCGCCCACGCCGTCGCGGGGGATTTAAAGGACCCTCTCAGGGTCCTTTTCTAGTCGCGTTGGCGGGAGCGAGCTTTGCTCGCCCACGCCGTCGCGGGGGATTTAAAGGACCCTCTAAGGGTCCTTTTCTTGGTAGACCTCCTGCCGGCCAGGGGTGCACCGACATGACGACGTTTTCGCGCTACCAAAAGTTCGTGATCGCGATGCTGGCGTTCCTCCAGTTCACGATCGTGCTCGATTTCATGATCCTGTCCCCGCTCGGCGCCGTGCTGCTGAGGGACCTGGGCATCACCACGTCGCAGTTCGGCCTGGTGGTCTCGGTCTACGCCTTCAGCGCCGGGATCGCCGGGCTGCTCACGGCGGGCTTCGCCGACAAGTTCGATCGCAAGCGGCTCTTGCTGTTCTTCTATTCCGGGTTCGTGCTGGGCACGTTTCTGTGCGCGGTGGCCACCAGCTACCACTTCCTGTTGGCGGCGCGCATCGTCACGGGACTGTTCGGGGGCGTGATCGGCTCCATCAGCTTCGCCATCATCACCGATCTGTTTCACCTGGAGGTTCGCGGTCGGGTGATGGGGGTCGTGCAGACGGCGTTCGCGGCGAGCCAGGTCATGGGAATCCCCCTGGGCTTGTTCCTCGCGAACCACCTGGGATGGCATGCGCCTTTCTTCATGATCGTCGGCGTGAGCGCGGCGGTGGGTATCTGCATCGCGGTCGTGCTCCAGCCCATCAACCAGCATCTGCGGGTGGCGTCCGAGCACAACCCGCTGCGGCACCTCGTCAAGACGGTCAGTCAGCGCCGGTACATTCAGGTCTTCGCCGCGACCATCCTCCTCGCCACCGGGGGGTTCATGTTGATGCCCTTCGGCAGCGCCTTCACGGTCCACAACCTGGGCATCTCGCTCGCCAGCCTGCCCATCGTCTACATGATCACCGGCGTCGTCTCGATCATCTCCGGCCCGCTGCTGGGACGTCTGAGCGACGCCGTCGGCAAGTACGCCGTGTTCTGCGGCGGCTCGGCGGTCGGCATGGTGATGGTCGGGATCTACTGCAATCTGGGGGTCACGCCGATCGGGTGGGTCATCGCCATCAACGCCGTGCTGTTCGCGGCCATCATGGCGCGCATGATCTCCGTGTCCGCGCTGACCTCGGCCGTCCCCGATCTCAAGGATCGCGGCGCCTTCATGGCCATCAGCGCGTCGTTGCAACAGCTATCGGGAGGCGTCGCCTCCGCGATCGCGGGCCTGATCGTGGTCCAGTCCGCAGACGGCCGCCTGGTTCACTACAACATCCTGGGCTTCGTCGTCATGGGCGCGATGGCCATCACCGTCGGCATGTTGTATCCGATCCAGCGCGCGGTGAAGCTGAAGCTCAGCGCGGCCGCGTCCTCGAGCTCGGTGGCGTCGGGCGGGCCGACGTCGTTGCCCCAGACGGACGGCTGAGGGCCCGCTCACTGCGGCGGCTTCCGCACCCACCACACGGGCCCGCCGGCCGCCGCGGCCGAGGGCTGCGGGGGGGCGTCGTACTGTTTCACGGCGTCCCGTTCGTCGGCTGTCTTGCCGGGCGGCAACCTCGCCGCCAGGGCCTTCAGCGAGGAGGCGATCGCCGCCGCGCCCGCGGCGGGGAGCGCCGGCGGCGCAACCAGCAGCAGGGCCCACCGATCGTGAATCAGGAACCCACAAAGGTGGTGCGCGCCGCCGCAACCGCAGACCGACTCGACGCGCCCGTTCGTCCTCAGCTCGCGGTACCAGCCGTCCCAGTCGATGTCGCCGCAGGGGCGCTGTTCGAACGCGTCCCAGAAGTTCAGCGCTCCGCGCGACGACTCCGCATCGAGGTCGGACCTGTCGTCGTCGAACAGGCCGACGCTGGCGGCGCCCAGACCATCACGCAGGGCCTCGAGCAGCGCGAGCACGCCCTCGCCGGCGCTGGAGTCGCGGTTCCGCCAGGCCTTCCGGCTCTCCACGACCGAGAGGCTAACACGCCCCGCGGCCGTCCTCACCGCGGCCGCTTCGACTTCACGAAGGTGTTGTTTTCCAGCTCCGCGAACGCGGTCTCGAGCTCGGCCTGGGTGTTCATCACGATCGGGCCACGCCAGGCGATGGGCTCGTGGATGGGTCCGCCGGAAACCAGCAGGAATCGCACCGCCTTGTCCTTCGCCGCCGCGACCGCGACCGCGTCGCCGTCGGAGAATTCCACCAGGCTGCGGTTGCCCACGGGCTCGGATGATCCGGCATCGAACCGACCTTCGCCCTCGAACACGTAAGCGAACACGGTGTGCCCGCGCGGCGTCGCATGAACGAAGGAAGCGCCCGGGGGAATCGTGACGTCCAGGTACAAGGGGCGCGTGACCACGTCGCGGACCGGGCCGGTAACGCCCGCGACCGCGCCGGCGATGACGCGCACGACGGCGCCATCCCGGTCCGCCACGTGCGGGATCTCGGCCGCCGAGATGCCCCGGTAACGCGGCTCCGTCATCTTGCTGGCCGCGGGCAGGTTTGCCCACAATTGAAAGCCATACATGGCGCCGTTTGGATCGCCCTTCGGCATCTCCTGGTGGATGATGCCGCTGCCGGCGCTCATCCATTGCACGTCCCCCGGTCCGATGACGCCCCGGTTGCCGAGGCTGTCTCCGTGCGCGACCTCGCCGCGCAACACGTACGTGATGGTCTCCATCCCGCGGTGCGGATGCCAGGGAAACCCGCGCACGTAGTCATCGGGGCGGTCGGAGCGAAAGTCGTCGAGCAGGAGAAACGGATCGTGCCGTTCGGGCGCCTCGAACCCGATCGCGCGGTGCAGGTGCACGCCGGCGCCTTCGATGACGGCCTGGCTCTTCGAGATCCTGGTGAGACGTCTGTTTGTCGTCATGGTCGTTGCGGGCGAGGTTAGCAGCACAGGCCGCGAGTGAGCACGTGGTTACGTGTTCGTAACTCCGGGGCGCAATTGCGTTGCGCAATTGAATGCATAGCTTGACCGGCGAGCGACGGCTTGCAACGATCGAAGCGGGGGATTCCGCGCAACGTTCTTCAGGAGACCTCGTGGAAGCAACATCATGAACAGCGAGCTTTCCCGGTGATGGCGCGCGGGTCGAGCGCGCGTCGCGCGCACCTCGACGGCAGGCCGTGGACTGCCCTCGTGGTCGAGGACGATGCGAGCATCCGCGAGGCGCTCAAGGACCTGCTGGACGGGGACGGGTACGAGGTCCTCCTCGCCCGGGATGGCAGCGAGGCGCTGAAGCAGCTCCGCGTCGGGGCGAGCCCCGACATCGTGGTCTTGGACCTGCGAATGCCGGTCATGGACGGGTGGGAGTTCCGCGCGATCCAACGCAACGATGCCGCCTTGAAGCACATTCCCGTGGTCGCGATCTCGGCCGACGGCAGCCCGCAGGCGGCGGCGATCTCGGCCGAGGCGTGCCTGCGCAAGCCGCTCGACCCCGCCGAGTTGCTGTCGACGTTGGAGCGCCTGCTCCGAGATCGCGAGGTTCAGGTGCTCTCCGCGCGGCTGGAGGCCGCCGAGCACCTGGCGTCCCTGGGCCGCCTGGCAGCCGGTGTGGGACACGAGATCAACAATCCGCTGGCGTTCGCGAGCGCCAACCTGACCCTTTCGCTCGAGAAGCTTCGGCGCCTGCTCGCGCAGCCGGACCCGACGCCCGGCGAGCGCCGCGACGACGTGCGCGAGGCCGTCGACGACGTCGCGGGGATGCTGGAAGAATCAGAGATCGGTCTCGAGCGGATCCGGCAGACGGTCATCAATCTGCAGCGGCTTTCGCGAAAGCCCAGCAAGCAACCCGTCGCGGTCGACGTCGACGTAGAGGCGCTGATCGATCAATCGGTGTCGATCGCGTGGCACCAGATCATGCATCGCGCGCAGCTGGTGCGCGACTACGGCCGGGTGCCGTCCGTCCGTGGCGACGCCGTGGCGCTAGGCCAGGTGTTCTTGAACCTGCTCGTCAACGCCGCGCAGGCCATCGCGGAGGGCAGCGCCGAGGGCAACCGGATCACGGTGTCCACGCGCGCGTCGGACGGCCACGTCGTGGTCGAGGTGCGCGACACCGGCGAGGGGATCGCCCCGGCCGATCTGCCGCACGTCTTCGAGCCGTTCTTCACCACGAAGCCGGTCGGCAACGGCACGGGCCTCGGGCTGTCGATCTCCCGTCAAACCGTCTTCGATCACGGTGGTTCGATCGAGATCGAAAGCGATCGAGCCACGCGCGACACCCCGCGCGCCACGCGAGGCACGGTGGCGCGCGTCCTGCTGCCGGTCTCCGGGTCGACGTTCACGGTTGCCTCGAGGCCCGCGCCACGACCTGCGGGGCAGCCTCGTCGCGGGCGGGTCCTGGTGATCGATGACGAACCCATGATCGGCCGCGTCGTCAAGCAGGCCCTGGGGGAGGAGCACGACGTGATGGTGTTCGTTCGCGCCGAGGACGCGCTCGCGGCGCTCGAGCGCGGCGGGGCTCCGTTCGATCTGATCCTCTGCGATCTGACCATGCCGGACACCGGCGGCCCGGAGCTGCTGGAGATCGTGCGACAGAGGTGGCCCGCGATGGCACCAAGGATCGTGTTCATGACCGGCGGCGCCTTCACGGCGCGCCTGCAGGCCTTCGTCGATGCGCGCCCCCGGGAGATCCTCACGAAGCCCTTCGATCTCGAGGAGCTGCGCCGGCTCGTCCGGGCGCGGGCTCTGGAAGACGCGTAGATGCTGGTCGAATCGCGGCGAGGGCCCTGCCCAGGCCGTGAGAGGCATTACACCAATCTTTGATTGACGCGCCAGGCAAAAGGGCGCGCGCACCGTTATGAGGGTCGCCTGGACTAGCCAGGATCGCGCGTGATATCCCTACACACCCAGACTCGGCAGACGTGCGGTCTGGAATTTTTGCGATCGAGCCGGGTCGACCGGTCCCCATCTTTTGATGAATGCGAGGTTGAAAATGACCACCATGCAGCGCCTCTCCTGTCTCTCGTTGCTCACAATCGCGGGACTCGCCGGTTGTTCGGGCGCTTCTTCGGGAGGAGATCCGGGAGGTTCCGGCGGCACGCCGGAGACGTCGACGGGGGGAACGACGGCAGTTTCGACCGGCGGAACGACGGCAAGCTCGGGCGGGAAGACGGGGTCGACCGGCGGCACCACGGTCGTGTCGTCGGGTGGCACCCAGGGCGGCACCAGCACCGGCGGAACGGTCCCTTCCTCGACGGGCGGGGCCCCCGAGGGAACGGGCGGCGTGACGGTATCTACCGGTGGCACGACGCCGACCGGCGGGAGCGTCGGCGGTAACCCCGTTACGACAGGCTCTGGCGGAGCGGCCGGCTCGAGCCCGGTTGGTGGTGGTGGCGCGGCGCCTCCGCCCGCTCCCGGCACGATTCCCGATGGCTACCCGGCCCCCACCGCCGACAATGTCGCCAAGTGCACGATGGTCGGCTTGACCGCGGGGCTTTGCCCGGGTGGTGGTCCCGGCCCCATGTGCATGCAGTGCCTCTACGGCGGCACGGCCTACGGGACGTCTGAAACGACTCCGACCGCCGAGGGAACCTCCGAAGCTGGGAACTATCTCGTGACCGTGAAGGTGGGCGGCGCCGCGGCGGGCAGCACGTACATCGGCTGCGAGTCGAGCCGCGGCCTGCTGCAGACGGTCGCCACGACGGCCGGGCAGACGCTCACGTACGCCTTCGTGGTCAATGTCCGCGCCATGGAGGGTCAGCCGCAGCACGCCGGTGGCCCTTCCGGCTACCCCGGCCTCGATATCTTCTTCTCGGGAACGGCGCCGCAGGTATCGGGGATCGGCTACGCGCTGTCCACGGCGGCGACGAAGCCGATCATGGTCTACATGGCCAGCGACTCGACGGCGTGTGACCAGACGGGCAACGTGTTCGGAGGCTGGGGTCAGATGCTGCCGACCTACTTCAACGCCCCCGTCGGCATCGCGAACTACGCCAACAGCGGCGCCAGCTCCAACTTCGGACACTGGAACGACATCAAGGCCAAGTGGTCGGCGGGTGACTGGGTCATCATCCAGTTCGGCCACAACGACAAGGGCGTGGCCGATGCCACGGTTCAGGCGAACCTCGAGAAGATGGTCAGCGACGCGCAAGCGGCGAAGGTCACGCCCATCCTGGTCTCGCCTCCGGCGCGCGTTCAGGGGATCCCGATCCCCGACCAGTCCAGCCTCCACGCCGCGGCGGCGAAGGCGGCGGCGGCCGCCAAGGGCTGCGCGTACATCGACCTGACCGCTCTGTCGACCGCCTGGTACAACACGCTGCCCTCCAAGACGGCAGCGCTGGCTTTCCACGCGAACATGTCGGACGCGACGCACACCAACCTCGCCGGGGCCTACAAGCTCGCCGGCCTCGTCGCCGACGACATGAAGAAGCAAGGGACGACCGCCATCCCGCTTGGCATGTACCTGAGATAGACCGGTCGCGGCCCCACTGAGGGGACCCGCCACGGAAAGGGGCGCTGGATTTTCAATCCAGGCGCCCCTTTCGCTTTTATGATGCCCACCCGTGCGAAGCTGGTTCTCTCGAAACAACACCTTGCAGGCAGGATTCACATGACCTCGGGCCGTAGCCTCATCGCCGTCGCGTTGTTCGCCTTGCTGGGGTCGGCGCAGGCCGGCGTCGCCGAAAAGCCCAAGGACCTGGCCCAACGCGCGGCGGAGGCCTGGCTGAAGCAGGTCGACGCCGGCAAGTACCAGGATTCCTGGGAGCAGAGCGCGAAGATCTTGCAGCGGGCCGTGGCGAAGGCGAAGTGGGAAGAGACGATGGCCTCGATACGGAAGCCGCTCGGCAAACGGAAGTCGCGGAAGCTGCAGTCCCGCGAGGCCTCGGACAAGCTGGGCGGGCTGCCCGACGGAAAATACGTCGTGCTGAAGTTCGCGACGGTGTTCGAGGGCAAGGGCGCCCAGGTCGAGACCGTGACCACGACCCTCGAGCCCGGGGGCGCCTGGCGCGTCGCCGGCTACTACGTGCTCGACCCTCGGATCTGACGCCGACGCCTCCTGCCGCCTGCTGCGCGCGATCGGAGGTCCATCAGGGAGCGGCGCCCGGTCCGCGATGGCGCGCCCCGGGGCCCATCGGGCCAACAGGGAGCTCCTTCTTCGTGAACCCTGCCGGTATCGCGAACAGCGCGGGGGCGAGGGCGCCGCGCTTGATCGACTTGATCTGCTCTTCCTCGCCGCGCTTGCCGTCGGATTCGATGGGCACCCGCGAGATGGGAAGCCCGGGCGCCTTGTCGAAGCGCAAGAACGGGCCGCCCGCGCGCTCGCCGTCGCCTCCGCCGAGCTGCTTCGACATCTCCTCGCCGAACTTCTGCAGGCCGGAGAAGTCCTCCCGCTTGACCAGCCCCGCGCTCCACGGCGAGATGCAGTCCTCCTCGCGCGGCTTGCCGTCGACGTTCACGCGGAAGAGCTCGCACGAAAAGCCGTTGATGGTCTTCTTCTGGCCGAGCGACTCGAAGCTCCACTCGCGGGGCTTGGCCGCGCTCCCGCTTCCGCTCCCACTCATCGCCCCGCCTCGCTGTCCCATCAGCTCCTCCATCTTCTTGCGCTGCTCGGGAGGCATGCTCTTCAGGCGGTCCTGCATTTGCGCGCGCATCGCGTCCATCTGCCCGCGCATCCGCTTCATGTCCTCCTCCGTGACCTCGGTGTAGGTCTTGTTCGATTCATCGAGAGTCACGAAGCGCTTTCCGGCCGCGTCCAGCAGGATGGTGGTGGCGCGCCCGCCCGCTTCACGCGCGGGGTTGTCGATCCTCAAGCGGTCGCCGTCGGCGTACACCGTCGTCGCCGGGCGCGCGCCCTTCTGGCTGGTGATGGTCACCGCCGCGAAGCCGCGCGCGGGCACCAGCAGCGCCCCGGCCAGCGCCATCGCGACCACGCCGCGCGACGGTCGCGTCGTCGGCTGGCTCGAGGCTTCTGCGTGTCTCTGAAACGATGGGATTGAGGGCATCCCCCAATCATCGCACGATCCCGGCATCGAGAGCGAGCCGCTACGACCCTTCGCCAGTCGCCTTTGTGCGCGCCCACACGGCCCCGTAGGCCGCGACCCCCGCGAAGCACAGCAGCGGCACCCCGAACGCGGCACGCATCGAGGCGACGTCGGCGAGCCAGCCCATGAGGATGGGCATCAGGGCGCCGCCGACGATGGCCATGACGATGAAGGCGGAGGCCTTCTTCGTCTGGTCGCCGAGGTCGCGGATGCCGAGGGCGAAGATGGTGGGGAACATGATCGACATGAAGAAAAAGCTGGCGAACAGGGCGGCCACCGAGAGCCAGCCCGGCGGCGCCATGACCAGGGCCATGGTGGCGACGTTGGCGCCGGCGTAGATCGTCAGCGCCCTCTCCGCGCGCAGCCTGCCGAGCGCCAGGCTTCCCGTGATGCGGCCGAGGAGAAACAGGCCGAAGCCACCGACCGAGAGCAGCTGGGATGCAGCCCGCTCGGTGACGTGGAAGACGCCCGCACTTTGGTAGCTCCACGCGCGCGGCAGCGCCGCCGCCGCCGAGGCGCTGAGCGCGGGCATCTCGGTGACGACGTAGTTGATGAAGAAGCCGAACACGCCGGTCTGCGCGGCGACATATAGAAACTGCGCCAGCACCGCCAGCACGAAGTGGGGGCGGCGCCAGATCGACCGGCGCTCACCGGTGTTCGGTTGGTCCGAGGCGGCCGCCGCCTGCGCCGAGGCCACGTCGGGCACGTTCGCCAGCAGGAAGGCGACCAGCAGCACCGTCACGACCACCGCGATCCCCACGTAGGGGACGAAGACCATGTCGTTGCTGCGGTTCACCTCGGCCGTCGACGACAGCACGAAGTGGCCGCCGATCAGCGGGCCGAGGATCCACCCGACGCCGTTGCAGCTCTGCGCGAGGTTGATGCGGGCCGCGCCGAGCTCGGGCGGGCCGAGCGCTGTCGCGTATGGATTGGCCACGGTCTCCAGGCAGGTCAGGCCCATGGCGAGGATGAACAACCCCACCAGGAAGGCGCTGAACGTGCCGATCCTCGTCGCCGGGATGAACCACAGCGCGCCGACGGCGATCAGCGCCAGGCCCAACACGATGCCGCCCTTGTAGCCCCACCGTCTGGCCAGCATCCCCGACGGTATCGCCATCAGGAAGTAACCCATGTAGTTCGAGAACTGCACCAGCGCGGACTGGGCCTTCGAGACGTGCAGGGAGTTCTGGAAGTGCTTGTTGAGCACGTCGATCATCCCGTTGCACAGCCCCCACAGCAGGAACAGCGAGCAGACGAGCGCGAACGTGACGGCATGGCTGCGTCCGTCCGCGCCGCGGAAGATCCTCGGGCCGCCGGCGGCCTTCATCCGAGGTCGACCACGATCTTGGTGACGGTGGTCGGGTCTTGCGCCCAGGCCGCCAGCGCCGCGGCCGCCTGCGCGAACGGCACCACGTGGGTCACGACGGCGTCGACGGGGAAGCGTCCCGCCTCGAGGTGAGCGATCACGCCGCGGAAGTCGTCCGCCGTGGCGTTGCGCGAGCCCATGATGTCGAGCTCCTTCATGACGAAGGTCTTGGTGGTGTACTCGACGGGCGCCTTCGCGTAGCCGACGTAGACTACGCGACCGGCGAAGCAGGCCTCGTCGACGCACGCGCGGAAGGTCTCGGGCAGGCCGACGCCCTCGATCAGCAGATCGGGCCCGCGGCCGTCGGTCAGCGCCTGCAGACGCTCGTGCAGGTCCTCGGCCTTCGTGTTGATGGCCACGGCCGCGCCCGCCGCGCGTCCCTTGCCGAGCTTGCCGTCGTCGACGTCGACCGCGATGACCCGCGCTCCGGCGGCCGCCGCGCCCGCGATGGCGCCGAGGCCCACCATGCCGCAGCCGAACACCACCACCGTCTCGCCGGCCGCAGCGCGCCCGCGCCGCGCCGCGTGCCAGCCCACCGACAGCGGCTCGACCAGCACCATCTCGCGCAGCGACAGCCGGCGCGACGTCAGGAGCTTGCTCGCGGGGACGACGATCGCCTCGGTCAGGCCGCCGTCGCGCTGCACCCCGAGGGTCTGGTTGAAGCGGCACGCGTTCGCGCGGCCCTTGCGGCACGACGAGCAGTCACCGCACGCGGTGTAGGGCACCACCATCACCTCGGCCCCCGCGGCCCACTCCGCCGGCACGTCCGCGCCCACGGCGTCGACGACGCCGACCAGCTCGTGCCCCAGGATGCGCGGGTAGGTGACGAGCGGATTCAGGCCCCGGAACGTGTTGAGGTCCGACCCGCAGCAGCCGAGGTAGCGCACGCGCACGCGCACCTCGCCGGGTCCGGGCTCGGGTCGGGCGACCTCGCGGAGCTCGAATTGGCCCGGGGCCGTGATCACCAGCGCCTTCATGGGTGGGGTCCTCCGTCGTGGTGGGGCGGCGCGCGCCGATACACACGACGCGCGTTGTCGCCGAGAATGGCGGCTCGGTCGGCGGCGGACAAGTCCGACACCAGCTCCTCGACGACCTCCCGCCAGCGGCGATAGCCGCAAGCCGCGAGGCACACAGGCCAGTCACTGCCGAACAGCAGGCGGCGAGGACCGAACGCCTCCAGGGCGATGTGGACGTACGGCCGCAGATCGGCGGCGGTCCACGGCGCGCGCCCGATCTCGGTCGCCAGGCCCGACAGCTTGCAGGTGACGTGTGGCCGCCGGGCGAGCGCGCGCAGGTTGCTGGCCCACGGCTCGAGGGCCCGCGTCCTGATGAGTGGCTTCGCCAGGTGGTCGAGCACGAACGGCTGTGCAGGGTGCAGATCGACCAGCTGGATGGCCTGCGGGAGCTGGCGCTCGTGAATGAGGAGATCGTAGCCGAGACCGTGCGCGCCGAGCGCCCGCAGACCGGCCTGGAAATCGGCGCCCAGCATGTACGCGGGATCGGGCTCGTCCTGCAGCACGTGGCGAACCGCGACCAGCTTGGGATGGGCGGCGAAGCGCGCGAGCGCGGCGTCCACGCCGGGCGACGCGAGCGGGACCCAACCGACCACGCCCGCGATGAACGCGTGCTGCGCCGCCAGCTCCAGCAACCAGTGCGTCTCGTCCTCGCTCTGGCGGGCCTGAACGGTGATGACCGCGTCGACGCCGGCGGCGGCGAGCTCCGGGCGCAGGTCGTCGGGAAGGAAGTCGCGGCGAATGGAAGCCATCGAATCGTCGATCCACCCGAACTCGGAGGTCGTGTAGCGCCAGAAGTGATGGTGGGCGTCGATGATCATGCGCGGGGCCTCAGCCTGCGTAAGGGTAGTCGCGCCGGAGTAGCCCGGCGTCCTTCATGTCGAGCCACAGTCGCGCGGGCACGTCGGCGCGGCCCATGTCGACGTTGCGCTTCACCTGATCGACACGGCTCGTGTTGAGCGCCACGCACGCCACGCCAGGGGGGGACAGCGCGAAGTGGACGCACGCCGTCGCGGCGGGGACGTCGTGCCGCGCGCAGAGCGCCAGGAACTTGTCGCGCCACTCCATGAACCGGGCGTCGCCCGGACGCGCGATCGGATCGAGCGGGCGGTAGTCGAAGATCGAACCGCCGGTGAGCGCGCCGGCGTGGAAGATGCCCGCGTTGATGATCCCGACGCCGCGGCGGTGCAGCTCGGCGACGAGCTCGATCACCTCGGGCGGGTTGTGAAACACCGTCAGCGAGCACGCCAGCATCACCCAGTCGAGCTCGACGGTGTCGGCGAGCTCGCGCACGACCTTCCAGTCCTTGGCGCCGAGGCCCACGGCGCGCACATCCCCCCGAAGCTGCAGGTCGTGTAACGCGCGATAGGCGTCGATCACGTCGCGGAGCGCGTCGGCCCGGGCGGCGCCGCCGCCTGTCGTCGCCGCGCGCGACAGGTACTCGTCGGGATCGTGGACCGACACGATCTGCGGGGTGTAGCGGCCGCCGAGCAGCGCCACGCCCTGCTCCCAGCAGCGCAGGATGCCCTCGTAGCTCACCGCCTGGACGGCATCGTGGCGCAGGTCCGCCCAGATGCCGGGCTCGAAGGTGGGCTCGGGGCCGCGCAGGGGGCTGCGCAGCCACGCGAGCTTGTTGCTGATCACGACCTGCGCGGGCTCGATCCCGAGTGCCTCCAACCCGCGGCCGATCACCTCGAGCGCGAGCCCGGCCCCATACTTGCCCGCCGAGTCCAGCACCACGGGCGCAGGAGACCAGCGAAAGATCGCGCGCAGGATCTCGAGCTTCGTCTCGTCGGAGAGCGCCCGATAGAGGTTCCCGAGCGCGCTCGTCCCGAAGATCACGGGCGGGACTCGCAGACCCGACTTGCCGAGCGCGCGCAGTTCAACCATGGGTTCGTCGATCGACCGAGCCGTTGCCGCCGGTCGGCCGCGGACCCAGAGCGTCGCCGATCGCTCCCGGCGGGTCAACCCGCGGCGTAGGCGCGACCTAAAGCGTCTGGAGGTAAGCGACCAGATCGTTGACGTCGGTCTTGCTCAGGGTCGACGTGATGCCGTGGTGGTCGCCGCCGCCGCAGGCGCCGAAGCGATCGGCCAGCGTGGCCGCGCAGCCGTCGTGCATGTAGGGACCGCGGCTTCCCACCCCGACCAGCGACGGCACCTGGAACGGCCCGCCCGTCCCGACGTCCACCGTCTGGTTGTTCGTGAGGTGCGCGCCGGAGTGACAGGTAGCGCACGCGTGGATCGAGTCGTTGAACAGCGCCTGGCCGCGGCTGACAGCGGCGGCGTCGGCGGGCGCGGGTTTGGGCGCGCGCGGCTGCTTGTCGAGCCAGCTCAGCAAAGCCGAACCCTGATCGTCGGTCAGCGTCGGGCCGGACATGCGGCCGGCGAACACGTCGGTCATGAGGTGCGTGAAGTTCATCTCGTCGCCGCCCCAGTGAAAAGGCTCGGTGCCCTGGAGGCCGGTCTGCACGGACTGCGTTCGCCGCTGTCCCTCGCAGGCGAAGTTCCATACGCGCCCGTCCTCGTTGCCTTCGGGATGGCAGGAGGCGCACGCCAGGAACCCTCCGGAGTTGGCGTGGAACAGCGTGTGGCCGGTGTCCGCGCGGCTGACGGTGGAGAGCACGATGGTGGTTCCGTCGGCCAGCGCCAGCATGGCCGGCTCGCGGGATTGGACGACGAGGGAGCCCCCCCCGTCGAAGGCGACTGCCACCGGTTGACCCACCACCGCCGGAACGCCAGGTTGGAACCCGGCCGTTTGAAACCCTTGCGCGCAGACGTCGCCGCCTGACGAGCCTCCCGTGCCCCTTCCCGTCGCACTGCTGCCCCCCGAGTCGCTGCTCACCGAGCCGCCCGCGCCGAAGTTGGCTACCGGGCCCAGGGGGCCGAAACCAACACCCAGGCCATTGGGAAGGCAGGGACCGTGGATCCCGTCCGGCGAGCAGCCCGTCTGCGGGTCGGTCGCGCTGTCGACGCCCGTCATGAAGACGCGGGTCAGCGCAGGGTCCGTTCCGCCCGCGAAGGCGTCGAGGTTCGTAGCATTGCCCGCGGACACCACGGCCAGCTGGTGGCCGTCGGGGCTGAGCGCCAGATCGACCGCCAGCACCAGCGATGCGAGCGGGGGGCCGCTGGTCGCGGAGCCGTCCCGGTGCATGTGCGTGACGCAGGTGTGGACGATGGAGTCACACGGGTTCAGGCCGCCGTATCCGCCGGGCGCCGGCATGACGGGATCGACCATCCCCCGCTGGTGCAACATCATCGCGCCGCCGCCGGGGGCGGGGAGCATGCGCCAGGCGGTGCTCGGCGTGAACACGCTCCCGGCCCGCGCGCTCTCCGCGCTGAATGACGTCGGCTGCCCGCGCCCGATCACGCTCCCGTCGCTGCCCACGGTCAGCACCTGAGCGGTACGAAAGCGGCTGACGAGCAGGTTCGGTCCGTCGACGACCACGTCGCGCAGATCGTCGTCGAGCTGCAGCCGGCGCACGGGGTCGCCCCCGGCGGCCGGCAGGCTGACCAGGGCGCCGTCGTGGCAGGCGACATGGACCTGGTCCGTCGCGGGCTCGTACGCGAGCCCTCGTGGGGCCGCGCAGACCGGTCGTCGCGCCGTGATCTTCCCCGTGCCCGGGTCGCAGGTCACGACCGCGCCTCCATGGCGAAGCGCGACGTGGACGCGCCCAGCAGCGTCCTGCACCACCCGTCCCGGCTCGTCACCCGCGCCAAGGGTGATGGACCACGTCAACGTGCGGGACGGCAAATCGGCCACGTAGATCATGTCGCGGTCGGGATCGGACGCGACCGCCGTCGTGCCGTTGGCCAGCACCAGCAGCGTGCCGCCGCTGATCGCCGGCGGGGCCGCGTCCTGAGACTTCGTCGTGCCCAGGTTCGGTCCGAACTCCGGCGTCGACATGATGACGCCGGGGGCCGTCTGCCGGCCCGTGGTGCCGCCGAGCGAATTGTTGGTGCACGCGGGATCGAAGCCGGTCCCGCCCGTGCCGAAGAACTCGCCACCGGTGCCGAAGAGCTCGCCACCGGTGCCGAAGAGCTCGCCGCCGGTGCCGAACCCGCCGCCGGTGCCGAAAATCGTGCGCCCGCCGCTGCCGGAACCCCCGGTGCCGGGGTCGGACCCTGGGCTCGCCGCACAGCCGCAGAGCGGGAGGGCGGTCGCGACGAGAGTCCACCTTAGAAACGAGCGCGCGTTCGACATGGTCATTCTCCCCGGCCGGCGATGGCCGCCGGCCGAGGTACGCAATCCGTGTGCCGCAGCACAGGTCGCCGAAATCACCAGAGCTCGCTTGCTGAAGCTCACAATTCCGATTGGCCCTGTCAGAAATGTCAGACTTTGGACGTGCGTGTCGGGAAGCGCCGCAGCGCTCAGGTGATCACGAATCCAGAAACAGCGGGCGGACGTGGCGTTCGAAGAGGTTGTCGGTGACGCAGCGGCCCGCGAGCTCGCGCGCGCTGTCCTGGGCCGCGCGCCACTCGTCCCCCATCTCCGCGGCCAGCCGGAAGGCCACGTGGACGAGCTGCCGTAGGTGGAGGTTGTACTCGGGGCACGCGGGATCGTGCCGCAGGCGGCGCACGAAATCCTCCGCGCTCCAGCTCTCGACGGCGGCAGGCGCGGGGAGCCGGGCGCGGTCGATTTCGACCACCGTCGCGTAAGGCCTGCAGAGCTCGTCGTAGCGGGGCAGCGCCTCCAGGTAGAACCGCTTGGCGATCGCCAGACCCGGTGGCCCGGAGAGCGCGACGCCGATGACCTCCTCGAGCCAGGTGGTGCCGGCCGTCTTGAGGTGAAGGCCGCCGCCGTGCTCGACGAGCGCGCGCCGGATGGCGGGATAGAGCGACAGCTTGTCGCTGCCCGTGTGGACGCTGAGCTTGAGCGTGCGCGGCAGTCCGAACACATCGACGGCGTGCTTCACGACCGCGAGATCCGCCGCGAATTCGCGGGCGAAGGTCGCCACGTCGCCGACGTAGTCGATCCCCTTCAAGAATTTGCCCGAGAACTTGGGGGCGATGGTCTGCGCCGGGACCTTCTCGCGCGCGAGGGCCCCGAGGATGAAGAACAGCTCGAACGGCAGCTGGGGCAGGGTGGCCTCATCGGTGGAGACCTCTGCGATGAAGTTGCCTTCCCCCTTGGCCGCAGCGACGTGGCGATAGGTGCGGCCCGCCTCCATGACGGCGGACAGATAGGTCTGGCCGATGCTCTCCAGCACGGCGTCCGTCACCTCGAACACGGCTTCGATCCCCGGGATGCGCAGCGCGCCGCGAAACGGCGCCATGTCGCGCACGAAGGCGGCGAGGGCGCCGGCCTCGGGCGGCTTGCCGATGAAGTCCGCCACGTCGAGCGTGTAGAAGTCGCTCGCGGCCAGAAAGCCGTCGACGTTCTTGACGCCGATGTGGTCGGCGTCGACGTGGTAGGGGTGCGTCCAGCCGCCGCGCTTGACGGCGTCGTCGGCCTCGGCGCGCACGTCGTCGGGCGTGGTTCCGATCAGCGAGTGCTCTCGAAACGACTTGTTCCAGACGGGGACCACGACGACGCCCGCGCGTTCCGCCTGTTGCACGGCGCGCAGCTGGGCGAGCCCCTGCTTGCCGAATCGATCGCCGATTCCGAGGGAAAATTTCTCCAGCTGCATGACGCGGGCTCCTTCCGAGACGTTCAAACGGCGTGAACCGCCGCGGCAGCGAACGGGTCATTCACCAGGCGGTAGAGAATCTCTCCGGCCTTGGGCACGTGCAACATGCCCTCGGCCTCGCGGTCCTGCCACGCCGTCGGGTCGATGCTGCGCGGGTCGCGATAACCGAGGTTGACGGCACGGCACACCTCGGCGCTGATGCCGGTTGCCAGCGTGACGGTGATGCGCGGCGCCTCGACGCCCGCTTCGTAGCGGCCGATCCCCTTGACGTGGGTGCTGTGGGCCAGCACGCCGCGCGGGACGTGCGCGAACCGCCCCGGCTGTTTCAGGAAGTAGTCGCGCACGTGATAGCCGATCTCGCGAATGCGGGCGCCGTGCACCGCGGAGAGCTCCGTGATGTGCGGCGCGTAGATGATGATCTCACCGCCGTCGGCGACCACGGGCTCGAGCTTGTAGGCGCACTTTCCCCCCACCCAGAGCTCGTCGTACATCGGTGGCGCGCACGAGAGCACGCTCGTGTAGGGGCGGTCCTTGGTCACGATGTGAACCTGCTTCGACAGCGCCGCCGCCGCCGCCCAGGCCTCCTCGGGCGCGCCGAGGTAGAGGCCCGCCAGGCCTTGCCCTTCGACCACCAGGCTCGCGCACTTGCGCTCGACCGGCACCATCGCCGCCGCGCGATCGACGACCGCGCGCACGGGCGTGTAGGCCGTGCCGATGATCGACGGGTTGGTGATCAGCGCGCCCAGCCAGTGAAACATGTCGAGGATCTTCTGCCCGCCGATACCGGGGAAGAGGTACTTGTTGCCCCCCGAGAACCCCACGACCTCGTGTGGGAACGTCGGGCCGACGATCAACAGCAGGTCGTAGTCGAGGATCAGCTTGTTGATCTCCACGGTGACGTGCTCGCGCATCAGGCCGCCGGAGATTTGGGCCACCTCGTCCTCGTCGATGGCGCCGATTGCGACGAGCTGCGCGGGATCGTTCCAGTGGTGGTTGAAGAACCGCGTCCCCGCGTAACGACCGGCGCGCTCGGCGGGCGTGATGCCGAGCCGGCGGTCGATGGCGTCCTCGCTCATCGGCGGGTGCGTGCCGAGCGCGATGATCACGTCGAACGCGGCGGCACCCGCCTGGCGCAGCTCTTCGTGAAGGATCCGGAACATCAGGTCGATCGGCGCCGTGCGAGTGTGGTCCGGGACGATGCCGAGCACGCGCCTGCCGCGCACGCCCCAGGCCGCGATCGCCTCGGCGCACAACGCCCGCACGTTCGTCTCGTCGAGCTTGGTCCCTGGCTGTCCCGCGCCGATCAAAGGCATCGCATCCCCTGGTCTACACGCCCGAGAACGCGGTGAAGCCGCCGTCGACCGGCAGCACCACGCCCGTGACGAAACGCGACGCGGGCGACAGCAGCCACAGCAGCGCGCCGGTCAGATCCGCGGGATCTCCGAAGCGCCGCATCGGCGTGTGGTCGAGGATCTTCTGCCCGCGCGCGGTGAGCGCGCCCGTCTCCTTCTCGGTCAGCAGGAAGCGGTTCTGCTCGGTCAGGAAGAAGCCGGGCATGATGGCGTTCACGCGCAGCTCCGGCCCGTACTCCTCGGCCAGGTGCACCGCCAGCCATTGCGTGAAGTTGCTGACCGCCGCCTTGCTCGCCGAATAGGCGGCGATTCGGGTCAGTGGCCGGGAGGCGTTCACCGACGAGACGTTGACGACGACGCCGCGCCTGCGCGCCGCCATCGGGCGCGCGAACACCTGGGTGGGCAGGATCGTGCCAAACAGGTTGAGGCGCGCGACCGCCTCCATGGCCCCGAGCGGCAAGTCGAAGAACCGTTGTTCGGGGTTCGTGGTCGCCTTCGGATCATTGCCGCCCGCGCCGTTCACCAGGAAATCGACCTGGCCGAACGTGCCCAGCACCGTGCCCGCAGCCTCCTCCAGCGCCGCTCGATCCAGCACGTCGGCCCGGACCGCGAGGTAGCGGCCGCCGGCCCCTTTGGGAAAGGTGTCGATCACCTCCTCGGCCCGCGCCAGGTTGCGGGCGAGGAGCACGACGTTCGCGCCTGCGCCGGCGAGCGCCCGCGCCATGTCCCCACCGAGGACGCCGGTCCCACCGGTGACAACGGCCGTGCAGCCGGAAAAATCGTAGGGCGTCCGGACCTGGGCATCGGGCATCCTTGTTTCCTACTACAAGGGCATTCAACCCGAGCCGTGAATCTGCCGACGTCTTCTCTTTCCCGGTGCGGTTACCGGTCCAAGGAGAGGCTGACCCATGCTCTCGATTTGTCGCGATGTCTACGAAGGAAGAACGAGCAGGGCGACGGCCGCTCGCCGTTCGGAGATCGTCTTGTTGCTGATCGGCGTGGCGATGGGCGCCGGGCTCGTGGGCACGGGTTGTGGTCCTGGCATCAACCCGAGCGCTGGCACCGGCGGCGGTCCACTCGGGGGCACGGAGACGGGGGGAGTCGCCGCCCCAGGCACGGGCGGCGCCCAGACGGGAGGCGTCACCGCAACAGGCGGCACCCGGGGCACCGGCGGCGTCACCTCGCCGCTTGGCACGGGGGGCCGCTTCTGGAATTTCGGGGGCACTCCGTTCGGAGGTCCCGGCTCCGGCGGCGTCGCGTCGGGCGGGGCCCCGACGGGAGGCGTCGCGTCGGGCGGAGCCCCGACGGGAGGCGTCGCGTCGGGCGGAGCCCCGACGGGAGGATCGACTGGCGGCGCCGGAGGTTCGGGAGGAGCTTCGGCGTCTGGGCTCGGACCCATGGCTGCGTTCCTGCCCGCCGCGAAGGAGGCGTGTCCGACCATCGCCTCCGGCAACCTCACGTTTCTGGGACAACCGGTGACCATCTGGGCGGGCGCCGCGCCCAGCGTCGGGCCTGGCGGGCCGGTCGTCATCTACTGGTACGCGACCGGCTCGAATCCGCAGGAGGCCGTGCGTGGGCTTGGTCAGGCCGCCATCAACGAGATCGTCGCCCAGGGGGGCCTGGTGGCGGCGCCTGGCGCCACGAACAAGAAGGGCACGAACACGGGCAACGGCGTCTGGTACACCGGCGATTTCGAGACCACCGACGAGGTGATCGCCTGCGCCATCCAGCAGCTTCACGTGGACACGAGCCGCATCCACGCGGCTGGCTTCAGCGCCGGGGGCCTCCAGACAACCCGGATGTCGTACGACCGCTCGGGGTACCTTGCCAGCATCGTCACCTATTCAGGAGGCCTCACCGGCCTGGGCGGCACCACCTCACAGGACGCGACCAACGTCCCTGGCGCCATGGTCGTCCACGGGGCGCAGGGCTCGGACGTCGTGATCATCGACTTCGCGCAAGCGAGCGCCTCCTACGAGGCCGACCTGAAGAAGCGCGGCGGATTCGCGATCGATTGCAATCACGGCGGCGGCCACATGATCCCCACCGGCATCGCCCCCTCCACGTGGACCTTCATGAAGACCCACCCCTTCCACGTGTCCCCCGAACCCTACGCGGCCGGGATCCCGGCGAGCTTTCCGAGCTATTGCACGCTGCCCTGACGCCGCCATGTCATCGGGACGCCGTCTTCTGCCCGTCAGGCCATCAGCCCGGGGATGACCCCGCAGTTCGCCACGGCGCCGAAACCTGTCGCGGGGACACCCATGATGTTCATGATGGTGCAACCCAGTTGCTGGTGCTTGAGGGTGCCGCCCTCGAGGAGGTATCCGGTCTTCTTCAACTTCCCCGCCGCGCCCCCGACCAGCGTCACCGGGTAGCCATTGATGCCGTGGGGACCGGTCGCGAGCTCGTTGCCCCACACCACCAGCGAGTTGTCGAGCGCGGTCTTTCCGTTGGCCTGTGGGAACGACGCCAGCTTCTTGCCCAGGGTCTGCACCAGCGTCGCGTAGTAGTTCTCGACCCCCACCATGACGCTGGCGGCGACGGCGTCGGAGCCCGTGTCCTTGTGCGCGATGTCGTTGTGAAAGTCGGCGCGCATGCCGGGCAGATTCAGCCACGAGTAGTGGAAGTGATCACCACCGCGCCCCGCCTGGAACGTGATGATCGTGATCATGTTGCAGCCGATGGCGTTCCCGATGAACTCCATGAACAGCTGAAACAGCTCGTCCGCGTTGGCCTCGTTCCCCTGGCCGGTGCTGGGAACGCCCGCCTTCGACGGCTGCACGGTGCTGCAGCTGGCGGGGCGCATGCCCGTCCCCGTGGTGATCGTATCCGACAGGCGCATCTCGAAGTCGCGCACGGCCTGCAGGTGAATGTCGACCTTGGCGCGCTCGGTGGGACCTAGCCGGCCCTCGAGGGTTTGCAGGTCGGTCGCCACGGTGTCGAGCACGGACTTTCGCTGCGCGAGCCGCAGCGAAGCGGCTTGCGTGCTGGCGGGGGTGGGGGCCGCGCCGGTCGTCGTGACCGCGCCAAAGACCTTGGTGTAGAGCTCGTAGATGTTGATGTCGGGCTGGATCTCCGCGCCGGCCGAAGCCGCGACGAACGACGCCCGCCCCGCGTTGATGAGCGAGTAGTTCGCCGCGGTGACGCCCGTGTGCTGGGTCTTGAACGGCGTCTGGAATTGCATCTTCGTGGCCAGCACCTGATCGAGCGAGGGCCCCCCGGGGAACTGGCCGCCACTGCCGGAGATGTTGTCGTACCCGGAATAGAATCCGGTCCATCCCCAGTCGTGTCCGTTGCCCCCCGGGTTCCCGATCTTGTTGAGGTTCATGCCCTTGACGAGCGTCGTCTTCGGGCCCACCACGGGGTCCTCGAGCAGCGGCTTCAGGCAGGGCGACGTGAACGTGGCGGGCGAGGCGCCGTAGGCGGCGCCCGTGGCGGGCCAGTGGCCTGCCTGATTCGTTCCGTTCGTCTGCAGCATCAAGACGAGGTTGGGATAGGCGGCGGTCGTTTGAGCGAAGGCCTGCTTCAAGAACGTCGGCACCAGCAGGGTCGAGCCCGCTGCCTTGAGCAAAGTTCGACGAGAGAACTGCCAATCGACTGCCGGTTTCATAGGCGGTCATCCTTTCTGAACGCGAAGTCTTGGTGAACGACGTAGTTGTTGACCAGGTCGGCAATTCGCCCACCGCCTTGCACGAACGAATTCGTCCAGCTCTGGACCACGCACTGATCGGTCGGTCCCGGATCTCGCGATTGCGCGAAGTTGAAGAAGTGGCTGACCATGCAGCCCGCGAGCGTCGTGCTCTGTGCCAGCTTGCTCGACAGATCCGCGGGGCCTTCGAAGGCACCGCTGATGCTGGATTCGCTCGGAACCGTCAACGCGCCCGAAGAATCCACGGGCAGGCCGTTTTCGGTGGTCCGGAAGCGCCCGAGGCCGTCCATGTCCTCGAGGCCAAAGCCGATCGGATCGAACAGCGTGTGGCACGCGCTGCAGCTCGGCATGTTCAGGTGCGCCTCGAACTTCTGCCGGGTGGTCATGGTCGTGTCCGTCGTGTCGACGGGCATGAGCGCGACCTGTTGCAGGACGTCCGCCGGCGGGGGCGGCACGTCCTGGCAAAGCAGCGTTCGCCTCACGAGCAGACCTCGCTGGATGGGCCCCGAGCTGATGTCCGACGAGTTGTACGTGAGCACGGCCGGCAGCGAGAGGATCCCCTTGCGATGCGTCGGATTGGGGCCAGAAGCCAGCAGGTCGGCTCCATAGATGGGCTTCAGCGCGGCGGGCACATTCGCGCTGGTGGCGGTCATGAACCCGGAGAGGGTGCCGTTGCCGCTGTTCAGCTGCGCGGTGATGAACTGGTCGAGCTCCTGCTGCATCGCAGTCGCGAGCGCTGGGGTGTACTCGGGATAGACGTCGGGCGATTTCGAGATGTCGGACATCGGTCCGATGTTCAGCCAACCCTTGATGAACAGGGCCAGCTGGGATTGCCCGGCGGGCGTCGGCAGCAACCGCTGCACTTGCGCCTGGATGTCGGATGGATTCGTGAAGCCCGATTGCGCCGCCGCCAGCAGCGCCGCGTCGGGCCGCGACCCCGTGAGCATGAAGGAGAGCTGCGAGGCGATCTCGTACGGCGTCAGCGGGACCGGCTGCGCGGACGGCGCCGCCGTGTCGGCGCCGAGCTCGCTGACGTACACCATGCTCGGCGACTGGAGCATCATTTCGACGATCAGTCGCACCGACGTCGCGTAGTCTTGGCCCATTCCGGCGAGCGTCGTGGCGGCCGCCACCTCCGCGGTGGTCAGGGGACGGCCGTAGGCCTTGGTCCCGAACGAATTGATGAAGGTCTGCAGGCAGGCGGCCGAGCCGCCCGTCGTGGCGCACGGCGCGAGGGTCGTGGGGTTGGCCTCGCTCGCCAGCTGCGCCGCCAGGTCGGCGAGGTTCCCTTGCATGTCTGACGAGACGAACAGCGCCGTGTTCTGATTGTCGAACCCGCCGACGGTCGGCTCGGCGGGCAACGCGGCCAAGGTCTCGGTCTTGGCGGTCGCCCCGAGCAGATCGTTGACGACGTTCGAATACTCACGGATGGACAGCCGCCGGACCCGTCGACTGGTCAGACCGTCACAGGCCACCACGCCCCCGCCGCCCGAGCCGCCGGATCCGGTCGAGATCGTGATTCCACCGGAGCCAGCCTGGCCCGTCGTCGCCCCGCTGCCGCCACCTATCTGCGTGCCACCGCTGCCTCCCGACCCCTTCACCCCCCCGGTGCCGCTTCCGTGCGCGCCCCCGGAAGCGCTGGAGCCGCTGCTGTTGCCGCTGGCATTGCCGCCGCCGGTGCTGGCCGAGCCACCTCCGGCGATGCTGCCTGTGCATGCCGCCAGCGAGAGCGTCATGAGCGCGCCCCACATCCGCGAGGTCTGGCCAAACCGGGAGATGAGAGCCGACGAGGTGTGTTTTGCGGATTTCATGAGAGGAGGATCCTTTCGCTGACCACGACAGGCCCCTGCGACGATTGTGGTGCCACAGCCCGTATAGGGAGGGACCCCGGGTCTTTCAGGCCCTAACCGCCCCTGCCTGGAAACAAATAAAACAGTGATCCAACGCACCAAATGCCAGTGCGCTCATTCACTGGTGATGCACGTCACTATCCGCGCGGCGGTGATCTGGGCGCGCGATGCTAATATGCCCGTCGATGACGCCAGGACACGTCTCCCTGCGTCTCGCCGCTGTCGGGATGCTGGCGCTGGCATGCTCCGCGCGCGAGCGCGTGGTGGGTTTTCAACGGCAGGGCACCCCCGTGGATGCCGGCCAGACCTTCAGCGCGCCGGTGCTGATGACCGGCTTGCTCGACGCTGGTGACGAGATTCAAGATCCCACGCTGAGCCCGGACGAGCTCGAGATCTACTTCGCCTCGCTGAAGAACGGGACGTACGACATCTGGCACAGCACGCGTGTCGCCATCGGCGCCCCGTGGAGCCCCGGCGTCCTGGTGCAGGAGCTCGCGACGACCAGCGCCGACTACGAGCCCGACCTGAGCTACGACGGCCTGACGCTCTACTTCTCGAGTGATCGGCCGGACAATTCGACCGCGCGCATCTGGGTCTCGCAGCGAAGCGCGCGCACGGATCCCTGGGGCACCCCACAGGTCGTCAACCTGGGAACGACCTCCGCCGATCGGGGACCGGCCGTCGACGTGCGCGGCCTGCTGATGGTCTTCGCGGCCGATCACAGCGCGAACGATTTCGATCTGTATCGCTCGACGCGCGCCTCGACGGCCGTGGCCTGGGGCGCGCCAGTCGCGATCACCGAGGTCAACTCTTCGGTGTTCGACTGGGACCCGGCGGTCTACGACTCGGGGCTCGGGCTGGTCTTCGGGTCTCGGCGCAGCGGAGATCGCACGACGTCCGACCTGTTCGAGACCACGCGCGCGTCGGAGTCGACACCCTTCGACACGCCGAAGTCGCTCGCCGAGCTCAACAGTCCGATGTCGGAGGGCGATCCGTGGCTGTCGAACGACGGCCGGCACATCGTGTTCTCGTCCGATCGAAGCGGCGTATCGCAGCTCTACGAAGCATGGCGCTGATTGCAGCCAGGCACCAGGCCGGCCGTCACAGCGCGATCCCGAGGAGCAACGCGAGCAAGGGCCGAACCCGCCAGGGCGTCCACACCGATCTCGTGCCCGGTGCCAGCTTGATGACGTAGGTGGCGCCGATGGGATCGACGTCGAGGCCCGCCAGCAGCGCGAGCTTGAACCTGCCGAACCGACGTTCGAGCTCCGCGGACGGCCGCACGATGAAGTCCGTGACGAAGAACGAGCCTGCCGAGGCAACGTCGAGCTCCGTCGTCGTCGACCTCACGCGCGTGATGTCCACGCCCGCGCCAAGCGCGACGATGAGGGCCACGTCGGGACCCAGCGAGAACAGCCGGCCGATCGAGAGGCGAAGCTCCTGCGCGAGCAGGTGGAGGGTCACCCCCTCGGTGGACGCTTGGTACGGCAAGACGGCGCCCGCGCTGAGCCCGCACCACAGGCCCCGCTTCCGACCGTCGACGCGTACGCCCGGACCTGCGACCAGCGTGCCGGGCGCGATCCACGACCCCTGGGCAAACACGGACGCCGAAAGCTCCAGCGCGCGCTCGGGCTGCGTGGGCGGCGGTGCGGGTGACGCCACGGCGGCCACCGGCGCTGCTGGCGGGGGTGGTGCCGGGTGATCCAGCGAACGCGCGAACTCTTCGCGCGGCACCCCGAGCGGTCGGCCCGAGAGGATGGTCTCGACGGAGCTCGTCACGACGACCTCCAGCAGGTCGAGGGCCACGGAGTCCAGGGTCGCGCCGACGTCGAACTGCCGGGAGAACACGTTCTTTCCGTCGGAGACGTACACGGTGGCGGCGTCTGTCGCGGTCAGATCGATCCACGCCGTCGCCGCCACCGACGCGGGCTGGATCGCCGTCACGACGTCGCGCGCGCTCAGCGCTCCAGCCCGGTCGACGTCGACCTTGGCGCCCAGGCGTTGCAGGGACACGCGCAGCGCATCCTCGAGGGCGGACGCGGAGGCTTCGTCGCGCGTTACGAGCACGAGCTCGACGGTGGGACGGGACGCTTCACTCGCGCCCGCCACGGCATCGGAACCATTCGTGGCGGTGACGGTCCCGCACAAGATCACCAGGCAGGCGGTGAGCCGATGGCAACGCAAGCGGCGAGCTCAGACCGACGGGGGATACCGGTACCCGATCGCGATTCTCACCGCGGACCCACGCCGACCCCGGGGACGTCTCGCTCCTCACCCAGCTCGCCAAGCCGTGTCCGCGCTCGCCCCGCGTAGACGGAGGCTGGATGCGCCGACAACAGGCGCTTCCAATCGGCCAGCTCGTCGGCGGTGCGGCCCATCCGGCCGAAGGCGGTCGCGCGGCCGACCAGGGCCTCTTCCGAAGCGCTTCCGCCGGTGTCTAGATAGTGCGTGAACTGGCGCTCCGCCAGGTCCGGGCGGTCGCGTTCGAGCCACATGCGTCCCACCACCAGGTAGGACAACACGCTCTCCCGGGAATCGGCGAACTGGCGCTGCAAGCGGTGGTAGCTGGAGAGGGCGCCGGCGGCGTCGCCCCCGAGGCGCAACGTGCGCGCGCGAGCGAACAGATCACTGGCGGATACCCGCTCGGCGCGCGCTTTGGCTGGGGCGGGGGCCTGGAAGATGGCGGGGGCGGGCGCCGTCGGCGGCGCGCCCGCGCCATCCGGAGCCTGGGCGCCCTCGACGAGGCCGCCGCGATGCTTGGTCCTCGTCTCGGCGGGCACCGTCGAGGCTGCGAGCGACGGCGTCACCGCCGGCGCGGGTTCGCGATGACGAACGGACCACCACGTCCCCGCGAGGGCCCCGCTGGAGATCAGCAGCAAACCGAGGCCAACCGGCACCCACCGCGGCCAGCTCGACGACCGGACCGAGGTTCGGGAGACCTTCGCCCGCTCGAGCGTCCGATGGATGGCCACCCGATCGAGATGAACCTCGGACGACTTGACCTTCCGATCGGCCAGCACGCGGCTGGACATGCGTAGCTGGGTCGCGCAGGGCGCGCACGACGCCAGGTGCTCACGAAGCTCCAGCCAGTCCGCCTGGCTGATGCGCCCGGCCGACGCGAGATCCAGCCAATCTTCCGGGTGCTCGCCGCCGTTCGGGGCGATCATGTTCGCTTCTCCGCCAACCAGCGCCGCCAGAAAGGCGACCTGCGAAGATCCTTGCGGAGAGCATCCTTGCCCAAGCGGAGTCGGGTCTTCACGGTGTTCTGTGATACGCCCGTAGTCCTCGCGATCTCCTCAACCGAAAACCCCAAGACAATACGCATCAACATAGCCTCGCTCTGGACGCCCGATAAACGATCGAGGATCCGCCGGATTAAGTCAACCTCGTCGCTCGTCCAAACTCTGGAGACACTCTCCACCTGCTCACCAATGGCCTCCGCGGCCAGCGCGTCCTCCCGTCGCCATCGGGCGGCGCTGCTCTTCCTCGCCGAGATTGCGATTCGCAGAGTGATCTTGGTGACGTAGTGGCGGATGTCGCCCTCGAACCGATACTTCCCCAGCGCCTTCACGGCGGCGAACAGGCACTCCTGCATCGTGTCGTCCAGGTCCGGGTGCCCCGCTCCCAGCACGCCGGTGCAGGTCCGCCGGACCCACGGCGCGATCACGGACAGGAACTTTCGCACGCCGTCGGGGTGACCCGCCTTCGCCTCGCAGACGGCCGCCAGGGTGGGATCGTGCGCCTGCCCCTCGGCCACCGGGGAAGTGGCGGGGGGATCGGGCGGACGTCGAATCAGGCGGACCATCACTAGTGCACCGCCGTCGAAATAGCGTCAACGCCGAGGCCGACAAGCCGCGCCG
>CAYUFS010000037.1:55856-56614 GCA_964443975.1 uncultured Myxococcales bacterium | reverse complement strand
ATTTCCAGTGTTTTTCACGCTTTCATGCGCTCGAAGAATGTCCCTTCAGGGCTAAGCATCCGTTCAGTATAGCTTCGCCTTTGGCGCCGTCCAGGCGGTCAGGCCCGATTCCCCCCATAAGTGCTTTCTCATGATCGAAAACCATGGGCGGAATCGCCCGTCGCTCATAGGTCAGGTTTCCTTCGTGGCGGTCGCGATTCGCGACCCAACAGTCGAACGCGACGATTCGTAGCGCTAGATCCGGAAGATCCGCCACCAGCTCGTCGGCATACGCCGGGGGTGGTTGTTCGCCATTCAAGCCGAAGCGAAGGGATACATAGGCGAGGCTGTCGTCGTCTAGCTTGACGATCCCTCCTGGTGGCACGGGAAGACCCATCGCGGCTGCCAGGCGTCCGCAGATGAACTCGTTCGCGACCAAGTGAGGCGCGCCCGGCGTGTTCTGCTTGATGACACCATGGATCGTGCATGCCCGGGCCCCGGCCGTTCCGTCAAGGGACTCCCCAAAGGCATCGACGGCATAAAACCCCCAGGAACCCTTACCCATTGGCCCCATGAAACTACCGCCGATCGATGCGAAGCGAAATTTTTCCGCGAATCGTCGTCACGGCCACGCGGATGCCACCCCAATACGGGGCAACCTCAGGAAATGCGGGGCAAGGTGAAATCACGGGGCAAAGCCCCTTTCAGTGCCTTTTCGATCGCATGGGTTGGGGCGAGCTTTGCTCGACCCAACCGTCGCGGGGGATATAAAGGAGCCT
>CAYUFS010000037.1:0-55756 GCA_964443975.1 uncultured Myxococcales bacterium | reverse complement strand
CGCGTGGGTTGGGGCGAGCTTTGCTCGACCCAACCGTCGCGGGGGATATAAAGGAGCCTCTGAGGGTGCTTTTCGATCGCGTGGGTTGGGGCGAGCTTTGCTCGACCCAACCGTCGCGGGGGATATAAAGGACCCTCTGAGGGTCCTTTTTACTATTGGCAGCGCGCCTGGACGGCCAGCGTCTTGTCGGGGCCCGGGCAGGGATCCGTCGTGAACGTGCTGTTGAAGACCCGGAACGAGCAGGCCTGCTGTCCGACACACGCGGCGGTCACGACCGCCACGGTCGTGGGGGCGTCGCACGCGGCGGCCGCCGCGAACGCTCCGCAGGCGCCCGTCGGCGTTCCATAGCTCGCGAAGTCGAGCGACGCGATCGTCTGACCGGCGGGGCAGGCCAGCGAGAACGTCCCGAGCTCGGGGGCCGTTGCGCACACCGCGCAGTCGACGCTCACGCTGGAGATGTTCGCGTTCGTGACCGGGCCGTTGCCGCTCGCGACCTGGCAAGCCTGACTGGCGGGCGACGACAGAACGGAGACGGCGTAGCTACCGCCGCTTGGGACCGGGGTCGCGAACGTGAACGTCGGGCTGGCCGCCGGGACGGCCAGATCGTCGCCGCCGTTGTTGCGAAGCACGAGGCCGGGACTGACGAGCCCCACGATCTTGCCTCCGACGGAGTACAGCGTCGCGCAGCTCACCGCCACCGTGACGTTCGCGCCCATGACCATTCCGCCGCTGGGCAGTGCGACCGTGCACCGCTGCGCGGGAGCGCTCGGCTGAGCGAAGACCGAGACAGCGTAGGGCTGGCCGCTCATCACGAGCGCTCCGAACGGGTACGTTCCGTCCGCGCTGACGGGCAGGTTGTCGCCCCCGTTGTTTTGCAGGACGAGCCCGCTGCCTTGCAGGCCCGAGACCGCGGCGAGGACTTGGTACGAATTCGTGACGCACGTGATGACCACCGTCCCCACGTTCATGTTCGTCACCGGCCCCATGTTGGCCGACGGCGTGCACATCTGAGCCGCCGGCTGGGTTCTGACGGTGACGTTGTACATGCCCCCGCTCAGGACGGTGAAGTGGAAGGCGACGGCACCGCTCGCAACCGGGAGATCGTTGGCGCCGTTGTTCTGTAGCACCAGGCCGGTGCCGGTCAGGCCCGTGATCATGCCGCTGACGGTGTACGAATTGGTCGTGCACGAGACGGACACCGCCACGTCCGCGCTCCCCACGAGGGCGGCGGCGCTCGGGACGACCGTGCAGGTCTGGCTGGGACCTGTTGGCTGCTGGGCGACCGTGACCAGGTAGCTGGCGCCGCTCGCCACCTTGGTCGGCAGGTTGAACGTGCTGGAGGCGGCCACGGGCACCGTGTCGGCCCCGTTGTGCAGGACGAGCCCCGCACCGGCGAGACCCGTCACGGTCACCCGCACGTTGTACGTGTTCGTCACGCACACCACGGGAACGCTGACGTCGGCGCCTCCGACGACGCCCGACGCATTTGCCCCGACCGTGCAGGTCTGCGTGGGCTCCGTCGGCTGGATCGCCGTGATCACCGAGTACCCGCTGCCGCTGCTGATCGTCGTGGGGAAGACGACGGTGTCGGAGGCATGCACGAGCAGGTTCTCGCCTGAGTTGCGCAGCACGAGGCCATTCCCGACCAAGCCGGTGACGATCGCCTGCACGTGGAACTTGTTGGTCGTGCACGCGACCGCGATGTCGGCTACGTTGGCCGAGGTGACCTGGCCCGCGCCATTCGTCACGATGCACGTCTGGCTGGGCGCCGAGGGCTGCGTGGCGACGGTGACGGCGTAGCTTCCTCCGCTGCTGATCGGGGTCGGGAACGCGAACATGCCGTCGGACGTCACGGTCTGGTTCTCCGCGCCGTTGTGCAGGATCAGCGTCCCACGAAGTCCCGTCACCTGGCCACCCACCGTGAACTTGTCGATGGCGCAGTTGACGACGACGCTGCTGATGTTCGCCGCGCCCACCACCCCGACGCCGCCGCTGACGGTGCAATTCTGCGCCGGCGCCGTCGGCTGGGCCGCGACGGTCACCAGGAAGGCGCCGTGGCTGGCCAGCGGCGTCGCGAACACGAACGATGTGGACCCGGCCGGAACGGTCAGGTTGTCGCCACCGTTGTTCGCCAGCACCAGACCGGCGCCGGTCAACCCGGAGATGGTTCCACCCACCGTGAACGTGTTCGTCGCGCATGCGATCGACACGGTCGCGACGTCGTCCGCGTCGACCACGCCGGTCCCGCTGGTGACGGTGCAGGTCTGCGTGGGCGCGGTCGGTTGCACGAGCACAGTGACGGCGAACGCAGCGCCGCTGGCGACGGGCGTCGCGAACGAGAACGTGGTCGTCCCGGCCGGGAGGTCGAGGTTGTCGCCGCCGTTGTTCTGCAGGACCAGGCCGCCACCGGCCAATCCGGAGATCGTGCCGCCGACCATGAACGTCTTCGCGACGCAGGTGATCGAGATGTTCGTGACGCTGGCGGCGGTTGTGATGCCGGTGCCCGCGTCGACCGTGCAGACCTGGGTCGGCGTGGCCGGCTGTGCGAGGACCGTCACAGCGTACGGGCTGCCATCGGTCAGGGGCGTCGCGAACGTGAACGCGGTCGCGCCGGCCGCGATGGGGAGATCGTCCCCCAGGTTGTTTTGCAGGACCAGGCCCCCGCCCGTCAGTCCGGTGATCGTGCCACCGATCGTGTAGGTCTCGGTTGTGCAAACCACGGCGACTGTGGCGACGTCCTCCAGGGCCACGATTCCGGTGCCGCCGGCGACGGTGCAGGTCTGATTGGGCGAGCCTGGCTGCGTCTGAACCGCGACGGCGTAGGGCGCGCCCGAGGTGACAGCCTTGGGAAAGACGAACGTCGTGGTGCCCGGGGCGAGCGCCAGGGCATCGCCGCCGTTGTCGCTCAAGATCAAACCGCTGCCGACCAAACCGGTGATGGTTCCACCGATCTTGAAGGCAGGCAGCGTGACATCGGGCGTCGTGTCCGTTCCGGTCCGGTCACCCGCAAGGTCCCCGGTCGGGAGCGCGTCGGCGTCACCATGTCCGTCGAGTCCGCCATCGGTCTTCGAGGTGTTGTCACCACACGCCGCCGCCCCTACGAACAAGGTCACGATTAGGCTAATCTTTTTCATGGGTCCCTCTGTCCTCGCCGATCGGATTGATCGAAAGATCCCGATAGCCTAACGCATCCGAAGGACTTGGAAAGGCCCGGTCACTCGTCCTGGCGCGTCAGGGCGCCGGCTGGCGCGAGCCCCGGCGCGGGCTCGACGGTCCGGCCTCCGATGTTGTGCTCCTCCAGCTTCGCATAGAGGAGCGGACGTCCGATGCCGAGGAGGCGGGCCGCCGCCGAGCGGTTTCCTCGCGCCTGTTCGAGCGCCTGGACGATCAGGGCCCGCTCGAGGCGCGCCACGGAAGGGCGCAACGACAGGTCCCCCGGCACCAGGCCCAGATCCAGGGTGGCGTTTCCAGCCGGCGAGCTCGCGACAGGCGTCGACCGGATCGCGTCGGGCAGGTTCCCCGCGTCGATGACCTCGCCTCCCGTCAGGACGGCCGCCCGTTCGATGACATGAAAGAGCTCGCGCACGTTGCCCGGCCAGCCATAGGCAACGAGGCGCTGCATGGCCTCCTCGGAGACGGCGCGCGCGGGCGTGCCCCGGAGCGCGTGCGCAACCAGGAGGGGCACGTCGCTGCGACGAGCGCGCAGCGGTGGGACCTCGATCTCGATGACGGCGAGCCGGTAGTAGAGGTCCTCCCGCAACGCCGCGCCCGCGACGCCCGGGCGGACCGGCCGGCTCGTGGCCGCGATGATCCGCGCCTGGCTCGCCACCGGATCGTCGCCGCCCACGCGCTCGTACGTTCCCTCTTGCACCACGCGCAACAGCTTCGTTTGCAGGGGCAGGTCCAGATCGCCGATCTCGTCGAGGAACAGCGTCCCCTGGCCCGCCGCCTCGAAGCGTCCGGCGCGGCGCCCCGCCGCCCCGGTGAAGGCGCCCCGCTCGTGACCGAACAGCTCGCTTTCAATGAGGGTCGGGGGCAGCGCCGCCAGGTTCACCGCCACGAAGGGGTGCCGATCGCGCGCCGAGTGTCCGTGAATCGCCCGTGCGACGACCTCCTTGCCCGACCCCGTCTCTCCGGTGATGAGGATGGGAGCCGACGACGCCGCCGCCCGCCCGATCAGCTTCCAGACCGCCAGCATCGCGGCGCTGGTCCCCACCAGCTCGCCACGGGCGACGGTGGAGGAGACGACGGTCGCCGTCGCACGCGCCAGCGCGCGCTGTCGAATGGCTCGGTCGACGGCGCCGCGCAAGGCGGCCAGGTCGAACGGCTTCGTCAGGTAGTCGAAGGCCCCGTCGCGCATGGCACGAATGGTCCGCTCGCTGTCGCCGTAGGCCGTCGCGATGATGACGGGCACGTCCCGTGCGGCGCTGTCGCGGAGCTCGGCGAGATAGTCCAGGCCGTCGCCGTCTCGCAGGCGGATGTCGAGCACCACGCAGTCGATCGGGTGCGCGGCGAGGGCAGTCCTCGCTTCCCCGATCCCCGCCGCCGGCCAGGCCTCGTGTCCCATCGCGCCTACCACCTCGACCAGCCCCTGGCGCAGGCCCGGCTCGTCCTCGACGATCAGCACCGCGCTCACGCCGGCCTCCGGGCCGATTCGCCAGCAGCATCGGCGCGCGGCGCATCGGCGCGGGCCACTTCGGGGAAGATGAGCTCGAAGCGCGTGACGTCCGCGGCGCGGACGTAGGTCAGATCGCCCCCGTGCGCGCGGGCGATGCCTCGCGAGATGGCGAGGCCGAGGCCCGTCCCTTCGGCCTTGGTGGTGAAGAACGGCTCGAACAGCTCCATCGCGCGCGCGGGCGACACCCCGGCGCCGTGATCGACCACGCCGATGCGCAGTCCCGCCACCCCCTCCGTGCTCGCGCCAATCTCGACCGTGGCCTCGACGATCTCCCCGGGAGACGAGGCCTCGACCGCGTTCCTCAACAAGTTATCGATCGCCCGCGCGAGCGCATCCGGATCGGCCACCACGCGTCCGTTTCCGGAGGCGCGCAGCTCGACCCCTCGCTGCGCGGCCCACGGGGTCAGGATGTCCATCCGGGCGCGCAGCAGCTCGCCGGCGGCCACGGCCCGGCGCGGACCGAGCGGCCGGCCCGAGACGATGAGCAGGTCCGCCACCAGCCGATCGAGCCGCGAGATCTCGGAAGAGGCGTGCTCGATCGCGCGCTTGAGGTCATCCGAGAGCGAGGGCGCGCTGGTCATTGCGAGATCGAGACGAAGCTTGATCGAGGCGAGCGGATTGCGCACCTCGTGAGCCACGCCCGCCACCACCCGCCCCAGCGCCGCGAGTCGCTCCTGTCGCGCCAGATCCCGGCCGAGGCGCTCCTGAATGCGGCGTGCCTCCGCCAGGTGCCGCGCCAGGTTCGCGATGCCGTCGCCGATGTCCCCGAGCTCGCGCACCGAGGTGGCCGGCATGGACGCCGACAGATCGCGCGCCAGCGCGTTCAGCGCCCGTTGCAGCGCGCCCGTCCCGCGCTTGACCGATATCAACGCGGACGCGGCCGAGGCGACCAGCAGCAGCGCCGAGATCGTCAGCGCGACGACCAGCGCGCGCCAGCTCTGCAGGGTCGGCGACGGCTTCACGGCCATCGCCGCCCAGGCGAATCGACCGTTCGGCAAGGGGGTGATCCGCGCGACCAGATGTCCCCCCGGGAGGCTGATCTCGCCCTCGACCCCGCTCGGCGTCACGCGCGACACCAGGGCGGCGATGAATGGACGCCACAGCGGCGGAACGTCGCCTGCGATCTCGCCGGGATTCGACGTCATGCCCGCCCGCATGCCGACGACGTAGGATCCGCCTCCGCTGTCGGCTGCCCGGCCCTCCGTCTCGAGGCGCGCCAGCTCCTCCTGGATCGCTTCGCGCGCCCGCTCGATTCGCTGAACGGTCGTCGAGGCGATCGCCCGATACAGGGCCGCCGCCGACAGCGCGGCGGTGAACACGCCGAGGGCCGTCACCAACAGCAGCCGGGAACGTATGGGGCGTCGGGGGGCCAATTTGAGCTCTCTCCGTGGGCCCTTCAGCAAGCCAGGTGCCGCTCGGTAGGCCGGCGATTTCCCAAGATTCGCACGGCCTTGCGGTCGCTCGGCCCCCCGCGCGGGGTGCCGCCGTTCGAGACAGGTGTCGCATATCGAGACAAGTTGGCCACGGCAAGTGCCGCGGTTGCGCCCCGGCGAACGAAGACAGCCATGGCCCGAGACTTGCGGAGAAGCGCGATTTCCGTCGTGACCATGTGCACCTCGAATCCGATCCGTGTCCATATCGCAATTGCTGCCCGCATGCTTGCCCCGGCCATCTGGGCGGCGATGGTGATGTCGTCGTCACCGTGGTCCCGGCGCGCGCGCGCTGACGAGCTCATCGCCTCGGGCGCGGCGGGCGGCAAGCTTTCGATGGCCCGCGCGGAGGCCATCGCGCTCGCGCATCAACCCGCCATCGTGGAGGCCGCCGGCCAGACCGAGGCCTCCGAGGGGCGGGTAGAGGAAGCGAGGGCGGGATACCTGCCGCAGGCGGCGATCACGGGGATCTATCAGCGAACCACCGGCAACTTCGCGCCCCGTCCGGGCGGGCTCCCGTCGAACGTCGCCGCCGCGAGCTGGGCGTCGACCACGTACAACTACTTCAATTTCGGCGCCAGCGCGTCACAGCTGATCTATGACTTCGGTCAGACGAACGGCAGGTGGAGGGCGGCCGCCGCCAGCCGCGACGCCGCTCGGGAGAACGAGCGGACCGCGCGGGTCCAGACGCTGCTCGGCGTGCGCCGGGCTTACCTGCAGGCGCGGGCCCAGGCGGAGCTGGCGGTGGTGGCCGAGCAGACCGTCACGAATCAGGGACGGCATGTCGTGCAGACGCAGGGATTCGTGCGGGCCGGCATGCGTCCGGACATCGACCTGGCGCGCGTGCGCACCGATCTGGCCAACGCAAAGGTTCAGCTCGTGAATGCGAACAACGGCCTCGCGTTGGCGCGGGCCACCCTGAATCAGGCGATGGGGCTGCCCGTGAACACGCGCTACGATCTGGCCGAGGAGGATCTTCCCGCGGTCCCGGGAGAGGATCAATCCGTCGACGAGCTGATCACGCAGGCGGAGAAATCCCGCCCTGAGCTCGCGAACCTGATCGAACAACGGCGGGCCGAGGAGCTGACGGTGCGCGCCCTGAAGGGCGGCTACGGGCCCGCCTTGTCGGCGACGGCGGGCGCGACCGAGGCCGGCATCGCCATCGACGGATTGGTCCCCAACTGGTACCTCGGCCTCACGGTGTCGTGGCCGTTCTTGCAGGGAGGCCTGACCCGGGGGCAGGTGCGGGAGGCGAACGGCACGCTGCGCGCGTTGTCGGCGTCGGAGGCTGCCCTGCGCCTGCAGGTGCGCATCGACGTCGAGCAGGCGCAGCTGGGCGTGATGGCCGCGAAGTCGACCATCTCGGCGGCCGGGGAGGCGCTGGTGAACGCGCGCGAGCTGCTCCGCCTGGCAGAGCGCCGCTATGAAACGGGACTCGGCAGCGCCATCGAGCTGGGGGACGCGCAGGTCGCGGCGACGGCGGCCGCGGCGCAGGAGGTGACCGCTCGCTTCAATCTGGGCACGGCGCGCGCGCAACTTCTCGCCGCACTGGGGGTCGCATGAGCACGAAATCAACGAAAGAATCGGCGCGAAGGGACGGGGTCGCGCTGGTCCCCTCCGAGGGGCGACCGCCGGAGGCGGCCGCGCAGCGCGCCCTGCCGCCTGAGCCGGCACAACCTTCGCGGGGGCATCGCTGGCGTTGGCTCATCGGGCTCGCCGTCGTGGCCCTGCTGGCGGTGGGCGCCGTCTATCGCTGGCGCGCGCGCCAGCACGAATCGGCGGCGTCCGCCGCGGCGGCGAAGAGCGCGGCGGATCGTCCGGTGTCGGTGGTGGTGGCCACCGCCACGACGCGCGATGTGCCGAGGTATCTGGAGGGCCTGGGCAGCGTGGTGGCCTTCCAGACGGTGAACGTGCGCACGCAGGTGGACGGGCGCCTGATTCGCGTCGACTTCCGCGAGGGCCAGGCCGTCCACCGGGGCGACCTCTTGGCGGAGGTCGATCCGCGTCCGTTCACGATTCAGCTCCACCAGGGCGAGGCGGCCCTGGCCCGCGACGAGGCCCAGCTTCGCGGCGCCGAGAAGAACCTCGAACGCTACGCCGCGGTCAGCGCCGAACGCCTGATTCCCGAGCAGCAAACCGACGATCAGCGGGCGCTGGTCGAGCAGCTGCGCGGCACGACGCAGAACGACCGCGCGCAGATCGAGAGCGCGAAGCTGATGTTGACCTTCGCGCGCATCACCTCGCCGATCGACGGCATCACCGGGGTGCGCCAGGTCGACGCCGGCAACATCATTCACGCGACGGACGCGAACGGCATCGTCGTGGTCACCCAGATCGATCCCATCGCCGTCATCTTCACGTTGCCCCAGGACGACCTGCCCCAGGTGGCGGCGGCGCAGGCGCGAGCCCCGCTCGTGGTCGAGGCGCTGGGGCGCGACGGGGCCCAGACGCTGGCGAAGGGCACGCTCGGCCTCATCGACAACCAGATCAATCAGGCCACGGCGACGATGCGGCTGAAGGCCGTCTTCCCGAACGCCGACCACGCGCTGTGGCCGAATCAGTTCGTGAGGACGCGCGTCCTCGTCGACGTGCGCAAGGGCGCGCTGGTGGTGCCGGCCGTCGCCGTGCAGCGTGGCCCGGAGGGCACGTTCGTGTATGCGGTGACGGAGGACGGACGCGCCGAACAGCGCCCGGTCACGCTGGCGTCCACCGAGGGCGATCAGGCGATCCTGTCGAAGGGCCTCGCCGCCGGCGCCAAGGTCGTGATCGAGGGGCAGTCACAGCTGCGGGCGGGCGCCCGCGTGCTGGTGCGAGACGGCGCCGCCCCGTCGGGAGGAGGCGCCGGCAAGCGCGCGTCGGCCGCGCCCGGCGCCGCCCGGCCGGCGCAGCCCGGTGGCGGCTCGCTTCGTGGCGGCGCACCGCCGGCGGAGCCGCGCCCGTGAACATCTCCGAGCCGTTCATCCGGCGCCCCGTCGGGACGTCGCTGCTGATGGCCGGCGTGCTGGTGGGGGGGATCGCGGCGTTCCGACTGCTGCCGGTGTCGGCGTTGCCCCAGGTCGATTATCCGACCATCGTCGTCTCGACGTCGCTCCCGGGGGCCAGCGCCGAGACGATGGTGTCCGCCGTGACGACGCCGCTCGAACGGCAGCTCGGGCAGATCCCGTCGCTCGGTGAGATCACGTCGGTCAGCAGCGCGTCGACGTCGCAGATCACGCTGCAATTCGGCCTGGATCGCGACATCGACTCCGCCGAGCAGGACGTGCAGGCGGCGCTGAACGCGGCGTCCAACCTGCTGCCGCGCACGCTGCCCACCCCGCCGACTTACAGCAAGAGCAACCCCGCCGACGTGCCCGTGATCTCGCTGTCCATCAGCTCCGACAGCGTGCCCTTGAACGTGGTCGACGACTACGCCGACTCGATCCTGGCGCAGAAGCTGTCGCAGGTGTCGGGCGTGGGGCTCGTGACCTTGAATGGCGGCCAGCGCCCTGCCGTGCGCGTGCAGGTGGATCCGGTCGCGCTGGCGGGCCGGGGGCTCGCGCTCGAGGACGTGCGGACGATCCTGGCGCAGGCGAACGTCAACCAGCCGAAGGGCAACCTCGACGGAAGCCGGCAGAACTACACCCTCGCGACCAACGACCAGCTCGAGAACGCGGCGGACTACGGCCCGCTCGTGGTGGCGTACGTCGGCGGCGCGGCGGTGCGCCTGTCGGACGTCGCGCGCGTCGTCCCGGGCGTCGAGAACGCCGAGCTGGCCGGCTGGTCGAACGAGCACCGCGCGGTGATCTTGAACGTCCAGCGCCAGCCCGGCGCGAACCTGATCCAGGTGGCCGATCGGATCCGCACGCTGCTCCCCGAGCTCGGGGCCTCCCTGCCGCGCGGGATCGACGTCCAGGTGCTGAGCGATCGCACGGAGACCGTGCGCGCCTCGGTCGAGGACGTGGAGACCACGCTGGCGCTCACCATCGTGCTGGTGGTGGGCGTCATCTACTTCTTCCTGCGCAACCTGCGCGCGACCGTGATCCCGGGCGTGGCAGTGCCGCTGTCGCTGCTGGCGACGTTTGGCGTGATGCTGTTCCTCGGCTACAGCCTCAACAACCTGACCTTGATGGCGCTCACGATCTCGACGGGCTTCGTCGTCGACGACGCCATCGTGATGATCGAGAACGTGTCCCGCTACATCGAGAGCGGCGAGGCGCCGTTCGAGGCGGCGCTGAAGGGCGCGAAGCAGATCGGCTTCACCATCGTGTCGCTGACGGTCTCGCTGGTGGCGGTGCTCATCCCGCTGCTGTTCATGGGCGGCATCATCGGCCGGCTGTTCCGCGAGTTCGCGGTGACGTTGAGCACGGCGATCGTCGTGTCCGCGGTCGTGTCGCTCACGCTGACCGCGATGATGTGCGCGCACATCCTCAAACCCCACGACGCCGAGCGCGAGAGCGCGGCGGCGCGGGTGTTCGGGCGCCTGCTCGAGCGGGCGATCGGCGGGTACGACCGCACGCTGGGGTTCGTGTTGCGGCACCAGACGGCGACGCTGCTGATCACGGTGGGCACGGTCGTCCTCACGGTCATCCTGGCGGTGGGGATCCCGAAGGGCCTGTTTCCGCAGCAGGACACGGGGCTGTTGCTGGGGGTGACGCAGGCGCCTCCCGACGTGTCCTTCGACGCGATGATGGACCGGCAACAGGCGGTCGCGCGCGTCGTGCTCGCCGACCCGGCCGTGCAGTCGGTGTCGTCGTTCATCGGCGCCGACGGCAGCAACCCCACGCTGAACAGCGGGCGGCTGTCGATCACGCTCAAGGCGCACGGCGCCCGCTCGGCCAGCGCGGCGCAGATCATCGCGCGCCTGCAGCCGGCGCTCGACCGCCTGGCAGGCGTCGAGGTCTATCTGCGGGCCGTCCAGGACCTGCAGATCGACAGCCGGCAAAGCCGCACGCAGTACCAGTATTCCCTGGAAGACGCCGATCCCGCCGAGCTCGCCGCCTGGGCGCCGCGCATCTTGCAAGGCCTGCGCGGGCTGCACGAGATCACCGACGTCGCCACCGACGAGCAGCAGGGCTCCCTGCGCCTGTCCCTGGCGGTCGATCGCGACACGGCGTCGCGCCTGGGCGTGAGCGCGCAGGCCATCGACGACACCCTGTACGACGCCTTCGGCCAGCGTCCGGTGTCGACCATCTTCACCCAGCTCAACCTCTACCGCGTGATCCTGGAGGTGGCGCCCGCGTTCCGAGACAACCCGGCCGCCCTCGACCAGATCTACGTTCGCGCCACGGGGGGCGCCGAGGTGCCGCTGACCGCGTTCGCTCACTACGAGAAGTCGGTCTCCGCGCTGTCGATCGCGCACGAGGGGCAGTTTCCCGCGGTGACGCTGTCGTTCAACCTGGCCGAGCGCGCGTCGCTCGGGGATGCCGTCCGCGAGGTCAACCGGGTCGTGGCCGCGCTGGCTCCGCCGCCCAGCCTGCACGGCGGCTTCCAGGGGGCCGCGGCGGCGTTCGGCGAGTCGCTGGCCACCGAGCCCTTGTTGATCCTGGCGGCCATCGTCATGGTCTACATCGTCCTCGGCGTCCTCTACGAGAGCTACATCCACCCCATCACGATCCTGTCGACGCTGCCGTCCGCGGGTGTGGGCGCGTTCCTGGCGCTGATCGTGTGCCGCTCCGAGTTCTCGATCATCGCGCTCATCGGCATCGTGCTGTTGATCGGCATCGTGAAGAAGAACGCCATCATGATGATCGACTTCGCCATCGAGGCGGCCCGCGAGCGTGGCCTGTCGCCGGTGGACGCCATTCGCGAGGCCTGCCGGCTGCGATTTCGCCCCATCATGATGACGACCCTGGCGGCGCTGCTCGGGGGGCTGCCGCTGGCGCTCGGCACCGGTACGGGCTCCGAGATGCGACGTCCGCTCGGGATCTCGATCGTCGGCGGCCTGCTGGTGTCGCAGGTGCTGACGCTGTACACGACGCCGGTGATCTACCTGTTCATGGAGCGGCTCGCCGCGCGGTTTCGCGCGCCGCGCGCGGGCGAGGCGTTGACCGCGCCGCCGCCCGGCCAGGCGCCGCCCGGCCCGGCCGTCACGACCGCGCTGGTGCCGGTCGGGGACGCCGAATGAACCTGTCGGCGCCCTTCGTCCGCCACCCGGTGGCGACCTCCTTGCTCGCGGCCGCCGTCCTGCTGGCGGGCGTGGCGGCCTACTTCGAGCTGCCGATCTCGCCGCTGCCCCGCATGGACTTTCCGACCATCCAGGTCTCGGCGGCCTTGCCCGGCGCCAGCCCCGAGACCATGGCGTCGTCGGTGGCGACGCCGCTCGAGCGCCGCTTCGGACGCATCGCCGGCATCACCGAGCTCACGTCGACGAGCGCGCTCGGGTCGACCACCATCACGCTGCAGTTCGATCTCGACCGCGACGTCACGGGGGCAGCGCGCGACGTCCAGGCCGCCATCAACGCGGCCGCCGGCGAGCTGCCGCCCAACCTGCCCAGCTTGCCGAACTACCGGAAGGTGAACCCGGCGGACGCGCCCATCTTGATCCTGTCGCTGCGGTCCAAGACGCTGCCGCTGGCGCAGGTCTTCGACGCGGCGAACAGCGTGCTCGCGCAGAAGTTCTCGCGCATCGACGGCGTCGGCCAGGTGTTCGTGGGCGGCGGCCAGCAGCCGGCCGTGCGCGTGCAGCTCGACCCCGAGGGCCTCGCGGGCCGTGACCTCTCGCTCGAGGACGTGCGCGGCGCGCTGGCGCAGTCGACGTCGAACCAACCGAAGGGGGCCGTGTCCGACGCGCGCCGGTCGTACGTCATCGACGCCGACAGTCAGCTGTTCGGCGCGGACGCCTACAAGCGGCTGGTCATCGCCTACCGCGGGAACGCGGCCGTGCGGCTCGGCGACGTGGCGACCGTGATCGACGACGTCGAGAACAACCGCCTGGCGGCCTGGATCGACGGCACGCGGTCGGTCCTGATGATCATTCGCCGCCAGCCGGGCGCGAACATCCTCGAGACCATCGCGCGGGTGAAGGCGGCGCTGCCGCACCTGACGGAGTCGATCTCGCCGGCCATCGACATCGACGTGGCCGTCGACCGCACGCAGACGATCCGCGCCTCCGTGCACGACGTCGAGCTCACGCTGCTGCTCGGGGTGGCGCTGGTGACGCTGGTGGTGTTCCTGTTCCTGCGCAACGCTCGCGCCACCATCATCCCCAGCGTGGCCGTGCCGCTGTCGTTGCTGGGCACGTTCGGGGTGATGTACCTGCTCGACTACAGCCTCGACAACCTGTCGCTGATGGCGCTCACGATCTCCACCGGGTTCGTGATCGACGACGCCATCGTGGTGACCGAGAACATCGCTCGCCTGGTCGAGCAGGGGCTGTCGCCCCGGGACGCGGCGCTGGAGGGCTCGCGCCAGATCGGCTTCACCATCGTGTCGATCACCACCTCCCTCATCGCGGTGTTCATTCCCATCCTCCTGATGGGCGGGGTCATCGGCCGCCTGTTTCGCGAGTTCTCGGTCACGCTGGCGGTCGCCATCGCCATCTCGGCGCTGGTGTCGTTGACGGTGACGCCGACGATGGCCGCCAAGCTGCTGCGGCCGGTAGGGGAGAGCCGCCCCGGGCGCTTCCACAGAGTGACGGAGGCGGCCTTCGAGGCCCTGGCGCGCGGCTACGATCGCGCGTTGCGCGTGGTGCTGCGGCACGCGAAGGCGATGGTGCTGCTGACGCTGGCCACCGTGGCGCTGACGGTGGTGCTGGCGGTGCGGATCCCGAAGGGGCTGTTCCCGCAGCAGGACACCGGGCTGCTGTCAGGCTTCTCGGAGGCTTCGCAGGACATCTCGTCGGCGGGGATGCGCGCGCGCCAGGAGGCCGTCAACGCGATCGTCAACCACGACCCCGACGTGGCGCACGCGGTGTCCTTCGTCGGGGCGGCGAACGGCTCGACCGGCAACACGGGAACGCTGTTCGTTGCGCTGAAGCCCTACGCGGAGCGGAAGTCGACGCCGGACGAGGTCATCGCGCGGCTGCGCCCGAAGCTGGCCCAGGTCCCGGGCGTCACGCTGTTCCTGCAGTCGGTGCAGGACGTGCGCCTCGGGGGCCGCAGCTCGCGCACGCAGTACCAGTACACGCTGGAGGGGGCGAAGCTCGAGGATCTGCAGGTCTGGTCACCCCGCCTGTTGAATCGCCTGCGCAAGCTGCCCCTCTTGCGCGACGTGAACACCGACCAGCAGACGGCCGGGCTGCAGCTCTCCATCACCATCGATCGCGACACGGCGTCGCGCCTGGGCGTGACCGCGCAGGCGATCGACGACACGCTGTACGACGCGTTCGGACAGCGGCAGGTGGCCACGTCGTTCACGGCGCTGAACTTCTACCGCGTGGTCATCGAGGCCACGCCCGAGCGCCAGGCCGGCCCGGAGCAGCTCGCGCACCTGTACGTTCGCGACAGCGCCGGGGGGCTGGTGCCGCTGTCGCAGCTCGCGCGATTCGAGGTCTCGCGCATGCCGCTCGCCATCAACCACCAGGGTCAGTTCCCCGCGATCACCCTGTCGTTCAACCTGGCCCCCGACGCCTCGCTGGGACAGGCGGTGGACGCCATCGCGAAGATCGAACAGGAGATCGGCCTGCCGGCCACCGTGCACGCCGGCTTCAAGGGCACGGCGCAGGCGTTCGGAGATTCATTGAAGAGCGAGCCGTGGCTGATCCTGGCGGCGCTCATCACCGTCTACATCGTGCTCGGGGTGCTCTACGAGAGCCTGATCCACCCCATCACGATCCTGTCGACGCTGCCCTCCGCCGCCCTGGGCGCGCTGATCGCGCTGTTCGTGACCGGGTTCGACTTCAGCATCATCGCGCTCATCGGGGTGGTGCTGCTGCTCGGCATCGTGAAGAAGAACGCCATCATGATGATCGACTTCGCGCTCGAGGCGGAGCGCGCCGAGGACCTCGATCCGCGCGAGGCCATCCGGCGTGCGTGTCTGCTGCGGCTGCGACCGATCTTGATGACGACGGTGGCGGCGCTGTTCGGCGCGCTGCCGCTGGCCATCGGCATGGGCGCCGGGTCCGAGCTGCGGCGGCCGCTCGGGATCGCGATAGTCGGCGGCCTGGGGGTCTCCCAGTTGCTGAACCTGTTCTCGACCCCGGCGGTCTACGTGTGCCTGGACTCGCTGCGCGCCCGCCGCCGGGCTGCTCATACCCCGGCGCAACGTCCCGAGTGGGCGCCCCCGAAGCCTGTCACGACCTGATCGGGGGCGTCGCCAGTCGGGCGACTAGTTGTCGCAGCCGATCTGGCTCGTGCCGATGGCCACCTCGTCGATCCACATCTCCATGTTGGCATTTCCCCGAAACGACAGGAAACCGAGGGAAAGTTTCTTGAAGGTCGGGAAGGGATAGTTCTTTGCCGCCGTCACCGTCATGGGAGCCTGGATCTTGCCGTTGATGTAGAACTCCAACGTGTTCATGGCGGTGGTGTGCCATTCCCAGCATTCCCAGGTCGGCGTCGTGAGTGGCACCGGGATCGTCGTGTCGTTCCAGTGGTCGGCATTGCTGAATCGCATCTCTGAGGTGAAGACCCCGTCATGTCCGCCGGCGACGTGCAACTCGAGCGACATGCCAGTCAGCAACGGATCTTCCAGACGGACGAAGACCGTGTGTCCCCCCGCCGTCATGGGCGCGGTGGCGAAGACGAACATCCGGCCCCACATGTTGTCGTTGGTCGCGACCGAACCCGGCTGAGTGAACGTGCCCGATTCGGTGATGAAGACCCGGGCCGAGGCCATCTTCAGGTGAGCCGACTTGGTCCCGCGATATGGCTTCGTTGTGTCGACCACGACGGTGGAAGCTCCGTTCATGGGATCCGCCATGAAGGGGCTGCCCGTCGCGCCAATGGCCGGTCCTTCGAAGCCGTCGCACAGGCTTCCGATCGCGACCATCGGCGTGGCACACTTCGAATCGCCACCAGCCATGATCGGGTTGTTCGACGTCCCGGCCCCGCCGCCGCCCTGGGTCCCGCCTGTTGCGGTGCCCGAGCTGCCAGCCTTGCCACTGCCGCCGGCGCCGCCCGTGCCTGGCTTGCCGCCCTCCGGCCCGCCGCCAGCGCTGTTGCCGCCGGTCGCGTCCGCACCACCCGTGCCGGGAGGCACCGCACCGCCGGTCCCGGTGGTGGCTTGGCCTCCCGTCCCCGGGGCGCCGCCGCTCGAAGCTGGAGCTCCGCCTGACGACGAGGTCGCGCCGCCGGAGCCTGGAGGCTGGGTCGTGCCTCCTGTCGAAGTCTGGGTAGCCCCGCCACTCGCTGAACCCCCGGTCGAAGATCCGCCGCTACCCCCGGGCGAGCTCGATGAGCTGCCACAGCCAAACCCGAAGATTGCCAGCAACGCGCCCCCAAGAACGGCGCCCTGACAGGAATTCAGCTTCTTCGACATGTTTCCTCCTCCTTGTGAACTTGTCAGCGAATCGGTCCAGCGGCCTGACCGCCAGCGCGCCAAAGCGTGATGGAAATCAAGGTCCGTGTTATAGGCCCGGTGCTTTCCGGTGGCAACCGACGAAGCGACCGGGCGTCCCGTCGCTGATGCGCCGCGTTGACGAGGCCGACCAACTCTGCCGGGTGACCCCGATGAAGGCGGGCCCGCGCACGCCCCGAGCTCTTGGGTCCGTGACGTGGCCGTCCGCCGTGGAAATGGCCGAAAACGGCCAAACGTAGAGCTGCGCGGATCAAATGAAACAGTTTCGTATTTTGTGAACCAAAGCCTTGCCTCCCAAAATCAGCCGTGTTACCGAGACCGGTCAGTGCACCTGATCGCGACCGGCTCCGCAAAGCTGATGTCGTTGTGGCGCATCTGGTGGAGGTAGACGGTATGAGCAACGACAAACAAGCAGAGGGGGATCGCGTGGAAACGACAAGACGACATCGCAACAGAGCTACATCTGCGTATCTTTCAGGCGTCAGCGTCATGACTTTCGCTGGCATCAGTCTTTTGGGGTTGGCCGCGCACGCCACGACCTACACGATCACCAGCGACGGAAGTGACGGAAAGTGCTCCCTTCAGATGGCGGTGGCTGAAATCAATGGCGATGTCGTGCACAATCCTGTGTGCGGTCCCAATGGCCCGTCCGGAAACGACGTCATCAAGCTGGGGATCGACCTCTGGGTGAGCAGCGGGATCACGTTGAAGAAGAGCATGACCATCCAGTCCGCAAGCTCTTCATTCTCGCAGAACATCGTGAATTCTGGAAGCTTCTCCAGCACGTTCTTGGTGAACCACATCGCTACGAGCTCAATCAACATTACCTTTCAGGATCTGAATCTCTTTGGCCAGGGCGGAGAATCGACGGGAGCGCTCGACGCGCTGGGAAATGGCGGAGGGGACACGGTCACGTTCCTGCGTTGTGTCGTCGCCTCCTACACGACGAACGCGATCAACGGCTTGGCCATCAATTTCACGATCAAGGATTCATATCTCCACGACAATCAAGGGTATGGATCCGGTGGCGGAGCGGTCTTCCTGGAAGGTCCGGCACCCTGTGGTGGTTGCGCCCTGGACGTCGAGAACTCGACGTTCGCGTCGAACTATGCCGACAACGGCTCGGCCATCCGCGGCCAGACTGTCGGCATTTCAAAGATCGTCAACTCGACGATCTCCGAAAACGACGCGTCCATCACCGGGGCCATCCACTGGGGAAACGACCTGCGACTCGCTCACGCCGGAGATCCACCCCTCGGTCGCCTGGACATCATTGGGTCAACAATTTTTGACAACGTCTCGTCGACCAATTCCGCTGGCGTTTACATCCAGGCAAACGCTGACTCCAACGGAAACCCGACAACGACATATCCCGTCGTCAACATCAACGGAAGCATCATCGGCGACAATTTTTCGTACGGCTCCCCGGCCTCGCTCTTTGACTACGTCGGCAAGGTCACGTCATTGAACAATTCTCTCCTTTCCCAGCCGGGCGGGATCGTGAACGCTTCCGGCTCCGGAAAGTATACTGGGTCCGGCAACATCCTGAACGTCGCGACTGGGGTCGACTACTCCATGTACGACTGGGGCGGCATTCAGCCGGACAATCCCCCCACGCACGCGCTGCTGCCGGGCAGTCGCGCCATCGACGCGCTTTCATCCGGGTCTTTCGTCAACCCATCCGTGGACGAGCGCCATTTTCCGCGTGGCTTCGACGCCATCGCGGGGGGGAACACGTTCGACATCGGAGCGCACGAGAACGATCCGAACTTCGAGGCCGAGACGCTGTACGTGACAGCGTCCAACGTGGCGGCGGCCAACCGGCCCGCCGTCAGCGTCACTGGCTTTTCTTTCGGCAAGGGAATCAACTTCAAGGCGACGAAGGTGGGCGATTCGGTGACGTTCCGCGTGCCCGTACCGAAGCCGGGCTCGCACATGGCGATCCGCGTGCAGACGACGAGCGCTTCCGGCACGTACAAGATTGAGGATTCCAGCTTCGATCAGTCACTCAATACGATCGTGGCCAGTCAGGACATGTATTCGTCGACGACGAAGATCCTGAACCTCAACTACAATGGGACGTTCTACGACAACGATGATACGGACATCACGTTCACCGTGGTCGGAAAGAACAGCAAGAGCACGGGGTATCAGCTGTTCTTGGACTTCATCAACCTGACGCCGTAAAGGTACGAATCGTGCTGCCGCCGCGTTCCAGCAGGCTCCGGAGCGCGGCGGCTTCTCGCACCAGCCCCATCACGGTGGGGCTGGTGCTGTCGCTTCTCGTGGTGCTCGGGGCGACGGTCCATTATTGGTTTCATGACCGGCGGCACCGCGCGGACCGGGTGGAACCCGAGCGCCTGGCACCGCCGGAGTCAGGCGCTGTCGCCGCCGGGTCGCCCCTGCGCGGACCCAGGCGAGTCGAGCTCGAACCTCACGCGGCCGATGACGGTACGGAGGCGCTGCTCGGCGAGTGGCGCCGGGGGCAGCGGAGACCGCGCGCACGTGAGGCTCCGGCGTTGATCGAGGATTGGCGTCGCTACCAGTTGCTCCGCCAGGCGGACGAGAAGGCCTTCGAACGCCTCGAGCTCGACGGCAATTTGCGCGCTGCGATCCGCAAGATCGACGCGGAACACAGGCCTCGCAGCGCGCCGCCATTGGTTTCGACGCCGGGGACTCCGGCATCCGAGGGCGAGATGGAGGCCGCCCGGCGGGCGGCCATCGATGTCCTTCTTGGTGCGGACGGGGCGAGGGCGTTCTATTCCGCGGAGGCCGCGGCGACCATCGAGGCTCCGAAGTAGGCGTGGCGCCCCTGGGGGGGCGGGGTGTTTTCTTGCCGCGGCTCCCGGGTGGTTTACGATCGCCCAGGCCCGTCCCGCGCCACGGCCGCTCACCCCGCCAAAGGAGTCTCACGATGCGTCGACCGCTCTTGTACGTCCTGTCCGTCCCGTTCGTCCTGGCGCTCGTCGCGTGTTCCGGGGGCGGGATGTCAGGCACCGGAGGGGCGAGCCCGAACGGCGGGACGACAGGGAGCGGTGGCACCGCAGGCCACGTGAGCGGTGGCGGAGGTGGCGGCGGTCGCGCCAGCGGTGGCGGCGCCGGCGCCGGCGGTCCGTGCATCGCTACCGCCACGCCGAACACGGTCCTGCCGAGCTTCACCGGGTACTCGCTCAGCGTCGTGGGCCAGGACGCGTACTACGTCGATCCCACGGCGAACGCCAGCCGCGGCGCTGTCCGCCATGTGATGCTCGACGGCACCGGCGACGCGGCGATCATCGACCCGCCCACGGGGATCATCTTCGGCGTGTCGGCGGTGGGCCCTGACCTCTACTACTTCCAGGAGGACGACGCGTCGGTGGGGGCGGTGCACATGTACCGGTCGCCGCGCGCGACCGGCGGCGCCGGCACGCAGGTCGGCACCGACACGTACAATGGGTTCGCCGCGAACATTCTGGGGGGCGGTCTAGCGGGCATCATGGTGGGCCAGACGTTCGGGGTGTTCGCCCAGCGGGACACCGACCTGTTCGTCCACGACGGCGCCGAGATCTCGCGCGTCTCGACGGTCACCGGCGCCAAAACCGTGATCGCGGACGACGCCGGCGCCTCGGGCGGCCTGCTGTGGCCCGCGCTGGTTGGCAGCACCGTCTTCTACAAAGACGGGGCGGGGGCCATCTACAGCGCTCCCGCGGACGCGACGGTCGCGAGCGGCGCGCGCGTCGGGACCGCGACCTGCGGGTCGGGCCGCACGATGTGGATGTCCAGCTCCGCGGCCGGCTTCCTCTGCGGTGAGCTGTTCGGGCTCGACAAGGTCGACCCGTCGGGCACGACGAAGTCGCACGTCATCTACACCCTCATGGACAAGAACCCGACCCAGTTCAATCCGACGCAGATCGACGGCACGACGTACTACGCGTTGCCGAAGGACACCGCCCTCGGGTTCCCCATCTACAAGCTCGATGCCGCCACCAACACCGCGACGCCGGTCGTGTGCGACGGGCACGCGGTGATCGACTACGAGCTGACATCGACCGATCTCGTGTACGTCGAGCTCACCGGCAGCACAGCCGCGATCAGCTTGAAGCGTCTCGCACGCTGAGGCCGTCTCGAGCGTCGCGGTCGCGCCTGGCCTTCCGAGGTCCTAACCGCGATCGCGGCCATCAAAGAATCTGCGACGGTATTTCGGGCTGGTCGCGGGCTTTCCCAGTGTCTTCAATATCTTGCCAGCGATGCGGGTCGCTCCGCCCGCGCAATGACGGCGCGTTGACAGTGACAGGCTTGCCGGACCAGGATTCACCGCTCGGTCCGCGAATGCCACGCCCGTGGAGGTGAATCTTGATTGAGACCCGCGCTGGACGTCATTTCATTTCGGTGCCGTCGCTGGTGGGACTGGCGCTTCTGGGCGTCGCCTTGGCCCCCGGATGTGGCGGCAGCGGCAGTGACACCGGAGGCAGCGGGGGGGCAGCGACCGGCTCAGGAGGAGACCACGGCGCTGGGTCTGGCGGCGCTTTGGGCACCGGCGGCGGCCCCGCTGGCACGGGCGGCCGCGCCAGCTCTGGCGGCACGCCGGGGACTGGCGGCGTGGCCAGCTCGAGCGGTGGCGCGACGGCCAGCGGCGGCGTGACCAGCTCGAGCGGTGGCACACCTGGCAGCGGCGGTCTCGCCAGCTCTGGCGGATCCACGGGCAGCGGCGGCGTGACCAGTCAGGGCGGCTCCACGGGCGCCGCTGGCCGGACCAGCGCGGGCGGCTCCACGGGCGCCGCTGGCCGGAGCAGCGCGGGCGGCTCCACGGGCGCCGCTGGCCACGTCGCAGGCGGCGCCGCCGGTCACAGCAGCACGGGAGGTTCGGGCGGCGTCGGCGGGGGCGGCGTGGGCGCTGGCGGAAGCAACGGGGGAATGCCCAGCGGGGTCGGGGTGTGTGACATCTTCGCTTCGGGAAACACCCCCTGCGTCGCCGCTCACAGCACCGTGCGGGCGCTCTACGGCGCGTACACCGGGAGCCTCTATCAGGTCACGCGCGCCTCGGACAAGACGATGAAGGACATCGGGGTGCTAAGCCCCGGGGGCTTCGCCGACGCGGCCGCGCAGGACACCTTCTGCGCGGGCACGACCTGCACGGTCTCGATCATCTACGACCAGTCTGGCAAGAACAACCACCTCACGCAGGGGCCCCCCGGGCAGCGGAAGGCAACCCCCGACACTTTGGCCGACGCGGCGGCCCTCAAGCTCACGATCTCCGGCCACACGGTCTACGGCCTGCATCTGCCACCTGGGTATGGCTACCGCAACGACAAGACCACGGGCGTCGCGACCGGCGACCAGCCGGAGACCGAATACATGGTCACGAGCGGCACATACTTCAACGGCAATTGCTGCTGGGACTATGGAAACGCCGAGACGAACAACTACGACGACGGCGCGGGCACCATGGAGGCCGTCTATTTCGGCAACTACACCCATCAAGGGAAGGGCGGGGGCACGGGACCCTGGGTGATGGCTGACATGGAGAACGGCGTCTTCGCGGGACCGAGCTTTGCCGCGAACCCGATGGTCACTCCGCTCACCTCCGAGTACGTGACCGCCATGGTGATCGGGAGAGCGGGGTCGTTCGCGTTGAGGGGCGGGAACGCGCAAATGGGAACGGTGACGACCATGTACGACGGCATGCGGGCCAACGGCTACAACCCGATGAAGAAGCAGGGTGCGATCATTCTCGGCATCGGCGGTGACAACACCGCAGGCGGCCAGGGGAACTTCTACGAGGGCGTGTTGACCTCGGGCGCGGCGTCCGAAGCAACGACGAACGCAGTGCAGGCGAACATCGTCGCGGCGGGGTACGGCAAGTAGGAAGTGGTGGGAGCAGTGCCGGCTGGCAAAGAGGCTCCGGGCCTCGGGCTTCGGGCTTCCCGGAAGACACCGTAGGCGGGAGCAGTCCTTTCTTCCGTTGGAGAGGGCGGCTTGAGCCGCTGGCGTGGCTGGAGTAGTGTGCTCAGGTTGTTCCCTGCTTTGGGTCAGTTGGGGTGAATGCTCGGCCTTGTGAGCTTCACGGTTGCAGAGAAGGAGCGCAAATGATCCGAAAGGCAATGCCCGTCGGGGCCGGCGAACGAGACCCTTCCCCGGTGGCTTTGTCGGAGGCAGACGACGGCGTCTCCCGCCGTCGGCTCGTGACCAGCCTGATGGGAGGCCTTGGAGCGGCGGCGTTCCTGGGGTGCGACGCCGCCGCGAGCGACGCGTCCGGATCTGATCTCTCCGGAGCGGTCCAGTCCGCCCTCTCGGGAGCGACATCCGTACGCTGGTGTGACACGATGCTGGAGCAGCAGGCGGTCACGGGCGGAACAAAGGCGTCCGCCGTCAATGTGTGCATACGCCGAGGCTATGCGGCGCCCGCCGATGGTGGAGGCGGGGTCTTCGTGTGGACGCCTGATTGCAACACTCCGCAAAGCGCGGATCCCCTGGGCGGCGTCGTGGTGGTCCCCACCGGGAAGCGCGCCGGCTGCTGGAAGCGGCTGTTCAGCGGCGCGCTGGACGTGAGGTGGTTCGGAGCCAAGGGGGATGGGTTGGCGGACGATGGCCCAGCCATCCAGAAGGCGGTCGATGCGGCCGCCCTGGGTGGGCTGCCGGTGCGCGTTCCCGCCGGGCGGTTCAAGGTGACCTGCGCCCAATCAGGGTCCGGGCTGCCCGCCACAATCAGGGCCGGCGTCATCGTGCCGGACGGGGTGACTGTGTTCGGCGAAGGCAGAGCCTCGGTGATCTATGCGCCCGGGGGCGATCCCGCTCCGAGCTTTTTCAGCACCTTTGTCCTGTCGGGCAGCTTCATAGAAATCCGGGGACTTTGCTTTCGCGGGGACAATGGCGACGGTGACGGCTTTGGATTCGTGTTTGGTTCCCGTTCCGCCGCGGCAATCTCCGCGGTCGGGTTCCAAAAGCATGACGTCTCCGTGCTCGAATGCTGGTTCGAAAACACCGTCGGCTATTCGATCCACAACAAGACTCCAGAGGAATCGACCCTCTCGCGGTGTCGCTTCAACGGCAACACGATGCGGTGGAACGGGCACGGACTGACCTGCTCGGGCGCGCTGTCGGAATATGTCGGCAACGACATGTTCGAATCCGGGCAGATCGAAGCGCGCGGGCATCAGTGCGTCGTGTCGGGTAACAGAATGGCTGGTGTGCGCAACGAGGGCATCGCAGTCTTTGGCGACAATGTCGTGGTCCAGGGAAACGAGGTCGACATGACCCTCGTCGCCAGCCCTTCGTTCGGCGCGGTGGGCATCCTGCTCGTCGGGTCCCACCAGGCGACCGTCGCGGGAAACACGGTCAAGGACCCGCCTTCGACCGCGATTCAGGCCAACTCCGATCCCCTCGCTGGCCGGTTTCCGGAAGGAATCAGCATCACCGGGAACACCGTTCTTTGTTCGAGGACCACAGCGGTTGGCGCCGCGAGCACGTCGCTGATAACCGGAAGCCAGGTCAGTGGGCTCGTCGTCTCTGGAAACTGCCTCAGCGGCGTTCTCGGACCGAATTTCAACACCATTCTTGGCGTTGGGCTGTTCTCGTGCGCGGGGGTGACGGTGAACAACAATGTCATCAAGAACATTGGAATCGCCGGCATCGACCTGGAGAACGATACGACCTCCGTCGTGCTTCAGGGCAATGTCATTCGCAACGCGACGACCAACTGCATTTCCGTGCAGATCGGCTGCTCGAACGTCAAGCTGATAGCGAATGACTGCGCGGGTGCGGTCGCGGACATCCGGGTCGATTCTGGAGCGACCGGCGTCCGCCTGATCGGCAATGACGCGGTGACCACCAGCCTGGACAGCGCCGCCGTCAAGTACGCGGCCGGCAATTCCTGGCAGGACTGAGGCCGGGCGAGGCGGAATCGGGCCTCAGGCTCCGAGGATCGGGGACTGGTGGTTGTTGTCGGAGGGACAACAGTTGTCGTTGCGCTCACAACGCCGGCCGGGGGAAAGGAGCGCTCCGGGTGTACTTTCTGTACCCTGGCTTACGTATAATCACGGCATGGTCGGTGCAATGGGATGGGGAACCCCCATGAGATCTTCCCCGAGCTCGCCGTCACAGCTGGTCTTCGGACTGGCCATCCTTGGTCCCTCATTGTTCGGACTCGCGTGTTCCACTCCGGTCACGGAGCAGGGACTTCACGAGAGCGAGGCCGCTGCCGTCGGCACGATCAACGGGCTGAGCTCGATCAACGGGCTGAGCTCGATCAACGGGCTGAGCTCGATCAATGGGCTGAGCTCGATCAATGGGCTGAGCTCGATCAACGGGCTCATGACCACGGACGCTGGCCGCAACACGGTTTCCTACCTGGTGAGGTGCGCGCTTCCGGCTGGCCACTCGATCACCAAGGTCGTCGCCGGCACCTCGTATACGTTCGCTGGACAGCTCGGGATGGGTCCAGAGTGGGAGAATGGCGCGTGTGGTACCGACTGCCAGCAATACGTGAGCGCTTGCATGCTGGCCCACATCAACACCTCGGGTCGGCACATCGCCCTTTGGCTCGATAGCGACAACCCGGCGGTTGGTTGGGGGCGAAGCACCGACTATCCGTTTCAAGAGGGATCGTTCTTCGGCAACATCTTCGCGAGTCCGCCAGGGGCCTTCTACTGCAACGGCAAGGACTTCGATCAGGGGCTCGTCCCCGGTCGGTTGGGCGTGGGGACGAGCGTTGGCGCCATCTACACCAACCCGTACGCATCGGGAACGACCTACTGCAAGGACTACTGCGCGGCGGCCCCCGCCCCGTACGTCGGGGACGGCTACACCTCCTGCAATGGCATGCACGTGGTCACCGTGTGGCGGAACTTCGATCCGACCGTCGACTACAAGGTGTGCGACCGTGCGGACAAGAGGTGCATGAACGTCGTCGGCGCTAGCCAGAACAACGCGGCAATCTCCGAGAGCACCTTCGACCCATCCAATCCGAGCATGCGCTGGAGGATTACGCAGGTCTCTCCGGGACAGTACAGCTTCATCAACGTGAACAGCGGCAAGGCGCTCGACATGAGAAATGCCTCGAACAAGACCACGTTGATGCAGGTGGCTTACAAGGCCAGCAGCACCCAGATGTGGTCGTTCACGCCCACCGGCGACGGCTACTACAAGTTCAGCTCGGCGAACAACCTCAACGCCTCGGTGGCCGTCCCCAAGCGACAATCCGAAGGCGCCATCGTGGAGCAGTGGACCTGGGACGGGGGCGCCAACATGCAATGGATCGTGGCGCCGGTGAACTAAGCCCCCGGAAGGATCAAGGGGGCGAGGGCAGGGCCTGATCGAAGCGCAGGGCGCTGCTGGTCTCGCCGGTGCCGGGGGCCGTGCGGCGGAGCACCCAGAGGTGAGTCGCCCCGTCGCTCCAGCGGCTGCGGCAGACGATTCGCTGCACGCGGAGGCCGTTGCGGGGGACTGATTCTTCGGGGAGCTGGTACGCTGTTCCGGCGGGGACGCCGGTCGGCCGGAGAATTCGTCCCCGGGGCAGAATCGGCGTGTGACCGTCGCTGGCGATGGCCGCCGCCAGCTCCAGCGCCACGATGCCGTTGACCGGATCGAGCGCGACAGGCAGCAGAGGGATGAAGGACGCTGGCACGGGTGACTCGATTTGATAGCGAAGCGGTGCCGACGGAGCGGTGGCGACGGCCGGCGCCGCGCCGGAGCGGGCTGCGTCGCGCTCGCGTTGCGGCCGCGGGGCACCGGCGGCGTCTTCGACGACGTGCTCGATTGCCCAGGCCATGTTCGCCATCTCGTCGCGGGCGAAGCGCACTTCCTCGACGGCGCGCCCGGTCTGTAGGGCCTGTCCAGCGCTCGGCGGTACGAGGAAGATGTCGGTCGTGGGACCGGCGTCGCCGCTGCTGGTCGAGAACATCGTCCATTGCCCCGGCCCAGTGAGCGGCAGCCTATCGGCGCGCGCTACCGAGGTCTCGATCCCGAACACGTCGCGGACGACGAGGGAATCGAGCGTGTAGGCGACCCCCACGTTTACGTCGACCGGCAGCATGAACCAGTCGTTGGATTGCAGCAGCATGAACTCGACCAGCGCCAGCCGTGCCAGGTCGCGCTTGTCCGCCTTCAGGTCGCCGAAGTCCAGCATGCCGTCCTCGAAATCCCAGAAGCGAGGGTTCGGCATTCCCTTGAACCGGACGTGCGCCGGAACGATGCTCCTGGTCGTCGTCGGGCCCGGTGGTCCTGACGCCGGGGTGGGGGTCGTCGAGGCGCTGGCGTCGAACGCGCTCCAGTCCATCTGACCGCGGTCGTCGGCGCGAACGGCGAAGGTCGAGGCGCCGCCGGTCACCGCCGCGGTGTATTCGAGCCGAGCCGGTTGCCACGCCGGCGCGTCGTGCAGGTCCCCGATGGGACCGACGGTCGAAGTCACCCACGCGATGAAGGCGTCGAGGACCCCCGGGGGCGCTGGCGGAACGCTCGCGGCCGCCGCCGTCGCGGCCTGAAAGGCGGCGACGCCGTCGATGGCCCGGCCGGCGCACGCGCGTCGAAGCTGGACCTCCGCAGGATCGGTCGGATCATCGGATACGTCGCCGATGGGATAGCGCGCGCGGAACGCGTCGTCGGCCGCGCCCAACTCCGTGAGCAGGCGCGACAGCACCTGACCCAGCTCGATCCGTGTCGCGAGATCCGGCGTGAACGGCTCGCGGGCGAGCTGAGCCTCGATCGGCGCCGCGGTCAACGGGACTGGCGAGCCACCGGGTGCCTGCCACGTGGTCAGCGGATCGGTGCGCTCGGTGAGCGTCACCCAGGCGGGCGATCCGGAATCGACGCCACGGAACTCCCCCAGCTGCCATTGCCGTGTGAGGAGCCACAGCGGATCGCGCACCCGGGCCTGGAGCGGTCCCGTCACGTCATCCGTTTGCGACCGCGGCTCCACTCGGTTCCACCACGTGATCGATGGCATGGTCAGCCCTCCTCGGTTCCGAGAATGACGGGGTCCCGGATCCCAGCGAGCGGCGTCGAGATCGTGTCGTCGCCAGCGTTGGCCGCGAGGAAGATGGCGGGGATGATCTGGGCCAGCGAATCGAGCTGCCCGAGATCGACGGCGCGGAGCTTCGCGAGGTCCAGCGTCTCGCCGACGATCGCGAGGAGCGCCGCGAGATCCCAGGTTGCGCCGGTCGTAGGGGGCACGGCGACGAGGATGGTTTGTGGTGCTTCGGCGCCAGTGTAGGGGTGCTGGAACGCGACACCGGTGTGCTGGCGATCGTCGGGGATCAGCTCGACCCACTCGTCGACGAACAGCCCGTACGCGCTGTCACCGGCGGCGCCGACGCCGGCCCCCGCGGAACTGAGCTGCAACGCCAGCGACAACGTGCCGGACGTGCGCGCCTCGCCCGGATGCGGCGGCAGCGCGATCCACGACGCGCCCGGCAGGTGCGGGAGCTGCGCGAGCTGCCAGACAGGCCACGCCGCGCCGGCCGCGCGCGCCAGGACGTTCAGAGTCCGCGCGCGCGCCAGCGGCTCACGGACGCGGCTGGCCTGCGCGAACCACTGCTCGATCGCGCGCGGCGCCCCGCCGACCATCGACGGGCCGTACGCGAACGCCTGGGATACCTCGGCGCCGGCCGAGCTGTCCGCCGACCAGGTGAAGCCGGTGAGGATGGTGAAGTCGCGGCCGAAGATCGCGCTCGCCTGCGCGATGGCGTCGCCCGGCGTGCTGGCCGCCGCCTTCAGCCGCGCGGTCACCTCGACGAGGACGCTGCGCGCCTGCTCGACGAGCGGCAGCGGCGATACGCCCCCCTCCTGCAGACCGCCGCCGAACGCCGGGAAGGCTGCCGCCACACCGAACGCCGCAACGCGCACGAGGGCATCGCGCAGAGCGAGGGCCTGTGGCGCGGTGGGCGCCGTGGCTGCCGGCACGGCGGCGATGGCTTGCTGCAAGTCGTTCCGGGTCGATCCCAGCGCCGTCACGGCCGTTTGCACCCGCGCACCGCTCTCGGCGGAGTCGAGCTGCGCCTCGGCGGCGCGCGGCGCGTCCTCGGGCAGCACGAGATCGAGCGGTGTCAGGGGGCGCATGCCGCCCAATGCCTGCCCGATCGCGTTCGCCAGGTCCATGAGCTCGGGGACCGTTCGCGTGGTCGCGCGATCCCAGCCGGCATCGGCCGCGTAGACGATGGTGAAGGACGAGCCCGTGGCGTCGGGCGGCGGGCCCTGCGGCAGGGCCGCGTGCAGGACGCGCCGGTCGAGCTCGCTCGCGGCGGGCAGCGTGGCGACCGCGCGCGCGAGCGCCACCACGTCGGAGGCGCACAACCCGAGGGCGTCGAACGTGAGCTCGACGGTCCGCGTTCCGCCGCCCGTTGCCTGGTATTGTACGCGGCAGCGGACCTTGCGCGGATCGCCGAGCAGCGAGGCCATCCACGCATCGAGGCGTGGCTCGCACGCGGCGCGCGCCGAGCGGGCAGCGGGCCACCCGTCGCCGGCCGAGGCAGGCACCGCGGACGGGAGCATGATGGCGACCCGGTGGGTCAGCGCCGTGCCGCCGCGCGGGGCGCGCGCGACGTCGGGATCCGGCGGGCGTGTTCCTTGCGCAAGTGCGTCGAGCCCGGCTGCGCCGGCCATCGTATTGCCGCGAACCGTTTGATGGACCGCCTCGGCGAGCAGCAAGTCCGCCACGGCATCCACGCTTCGATCGAGCCGCGCCAGCTCCTCTTCCAGCACGTCGCGATGAGGGACGCCGACGAGGCCGCCTGGGACGTCGAAGAGCTGCTGCGCCTTCCACTTGGCCCGCAGCGCGAGGCCGTCCACGACGTTCCGGGCCGCGACGGTCTCGGCCGGCTCCCCCGAATCCTCGAGCTTGTTCGCGACGAGCGGCGCGACGCGGCGAATCGGGTCGATCAGCATCTCGACGTGGCGCTCGTGCAGGGCGCGCTCGAGCAAGTATCCGAACACGGCGCCGGCCGGCTGGCCGTTCCGTACGCTGTCGAGCACGAAGCGGCCCGACCGGACCTGCCCCGACGAGAGATCGATGGTGTACGGCGAACCGTTCGGCCCCGCATGCGTGAGGTGCGCGTTGCGCAGGACGGCGGCGGTCATCGCGTGGGCCATCGACGGCGCCTGAATGTAGCCGCCGGCCGTGGCGGTGCCTGCCGCCGCCGGGCGCAGGTCTTCCACCCAGCCGTAGGCGCCGACGAAGCAGCCTGTTGCGGCGCTCTGCTCGGCGGGCGCGGTCCGCATCGCGGCCAGCCGCTGACTCGCGAGCGCCGTTATCCATGCGTCGAGCCGATACGACGCGGCGTCGAGCGACTCGGTGAACAGGCGTTCCAGCTCGGCCGTTGGCAGCGGCGCCAGCGCCGCCAGCGCATCGCGAAAATCGCCGACGCCGGTCAGCGCGCGCAGTTGCTCGTCGTCGCGGTCGAGCAAGGTCGCGATGGCTGTGACGTTCCCGCCCGGCAGCTGCACCTGCGCGTCCAGTCGCTGCCACGGGGTGGGGCGACCCTCCGTCCCGGGCACCACGGCGACCAGCTCGGATTCGCTCCACGCGGCCATCGAGGCCGCCGTGCCGGGCGCGGCATATTGCGCGAGGAGTTGCCCCGCCCCCCAGTGATATTCGGCGAGCGCGCCGTGGCGCAGGAACCGGTAGAGGAGCACGCGCCGCACGTCGGCCGGCCATTCGGCCGGCAGGGCCTCCTGGCGCAGTGAAGCCAGCGTCGCGCCTCGCACCCACGACACGTAGTCGTGCGTGAGGGCATCCCGTTCGGACACCGCCAGGATGTCGACGAGGGGTCCGTGATAGGTCCATGATCGGTCGGCGAAGTTGAGCCCCGTGATCCGCGGGTGCGCGGCGGCGTCCAACCCGAGAGCATCGAGCGCGCCGCGCCCCGTCGCTCCCCGCGCGGCGGCCCAATCGGCGGCCGACCAGTTGAACAGGTGGGCGAGGTTCATGTAGACGGTGTCGCCGACGACGCGGCGAACACGCACCTGTCGCGCGCTCGCGTCCATCGACAGCACGTCGATGAGGTCCTGGTCGGCGTCTGCGCTGCGACCGATGTGCGGCGCCGCGGCCGACGCCGCCAGCCACGAGCCACGGAGCCGCTGCAGCAACGCCGCCATTCGTCGTTCGACGGCGGGCGCGGCGTCCGCCGGTTGCCAGCGCGCGAGCGACGTCACCGGCAGCACACCGTAGGGCACCCGCCCGACCCGCAGCGTCGGGACGGTGCCCCGTGGCACCACCCAGCTCACGAAGTGGCGGCCAATGGCATCCACCGTGTCGCGCCCGAGGAGCGGCGCCAGCATCTGGTCGAGGTAGTAGCCGAGCGTGGCCGGGAACAGCACGCGGTTCATCTGGCGGGCGGGGACCGCCTCGCGCAGGTCCGCCCCGTCCACATGCGCGAAGACGCCTGGGGGCAGCCCGAGCGCCGCGCCGGCGGCCGCCCCCGCGCCGTCCGACGCGGTGTCGCGGGCAGCACCGCGCTCGATCGCGAAGCTCCGCTGGCCGTTGTCGTCGGGCGCAGGATATGCCGAGGGGCTGCCGGCGAGGTTGTTGGTCGGCGTGCCCTGCGGAAGGAACGCGAGCCCCCCGGTGTAGTGATGAGCCTCCAGCAGCGCCGCGAGCCGCGCCGCGCTGGTCGGCGCGTCCATCGTCGTCTTCACGCCGACCACGAGGACACGATCGAAGCCAGTCGCGCCGCCGGCGTCGGAGGGTGGCACGGGCAGACGGATGCCCATCCCGGCGGCGACGGCGGCGTCGAAGTCGACGGTCCACTTCAGCGCCTCGTCGAGCAGCAGCGTTCCGTCCGGGCTGAAGGGGGTCCGCTCGGCGGTGGCCCCGTCCGGCGCGACCGATATCGCCAGCGGTTCGACGATCGGGGCGCCGACCGCGCGCGTGGTCGAGGCGCCGCGCGTGGCCACCACGACGAAGCGGTCGGGCAGCAGCCGCGCCTCGACCGCGCGGCTCCAGCCCGGGGGCTTGTCCATCGGCGGCTGCGCTGGCGGCGCGGACTGGGGATCCGTCGCGCGGACGATCCACGCCGCGCGTGGAGCGGGATAGGTGAGGAGCAACGTGCGCCAGGCCTGCGCATCCTCGTGCCCGGCCGCCGCGGTGGCCGACCAGTAGGCGTGGCCCGCGGCGCGCTCGGCGGTGGCCAGCTCCTCCTCGTGCGCGTCGGCCGAGATCTCATCCGGGTAGATTCGAACCAGGAGCTCCGCGCCATCGGGGGTGAAGCGCGTCTCGAGGCGGACCGGAAGCAGCACGATCGGATAGGTGGCCTGCAGCCGCGAAATATCCTGGTCAGGTTCGGGGGCCAGCCACGCCTCGACGGCGGCGGCGAGCCGCGCCCGCGCGGTCTCCTCGGTCCGCCGAGCGGCAGCGACAGCGTCCGCCTGCGCCGCGGCGGCGGCCGTCGCCGCGCGGAGCTTCGCATCGCCCGGGGGCACGATCCGGGACAACGACGCGACCGCGGTGTCAGCCGTCCGCGCCGCTGCCTGGGCCGCGAGCCGCGCCGCGCGCGCGTCGGCCCATTGCCCGCGGGCGGTATCGAGGGGAACACGGGCGCGCTCGCCGGACGGCATGGCGCTCACGCAACGTCCGCGGGGATCATGCGCGACGCATGAATCAGCAAGCGCGCTGGCTCGCGATACGTGATATGCGCCAGGCTCGAGGCGCGGGACCCGTCCGCCACATGCCAGGCGGCATGGGCGGGATCGACCGCCGCCGTCATGTCGGGGAGGACCGCGGCCAGATCCACATAGGCGAGCGCGGCCAGGCTGGTCGCGTCGGCGGCGAGCTGCGACCAGGCGAGCGCCGGCAGCGCCGTCGCGGGCGCGCCAAATCCACCCGTCGGCGGCTCGAGTCCGAAGCGCGGCTCCGACGGGTGCTCCTGCAAGGCGATGTACCACCCGGCCGCCCCCGTCGCCTGCGACGCCGCGCCGCGCGCCTCGGCCGTCGTTAGCGAGAATCCCCAGAACCCGGCGCCGTCGCCGAGCGTGCCCAGAAATTCGGGTGACCGCTGCGCCGTCGCGTCGGCCGAGACGCTGCGCGAACCATCGGCGTTCCAGGTGGCCGGGACCGCGTAGATCACCAGGTTCGGGTAGCGCCGGAGCAGCTCCGCCCGCAGCAGCAGGACCAGCGCCGACGAATTCGTGCGGCTCGAGTTCTCGCCGAGGGCGGCGGTCTTCGGCCACGCCGCGATCGGGTTGATGTCCGGCGCGGGGAGCTCGGCGGCAGACACGTCCCAGAACTGGCGAAAATAAGTGCCGCGCTGGTCGGTCGGAAACTCATTGAAGAGCAGCGTTCGCGCCATCTCGTCATTGGCGCCCGCCATGAAGGCCTCGATGAAGCGCTCGTTGGTGGCCGCGACCGTCACCGAGTCCTGCGGCAGCGAATCGAGCCCCGTCAGGATCCAGTCGGCCGATAGCTTGAAGAGCGGCTCGTAGAGCGGCTGCGGGAAATCCGGCGCCGCCATCACCGGATCGAGTGAATCCGCCGGGTGCCACGCGCCGCCCGCGACCTGCAGATGCGCTCCGAACGTCGCGGCGATGGTGACCCGAGGATCGACGGCCGCCGCCAGGGCGGTGGCCGTCGCCGCGACGTCGATCGGCGTGAGCACGTCTCCCGCGGCGGGCAGGTGGCTGCCGTCGTCGAAGGCCGCGGCGACCGCCGCGCGAAAGCGCGTGTCCTCCGCGGCCGCCGACGCCGGCAGCGCCCGAAGCGTGCCGTCGGCTTGCAACTCTTGCGCGACGAAACCGGGGCGGCTCGGCGCCGAGCGGACGTCAGCGCCGGTCAAGCTTGCGCCGCGGACGGCGACGCGCCGGTGGAGATCGCCGGCGATCTCGGTCGCGGCGGCCTTGGCCGGCAGTGACGCCCGCACGGCGCCCAGGAACGCCTCGAGCGCCGGGCGGGCGGGACGCGCGACGGCGGCAGGCCACGCCTTCAGCGCGGCGTCGGAGAGCGTGGTCAGTCCCGAGGGCGCAGTCCCCCGACCGGGCGCCCGGTGGCGCGTCGCCACCGCGCTTCTGGTCGAGGCAGCGGCGTTCCAGGTCCGCGTGGGCAACGACGCGAGCGCGGTCACGACGGCCGGGGTGACCCACGCCGGCGCGAGCTCGGCCGCCGCGCGTGCCGGCGTCACCATCGCCGTGGGCGTCGGGGGCGTCGGCGCGATCCGCAGCTGCCCCGCGTTCACGCGCGTGACCACCGCCGATCCCGAGGCCAGCGTCGGACGTCCTTGTCTCACGCCGACGGGCCCGAGCGGCCGGGCCAGCTTGACGTACGCGGCCTGCAACACGCCCGCACGCAAGGGGCTCTGACGAATCAGCGCCTGCGCCGTGACCGCGGCCGCGGCTCCCGACGCCATCAACACCCGCGCGTGCAGCGGTCGGGTCAAGGCCATCACGGACAAGGCCGCTCGTCCCGCCACGCAGCGGTCGTACAGCCGGACTGCCGCCTCGCGCGCGAGCTGCGCGTGCCGGAGGCGCGCGTTGGCCTCTCGGATCGCGTCGACTTGCGCCCAGGCGCCGGCCAGGAGTTGCTGCTGCTCGCGCTGCACGACGGTCCATCCCAGCGCGGCGGCGACGCGCAGCCGGGGATCGGCGTTCAGTTCCTGGAACCAGGGCGGCGGCGCGCCGGGATCGAGGACGCTCGCCGCCGCGTGCCAGCGCGCGTAGAGGGGTGGCGCCAGCGTGCGCGGGGCGCCTGCCTGGCGGAGCCGCTCGGTCGGCAGGTTCAGCAGCGTCGCGAGCGCCGTCGTCCACGCCTGCCGCTCTGCGTGCGGCCAGTTCGTCGACTGCGAATCGAGCGGGCGCAGCGCGCTCTCCAGCGCGAGCGCCGTCGTGGCCGCCGCCGGAAGCCCCATCCCGGCCGCCGATTCGTCCATGGGCCGTGAGCCCGCCGCCGGGGGCAGCGCGCGGGCGACCACCCGCGCGGCCAGCGACGCGAAGTCGCCGCCCTCGCCGGTCTCGAAGCGCCAGCGGTAAAAGATCGGCAGTTCGGCCGGCGCGCCGTCGTTCGCCCACGCCGGGGCCATCGCGTCGAGCGTCGGGTCCGCGGGCAATCTCAGCGCCGAGCGTCGCGTCGCTTCGAACGTGGGCACCAGGAACGCCGTGTAGGCGGTGCGCGTGTCGAGCCGTCGCGGGCACAGCAGGCGCGCCACGGCCCGGCGCGACTCGGCGTCGATCAGGCCTTGCAGCGCGGGCGCGTCGAGCGTTGCGCCCGTGGTCACTCCGGTTGCGGCGTCCAAGTGAACGTGCGCCCACGCCCATAGCTGATCGATCGGTGGAAGCGGCGTCCCGGCCGTCGTGCGCACGGCGGCGTTGGGCCGCGCGGCGCTCGCCGGTTCGACCGCGGCGATCTCGTCGTCGCGCAGGACGATGAGGGCCAGCCAGGGCCGCAAGCGATCTTGCGTGTTCGCCGTCGCGGGTGTGTAGCGCCAGGCCAGGTCCGGCGGGTGCAACTCCAGCAACGGAAACAAGTTCGGCTCGACCTCGAACACGTCCGGTCGCGGCCAGTGGCGGGAGATCGCGCGCGCGTCGAAGGTCGACACGTCACCCGGCCCGAGCAGCGCGAGGTCGACGTCGATGGGCACCGACTCGGGCCCACCCGTGATGCCGACCGTCACCCGGAGGGTCGCGCGCCCGGGGACGGGATCGCCGTCCTTCTGCTCGATGCGGGTCGAGATCCCGCGTCGCAGCCAGGGCAGGAACGCGTACGTCCCGAGATCGCCGCCGCTCATGCCGCGGCCTCGTGCACCGGGATGACCTGAAGCGCGTCGCGGTCACCCGGGTTGCGCGACAGGTGGGCCGCGAGCGCGAGGTAGGCCTCGCCCTTGGTGACCGGCGCGGTGACGTCGACCCTCGGCTGCAGATCCAGGACGTTGGCCACGACGTACGTCTCGGGCGCGATGGACACGAGGGGCGGCTTCCCGGACACGACGTAGCGGCCGACGGCGGCCGCCACGAGCGGCGAGCGCGCGGCTCCGCCCGTCGCGCTCCAGCGCAACTGCGCGCCGCGGTCGAGGGCGTACTTCAGCCCAGACGGGCGCGGGCCGCGATCGTCGACATAGATGTCGCGAAAAACCACGTCCGTCACGTATGGCATCCCCGACGCCATCTGGTCGCCGCCGACCGAGAAGCCCGCGTCGCGATCCTCGAACGAGGGGCGCGAGAGCTTGTCCTGATCGGTGAGGTCCTCGAACTGCGCGGGGGCGAACGCGTCGCGGACGACGTCGAACGGGACCGCTCGACCGCCGAGCGCGACCGTGTCCAGCGTGAACACGTTCTGCGGCGCGGGCACCGCCTCGCCGAACTTCGCCAGCGTCTGGTCGAGCGGCAACAGCCGCTCGCGCATCGTGAGGACGCCGCTCGGCTCGATCAGCACCGCGGGGGCCGGCGCCGCCGCGTCGCCCGAAGGCGTCACGAAGGTCACGGCGGGCGGCACGTTCGCCGGTAGCGCCGACGCCCAGTTGCGGGCGTCGCCGATGGCGTCCCTGAGCTGGGGCCAGGCGTCGATCGGCGGCGCCTCCAGCGCCCCTGCGTCGTCGCCCCAGACGTGATCGAACGACACCCCCACGTCGAAGAACCAAAGCGAGATGTGCGCCTCGCCCTTCGCGTGCCAGGGCGAGGTGCCCGTCAGCGTGGCCTGGAACGATATGCCCATCAGCGTCGTCGTGCCTTCCCGGAGCGCCAGCCCTCCGGAGACCTCGGTCACGAACGAGAACGGCTTGAAGACGAACAGCGCATCGAAGGCGAACCAGCCGTACACGTTGAACGATCCCGACGCCGCGTACAGCTCGGCCAGCGCGCCGATCTGAAACGTGTTCGACGTGACGGCGAGGTAACACTGCGCCGTCATCCGGAAGCTCGCGCTCGACGACAACGCGATGGTCAGGCGCTGGAGCGTGGGGAACCCGGCAGGTGGCTGGAAGTGCGGGTTCAGCCCGCCGATCGACAGCGCGAGGTTGCCGTTCGGTCCCCACTGATACCGGAAGGCCATGTCGCCGTTCACGGTGTACTGCGCGATCCGGGAATCACGCAGGGTGGCGTCGATCGAGAGGCGCTTCTTGCTGGGCTCGACGAGGCCGAGGACGTCCAGGCATAGCGCGACGATGGGCAGTTCCGGTCGCGGCAGCATGACCTTCATCTGCCCGAGCAACGCGATGACGATCGGCGACGGGAGCGTGAGGAGCACCGCGAGCTCGGCGGTCACCAGGTCGAGGCCCCCGCCCCAGGCCAGCTTGAACATCGGGGCGAAGACGTAGCGTCCCTCGCGTGGCGGGAAGATCGCGCGCAGGTCGCTGATGATCGCCGGCGCGTTCTTGATCGGGTCCGGCGGGAACAGCACGTGATCGAGGTTGTGCGCGCGCAACGCCGCCTGCAGCGCGTCGGTGATGAGGTCGCGGTTGATGCCAGCGAGGCCGCCCACGCCGTTCAACGTGAAGCCGAAGCCGAGCTGCACCGGCGAGAACTCGACGCTGACGATGACCAGGAAGGAGTACCCGCGCTCGCCGCCGGGCAGCCTCGTGTCGAGCAGCCCGATGGCCTTGACCTGAACGCCGTAAACGAGCAGCGCCAGCGCGCCCGCGTATCGTCCGCTCGGCTCGTCGTAGTCGAGAAAGCCGCCGCCGCTGATGGGACCCGCGTCGACGCTGACGCCGACGCCGCTCGGCGGCTTGAACCTGACGTCCAGCTCCGCCGGCCCCAGGTTGCCGCCCGCGGAGGGAAACGTCAGCCCGAAGATGAAGCCCAGCCTGGATACGCTCGCGGTCACCGGGCCCAGCGTCGCCGCCAGGCCGGCCGACACCTCCAGCGCGACGCCGTCGGCGGCGAGGGTCGCGATGAGCGAGAGGCCGCGCAGCGCGAACGGCCCGAAGTCGGCGGACGCCGGCAAGAGGATGGTGAGGCTGGTGCTGCCGTCGAAGCGCAGTCCGGTCGCGACGCTCCACGCGAACCCGACGTCGAACGCCGCGTCGATCTGCCGGCCCGACAGCAGGATGTTGATGAAGCCGTCACCCTGGGAGCCGTCGATGACGACGCGACCGCCCTTCAGCGATCCCGTCAGCGCGGGCGCGCTACCGGCGGCGCCGGCGGCGGTGCTGAACGCCGCCGTGACGCCGAGGCCGATCGTCTTGACCTCGAGCCGGCTGCCGCCCGCGGCGCCGAGGATGACGAGCGGCGTACCGGTGTCGCGGGTCAGCGCCGCCTCGGCCTTGCCCTCGAGGGTGACCGCCGGCGACGTCATCACGAAGGCCAACGGCGGGCGCAGCGACGCCGTCAAGCTGGTCGTGAAGCCGCCGCTGGCGGTGAAGCGGGCGGTCCAGCCGGGCGCGGGGAGCGCGACCGTCTCGTCGATCGAACCGCCGAACGGCGCGACGATCGTGAAGTCGAGGCCGGGGAGCGTCGCCGGATCGCCCGTGGGCTTGGGTGTGGGCGTCACGTCGACCACGTAAGCCTCGAGCAGCGGCGGGTTGGACTCGGTCGCCGCGTGGTACGCCGTCGGCACGTCGAGCCGCGCCAGCAACTCGGAGAGCGCTGGAAGCACCTTGGTGCCGTCGAAGCCTGGCGCGCCCCAGTCATAGAGCGACGCGAAGTAGCTGACCGGGTTGTCGAGCAGTGGCGTGATCCGGTCGTAGCGGACGATGCTTTGCTCGAGGGACGCGAGCTCGGGATCCGGGTCGGTCTCGAATGGCCGCCTCCGCTCAACCAGGCCGACCATGGTCAGCGCCGCGCCCACGGCGGGTACCTCGTCGAGGACCTCGGCGGTCACGAGATCGAGGAGCTTGCGCGGAAAGCCGTCGATCAGGTTGGCGATGGCCGCGTCGGTGATCTCGGGGAAGGCGGCGCGGGCACTGTCGAGCGCCGCCGGCAGCGTCGCCAGCTTCGCCACCAGGGCGAGCGCGTTCGTGCGCACCTGCTCGCCGCGCTGGACGATGGCGCCGAGATCCCCTTGTTCAGCTGCGGCCACGAGCTGTTCGACCGCGGCGGGAAGCTGGTCGGCGGCCGACGTGAGCGCGTCGCGGGCCGCGACCACCGCCGGCTGCTGCAGCAGCGCGGGCGGAAGCGCCACCCCGAGCGCGGCCAGCGTCTCCCGCAGCTGGTCGTCCCCGAGGCGCGCGCTCACCCGCGCGAGGACGCGCCCGAGCAGGATGGCCAGCTGCTCCAGCGTGCCGGGCTGATCGCTCATGGAGTCACCCCACCGATGAGGCCGATCTCGGTCCAGGCGTCGCGAATGCCCAACACCGCCTCCTCGAGCGGCACGCCGGCCACGCGCGGCACCAGCCGCGGCAGCTGCGACAGCTCGGCACGTAGCGCTGGGCTGGCGTAGCGACCGAGGATGCGCCCCAGCCGCTCCACGCACTCGGACAGCGACACGCCATCGATCAACATCGGAATCGCCTCCACCGGGACATGAAAGGCGCGGACGATCGCCTGCACCAGCGCCGGGCCGCCGTGCCTTCGCCACAGGGCGGCCACCCTCCGGTTTCCGGCGATGAGGCGCTGGATCTCCACGCGATGCGCCCGCCACGGGGGCGGCAGGCCCAGGCGCTCGATCATCCCGTCGGTGAGCAGCGGCCGTGGCGCGGCCGCCGAAAGCGCGGGGTGGGTGGCGTTGTCCGCCGTGCGCGCGACGGCCGCCGTCTGCACGTCGTCGATGGCCGTCGCGGAGGGCACGTCGACAGCGACGCCGGCGTGGGTCTTCAATTGGTCGAGCACCCAGGCTATCGGCGCCGCCACCCCGTGGATGTCGTGCTCGCCGTCGACGGTCAGCTCGTCGTACAGCACGCCGACGACGAAGTTCGCCGCGTCGACGACCACCGCGCCTCGATCGGCGAACTGCGAGAAGTACAGCACCTGATCGGCCTTCGCGGCGTTCGGGTTCGGCTTGATTATCATCCGTTGCTGTCCGTCGACCACCTCGATCTTGGTGATGGTCCCGCCCGTCAGCCCGCTGCCCCCACCGCTCTTGACGACGGCGACCCCCGCTCCCTCGCCGGGCCCGAGGCTCCTCGATCCGGACAACAGCCCGACATGGATGACTTCGGACAGCCAGGGCTGGCCCGCGCCGAGGGCCACCAGGCCTGCCTGCGGCGTCTGGTCGGCGTCGCCACCCTTGAAGAAGGTTCCGACGGTGTTGCTCGTGCAGTGCGAGCAGTGGCCTGTGTTGTCCGGTTGTCCGATCTGCGTTTGCGCGTTCGGTGTGAGCGTGCCGCCCGCGCTGAGGGCGCTCCACGCCGTCAGGATATAGGCGGGGCCAGGCTGGTTGGGATCGGTGACGACGCACCCGAGCGTCGACGCGTTCGCCGAGCCCAGCATCGGCGCCACGAGGATCGGCGCGCCCCCGGGCAGCGGGCGATAGTAGCCGTGGTCGCCGCGGGCGATCTGATCAGGGCCGCTCATGTGGGGTTTTCCGCCGGGAGGCGGCACGACCTCCGGAGCCGAAGCGCCCGCCGCCGGTTGCGCGACCTCCAGGTCGAGGTGGTCCACCTCGTTGAAGCGGCGCAAGATGGCGCCGATGGGCGTGGCGTAGCCGGCGCCCTGCGTGAGGCTGGTGCTCGCGTCGTCGGTGCCGTGCAGCAGGGCGACGACCTGGTTGGCCGCGTTGACCACCGCCGAGCCGGAATCACCCTCGGCCCCGAACGCCAGCCGCTCCCCGGGGCTCGCGTCGGGATTGGCGTTCGGTCGAATCAGCAGGTTCCCCTTGCGGTCCACCGGCTTGCCGTCGACGTAAAGCGCCCGGATCTCGAAGTCGATGCACACGACGACCCCGCCCGACAACCTGGTCCGCGCGCCTCGCTTCATGACCTGATACTGCTGCGTCAGCATGTCTTCCAGCGTGACGTCGTACGCACCGGCGAGCGGCGACGGCATGTCCTTGACGTTGGGCAGCCAGCTCGTGCCGGGCTTCAAGCGGGCGATCGCCGCGTCCCGAATCGCCTCGTCACCGCCGGCGGCGACGAGACCGATCCAGTTGGACGCGAGCCAGTCGTCGTCCGATGGCTCGCCGAAGTGCTGGGGCGGGGGACTGACGATGCGGCGCGCTCGCGAGAGCTTGCCGCTCACCGACACGACGTGGTGGTTGGTCAGCGCGTAGATCGCGGTCGCGTCGTCGCGGTCGCGCAGGAAGCAGCCGAGCGTGCCCAAGCCCGGCTTGCCTTCCGCGGCGATGCTCACGCCGCCGACGAGTGGCTCGGCGGCCGGACCGAGCTCCGGCTGGTTTCCTTCCGGCGACGACGCGCCCGGGACGGGGCCCGTCGGAATGTCGATCTTCAGGTCGATCTTGTCGATGGGCACACCCTCGAACGACGTTGGGATGTCGTCGTCCGGCGGCGGTTGCCCCTGTTCCGCCGGGACGAGGCTGATCACGATCGCCACCTCGCCGGTGAGGGCCCCGTTCACGCGATGCGCCCCCAGCCCGACGCCGTCCACGCTCTCGAGCTTGAACAGCGCGCTCGCCGCCCGGCCCCTCAGCGCCCGGTAGTCGCTCTCGGTCATGCCGACCGAGTATCGACGCGGAGCGCGCCCGCGCACAAGGGCGTTCGGGCAGTGAGGTCTTGGAGGCGTCGGGGCTCGCCGGGTGACGGCCGGACCCGCAGGGGATAGCCTCTGGCAATGACGAAGCCCAGGCTCACGTATTTCGATCAGGCCGCCAGTCGCGGCGAGGAATGTCGACTCGCGCTGTGGATCGCGGGCGTCGACTTCGAGGACAACCGCATCCCGCAGAGCGCGTGGCCCGCGCTGAAACCGACGACGCCGTTCGGCAGCCTGCCGGTGTTCGAGCTGCCGGGCAAGGTGCCGGTCAGTCAGTCGAACGCCATCCTGGGGTACATCGGACGCGCGCACGGGCTGTTGCCCGGCGACGCGTGGGAGGCCATGCGGCTCGAGTCGCTGCTGTCGGCCACGGAGGATCTTCGTCACGCCGTCGGCAAGACCTTCGGCATCAAGGACGCGGCCGAGCTCGAGCGGCGGCGGGCCGAGCTGGTGGCGGGCCCGCTCAAAGTGTGGGGCGCCAACATGGAGAAGCAGATCGTCGGTCCCTTCGCGGGCGGCGCCCAGCTCAGCGTGGCGGACATCAAGCTCTTCGTCGTGCTGGGGTGGTTCAAGAAAGGCGTGCTCGACCACATTCCGGCGGACGTCTTCGCCGTTCATCCCAAGCTGGAGGCACTGTTTGCTGCGGTGGGGGCGCACCCGAAGGTGGTCGAGTGGTACGCGCGTCCGCGTTGAGGCTGTGTTGCCTGACGTCACTCGCTTGGTGTGGCGGTCAGTCTCGTCTTGGAGTGTGTTCCGAGCCGGCCACTTCGGGTGAGCTTCAAAGGGATGACCTTCCTCGCCTCGCAATTGGTTTGTCCGTCACGGGCGGGTTGTCGTTTGGACGCTTCCTGCCAGCCACGACAACCGATACTCAGGGTCTCATACCGGTGCGTCCTGGAGCTGGGCTGAGCGCGCAAGCACATTGGCGCGTCGATCCGCACTGGGCTACCGGTCTCTCCGCAGGAGTGCTGGGGGTGGCACATCAGGAAGCAAGCTCGACGCGATGGTGGAGTTTCGAGGGCGCCGTCCGCTATTACCCGAGCGGTCATGGGAGGCGACTGAGCCCGCGCGAGGGTGGGGATAGGCCTTGGGCCGGGTTTCGGGTTGAATCCACGCGATGCGCACGCCGAACCTCCGATATCGCGCGCTCGTGGCAACCGCGATCGCCGCCCTGGCCAGCCCGTTTGGGTCTCCCGACGCGGCCGAGAAGAAGCCGAACAAGTTCAGCGTCGAGAAGTGCCAGGGCATCTTGCGGGCCAACAACGAAGCCACGCGGACGCTCAAGGCCATCATGGTGGCGACCAAGGTCGCGTCGTGCGCTGACTTCGCGCTCGATGGCCGCGGGAGGACCAGGCTCTCCTCCATCAGCCTCGACGGGCAGGGCCTCACTGACCTCGCTCCTTTTCGATTGCTGAATTTTGGCGACGGTGAGATCGACCTCTCGAACAACAACGTGTCGGATGTCCGGCCCCTGACGGGCTCCGAGGCGAGCCGGCTCGTTCTATCCCACACCAAGGTCACGGATGCGGCGGCGCTCGCGGCCCTCGGCATCCCGAGCCTGGTCCTCGACGGCGACCAGATCGACGACCCCGAGAAGCTGGGGGCGCGGAGCCTCGACGCCTTCTTCTCCATGCGCGGGAACCGGTCGGGCCGGGGCGCTGAATACGACGCGGCCCTCGAGGCGATGTACCGCTTCTATGCTCTGTTCGCCGGCGGGACGGCCCCGGAGCGCCGAGCGAAGCTCGAGCTCGACGTCATGCGCTCGGTGCTTGCCCCGAGGCTGACCAAGTACATCACGCTGAAGGACGTCGGCGTGGAGACCGTCTTCCACGACGCCGAGCGCTTTTACCGCGGCAAGAGCGAGATCTACTACCGGATCGACCTGGGCACGTTCAAGGCCGAGAAACAGCACGGGCAACTCGTGGCCAGCTATGCGCTGAGGTACGGCTGGAAGGACGAGGAACTGATGGTCGCGGATCCACAGGCGGAGAAGTATCGAGACATGCGTCGATACAAAGAAGTCAGGGCGCAGGTTGACGTGGTCTTCGATCCCGACGTGCACGTCGTTTCGTACACGGAGAGCTACCGGCGAAGGAAATTCCCGGTGGTCAAGGCGACGTGGGGAACCAGGAACCTCGCGGAGGCTGTCGGCTTCCTGGCGGGAGAGAAGCGGACCCAGGAGATCGCGAAGGTGATCATCCCGCGAGGGGCAATCGTCGAGGACAGCTTCGACGACCTGGCCGTATCCGGATCGAAATACGACATCGACGACGATTTTCACCGGGTCCTCTTCAACGGGCAGCCGCTGTGGGCCCGCGTCTCCAAGTCAGGCGATGGAAAGAAGGAAGGGGAGCTCTACATCGATCGTGATGTTCCCTGACGACCCCGGGACCTGCAGCGCACCCGCTTGGCCAAGCCTGTAGGAGTGTTGCAGCGCCCGTTCGCGTCGGGGATGCTGCGGGCATGCCCGAGCCCTTGATTCAACACGTCTCCGACACAGCGTTTTTGGTCGCCGAGGCCCGCGCGCGGGAATCCGAACGAGCGGAGGCGCTGTTTGACGATCCGCTGGCCCGCAAACTTTCGGGCGACAAGGGCAAGGCCATTGCCGCCTCCTTTCACCCGATGACGGCGTGGACGGTCGTGATGCGGACATTGGTCATCGATGCGTTCGTCAGGCAGGCGGCAGCCGCGGGCATTCGAACCATCGTGAACCTGGGCGCCGGACTCGATACGCGCCCCTACCGGCTGGATCTACCGCCTGAGCTGCACTGGATCGAAGTCGACTACCCGGACGTCGTGGCCTTCAAGAACCGGCAACTGGCCAATGAAACGCCGCGCTGTCGGCTGACGCGCGAAGGACTCGATCTATCGGTGACCCAACAGCGGCGCGGGTTGCTCGAGCGGCTGGCGGCGGCCAGCCCCCGCATCCTGGTGCTGACGGAGGGGGTCATCCCGTATCTCACGGAGGAGCAAGTGGGGGCCCTGGCGGACGACCTGCACACGACGCCCCAGATAGCCGGTTGGATCGTGGACTACGTGTCACCCGAGAGCCATGCCCACCGCGATCGTCGGGTGGGAAAACAGATGGCGCGCGCGCAGTTCAAATTTCGTCCCACGGATTGGTACGCCTTCTTCGCCCGACATGGCTGGCGGGTGCGCGAGCTGCACTACCTGGCCGACGAGGGCCAGCGGGTCGGGAGGCACGCACCGCTGCCGTTTCTGGCGCGCCTGGTCATGGCGACGCTGGGACGCCTGGCGCCCGCCGAACGGCGCGACGCCTTCCGCAAGTTCATCGGTTACGCCTGGATGGAAAAGGACGTCGGTCGGACGCACGCGTAGCATACGATCGTGCCACGCGTTGACGCCTAGATGCATACGATTTACGATTGATCGTATGCGGACCACGCTCGATCTCCCCGCCGCTTTGATGGACGAGGCTCAGAAGATGTTGGGCTTCAAGTCCAAGACCGACACCGTGGTTCTCTCGCTGACCGAGCTGGTCCGGAGACGCCGGATCGAGGCGTTGAGGGGCCTGCTCGGCCGCGTCGATCTGGATCTCGATCTCGATCGGTCGCGCCGCCGGCCCCTCCCGGCGCCCGACTCGTCGCGGCCGCGACGGCGTCGCACGCGCGCATGATCGCCGTGGACACGTCGGTCTGGATCGACTTCTTTCGCGGCCGGCAGCCTCTCGCCGATCGGTTGTCCGAGGTGCTCGATCGCGATCAGGCAGCGTTGCCGGTTCCCGTGCGCATCGAGATCCTGAGCGGCGCTCGCAGGGCGGAACGTCCTCGGCTGGCCCGGTTGCTCAGTGCCCTGCCGCTGCTGCTTCCGACTGACCAGACCTGGCGTCAGATAGAGACCTGGGTCGCCACGGGCGCCGCCGCCGGTCACCGGTTCGGAGTCGCGGACCTCCTGATCGCGGCGATCGCCACGGAAAACGGCTGCTCGGTCTGGTCTCAGGACGCAGACTTCGCGCGGCTCTCGCGGCTCGGGTTAGTGTCGTTGAGCGACGGCGTTGCTTAGAATTCGCTCCGTTCGAAGGCGGGGGAGTGGCGCGGATCAAGGGATGAGATCGTGTATCACCGTGTTCCACGTGTCGGCCATCTTCTGGAAGCCGGCGATGTTTGGGTGAAGGCGGTCGTACATCAACGTGGTCCGGTAGGACTTGTCGGACACGAAGGCGTTGTACATGTCCACCAAGGCCACGTGCTTGCCCGCGTCCGTGCGCGCCTTGACGACCGCGGGAATCGCGGCGTTGTACGTCTCGATGCGTGCGTTGAGCGGGTCCTGCATCGTGGGCGTGATCTGCGCGACCACGATGAGCGTGTGCGCGTCGAGGGCGATGATCGAATCGATGAGCGCGCCGAGGCGCGTGGGGACGTTCGGCAAGTCGATGCTGTTGTCGACGTCGTTGGTGCCGATCATCAGCAGCACGATGTCAGGGTGGTAGGCCGGGATGCTCGTCATCACGAATGGGGCGATGCCTTTGTGGGCGGGCGCCGGCAACGGCTCGTCGTCGATCGTGTAGGCGCTGTGTCCCTCGTGGTGCTGCGGAAACGGAACGCCATCGACCGTCGCGGGGCCGTTCACCGCGCTGCCGACGAACGTCAGGTGCTTGCCTTCCTGATGGGCGCGCGAAAAGAGCGGAATGCGATAGCCGCCCCTCTGGGCCAGGTACCCGTCCGTGATCGAATCGCCGAACGGCATGATCTTGCAGTCCGTCGGAGCCGGTGGGCATGGATTGTAAGTCGCGCTCGAACCGCCCCCGCCGCCGGCGCCGCCGGAGCTGCCGCCGCTCGCCCCCGCGCGGCCCCCTGTTCCCGTCGCGCCCGCGCCATTGCCGGCCGCGTTGGTTCCGCCGATTCCCGTACCGCCTCGGCCAGCACCACCACCCGCGCCACCCGCCCCGGTCGCGCCCGTGCCTCCCGTCCCCACGCCGCCGCTTGCGGCCCCGCCGCTCCCGGGCGAGCCCCCCGTCGCGCTGGCGCCGCCGCTCGAAACGGGGGTGCTTCCTCCACTTGCTCCGCCGGAGCTGGCGGCTTGTCCGCCGGTCGACGTTCCGCCCGTACCGCCTCCGACGGCGTCGCCCGCGCCTCCCGACTGCCCACTGCCGCCCGTCCCACCAGCGGCCGCGTCGCGGGGGTCGCCAGACTGGGAGGCGCCTCCGCAAGCGATGGCGAACGACAAGGTGGCCGCCAGGGCGGCGAACACGAGCCGAGCAGAAACCCGGTGCCAGAGAGTTGCCTTCATCATTCTTGCTCCAGGAGGTGCGAAGAAACCGCGAGCACGGATTGACCCGGGTCGAGCCCCGAGCCGAGCGCCGATGTTACGACACAAACGACACTAACGGCGCTTCATCTCGATGACCATCATTTCGAGCGGCTGGTCTGACTCGTTGGCGTCGCCGTGCAACCTCCCGGGAGGATCGGCGTCGAGCCAGTATGCTTTTCCTGTCTCCAGGGCCAGCTTGTGCGAGCCGCCGTCATCCTGCGGGATCATGAGCGTCCCGCCCTTGAGCGCGACCACCACGCGGCCGTGTTCGTGCCTGTGCATGCCCAGCCTCTGGTGCGGCGCGAGGATGGTCTTCCAGACCGTGACCGATGTGTTCTCGAACTGAGGGATCAACGTTTGCGATCGCTCTCGAGATCGATCTGCCGCTGCGCCGCTTCCTGCCGCCGCCCCACTGCCGACCCACCCGAGGAGGGCGCCGCAGATCAGGGCCCCGCAGGCGATGAGGGCCACCCGGTTGTTTCGCATGCGTTAAAGTGTACGGGAGATGCGGGTCATTCCAGCCGCCATCGTGGCCGCCGCGCTGGGCCTCGCATCGTGGTCGGCCGCCCAGGAAGCATCGGCCTCGTCGTCGGTTCACGACATCGGGATCTTCTCCGATCTGGACGGGGCCGTGCGAATCACGCTGCCTCGTCGGGTTGACGCCGCCAGGACGCGGGTGCGACTCGATGAGGCGCACGGCACGGTGGTGCTCTACGAAGGGGACTTCCCGCTGAAGGTCTATGCGCTCGCGGGATCGCCGCCCCGCGGAGCGACCTCGGCGCCGTCGGTGGTCGCGCTTCTCGCCGCCGCCGACGCCGCGGAGGCGAGCCGCCTCGTCTCGAGCCGCACCGCCGTCGACCGGGTTCCGCCGACCCGCGGCGCCAGTCCCAAGGACGGTGACAGCGACGGTGACGGTATTCCCGATTCGCTGGATATCCTGATGGGCGCGCGCAAGCTGGTGCTGAACCGGGCCAAGTACACGGAGGGCTATGTGCAGCTCCCCTACCCGAAGGGCGACGTTCCCCGCGCCATCGGCGTCTGCAGCGACACCATCATCCGCGCCTATCGTAACGCCGGCATCGATCTACAGAGTCGCATCGCCGAAGACATTCGAGCCGCGCCCTCCGCGTACCCGGGGATACGCCGGCCCGACACCAGCATCGATCACAGGCGCGTCAAGACGCTGTTGACCTGGTTCCTGCGCCACGTTCCCCAGGTCAGCGAGGGGCCAGGGCGTCCTGGCGACGTCGTCTTCCTGGATACGTTTCCGAGTCGGCCCGGGCCCGACCACGTTGGGATCATCTCGGATCGGACGGCGCCAAGCGGCCTGCCCTTCGTCATCAACAACTGGACGGTTGGCTACGAGGAAGGCGAGATGGACCTGCTCCCGTCGATCCGGGTCACGCACCGGTTTCGAATGCGATGAGCCCGTCTCGTCGCCGGTTCTTGACGAGCCTCGCCTTGACCGCGACCGCGCCCGGAATCGCGGCGGCACGATCGCGGGAGCGGGTCGGAGGCGGGCTCGCCGCTCCGATTCTCTCCGACGACCAGGTCATTCGCAGTGTGGCGGGCATTCGCCCCTTCAGACGCGGTGGCCCGCGCATCGAGCGGGAAGATTGGGCTGGCAAGACCATCGTTCACAACTATGGCCACGGCGGCGCGGGCTTCACGCTGTCGTGGGGCAGCGCGAGCGTCGTCGCGGGACTCCTCCGGGGCCTCGCGCGCGGGACGGAAGTGGCTGTGCTGGGTGCCGGGGTCGTGGGCTTGTGCACCGCGCGCGTGCTGCAGGAGCGGGGGTTTCGCGTCCGGATCTATGCCCGAGAGCTCCCGCCGCACACGACCTCGGACGTCGCCGGCGCCGAGTGGTCGCCCGACATCGTCGATCGCGGTCCCACCCGCGAGCTCCGACAGCGCTTCGACCAAATGCTGGCGCTGTCACTGCACCGCTTCCAGTCGCTCGTCGGCTCGCGATGGGGCGTGCACCGGCGACCGATCTACGAGGCGGACGGCGTGCCGAGCGGCCTCGACGAGCTGCCCGCAGGGCTCCTGCCGCCGCCCCGGCGGTTGGCTGCGCTGCCCTTCGCGCCCACGCGGTCAGCGCGGGTCTATCAGACGCTGCTCATCGAGGCCCCGATATTTCTCGCGACCCTCGTGGAAGAAGTCAGGCGCGCCGGCGGGATGCTCGAGCCCCGCGCGTTTACAACCCCACGCGAGCTGCACGATCTTGGCGAGGCCGCGATCGTGAACTGCCTCGGACTCGGCGCGGGCGCATTGCTCTCGGACAAGGCCGTCATCCCCATCCGGGGTCAGCTCGTCCACATCCGACCGCAGGCGCTGTCCTACCTGCTGGATCACCCGAACGGATACATGGTGCCGAGATCCGACGCCCTCGTGCTCGGCGGAACCTTCGAAGAGGGCATCGCCGATGCGCGCACCGATGCCGCGACCTGCGCGCGCATCCTGGCCGACAATCGCCGGTTCTTCCGCCCGAGTGGGGGCCTGGAATAGTTGTTGTCGAGGGGCACGGGCACGGATGGCCTGTGGGCACCGCCGTAGGCATTCGATCGATTGACGGTCATACGTCGTGTCGAATCGAAACCTGGCTAAATGATGTTGGCCACACGATTGGCAGGAAGCCGAAAGACATCGCCACAAGGTGGGCGCGTCAGCGCCCGTAGCCTGCGCCGATGATGTTGAGCTGGACGGCGTCATCGGTTGCGCTCGACGAGGCGCCGGAGGTCATGCAGCCTTCGAAGAAGTTTCCCTGAGCGGCGTTGCTGTTGTCGCCGCCGATCCCCAGGATGATGGCGCCCTCCTTCTTCATGGGATTGTAGCCATTGGCGGGACGCGCGCCGTTGTACATGGTCGTCAGGGTCCCCGACTGCCCATTGCCGCCCTTGATCGCAAAGCTCCCGGAGTTGCCAATCACCATGGCCGTCACGTAGGCGGAGGTCAGCGGTGTGTTGGTCGCGGTGGGCCCGAAGTCTTTTCCGGCAAACAGACCGTTCTCGAGATCCGCCATCACCCAGGGGCCTGCGCCGGTGCCCTTGCCCCAGTTCGTGCAGTTTCCGAAGTAGATCGCCTCCATGGTGCCGGCTCCGTTATCCAGGTTGTTCAGCTCTGCGTTGCCATAATCGAAGCAGCACCCAGCATTGTAGTAATTGCCACTGGTCACCATGTACATGGACTCGGGCTGGTCCTTGACCGCGATGCCCGAGGTCTTGTCGTTGCGATAGCCGACACCAGCCGGAATGTGAACGCCGTAGACCATGTGCCCACCGACGGTCACCTTCAGCGCGTTCGCGACGGCCTCGCTGTCCGGCGTGTTCTTGGCCCCGCCCGCCGGCGCCTTCGTGAGGTGGTTGCCCTTCCCGGATTGGTCATAGATCACGGAGATGGTGCACGTCGTGCCGGAGCAGAACGAATCCTGCGCCGCGGCGTCGGCGAAGCCTCCGGCGGTCAGCACGCCGATGTCCTTGGTCGTGTTGTCCGACGCGCGCCTGACCTGGTAGAGGCTGCCGCTGTACGCGCCGGAGAGCGCGCGCACCGTGCTGTGTGCCGCCACACAGGGGGCATTGCCGGCTGCATAGATGTCGCAAGGCCCGGTCACGGCCGCCGTGGCACCGCCCAGGCCGCTCGTTCCGCCCGCACCACCCCGACCAGCGCCGCCGCCAGCGCCGGCACTGGCCTGGGCCCCACCGGCTGAAACGGCCCCACCCGCTCCTGCCGCTCCGCCCGTGCTCGTGCTTCCCCCGACGGCGACGGCGCCGCCCGTCGCAACCGAACCGCCTGGACCGCCGCCGCCCCCCGCGCCCGCTCCGCCAGTGCTCGTCTTTCCCCCGGTGGCCGTGCTGCCGCCGGTGGCAATGGTGCCACCCGTCGCAATCGAGCCGCCTGAGCCCGCTGCGACCGAGCCGCCGCTCCCGCCGGACCCTCCCGTGCCAAGGCTTCCCCCGGTTGCAGTTCTGCCTCCGGTGCTCGTGACCCCTCCCGTCGCCATCGAACCACCGGATCCGTCTTGGCCGCCTGTTCCTTGCCCCGCGGTGCCACCCGAACCAGAACATGCCAGCAGCAGAGCACCGACGACTCCGGCGAGCGGTAACGTTCCCGCAGATTGAAGCGTTTGTTTGCGGCCTGGCGCAGGGAGCATCATTTTCAAGATTCCTCTCGCTGAAGACGTCAGTAAACGCCGCGAACCGACCACGGATTTCGCCCAAGGAGTGACGAAGCTTTCGACGAGCGGCCACACTCTCGCCGGAAAGCGAGGGCGGGACAACCCTCACGTCCCCTAATCCCGGTCCCCGTTCGGCGCAACCGCCGTGAGACGTGGGTCACACTTTGATGTGGATCACATCCAAAACTCGGGTGTAGCGTTTTGCTATGGCCCATCAGCTCGACCGATTGGGGGGTAAGCACGTGGGCCGCGCCTGGAGTCACCGGACCCGCGGCGCGGTCGGTTGGCGCTCACCCGTGATGGTGGGGTTGCTGGTGGCGAGCGTCGGTTGTACCGGGCGCATCAGCAGCAGCAATGGCCCGTCCTCGGGCCCCGGGCCATCGGGGACGCCAAAGGGCAGCGGCGGATCTGTGGCAGGCAGCGGTGCCGCGACCGCGTCGACTGCGGGATCGGGTGGCGCCCCGGGTCCGGTCGGTCCGTCGGGGGCGGGGGCGGGAACCGCAGCCGGCGTGGCCGACGGGTCGGCGTTCTTCCCCGGCAGCACCCAGGGGGCGACGGCGACCCGCATCTGGCAGCTCACCCCGGCGCAGTACATCACGACCATCAGCGACGCGCTCGGTGTCCCGCTGGATCTGCCGCGAACCCTGCCCACCGTGCGCGAGGATCATTTCCTGAATGACGCCACCGCGCTGGCGGTGTCCGACGTCTCGTTCGCGAACCTCGAGGAGGACCTGCGCGCGGCGTTGTTGACCCAGCAGGCCGCCATCACCTCTCGGCTCGGCTGCACTGTAGCTGCGCTCAACGCCGACTGTGCCCAGACGTTCCTCACCGGCGTGGCCACCGTCGCCCAGGGCCTCGCCACCCCCAATGTCGCGCCGGCCCTCGCGGTGTACAACGCCCTCGCCGTCAAAGCGGGCGCCCGCGCCGCGCTCGACGACGCGATCCTCGCGGTCTTGATGTCGCCCTCCGTCATGTTTCGCACCGAGCTTGGTCCGCAAGACGGGACCGCGGCGGGGATGGTTTCGTTGACCCCCGCCGAGCTCTCGCGTGCGCTGTCCTACGCCATCACCAACGGTCCCCCGGACGCGACGCTGCGTGGCCACGCCGCGGACGGGACCCTCGCGAACCCGGATGTGTTCACCGCCGAGCTCAACCGTCTGCTGGCGTCTCCGCGCGGGCAAGATGGCATCAAGAGCTTCCTCGTCGACTGGTCGGGCCTGGCCAGCTACGGCGGCCTCGAGAAGGATCTGCTGCTGTTCCCCGAGTTCACGCCCGAGCTGAAGCAGGCGATGCTGCAGGAGACGATGACGTTCATCGACTACATCCTGCGCGAACGCGGGGGGAGCTTCTACGATCTCATGACGCTCCAGCAGAGCTACGTGGATCCGCAGGAGGCCGGCATCTACGGGCTCGCAGCGACGGCGCCAGCCGGGCAGATGACGACGCTCCCGGCCGGCCAGCGCATGGGCCTGTTCACGCAGCCGGCGGTGCTGTCGATGATCTCCGATCCGGCGCTGTCCGGGGTCATCTTCCGGGGCAAGTTCGTGCTCGACCGGTTGCTGTGCCTGTCGCTGTCTCCGCCCAAGGACATCGTGGTCGAGTTCCCGGACTTCGCCGCGCTTGGCCTGGGGCCGGATTCCACCGTGCGACAGCGCCTCTCGACGGTCGAGAACATCGCCGCCTGCGCCGGCTGCCACAAGCTGATGGATCCACCGGGATTCGCCCTGGAACACTATGACGCCATCGGGCGGTACCGACCCGACGACCAGGGCAAGCCCATCGATGCCTCGGGCGCGCTGGCGTTCACCAGCTACACACAAGCGCCCTTCATGGACGCGACGGAGATGTTCAAGACCATGGCAAGCAGCCCCGAGGTCCGCGCCTGCCTGACCCGACAGGCGTTTCGTTACGTGTTCGGACGCGCCGAGACAGCGACCGACAATCCGGTCCTGAGCAAGGCCTACCAACAATTCGTCAGCTCCGGGAACGTGGGCGCTCTGGTTCCCCAGCTCGTCAGCTCTTCCGCCTTCGCGCTCCGAGAAAGGACCGCACCATGAAAGCGTTCAGTCGGCGCTCGCTGATCAAGGGCTTCGGGGCCGCCGGGATGTTGGCCTATCCGCTGCTGCGCGCGCGACGCGCCAATGCCGCGCCGATTCGGCGCTTCATCACCTTCTTCTCCTCGAGCGGTGTCCGGCAGGACACCTACTTCCCCAACGGCACCGCCGGAACCTTCGCCAGCGGGAGCTACAACGTCGACGGCAAGACCCTGGACGTGCTCAAGCCGCACCTCGCCGACATCATCATCACCAAGGGCATCCAGATTTATGGAGGTTACGGCGGCGACGACCACGACAACGGCGCGGTCGCGCTGATGACCGGAAACAAGGTGCGCGACTACAAGCAGACGCCGTACGCGCTCGGCGAATCACTGGACCAGTATCTGGGCCGGCAGCTGGGAACGGCGACGCCTGAGCCCACGTTGTTGCTGGGAACGCGGCTGCAGCGAGATCGCCCGTCGAAGTGGCTGTCCTTCGACCAGACGGGCAACTACAAGGCCTACAACGAGGATCCGTACGCGGTCTACAAGCGACTGTTCCAGGGCGTGCTCGGCACCTGCGCCGCGTCCCCGACGCCGGTGGAGAACCCGGCACAGGACCTGATGAACCTGCGGCGCCAGAGCGTCCTCGACTCGGTGCTGACCGAGTCCGGCGCGCTCAAGCGCGCCTTCGGAATGGGCTCCGCCGAGCTGCAGAAGCTGGAGCGCCTGGAGACCGCGATCCAGAGCGTGGAGCGGCGCCTGACGACCGTCGTCGCCGACACCGCGTCGGTCAAGACGTGTCAGACGGCGAAGACCACCTTCGAGACGACGAGCCCGGTCGCCATCACCGACCCCAACTTCCCCGCGCTGACGACGATGAACATCGACCTCATCGCGCTGGCGGTCGAGCTGGACGTCACCCGGGTCGTCACCATGATCCTGACCCAGGGCGGCCTGAGCGGCCCGCCGATGACCTGGCTCGACTACAACGGGCAGCCCCTGAACGAAGCGCATCACCCCATCTCGCACGGCGAGCAGCGGGGAGTCTCGGACTACCTGACGAAGCTGTTGAGCGTCGATCGCTGGAACTTCTCGCAGTTTGGCTATCTCATCGACAAGCTGAAGGCCATCGACGAGGGAGGGTCCACCGCGTTCGACAACTCGGTGGCGTGGTTTGCCAGCGACTGCGCGGACGGCAAGGCGCACACCCATACGGACATGCCCTTCATCATCGCGGGCCGCGGCGGCGGTGAGCTGCAGACCGGCCGCTACGAGATGCTTCAGGGTAGCCCGTACCACAACCGGTTGCTGCTGACGTTCGCTTACCTCATGGGGCAGAACCTGACCTCGTGGGGGTTGGCGGATATCTCCGCGGGCGGGCCGCTGCTGCTCTGAATTGCCTCGCCGGGCGATGCCCGCCACGGCACCCGCGCGTCAGGCGCCGTGTCCGGCCCCGAGGATCGCGCGACGGAATCGTTCGTAGTCGAATTCTCCGTTCGTCCGGTCCGCGGTGTGGCAGCCGAGGCAGGTGGTCATCTCCACCTGGCGGTGCGTCGTGCCCTTCTTGTCGGCGCTCGTGACGTGCTCGAGACCCGGTCCGTGGCACGACTCGCATCCCACGTTCTGCAACCGTTCTGTGGCCTCACCGATGTTCGCCGTCCCGCCTGGCTGGAGAAAGCCTGTCGTGTGGCAGCCCACGCAGGTGGGATCGCGGTCGCGATGTCCCTTCGCGAGCGCGGCCAGGGCGCGGGCGTGCTTGGTGGTCTGGAAGAAGCGCCACTCGCGCTCGTGGCAGCCGGCGCAGGCCACGCTGCCGGCGTACGTGCTGGCGGGCGCCGGCGTCGCCGCTGCCGCGGGCTGGACCGCCGCGGGCACGGGCGCGTGGGGGTCGCGCATCTCGATGCCGACGGGCAACGCCGCCGCGGCCCGCCGCGTGCTCTCGGCGTTGTAGGCGGCAACCAGCTGCGCGACGCCCGGGTGATCGGGAAACGATTCGTCGAGCGGGATGATCCTGTTCTCGTACCAGCTTCCATGAACCGCCGCCGGTAGTTTTCGGGCCGCCTCGGCCGCGCGAACCAGGGCGTCGGTGATGCTCTTGCGTCGCACCAAATAGAAGTCTCGCATCCGACCGTTCGGGTCCTCGGCGGCGCGGCGCGCGTTGTCGGCAAGCTGGCGCTTGCCGTCATCGACCTGCGTCAGCAGCTGCGCGCGCTCGCCCCTGTCCGTGAACGTCATGCCGCCGTCGACAACGTGAATGTCGAGACGTCCGGCCAGCCTGCCTTCGCTCGTGGCCTCGAGCAGGCGCGCGCCACCGACCACCTCGGGGGTCGCGAGCTCCGAGCCGGAGTGGCCCGCCACGGCCCAGGTGATGCCGGGGACGTCCTGCAGAAACCGCGCGACGACCTCGGGCGCGCCGAGGTGCACCAGCGAGACGACCATCTGCGCGCCCCGCGCCCTCAGCGACGCCACCTCGGCCCGCGCCGTGACGGTCGGATCGGCGGCGCGCATGGGCCGCCAGCGGTCCCACAGCGCTCGATCGGCCTTCTGTGGCATCACCACGCCAAAGATCCCGACGCGGACTCCCGCGATCGTCACCAGCCGATCGCGCTCGAAGAAGGGTCGGCCTGCGCCGTCCGTCAGGTTCGACGCGACCGCCGGAATGCGAAGCTCCTTCAGCAGTCGTCGCAATCTGGCCGGACCGATTCTCAGGTCGCCCTCCGCCGGCAGGAAGGCGTGGACTCCCATGCGCGCGTAGACGCCGAGAATCAGGCGCGCCCGGCGCTCGACCTCGCTCTCGAGCGGTGGCAGGAAGGTCTCGATCGGCGCCTCGGCGGGCAGCAGCATGTCCCCTGCGTCGACGACCAGGACGCCGTCCGATTCCGCGCGCGCGCGGTCGACGAACGTCGCGCGGCGAACGAGCCCCCCGATCGGATGCTCGGGGCAGCCGCAGTGCTCGTATTCCCCGCGCAGGTTCGACGAGTACAGCAGCGCGAGCTGCGTCCCGCGCGCGGCCGGGCTCGACGGCGGGGGCATGGGTGGAAGCGGAGCGAACGCCTGCGGGGGCGGGGGCGGGGGCGGGGGCGGGGGCGGGGGCGGGGTGTTCGGGCCTGCTCCGGAATCGGCGAGGGCCCTGGGCCCGGGCCGGCGCGCGCAAGCGCCCGGGAACGCCAGCGCCACCGCGAGCCCCAGTGTCACCGCCAGCGGCATGTTCTGTGAGCACGGTCGCGGCACGGCTGTCACCGGAACGATACAGCACTCCGACG
>CAYUFS010000036.1:0-57547 GCA_964443975.1 uncultured Myxococcales bacterium | reverse complement strand
GATCCTCGCTGATCTGCTTCAGGCCCAGGCTGACCCGCTCGGTCTCGACGTTGAATTTCAGCACCTTCACGCGCACGTGATCGCCCACCTGGAACAGCTCCGACGGATGCGTGACCCGCCCCCAGGACATGTCGGTGATGTGCAGCAGGCCGTCGATGCCCCCGAGGTCGATGAACGCGCCGTACTCGGTGAGGTTCTTGACGATCCCCTCGACGATCTGGCCCTCCTTCAGCTTCTCGAGCGTCATGCCCTTCAGCTCGGCGCGCTCCTTCTCCAGCAGCACGCGCCGGGACAGCACGATGTTGCCGCGCTTCTTGTTGAACTTGATGACCTTGAAGCGATGCGACTTGCCGATGAACGCGTCCAGGTTGCGCACCGGACGCAGGTCCACCTGCGAGCCGGGCAAGAAGGCCTTCACGCCGCCGCGGATGGTGACGGACAGGCCGCCCTTCACGCGGGCGCTGATGGTGCCCTCGATCAGCTCGTCGCGCTCGCAGGCGCCTGAGATCTCGTCCCACACCTTGAGACGATCAGCCTTCTCCTTCGAGAGGACGCACAGCCCATTTTCGTCTTCGCGGGTCTCGAGGAAGACGTCGATCTCGTCGCCCTCCTTGACGCTCACGCCGGTGTCGGAGTGGCCGAACTCGTAGAGCGGGATCGTTCCCTCGGACTTGTAGCCAATGTCGACGACGACGTGATCCTTGCCGACGTGAATGACCTTGCCCTTGACGATGTCACCTTCCTTGAAGGTGTCGTTCTTGAGGGACTCCTCGAACAGAGCGGCGAAATTCTCTTCGAGAGGATTGGAGCTCGTGCCGCCCGTGTCAGTAGAAACCATTCGTTGCCTTTCGTGCCTGATCGCATACGGTCCCCGATCGCCGTCGATCGAGGAGCTAGGGTACCCTTCGACGCGCCCGACCATCCGGGCGCCCGAAGGCGGCGTAGATAGCGCCGCACCAAGGCGAAGTCAAACTACAAAGGTGGCGCGGATTTGTGTCTCCCAGCCTCCTAGCCGCCTCGCCGCCGAACTTCGGCGCAGAGCAGGTCGACGACCTCGGCCGGCGTCATGGAATCCGAGTCGACCTGGAGGGCGTCCTCGGCCCGGCGCAGCGGCGCCGCGGCGCGGGTGGTGTCGCGCTCGTCACGTGCGACGATGTCGTCCAAAACGGCCTTCTCATCCACGGTTCGGCCGGCCGCGCGCAGCTCCGCCGCCCGCCGGTGGGCGCGCTCGGCCGCGGCGGCGGTCAGGAAGAACTTGGCCTCCGCGTTCGGGAACACGACCGTCCCGACGTCGCGTCCCTCGACCACGACCCCACCGGCCTCCCCCAGGCGCCGCTGCAGATCCAGCAGCGCGGCGCGCACCTCGGGCAGCGCCGACACGCGCGACGCGCCATCCGAGATCTCCGGCGCCCGGATGTCCGCCGTGACGTCGTCCGCCCCGAGATACACGCGGTTGACCCCGTCTATGAAGCGAAACCGGATATCCAGCCCGACCGCCAGCGCGGCGAGGGCCGGGCCGTCCTGCCACGAGAGGGCCGCGGCCCGGGCGGCGAGCGCCAGGGCCCGATAGATCGCCCCGGTATCGAGCAGGGAATAGCCGAGACGTTCCGCGAGCATCCTCGCGGTCGTCGACTTCCCGGCCCCCGCGGGGCCATCGATCGCCACCACGAGTCGCGCGGTGCCAGCTGAGGTCGAGGACATCGACCGAGCACCCTAACACGCCCGCGTCGCGCCGTAGCGGATGCCAGTGGAAACCCGCAGCGCTCGGGCCGGGGCTGACCGAGAGCGAAGCGTGTTACGATCGCGCCGCGTGCGACAGCTGACGAAGGTTGGCCCCCTGCTTGGTCTGCTGACATTGGGGTGCGGCCGCGGGTCGCCCGCGCTCCCCCCAGGCCCAGCAGCCGGCGATCCCGTGGTGGCCCGCGCGGGCGCCGCGGCCATTCATGCTTCCGAGCTGGTGGAGGACATGAAGGGTCGCCCAGGTCTCGACGCGCGGCGCGCCGTGGAAGCGCGCATCGACTTCGAGCTTCTGGCTCAGGCGGCGGCCCGCGCGGGTGGCCTGGCACCAACGTCAGACGACGTCGAGGCGGTCAAGACCATGGAGGTCCAGCGCCTGATCGAACGCGAGGTCGAGCCGCAGCTCGGCATCGACGCCATCCCACAGGAGGAGGTTCGGGCGCTCTACGAACGGGGCAAGCGCAGGTACGTGCACGGTCGGCTCGTACAGGCGACGGTCCTCTGCGTCTTCACCGGCGCCCGGATGAAGGCGGAGCCGCGCGCACGGGCGGAGCGAGTGGCGCAGGAGCTGTCGGCCTATCTCGAAGCACACCCCGCGCGCCTCCCCGCAGACTTCGACGCGTTGGCCAAGCAAGCAGCATGGGCCGATCGCAAGGTGAACGTCGCCACGGTCTGGCAAGACGAGGAGCGGGACGAACCATTCCCGCTCGTCGTGGCGCGAGCCCTGGCTCGGCTCCAGAAGCCCGGTCAACAGACCCCGCTCGTCGGCGACGAGACCGGCTACTACATTGCGATGTACGTGGACGAGCGGCCGCCCGAGCGAAGGTCCTTCGCCGAGGTGGAGGCCAGCCTGCGACAGGAGATGTTCGAGCCCTGGCGCCGGCATCGCTTCCTGCGCCTCACCGCGGACCTCGCGGCCGGCCACGACATCGCCGTCTTCCCCGAGACGCTCGCGGCGGCGGCCCAAACGGAGAACTGATCCGGAGCTCAGGCCTTCCGAAATCGCGAGATCGGGGGCGAGGCGAACTCCTTGTCAGGATGGAGCTCCTTCGCGCGAATCAACAGGAGATCCTCGGTCTCGGGCCGCTTGGGATCCGGCAGGCAACACTCGACCGGACAGACCGCCTGGCAAGCTTCGTGATCGTGAAACCCAACGCACTCGGTGCACAGCTTGGGATCGATGACGTAGATGTCCTCGCCCTCGCTGATCGCCTCATTCGGGCACTCGGGCTCGCACGCCCCGCAATTGATGCATTCCTCGGTGATGTAGGTGGCCATCGTTCGGCGGTATATCTCCCATGCTCGGCGGACGTATGCAAACTTTGGGACGGGTCAAACCCGGCTCGTCCCGCTGACCGAACCGGTGCCCGCCATCTGGCGGGCGCGGCTGTCAGGCCTCGGCGCGTTTCTCGGTGAGAACCGAGGCGCGCGCGCGTTTACCGTCAGGGCCGGAGCGCAGGCTGACACCCACCAGCTTGGAAACGCCTGGCTCCTCCATGGTGATTCCGCACAGCCGGTCGGCGATCTCCATGGTGCGCCGGTTGTGGCTGATGATGATGAACTGCGACCGGTCGGTCATGGCGCGAACCATCTCGTTGAAGCGCCCCACGTTCGCCTCGTCGAGCGGCGCGTCCACCTCATCGAGCACGCAGAACGGCGACGGCTTCACCAGGAAGATCGCGAACAGCAGCGAAACGGCGGTCAGCGCCTTCTCGCCGCCCGACAACAGCTCGATGTTCTGCATGATCTTCTTGCCCGGCGGGTTCGCGATGATGTCGACGCCGGTCTCCAGCATGTCGCTGTCGTCCGTGAGCCGCAGGTGCGCCCGCCCGCCCCCGAACATCCGCGGATACACCTCCTGAAACTTCGCGTCGATGGCGTCGAAGGTCTCGCGGAATCGCTTGCGCGAGGCGCGGTTGATCTTCTCGATCGCCGACTCCAGCTGACTGATCGCCGACTCCAGATCGGCCTTCTGCGCCGACAGGAAATCGAACCGCTTCTGGGATTCCTCGGACTCCTCGATCGCGGTCAGGTTGATCTCGCCCATGCGCTCGATGAGCCCCCGCAGCTCGGTCATGCGCGCCTCCTCGGGCTGCCCGACTGGCGGCCGCATGTGGAAGTCACTGACCGTGGCTATCAGCTCGACGTCCGGGTAGCGCGTGACGACGTGATCGGAGAGCGAGCTGCGCTTCAGAGAGACCTCCTGGCACCGCAGCTCCAGCCGGGCCAGCACCTGGCCCATCCGCGCCACCTCGGCGCGCGCCGCGCGCAGGTCGGCCTCGCGTCGGGTGAGCGTCGCGTGGCGCTCCTCCATGGCGCCCTGTCGCTCCGCGTGGGCCCGGGCTCGCTCCTCGGCCTCCGCCTGCTGCAGCGCGGCCTCCTCGCGAAGACCGCTCGCCTCCGCGCGCAGGTTCTCGGCGCGCGCCATGGCTTCCGCGCTGGCGGACTCGAGGCGCGTCCGGCGCGCGCCGTGGTCGGCGGCCTCCGCCCTCAGGCGCTGCAACGTCGCCTGGGCATGGTGACGTCGATCCTCCGCCTGGGCCGCGGTGATCTTCAACGCGGTCAGCTCGCCGCTCACGACGTCCAGGCGCTGACCGAGGTCCAGAGTCGTGGCTCTCAGCTCGGCCACCCTCGCTTCGGCGGTCGCGATCAGCCCCGCATCCGTGGCCAGCGCCGTGGCGGCGAGGTCGCGGCGACGCTCGGCATCCTCGAGGTTGCAGGCGAGGTTCGCGGTCTCGTTGGCCAGCTGTTGGCGACGCAACTCGAGCCGCCGGTGCTCGTCGCTGGCGCGTTCGAGATCCTTGCGCTGCGAGACGAGCGCCACCTCGTCGGTCCGCGCGTCGGCGCCGATCTGCTCGATTGTCCGCGTCACCTCCGCCTGCTCTTGCTTCGTCGCCACGTGACGCGCCAGGGTCTCCTGGTAGTCGGCGTCCAGCTTGGCGACGACCTCCTCGAGCTCGCGCATTTCGCGCTTTTGCTCGAGGACGCCGACCGACGACTCTCGCGAGCCTCCCGTCACGATGCCGTGCGGATCGACCACCTCGCCGTCCAGCGTCACGATCGTCTTCGTGGTGCGCGTCTCGCGCCACAGCTCGAGCGCGCGCGCCAGATTCTCCACCACCAGCACGTCGCCGAGCAGATACGTCGCGACCTTGTCGAAGTGCCTGTCGTACCCGATCAGGTCGAGCAGCGGCCCGCGAACGCCCTCCCCGGTCGGCCAGCCCGCGCGGGCCTGGTACGGAGGCGGCGGCTGGTCGCTCGTTGGCGGCATGAACACCGGCACCGACGGCGGATCGACGGAGACGCCCCCACCCGCGTCGTAGACGACGGTCCCCACCGGCGCGCCCGAGAACGGCGCGCATTCTTCCAACGACCGAAGCGCGACGGGAATGAAGCTCGATCGGCCCTCGCTGCGCGACTTCAGGAATTGAATCGCCTCGACGCCCACGTCGTGGGACTCGACGATCACGTTCCCGAGGCGCTCTCCCAGCACCGCCTCGACGGCCGTCTCGAGCTCCGGTGGCGGCTGCACGATGTCCGCGACGACGCCCTTGATTCCGGACGACTCGCCGAGGCCTTCTCGCTCTCGGCGGTTCTGCATGATGGCGCGAACGCCCTTGTGAAAGCTCTCGTAGCGATCCTGGATCTCGACCAACGAGCCGAGCCGCGATCGGCGGCGATGCGACTCCTCGCGCAAGGTCTCGAGCTCCAGCTCGCCACGCGACACTTCGCCCCGCAAGGCGCCGAGACGGGCCTCGGCCGCTTGCCTCTGCAACGCCAGCCCGGCGCGGCGCTCCTCGATCGTGGCCAGGCTGGCCCGCAGGGACTGCGTGTCCTCCAGCCGCGCGGCGGCGCTGTCGGCAGCCGTCCCGTCCTCGAAGGCTATGTTCTCGAGGCGCGCGCGCAGATCCTCCTGGCGGGCCGCGGCCGCGGCCTGCTCCGACTCGTTGCGGGCCGTCCGGGCCAGCCCCTGCGACACCTCGGCGAGCGCCACGTCCAGCTGGCGTCGCGACGTCGCCAGATCCTGGCGCAGGCTCTCGTATGCCTGCTCCTTCTCCTCGAACGAGGCCCGGCTCTGCTCGGCCTCCTCGGCGACCCGGGACCACTGGGCCTCGATCTCGATGATGGCGCGGGCAGACTCGTCCAGGCGCGCCGCGAGCGCCTCGACCTCGCGCCGTTCGGCGGAGGCCCGGGCCGTGAGCTGGTCGGCCTCATCCTCCTGGTACTGCGCCCGCTGAAAGCCGAGCTGGGCGGCGTTCGACAGAGAAAACAGCGCATCCTTCGCGGCGCCGAGCTCGTTCATCTCCTCGGCCACGCCGAGCCGCTCGAGCTCGACGGCGGCCTCTTCCACCTCCAGCGCGCCGGCCCTGTCGCCGTGCGCCGCGCGCAGCTCCGCGATCTCGACCAGCAACGATTTCTCCTCGGCGAGGTGCCCAAGGAAGCGCTGCGACGCGGACCACAGGTCGAGATCGCGCAGCTCCGCCTTGTAGCGCTTGTACCGCTCGGCCTTCGCCGCCTGCAGGCGCAGGGACCTGAGGCGGCCCTCGATCTCGCCGATGATGTCCGAGACCCGCAGGAGGTGCTGCCGGGTCGATTCGATCCGCCGCTCGGCGGCCTTCTTCTTGATCTTGTACTTGGTGATCCCCGCGGCCTCGTCGATGAGGCCGCGGCGATCCTCGGCGCGCGAGGAAACGATGAAGCCGATGCGACCCTGTTCGATGATGGCGTAAGCCTTCGAGCCGACGCCCGTGCCGAGGAAGAACTCCACGACGTCGCGGAGCCGCGAAGGGACGCCATTCAAGAGATACTCGCTCTGACCGTCGCGGTACAGCCGGCGCGTCACGACGATCTCGTCGGGACCGACCGCGCCCCACGGAACGCCGCCGGCGGACGCGTCACCGCGCAGCCCCGCGCCGTCGAACGTCAGGGAGACCTCCGCGAGACCCGCCGGCCCCCGCGTCTCCGAGCCGGCGAAGATCACGTCCTCCATGGCGCGGCCACGCAGGTGCTTGGCTGACTGTTCGCCCATGACCCACCGGATCGCGTCGACGATGTTGGACTTGCCGCAGCCGTTCGGGCCCACGATCGCGGTGACCGGATCGTGAAAGGATATGGACGTCTTCTCGACGAACGACTTGAACCCGATGATCTCGACGCGCTTGATTCTCATCGTGCCTCCCCGGTTCCCTGTTCAGGATCTCTCCCGACGACCGGCAATGCGAGTTTTCGTGGTACCGAGCTCGTGACCATACGTGACATCTATTGTCACGTCGCCGAGGTAACCGATTTACACCCGCCAAGCCATTGCTGTAAAGCGTTAACTGTCGCCTCGGGAAGGTTCTCCCCAGGATGAAAGGCGAGTGCTAAGGTGCGCTCGCTGATGGACATCGGTAGCGTACACCTCGAATCTCAAGAATTGGTTGAAGCGCTGGTGGCCGTCGGCGCGGTGGGCGTGACGTCCCTGCTCGGCCTCTTGTTCGTTCGCAAGGCTCGCGCGGCGCGTCGCCGGCAGATCGAAGGGTTCGACGCGCCGGCGCCCGCCGAGCGGTCTTCGCGTCGTCGAAGCGGGAGGCGCGGCGGCCCCGACAACACGGAGCCCGACGAAGAGGCGCTGCCGCAGGCGGAGGCCCTCGGGCCTGACACGCGACCTCCGCCGACGCCCGAGCAAGATGAAGTCGACGAGGTCGTCGAGGAGATCGAACCAGACCCCGGGGAGGACCTGGGACCGCCGCCCGCGCGCCCCGCCTCCGGGCGTCCCGGCCAAGTTCTCCCGTTCCCGGCACCGGAGCCCGAGCGAGAGCGCCACCCCATGCGGCGCGATGCCGATGCGGCCAGCAAGGTGGACCTTCCCGAGACCGTCTCCGTCCCAACCCACAGCCTCGCTCGTCCTCCGATTGCCTCACCTGCGCCTGCCCCACCCAAGAAGAACGCGCTAGCGCCCGGGCTGGCGAAAACCCGCTCGGGCTGGATCTCGAAGCTGGGGGGGCTCTTCGCGGGCAAGCGCGAGATTGATCCCGCCCTTCTCGACGAGATCGAGAAGGTTCTCCTGACCGCGGACATAGGTGTTCGCACCGCGAACAAGTTGCTCGAGGAGATGCGCGCCTCGCTGTCTCGCCGAGAGCTCGGCGACCCCGAGGCGATCTGGGCCTATCTCCAGCGACGCACGCTCGAGCTGTTGTCCTTCGGCGCGGCGCCGCTTTCCTGGGAAGCGAACCGCCCCATGGTCCTGCTGATCATCGGCGTGAACGGAAGCGGCAAGACCACAACGATCGGCAAGCTGGCCGCGAAGCTGATCGCGGACGGCAAGCGGGTCCTGGTGGGCGCCGGAGATACGTTCAGAGCCGCCGCCGCCGAGCAACTCGAGATCTGGGCGAACCGCGTGGGGGCGACCCTGGTGCGTGGCAAGGAGGGAGCGGACCCGTCGTCGGTGCTGTTCGATGCCGTCAAGCGCGCCACCGCCGAGGGCTTCGACGTCGTCATCGCCGATACCGCCGGACGACTGCACACGAAGACGGATCTGATGGAGGAGTTGCAGAAGGTCCGCAGGGTGATCGGGAAAGCCGCGCCCGGCGCACCTCATGAAACCTGGCTGGTCATCGACTCCACGAGCGGCCAAAATGCGATCGCCCAGGCGCAGATCTTCACGCAAGCGATGTCGGTTTCGGGTATCGTCCTCACGAAACTTGATGGAACCGCAAAGGGAGGCGTCATTTTGGGCATCGCCGATCAGCTCCAGATCCCGGTTCGTTTCATCGGGATTGGCGAGCGGGTCGAGGATTTGCGGGAGTTCGAAGCGGGGGAGTTCGTCGAGGCGCTTTTCGAGCGAGACACCTCCGAGCCGACCGCGTCGGTCACCAGCGCCCGGTGAGCGCGCGTGACGGCAATTTTATTTGCGCGCAAAAAAATCGGCGTGATATAGTGCGCAAACCTTTCCCGTGTACCTGTTAAGCACTTGAAATCATTGATCTTTTTGTCAGCCCGCCAACTTCGTCTCAAGAGCGAGGGAACATGAAGCGTCAGGCCGCTTGCCTTTTTGTGTCGATTGCCATCGGACTGGGGGCGGGGACCGCGCGGGCGGCCGGGGCGAAAGACACCGCCGCCCAGGCGGGAGACAAGGCTGCCGGAGCGCAGGGAGACGCAACCGCTGCGGGCGGCGGGGACGCGGACACCGGAGCGGCCGCCGACACCGGCGAGCTCGATCTCTCGGACAAGGGTGATCAAACCGCCGATGAAAGCGCCGCTGCCGCCACTGTCAAGGCATCGAGCACGCTGACCTGGCAGGACATCGTCGTGATTCCGCGGAAGCGGTTCCTCAAGGGGGGGCGCTTCGAGCTCGCGCCGTTCACCGGGGTCTCCGTCAACGACATTCTGATCCAGCACTACGTGTTTGGCGTCGACCTCAACTACTTCATGACCGACGCGCTCTCGGTGGGATTGCAGGGAAACTACTACATCAAGCACCTCACCGACCGCGAGGCGGACATCGGGCTGCAGTACGACCGCATTCCCACCCTCAATCGCTACCTGTGGAGCGGCTCTCTGAACTTCGGTTACGTCCCCGCCTACGGGAAGTTCGCCTGGTTCAACAGGAGCATCCTCCACTGGGAGATCATCGCGTCGGCCGGATTCGGGGTCACGCAGACCGAGATCATTCCCCGCGACATCGCGCTGGCCGCCTTCCAGAACCTCGCCCTCACCCCCAACTTCGGCCTCGGTGGCCGGTTCTTCTTGTTCGATTGGTTGACGGTGAACTTCATGCTCCGCGACTACGTGATCCTGGACAAATTCGAGCCCCTCAACCGCAGCTCGACCATGTTCGCGTCAGCGAGCGACGCCAAGGCGAACGCTGACGCCAAGCTGGTGAACAACGTGATGTTCTATCTCGGGGTGGGCGTCTTCCTGCCTACCGGGTTCCAGTACAAGACGCCCCGCTAAACGGCGCGACCACGGACATCATCACCCGAGCCTGCGACCGAAAAAGGACCCAGCCCATGATGAAACGGATCGCCATCTCCTGCCTCTTGGCGTCGACCCTCGCCTCCGTGCCGAAGCTCGCGCATGCCCAGCACAAGAGTCCGCTGGCCGACGCCCCCGCGATTCGAAAGCGCGTCGAGCTCCGGGACAAGCGCTTCGAGGTCTCCGTCGGGGCGGGCAGCACGCTCAACGAGACCTTCTATCACGACATACTTTTGAACGCCCACCTGGGGTTCCACATCACCGACTGGCTGTCGATCGGCGGGGCGGGTATCTTCAACGTTTCGTCGATAGCGACCGGCTTCAACGACGAGTTGCTGTCGACGTTGAAGCCGCCCGTGACCGGGCGGGCCCCTGCCATGAACGTGGCCGAGGCCGGCTTCAACAAACCGTCTCGGATCCTGGCGGGCCAGGTCGAGGTGACACCGTTCACGGGCAAGTTCTCGGTGTTCGGGAAGCTCTTCGCTCACTATGACTTCTACGTGTTCGGTGGCCCGGCCATGGTGACCTTGGTCGCGGCGAACTCGGCGACCGTTCAGGAGAAGAGCATGCCCATCACGACGTGCGTCGACAAGTCCGTGACCATTCAGACGTGTGTGGTGACGGGAAGCAAGTTGGGCGGCACGGTCGGGGGCGGGTTCCACGCCTTCTTGAAGGACTTTCTCGCCTTGAACGTGGAGCTGCGCGACGTAATCAACAAGGACAACCCGGCCGGGCGAGATGTGAACGGTGATCAGTTCGTCGACAATCGCGACCTGGTCTGGTCACAACACTGGATGGCGACCTTGGGGCTCACGCTTTACCTGCCTCCCAAGGCCGACATCTCTCCGTAAGGGCGGCCATCGTCGTGTCCGGGTCTCCGAAAGATTCCCGAGTCCCATCGGCGTCGACCAAGCGAAAAGTCACGCTCTATTTCAACTCGATGATGCTCGCGGAAACGCAGCACGAAGCCATCCGCCAGGATCGCTCGATCTCCTGGATCATCCAGGCGGCTTGGCGCCGCGCCCGAGACGAGGTCCGCAAGCTCCCGACCTCGTCTCGAACCGAAGCTCCCCCCGAGGGGCAATCGACGTCCGAGCCGCCCGCTGACGACGAGTAGTACCGGAGGTACACTTTACGGGGGTAAACAGGTGGCTCTTGTGGCTTGTGGGCGCAAGGTGGCGCGCTTCAGTCGCACTTCGCGGCGGCGGGGAGGTCGCTGAGCAAGACGCAGGCGCTGACGCTGTCGCGCCCGCCCAGCTCCTGGAAGTACACGGAAACGTGGTCCCCGATGTTGCCCTCCATCGGCCCCGCCACGAAGCTTCCGTCAGCGCGGGCTCGCGCAATGACGCCGGCCCCACGTTCGACGTCCGTCACGAAGAACGTGGCGTTGATCGCGTTGCCGTTCGGCCCGCCCGACGTGATCCAGAGGGTCCGAGGATTCCCCGCGGCATCCGTGAGCGCCTCCGGCGTGAAGGAGATCTCGCCCGGCGGTGGGACAGGAATGTAGACCGGCCCACAGGCCCAGAGCGCGACCGCCGCGAGGCAGCACGACAACAAGCGGACGACGCGGATCGTCGCCCAGGTTCGCGACTGGGTTCGAATCTTCATTCCGCCTCGTTTCCTCGCCGAGTTGGTGACAATCGCCAAGCATTTGGACAGCAAGAATCGCGCCCTCCCCAAGATCGCCGGTACCCGCCTCCGCTGGGCCGGATCGTCAACTCGGTTGGCCATGAACGCAACTTTGATCCTCTTTTCATTTGCCGGTGGCGGCGTCAAGCATGCGATAGCGACGCAGCTTCTTCTGCAGCCCGAACCGCGACAGCCCCAGCGCCTCCGCGGCCTTGGTCTGATTGCCGGTGCTGCGCGACAGCGCCTCCTTGAGGAGCGCGCGCTCAAGGCGCTCCACCCGGGGTCGCAGCGCGAGGCTGTCGGGATCTTCGAGCGTGGTGAGCGCGGCCTCGGCGTCGCCGGCGATGTGGGGCGACAGATCGGCCAGCGTGATGACATCGCGGCAAAAGGCCAGGGCACGCATGATCTCGTTTTCGAGCTCGCGCACGTTTCCAGGCCACCGGTAGGCGCACAGGCGAGCGAGGGCCTCCGGGGCGATTCGCACGGGCGCGCCCGCCGGCTGGCTCCCGGCCCCGGGGAGCTTCGCCGCGGTCTTGGCCATGGTCTTGGCCACGATCTTCGCCAGCACGTGCTCGGCTATCGCGGGGATGTCCTCACGGCGCTCGCGCAGAGGTGGCAGGAGAATTCGCGCGACCGACAGTCGGAAGAAGAGGTCCTGGCGAAAGCGCCCCTCCTCCACCATGCGGCCGAGATCGCGGTTCGTGGCCGCGATGATCCGCACGTCGACCGTCCGCGTTCGCTCGGCCCCGACGCGGCGGAGCTCACCGGTCTGCAGGATTCTCAACAGCTTGCCCTGCATGCCGGGCGACATCTCCCCCACCTCGTCGAGGAAGAGCGTGCCGCCATCGGCGACCTCGAACAGGCCGCGGCTGTCATGGTCGGCGCCGGTGTACGCGCCCCGCACCGCGCCGAACAGGGTCGACTCCAGCAAGGTCTCCGGGATGGCGGCGCAGTTCTCGGAGACGAAGGGGCGCTGGCGGCGCGGACCGTTGAAGTGCAGCGCTCGCGCCACCAACTCCTTGCCGGTGCCGCTCTCGCCCTGGATGACGACCGGCAGTGCGGTGTCGGTCAATCGATCGAGGAGCCGAAACAGCTCCAGCATGCGCGGCGTTCGGCCGACGATGTTCCGGTAGTCATAGCGAATCGCCAGCGCCTCGCGGTTCTCGCGAAGCTCCTGCTTCATGCCGATCAGCTCCTCCTTGCGCGCATCGAGCTCGCCTTGCAGCTTGCGATTCAGGATTTCGATCTGGCGTTCGCGCTTCCGGAGCTCCGAGAGCAAGCGGGCGTTTTCGATGGCGATGGCCGCCTGCTCGGCGAAGTCGAGGACCAGCTGGACGTCATCGTCGTCGAACGCCCCCTTGCGGAGACGGTTGTCGACGTAGATCGTACCGACGGCCCGACCCTTGATCTGCAGGGGAACGGCCAACACCGAGCGCAGGTGAAGGTCCGAGACGGACATGGCTTCGCGAAAGCGGGGGTCGCCCGCGGCGTCGATGGTCACGATGGGGCCCATACCCGTCGCGGCCTGCCTGGCGATGGAGCGTGACAGCTCGAAGGCGCCCGCCTCGAGCGTCTGTTGATCGATGTTCCGGGCGACCTTCACGGCGAGCTGGCCCTTCTCGTCCTCCAGCAGAACGAAGCCACGTTCTGCTTCGGTCAGCTCGATGACCGTGTCCATGATCAGCTCGAGCAGACGGGGCAGGCGCAGCTCGCTGTTGAGGCGTTTATTGATGCGCAGCAGGCGGCGCAGGCGTCCCTCGTTGCGGGCGGCGCGCGCGGCAGCCTCGGGATCTCCCCCGCCCAGTCGCGCGAGCTCCACGAAGAAACGGGCGTCGGGATCTTGATCGACGCCAGGACGGTGATCGACGGGCGTTGACATGCGGACCTCCTCGAAAAGTCGGCGGGCGTCGGCTGCGGCGCGCGCCGCCGACGTGACCCGATCCAGGCGCTGGTACAGCCGCGCGGCGATGGTCCCGGTTCGCCAGGCCACCGCGCGTCGGCCCGCCGCGGCCGCCGCGCGGGCGTCGTCCGCGACTTCGTCGGCGAGGGCGGCGGCGGCGTCAGCGTCCCACAGCTTCGAGGCCAGCAGGATCCGCGCGCGTGCGCGCCGGACCTCGGCGCCGCCGTCTGGCTCTCCGCCACGCTCTCCTCGCGCCAGCAGCGGCGCCAGGAGTGCGGCGGCTTCGTCCACTCGCCCTGCCCGGGCCATCACGTCGATTCGGGCGAGCGTCGCCGCACGGACGAGCTGGGGAGACGTCCCGGGAGCCATGGCGACCCGGGCGTATCCGTCGATGGCGGGCGCGTCCGCGCCCGAACGGCTGGCGATCTCGGCCTCGAGGTACAGCGCCGCGCCGTCCGACACCCCCGGTAGGCGGCCGAGCTCGCTCCGCAGCCGCTCGAGCAAGCGCCGCGCGCCCGTGAGATCGGCGAGCTCGACCACCAGCATCCCGGCGTTGAACAGCGCGGTGCCCAGTTCGGCCGTGGCGCCCATCCTGCCCAGCTCGCGAATGGCGCGATCTTGCGCCGCCAGCGCCTCCTCGAAGCGCCCCGCTTCGGCCGCCAGCGCGCCCAAATTCAGCGCGATTGCAGCGGCGGTGTGGATGTCACCGTCGACGTCCGCGCGCGCCAGGGCTTGTCGGTAACCTGCTAGGGCCCGGTCCAGGTCGCCCGCCAGGTGGTCCGCCAGCGCCACCAGGTAGAGCGCGCGCGATGCCGCCAGCGTGCGGGCCTGCGGCGTTGCCAGGAGCGCGCGCGCCGCTGCGACGTCCCCTTCGTACGCGTGAGCCAACGACGCCGATTCGATGGCCAGGGCGCCCGCGACCGGGTCCTCGAAGGCGGGAGTGGCCGCCCCGACGGCCTCGGCAAACCGATGCATTCCGACGAGCACGCGCGCGAGACGCGCGCTCGAAAGCGCCAGGACCCCACCAAGCCCGTCATCGGGAGCCTCGGGGGTGGGGCCTCGAGTGGCCGCGCCCGCTATCGACCGCGCCAGGATCCGGCGCGCGGCCTCGAGATCGCCGCCGCGCGCGGCCAGCCACGCACGCCGCTCATCGAGGCGAAGGCGCTCCGCGACCGCCAGGGCGTCATCGCCCGGGAGAGGCGCCAGTACCTTTTCCGCGTCCGCACCGCGGCCCTCCATGGCCATCTGGGTGGCGAGCCGTATCCGCTCAGCCGTGTCGAGGCACTGCCGCCCCAGGATGAACGCCCTCTCGAGCCATCGCGCCCCCGCGGCGCCCGGATGCGCGCCCGGAACCCCGGCTGCCGCGCGGAAGGCAGCGACGGCCTCGTCGTTTCGTCCCAGGGCCTCCAGGCACGCCCCCCGCCGACCATCGACGTCGGGCAACCAGCCGAGCGCGCTGGCCGCCAGGTCGCGCAGGTCCGGCGCGCCAAGAGCGCGCATGATGACGGCGGCGTGAGCGCCACTGTGGAGCGCAGGGTCGCCCCCTGGCTCGTCGACGAGCCAGCCCGCGGCCCGCGCCTCGTCAATCGCGGCGGTCGAAGCGGGCCGGGCATTCCCGGAGCTCGCGCCCGGCGGTTCGACCCCGCCGGCCTCCTGCAGCGCCTGGGACACCAGCACGCGGCGCGCCTGGGACGATAGTGTCGCGAGCGACGCCGCCAGGCGCTCTTCGAGCCCGGCGTCGCGCCGAGGTTGGAACCGATCGACGGCACCCTCACGGACGGCGTGGACCAACTGCCGGATCACGTGAGCCGTGGTCGCGGCGTGGCCGCCAGTCGCCTCGAAGAGCGCGTCCAGGACCGAAGCAGGGAGGCCCTCGCCTGCCGCGCGCGTCGCCAGAAACGCGACCTCCGTTGGCGCGAGCGGACCAAGCGCGAGGTCCAAGGCGGCCACGCGCCCGAGAGGCTCTCGAACGGGAAGCACCACGCTCACGTGTCCGGACGGCGCCGCCCCCGCGATGAATGTCGCGAAGGCAATCTCCGCGGAGCCCGGTTCGAGGATCACGCACAGGGGGCGCATCCGGGCGCGCAGCTCGAGCGCGGCGCCCAGCTCGGCAAAGCGGCGCTGGAGGTCACGCTCGGGATCGACACCAGGCTCGGGCACGGGCTGTGGTCGCGACTCCGCAGCACCCCGCCCTCCCGAGTCCCCCTCCTTCAACCAGCTCGCGAGCCCCGACAATGATCCCCGAAACACTCCGAGGGGCTCCACCGTCCCGCCAAGCTCCGCCAGCTTCTGATCCTGCAACACGCTCTCGATCAGACAGCGGCGCCCCGAGCCTTCTGCTCCCACCACGGCGATCACCCCATGGGTCGCGGCGCCGTCGGCGAGCTGGGCAAGCGCGCTGCGGAGCGTAGCCCGTTCGCTCTCGCGTCCGACGAAGAGGCCAGCGAGCGGGTCGCCGCCCGGAAACGGCGGCAGCAATCCCCCTTCCCGTTCTGTCGCTCCGGCAGGCGACAGCCGCTCGAGGCGCATGAGGACGTGGCGCGCGGACGATGGACGAAGCGCGGCGGCCGGTTGCAGCAGCGCGGCGACGAGATCGTCCCACCCCGACGGCAACCCCGACCGCACGTTGGACAGCAGGGGTGCCGCCCCGGTCAGCGTCCTCGGGACCGCTTCGAGCCCCGTTCCGAACGGTCCTGCCCCCGTCCACGCCGCGAACAGCGTCGCTCCCAGGGCGAACAGATCGCTCGCAGGGCCAGCATGCCCGATCAATGCCTCGGGGGCGGCGAAGCCCAGCGTCCCGATCGCGGCGCCCGGGGCCACGAGCGCCGGGAACGCGAAGTCGAACAGCACCGGATGCCCGTCGGAAGTCAGCCGGACGTTGTCGGGAGACAGGTCGCCGTGGACGATCCCACGCCCGTGCAGGTACGCGAGCGCGTCGGCCAGCCCGACCGCCGCCGCTACGAGCCGGCGGCACCGCCGCTCGTCATCGGCAATGTCGGCGATGGTCGCGAGGCGCTCGCCCACGACCAGCTCCGTGACCAGAAACAAGTGACCGGCGTGGCGGCCGAGATCGACGACCCGCACGACGCCGGGGTGGTCGATGCCCGAGAGGCGCTCGAACTCGCCACGCACGCGCCGCTCGACGGCGGGCGCCGGCGCCCGGAACAACTTCAGCGCGACATCGCGGTCCGCCACCTCGTCGTGCGCGACGAAGCTCTCTCCCTCCCCGCCCGCTCCCAGTCGGCCGCGCACCAAGTAACGGCCTGACAAACGCGCTCCCAGCGACCCCACCGGAGCCGGGATGCCAACTAGATTGGCGGACGACATTTGTCTTATAATATCGTAATCTAAAGAATATTGTACGCACCAAAGTAAGTTGCCAATCTCACGGCGTTTTTCCAGGCGACGCCAAGGCGACTCAACGACCGGCCGCGGCGGCGTCGACGGCCCGGCGGTTCATGCGGTCGCGGGCCTCTCGGGCCGCCTGCCGAATCTCGGGGTCGTCATGGCTGTCGGCCACGAAGCTCAGGTACTGCGCGGCCTCGGCGCCGCCAATCAAGGAGATCGCCTCGAGGGTCTTCAGCATCTCGCGGCGATCTCCGAGCGAGCGATCCCGGGTGAGTTTCGTGACGGCGCGCGGATCGCGGAGCGCGATCAAGGCACCGAGCGCGGCGTCGCGGGTCGGCTCGTCATTGTCGTCGAGGAGGTCGAGCAGCGTCGGAGCCTCACCAGCGAGCCGGCGCTCACCCACGACGCGAATCGCCTCTTCATGCAACGCCGCCCCGCCATCTCCCGTCAGCGCGTCGTGAATCTCGACGGCGCTGGCACCTCGCAGGCGAGTCCGTCGCACGAACGCAGCCAGCAAATCGCTGGCCGTGCGATCCGCCAAGCGCGCGGCGATGCCACCCACGTCCACCCCCGGGACCACCTCGAAGCGCTCCTCGCCCGTCGCGGAGATCTCGTCGTTGATGGCGCCTGGCGCGTCGCTGGGGCGCGTGCTGATGGCTAGATTGACCCCGGCCCGACAGAGACCCTTGTGATCCGATTCCACCACGTCGGTGGCCACGCGGCCGAGGACACGGAGCGTGGGAAGCGGCGGCCCCGCGTCGAGCGGCGAGGTCGCGACCAGGCCCGACTTCTCGATCTGGGTCCGCAGGTGCCCGGCGAGCGTATTCGCGTCGAGCGGAGGCAGCTTGCCGTCGCCGCCCTCGATGACGCTGATCTCGAGCTTTCCGAGCCGCAAACGCGGCGTCTCGGGCGACGGGGCTCCTCTCCGGTGGCAGGAGCAGGACAGCGCGACCAGCACCCAGGCGGCGATGGCCAGGCGCGTGCGACGCCCATTGCGGCAGAGCACCGCGCGTTCAGACGAGCGGTCCGAGGCGCGGCGACGGATCACCGCCCTCCCCGGTCGCCACGCCGGACCGCCGATCCCCGGCGGGCGCGGCCGCCGGCCTTGCTCGAGGTCGGATCGCCAACGGGATGGTGTGCGCATGTTGCCGTCTCGCCAGCGCGAGCTCGAGAATCCTCGAAACGACGTCATCATAAGCGAGGCCTGCTGCCTTCGCCGCCCGGGAGAACCCGCCCGCCTCGTGCGAGAGGTCGCAGTTGGGATTGACGTCAATCACGTAGGGGGTGCCATCCGCCGCCAGGCGGATGTCGACGCGGCCATAGTCGCGCAGCTCGAGGGCGTCCCAGGCGCCGCGCGCGGCCGCGATCACGGCCGCCGTCAGCGTCGCATCGAGCTCGCACCGCACGGGCTTGGTCCCCGCGTATTCGACGGACGACTCCAACCATTTCCCTTCGAAGGAGACGATCCGCGGACGATCCGGCGGAAGCCCTGAAAAATCGATCTCGAAGAACGGCAAGACCTCGGGAGGAGCGTCGGGCCGGCCCAACAACGAGACATAGATTTCGCGGCCCTCGATGTACCGCTCGACCAGGGCCGGCTGTCGGTATTGCGAGAGGACGTGCGCAACGCGAGCTCGCATCGCCGGGGCGTCGGCCACCACGGACTCGCTGTAGATGCCCACCGAGGCGTCCTCGCGGGCGGGTTTGACAATCGCCGGATACGCCACCGTCATGGGCTGCCCCACCTCCGTCAGGAAGGCCGCCTCCGGGGTCGGCACGCCGCGCGCGCGAAGGATCTCCTTCGCCTTGTGCTTGTGCAGCGCGAGGGACAACGCAAGCGGCCCCGAGCCCGTGTACGCGACACCCTCCTTGTCCAGCAACATCGGCAACAGCGGCTCGAAGCGGCTGTCGCCCGAGATCGACTCGCACAGATTGAAGACCACGTCTGCCTCGAGACGCCGAATCTCCCCGATGATTGGAGCCACGTCGTCGTGCACGCCCACGGCCCAGGCGGAGCAGTCGCTCGCTTCGAGCACGCGCATCAAGTGGTCGGCGACGTTCTCGACGTCCTCGCGCGCCTTGTTCTCGGGGTCCGCCTCCGCGCCCTCGAAGTCGCGATTGTAGATGACCACCACGCGAGGCCGACCTGATTCCTTCACGCGCCGCCTATTCTAGTGGGGGTGGGCCGCATTGCAATTGCGATGGAGACGCCGTTGCCTCGGCCGCGGTGAAGGCGATCCCGAACCGTTGACCGAGCGCCGCCGCGATCCTCGGCGCCAGCGAACGCGCCGTCGGCGCCTCGCCCGTGAGGGCCCGCACGGACGTCACCGCGCAGCCAGCGATGCCGCAGGGGACGATGAGGTTGAACGCGGCCAGATCCGGATCGAGGTTGAGAGCGAAGCCATGGATGACAACGCGACGGTGCACGTTGATTCCGAACGCGCAGATCTTGGCTTCGCCATGCGGGCACGCGACCCAAAGGCCGGGCGCCGTCGGCCGGTAGCTCGCGGTCACGCCCAGCTCGGCAAGGACGTCCGCGATGCCCCGTGCCATGGCCTCGACGTGAGCCCGCACGCCGCCCCGGAGGCCGACGACGGGATATCCGACGAGCTGCCCGGGGCCGTGGTAGGTGACATCCCCGCCTCGCGACGCTCGATGCAGGGCGATGCCCCGTCGGACGAGCTCCGCCTCGTCGGCGAGGACATTCGCGCCCTCGGCGCTGCGTCCCATCGTGATGACGGGGTCGTGCTCGAGAAGAAGCAGCGTCTCCGCGCCCCCCGCGAGGACGGCTTGCCGCAGGCGCTCCTGCAGGCTCGCCGTCTCCGCGAAGGGCACGCGGCCGAGCCACCGCCAGACGCCGGCCACCGCGCCACTGCGATCGGCGGGACGCGCCAGCCCGAAACTGCCGGACGTTGGCCCCGCCTCCATGAAAGGCCGCTAGCCTTCGGCCAGCTCGGCGAAGAAATCGGCGTCCACGAAGTCGACGCTGACGTTGGCGCTCACCACGCCGATGCCGTGCCGCACGCAGGTCTCGGCGAGCGCCGAGCCGTCCGCGATCTCCAGCGGCGGACCGGGTTGCTTCCACTCGGAGATGCCATCCTCGCCGAGACGCCCGGCGAGCATCAGGACGCCCTCGTCATGATTGCGCGCCCGGATCCCCGCGCGCAGCTCGCCGATGGCGCGGCGGCCCGCCGCTGCCGCGCCCGGGCGCAGCGCGATCAGGCACTTCGCGGGACGAGAACCCCGGCCGCGCAACGCCTCGACGTAGATGGTCCCGTCGACTCGCTTGACGAACGTGGTGGGGCCAAACCCCTCACGTTGCAACAACACGCGAGCGACGGCCTCGAACGCGCCCGGCGCGAGCTCAGCGAGGCGGCGTTCGATGGCCGCCATGGTGCGCTCGCGGAGGGCGCGCCGCGCCTCCCCGAAGACCTGCTCCGCCCTTTCGAGCTCGACGTCGGGCGTACGTCGCGCCAACGTGTAGAGGCCGCTGCCCGCGGCGCGGACCCTGGGCCGCAATCCGTTGCGCAGGCGGTCCTTGGGCTCGCTGGCCAGGGCTGTGCGAATGACCCGCCACGCCTCGTTCGGCTCGCCATGAATCAAGCGCCTGCGAATGGCGCTGTCCGCGAGCTGCCGGACGTGAACGCCTCGACCGGGCGGTTGCCCGCGCAGGATCTCGATGGCGGCGTCGACCGGCGTCATGATCTTCCGCGCGGCCTGCCCGTCTCCGCCGGATGAGTCAGGGCCGCCGGCGGCGCCCATGCCCGCGTCGCCACCGGCCTCCCCGGTCGACCCCTGGGCCGGTTCGCCCGCCCGTTGCTCGGGGAATGCCGCAGAGGAATCGGCCGTGGATGCTCGTTCGGAAGCGCGTTCGAGCGATCGATCTACACCTCCTGCAGCTCGATCGACACCTCGGTCACGGACCTCCCCGCCGACCGAACCAGTGGCCTCGTCGCCCCGGGGACCGACGTCCTCCTCGCCTCCGCGACGACGGCGTCTGCGACGGCGTCGCCGCCGCGCGGGATCGTCGCCATCTGCCGCGCCTGCGGCCGCCGGCGCCTCGTCCCCTCCCGCCTCCGGTGCGTCCTCGCCTTCGGTATCCTCGGCCGCGTCAGCGTCGGCTCCGGCCCGAGGAGCCGGCTCGCTTCGCTCGGCCGACACAGCCCCTGCGCCTCGCGAACGACTCTCGTCGTCGCCGTCCCCGTCCCCGTCATCGGCGTCGGCACCTCCCTCGTCGTCATCATCACCCTCGAGGACACCAGTCTCCGCCAGGGCGGCGGCCCGCGCCGCGGCGGACATTCCGCCTGCGCTCGGCTCCTCGATGTGGTCGTCGCCGAGGCCCTCGTCCGACGCGACTTCGGGGGCGACGTCCTTCGACTCTGGCGTCACCGCCTCCTCCTTGGCACCGCGCGACCGGCCACCGCGGCGGCGCCGACGCCGTCCTGGCCGGTCGTCCGCGGCTCCGGCAGTGTCCTCGCGATCGCGCTTGGCCGCACGGGCACCCGCGGCCGGCTCGACCGCCGGCGCCGGCTTCTCTTCCGGGGGCATCTCGGGATAACGAAGCAGCCCGAACACCCCTGGCTTCACGCGAACAAAGGGATTGCCTGGCGCCTTCTTCACGGCGGTCGTGAGCTGGGTCTGCATCGTGACCTCGGGGGTTCGCCCCACGAAGGTCAGAAGCTTCTTCGTCATCGCCCGCTCGGTCAGCTCTTTGAAATGAAGAGGCCGTCCCTCGCGCTTCAGGATGTCGAGCGCTGCCTCAAGGAAAGTCATGGCGCCCGTCTTTACCACAAAATTTTGACGGACGGATCGTGGAGGGTTACCCGTGTTCATGATGATCAACCGAAAGATCGGCGTGCTGCTCGGCGGACTCTCGGCGGAAAGGGAGGTCTCGCAGCGCTCCGGTGAGGCGATTCTCCGCGCCCTCTCCGAGCGCGGGTACGATGCCACGCCGATCTTCGTCGACCGCGACGTCGACCTCATCCTTCGTCAAAAGCAGATCGACGTGGCCTTCCTGGCCCTCGCCGGTCGCTACGGCGAGGACGGTTGTATCCAGGGATTGCTGGAACTCCTCGGAATCCCCTACACCGGCTCGGGGGTGCTCGCGTCCGGGCTGGCGATGCACAAGGCGAAGGCGAAGCAGATCTTCCGGCTCCACAACCTCCCCACGGCGCCGGGCTACGTGTTCGACGGAACCGCCGACCGACTCGCCGGCGAGTCATCGTCTCACGGCGGGCCGGGCGCCGTCGTTGCCGCGCACGGTTCGTTTGGCTACCCCGTGATCGTCAAGCCGGCGGGCGAGGGATCGTCGCTCGGGGTGGGACTGGCGCGGGACGAGCTGGAATTGGAGGCGGCGGTGGAGACGGCCCTGCGCTTCGACGACGAGGTCTTGGTAGAGCGCTTCATCGAGGGGAAAGAGATCTCGGTCGGCGTCCTCGAAGGACAGGCGCTGGGCGCGGTGGAGATCGTGCCTCGAAAGGCGTTCTACGACTTCCGCAGCAAACACACGATCGGGCGCTCCGACTACCACCTTCCGGCGCGCCTGTCCCCGGAGCGGTACCGCTCCGCCTTGCGAATGGCGGTCATGGCTCACGAGGCGTTGGGGTGCGAGGGTGCCTCGCGCGTCGATCTGATCGTAAGCGAACGGGGCAACGAGGTCATCCTCGAGGTCAACACCATCCCGGACATGGCGCCCACCAGCCTGCTGCCCAAGATCGCCCACGCCGCCGGGCTTGCGTTCGAAGACCTGGTGGAGGAGATCCTCCGCGGCGCGCGTCTGCGGGCGCACGGACACCGCCGCGATCGAAGGGCTGTCCGACTCGGGTTCGAAGGTCCCGAACGGCGCACCGGTTTCCAGCTACAGGCACACTGACGCCGCGAGCCGCGGCCCGGTCCGCTGGCTGAATTTCCAGGGTGATCCGGTTTCGTCGAAAAAGCGTTGGCGAAATGTGACGAATCTGTCACGGTCGTGAAACGATTCCCCATGCTCCTTGGCCCCGCTCGCGGTCGGGGCAGCGAGCCGGTAGTCTTTCCCAACCCATGGCTCGACGTTCCCGCAAGCCCGCTCCCGCCACCCGCGCGGTTCCCCACGACCGGGAAAGCGCGCGCTTGTTCCTGAATCGGGAGCTCTCGTGGCTGGAATTCAACGGCCGCGTGCTGGAGGAGGCGCGCGATGCCTCCGTTCCGCTGGTCGAACGCCTCAAGTTCCTGACCATCGTCTCGTCGAATCTCGACGAGTTCTTCATGGTGCGCGTTGCCGGACTGAAGCAGCAACTTTCCGGAAACGTCGCCGAGACGCCACCCGATGGGCTGACGGCGGCCGAGCAGCTCGCCGCCATCAGCCAGCGGGCCCACGCGATGGTGGCCGAGCAGTACAGGATCTGGCGAGAGGCCGTCGCCCCCGGGCTCGCCAACATCGCGGGCGTGCGGCTGCTTCGGCCGGCCAGCCTGACGGCGGAACAACGGGTGCGGATCCTGGCAACGTTCTCGCGCGAGGTGTGGCCGGTGTTGACGCCGCTCGCGGTGGATCCGGGTCACCCCTTCCCGATGCTGCGAAACCGCAGCCTGAATCTGGCGATCTCACTTCAAAAAGAGAAGGGCAAAGTGGCGCCGCGACAGAACATCGTGGCTGTGGTCCAGGTGCCGCAGGTGCTCCCGCGACTGTTCGAGCTGCCGCGCGGGACCGACGAGGTGCCCCCGCCCGGGGCGGAGGCGATCCCGCTTCACCCTCCTTCGACCGTGTCCTTCATCCTCCTCGAGGACGTGATCGCGATGCACGTGGGAGATCTGTTCCCGGGGTTCAGGGTCGTTGGGTGCAACGCGTTCCGGGTCACGCGGAACTTCGATCTGAGCATCGACGAGGACGAAGCCGACGACCTGCTGAAGACGATTCAGAAGGAGCTCCGCCGCCGCGAGCGCGGGAATGCCGTGCGGCTGGAGATCGCCCACGAGACCCCTTCGGAGGTCGTGACGTTCTTGCGTACCGCCCTGCGCCTCGAACCGGACGACGCCTACCTCGTCGATGGACCGATCCACCTGGCGGACCTGGCGCCCATCTTCGCGCGCGATGACCTGCGCGACTGGAAGGACGAGCCGTTCTCGCCGCAGATCGTCCCGCCGTTACAGGAGTACGACGACATCTTCAGCGTGATCGCGAACAAGGACATCCTGCTGCAGCATCCGTACGAGTCGTTCGAGGACGTCGTGGAGTTCGTCTCCGAGGCGGCGGCCGATCCCAACGTCCTGGCCATCAAGCAGACGCTCTATCGCACGAGCGCCGACTCCCCCATCGTGCGGGCGCTGATTCGCGCCGCGGAGAATGGCAAGCAAGTCACCGCCGTCGTCGAGCTGAAGGCGCGCTTCGACGAGGCCCCGAACATTCAGTGGGCGCGTACCCTGGAGGACGCGGGGGTCCACGTCGTCTACGGCCTGCTGGGACTCAAGACCCACTGCAAGGTCGCGCTGGTCGTCCGCCGGGAAGGGGGACACATCAAGCGGTACGTCCACCTCTCCACCGGCAACTACAACCCGAGCACGGCGCGCGTCTACGCCGACGTCTCTTACTTCACGGCGCGCGACGCGTTCGCCGACGACGCGGGCGCGCTGTTCAATCTCCTCACCGGATATTCGTCGCCGCCGTCCTGGAAGCGCTTTGACGTGGCGCCCGTCGGCCTGCAGGAGAAGATCCTCGGGCTCATCGAGCGGGAGGCCAGCTTCGGCACGAAGGGGCGCATCGTCGCCAAGATGAACTCGCTGGTGGACGCCGCGGTGATCAAGGCGCTTTACCGGGCGTCGCAGGCGGGGGTCTCGATCGACCTCATCGTTCGCGGCATCTGTTGCCTTCGTCCGGGCGTCCCGGGCACGAGCGACAACATCCGCGTGATCAGCATCGTCGATCGTTTCCTGGAGCACGCACGCATCTTTCACTTCGGCGCCGGCGGCAAGGACGAGGTCTATCTGTCTTCCGCCGACTGGATGCCGCGCAACTTCCTGCGGCGGGTCGAGGTGATGTTCCCCATCGAGGATCCGACCCTTCGGGAGCGCCTGATCAAGGAGATTCTGGGGATCTCCCTGGCCGACGACGTGAAGGCTCGTCGCCTCGCGGCGGACGGCAGCTATCACCGGGTTCAGCCGGATGACAAGGCGGCGCCCGTGCGGAGCCAGCAGCGGTTCATGGAGCTGGCGCGCGAAAAGGCGCAGGCGGGACCGGGGATCGCGGGGCCCGCGGCGTCGGGAGGGTTCGTGGTGCGGACCACGGCCCCAGGCGTCGTCCGGGGTCCCGGCCAGGCGGCGGCGATGGCGGGGGCGGCGGCACCCCTGCTGGCGCCACCTGGGTGATCGACCGCAGGCTCGCTGACCACCGAGATGTGGGAGAGATGTGGCCGAGATGTGGCCGCCGTCTCGTCTGAGCGGCCGCGTTCCGGGTATACTGAATGGCCGATGAGACCCCCTCGGTTGACGTCGGTCGGGTTGGCAGTGGCTGTGTTCTCGGCAGCATGGGCCTTGTGGATCCCGGCCACGGCCGAGGCCTCGATTGTCGTCGCGATGGACCTGCCCGCGCTGGTTCAGCAGGCCGAGCACATCGCGGTGGTCGACGTCGTGTCGACCACCGCTGACTGGGACGCGAAGCACGAGCGCATCTTTTCGACGATTGACCTGAAGGTCGTGGAGCGCTGGAAGGGGACGGCGCCCAGCACCGGCGAGGATCGCCTGCGAATCGTCCAGCCCGGTGGCACCGTCGGCGATCTGACGATGACGGTCACGGGCCTGTCGACGTTCACCGTCGGCGAGCGCGCCCTGGTATTTCTGCGCGGAACCGCCAACCACGCCCGCGTCCTGGGTATGAGCCAGGGAAAGCGGCCGATGCGCTTCGTGGCCACGTCAGGGAAGTGGATGGTGGGTGCGCCGAACTTGCACCAGGCGACGCTGTTGAAACCCCGAGACCCCGCCACCCCGAACCACGGCAAGCTCCCGACGTCCCTCCCGCCCGACGCGACGCCGACGACCCCGACCACGGCCCCGACCGCGGCGACCATCCGGGAACGGGAGGTGGAGGCTCTTCGTACGGAGGTCAAGGCGCTGGTCGGTACCGCGGGTCGCCCATGAGGCGGCATCGTCGGGCGTTGTCCCTGGGGCGTGCGACCTGCGTTGTCCTCGTGCTCTCGTGCAGCCTGGCTGGTGAAGCGGCCGCTTACGTGCGCTACCGGACGAAGCCGGCGGCAGACGGGGGCCTCGGCCAACCCTACGCGTGGGGCGTTGCCTCGGTCGACGTGGTTGGCTACCCGAGTGGGTTGCCCAACATGACCAGCGATCAGATGAGCAACGCGATGCGGGCGGCGGTCGCGGCGTGGGACAAGACCGATTCCACCAACGCGACCTGCAGCTACCTGAAGCTCAACTTCGCGCCCGCCGCCGCGACCGCGATCCCACCGGCGGCCGCCCGCGATCACATGAACCAGATCGCCATCCGCACCGGCGTATGGACGGACATCTGCTCGAGATTGAACGACGGCTCTTACGATTGCCACCAACCCGGAGAGCTGGCGCTGACCACGGTGTGGTCGCGCTCCTGCGGCGAGATCGTGGAGGCCGATGTGGAGGTGAACGCGGACGTCGCGAGCCCGACGCAGTTCATGTGGGCGGACCTGGACGTCAACATGACCTCCGGTCTGCACGATCTGCAGAACGCCCTCACCCACGAGATGGGGCACTTCATTGGCCTCGATCACACCTGCGCGCTGGGCCCCGGCGCCGCCGACGGCGAGGTCGATGACCTCGGCAACCCCGTGCCGGACTGTAGCGACGCGACGGTCCCCGAGATGCAAGCCACGATGTATCCGTCGTCCGAGGCCGGCGATGTGACGAAGCGAACGCTGTCCCCGGACGACCACGCAGGGCTGTGTTCGATTTATCTGCTGGGAACGGCCCCGATGTCGTGTGGCGGGCAACAATCGAGTGGCTGCGCCGTCGCGAACGCGGGCGGCCACGGGGCCTCGCCCCCGGAGCGTCGCCAGGGACAGCGCTGGCCCGTACTGCTGGGGCTCCTGGCCGCGCTGGGGTCCGCCGTCTCGCTGCGCTGTCGACGACGTCGCTGATCCGGTCACGACCCGCGGCGCAGCTCGAGCCGCACGTCGCGAACGGACGCCTCGCCGAGGGTCCCGGCCGCAGGAACGACGATCTGCCGATCGACGGGCCCGTAGCCGGGCGCGCGCGCGCGCAGGATCCACGCGCCAGGGGCCAGCGGCGCCAGCACGAAGTGAAACGGCCCGCGCTTCGGATCGGCTCGCCGCCCCTGCCCGGGGAAATGCGCCGTTGCGCCGGCCGGGCCCTGGGCGTCGATCTCGAAGCGTGCCACGGGCCCGCCCGTCACGCTCTCGTGAACCTCCCCGGAGATGCCTCCGGGAACAGGCACACTCACCACCAACTCCGTTCGTGCCGCCACGGGATTCGCCGCCCCAGCGACCTCCATGGCGAAAGGAGCATAGCGGGGGTGGCCCACCGCGACGCGAAGGGCTACGTCCGGCAGCGCGGACAGCCGAAAATGGCCCCCCGGATCCGTGGTGGCGGTGCCGAGCGCCGCCGGCTCGGGCCCCAGCGAGGGCGTGGCTTCCGCGCGGGCAGGAAACGCGGACACGCGCGCGCCGCCGAGCGGCCGACCGTCGGTGTCCTTCACGACCCCGGAGAGCTCCCTGCTCCCGGCCCTGGCGAACCGAAGCGTCACCGGCCCGGGGATTGCGTCCGTCGCGACGTGAACGACGACCTCGGCGTCGAGCCTGCCCTCCGTCGTCGCGACGACGGCGTGCTCGCCCGGGGCCAAGGGCAAGGCGAACTCCCCATCGTTCCCCGTCACGGCGTATAGGCTCGAGTCGGCCGCGCCCCCAGCGGCCGTCCGGCGCGCGGTGACGCGCACGCCTGCCAGCGGCAAGCCCGCGTCGTCGGTGACGTGGCCAGACAGGAGCGCCGCCCGCGCCAGGACCAGCGCGCCGAGGTCCAGTCTGCCCCCGGGCGGCAGGACGAGCGGCCGGCCTCGAAACGGCACGGCGGACGGATGCAGGATCTCGACGCGCAATCGCCCCGGGGGCACATCCGTCAGCACAAATCGACCGTCGGCCCCGCTCTGCGCCTGCCGCGCGGCAAACTGCCCGTCCCCGACGGCCAAGGCACCGGGGGCCGCCGACGCCGCCGCAGCGGCCGCTGGCAGCGGCGTCGCGATGACGCCCAGCTCTTCGATGGTCGCCGGTCGGTCGTGAACCTTCGCCCCGACGATGGGCGCACCGTTTTCCGCGACGACTCGCCCCACGATCTCTCCCGTCCGCAACAGGGCGAGCGCGATCGCCTCCGAGGCGGGCGCGCTGGACGACGCCGCGCGACTCCGAGGCGGAACGTCGACCACCACCGTCCGCCGGGCCGTGTATCCGGCCCGGCGCGGGCGAAGCTGGTACTTCCCCGGCGGAATCGGCGGCGAGGTCCAGCTCCCGGTCCCGTCGGTCTCGACCGAAGACCACAGCCCCGTGGCGGGAATCAAGTCCACGCGCACGAGGGCGCCCGACAGGCCGGCGCCGCGGTCGTCCACCACGCGCCCGCGCAGGAACGCCGCATCGTCGAGGACCAGGTCGATTCGACGCACCTGAGACGCGGCGCCCACGATCACATCCGCCACGACGGGCGAGACGAGCGCCCCGGACTCCGCGCGCAACGCGTAGCTGCCGGGACCGAGACCGGGGAACGCGAACTGGCCGGCGATGTCCGTCTCGGTCATCCGAGGTTCCGAAACGGACTCGCCCCCCAGGTGCACGCGGACGCCGCGCGCCGGGTGCCCGAGGCGGGTGACGAGGCCTGTGACGGATCGGCTCTCGCCCGGAATCACCACCACGACGTCGGCGTCCGGTGCGGTGACGGGCCCCGCCGCCGCCGTTCCGAGGCCTGGCGCTTCGATCAACAGCCGGTAGGCCCCCGCGGTCAAGCCGTCGACGCTGAAGTGGCCCTGGGCGTCGGCGCGCGCCTCGTGAAAGGTCGGCGCTGACGCCTCCGCCACCGCGAAGGCCAGCACATGCGCGAGCGGGATGGGGGTCCCGTGACCGTCTTCGATGCGACCGCGCAAGGTCGCGAGGGCGGCGAGGCGCAGCTCCACGCGAACCGCCCCCGCCCCGACGATGACCGACGCGGCCGCCCCGGCGGAGGACCGACGCCTCGCGCGGAGCAGGTAGCGTCCAGCGGGGACGCGGTCCATCCGAAAAGTTCCCGCCGGTCCCGTCTTGGCTGCTGCGATGGGGACCCGTCCGTCGGGGGGGTCAGTCGTCAGCTCGACCGTCACGTCCGTCGCGGCCCGGCCGAGCGGGTCGACGACGACACCTTCCGCGACACCCGTGAGCGACGGAGGGGAAGGCTGCCGGCGCGGGCACGCACCTGCCGAGGTGACGACAATCGCCAGCACGATGGCGGCACGCGCACGGTGTTTGTCGCCCCGCTTCGCCTGGGGGGCCGAGCCACGGAGGACGCCCGGCTCCAAAGACCTCCCCCTCCTCGGGCCCGAGCGCTCGGGATAGCTTGCGAAAGGCATCAGGGAGTGCTAGAGCTGGGCGCCTTTTCCGGAGGAAGTCATGCCAGCCATGTGCACAGTTTGCGGCAAGCAGCGTCGGGTCGCCAACAACGTCAGCCACTCGAACATCAAGACCAAGAGCATCCAGCGTCCCAACCTACGGCGGGTGCATGTAAAGGTGGACGGCGTCTCGACGCACGTGCGCGTTTGCTCCCGTTGCCTGCGCTCCGGCCGCGTGACGAAGGCCGCGTAAAACCCTCCTGCCGATCCGCGGCGCAGGTGAACGCCGCGTTCGCGGGTCGAAGGCCGATGACGGCAGCTCACGCCCCGATGGCCGCGACGACGTCGATCTCGACGAGGGCGCCGCGCGGCAAGCCCGCGACCTGGACCGTGGCCCGCGCTGGGGGATTCTCCGGGAAGAACCGCCCGTAGACCTCGTTCACGACCGCGAAGTCGCGAAGATCCGCGAGGAAGATCGTGGTCTTGACCACCGACGCGAAGGTCGCGCCGGCGGCGGTGAGGACGGCGTCGAGGTTTCTCATCACCACCTCCGTCTGGACGCGAACGTCCCCTGCCCCGACCAGCTCGCCGCTGGCGGCATCGAGCGGGATCTGACCGGAGCAGAAGACGAGACGCGCGGGCATCGCGACGACCACCGCCTGGCTGTACGGTCCGATGGCGCGTGGCGCTTCGACGGTGGAGATGATTTCCCTGAGCATGGCGGCATCATAGCGTCGCGAGTGAGATAAGGTAACTCGGTGAAGTCGCGCCGTCCGCAACGCGTGCAAGACGAGCCCGAGACGGCGGGGGATCTGATGTCGGGCCTGCTCACGAGGTTGGGGGGCAAGGGGCGTGCGCTCGAGTACCGCGTCTATGACGCCTATGCGAAGGCGGCCGGCGCGATGTTGGCCGCGCGCACCACGCCGGACACGTTTCGTGACGGCACGCTGTTCGTACGAACAACGAGCTCGACGCTCGCCCACGAGATCGTCCTCTTACGGGGAGAGCTGTTGGTGCGCCTAGCAGACCTCCTGGGGCCGGGCGTCGTGCGTGACATTCGAACCCGCGTGGGTGGCGCACCCGGGGCCCCGGGCGCGCCGAGCCAGCCGAGGTAGCGGCGCGGCGGCGTAGCAACGACTCGCCGGCGCCAGTCCGATCCTTGCACCGAACGGCTCCCCCGGGATACAGATAGGCCATGCGCAGGCAGCTCGCGTTGGCGTTGGGCCTCGGGTTTGCCGTCACGTCGGCGTCGTCGACATCGGGGCCGTGGTCGCGGCTGGCCCGGGCGGCCGGGACCACCGTCGACGGCACCGTGCGGGCCGAGGGGCCCTGCCCGAAGCTCGCCCCGATCAAGACGAACAAGGACAGCGTCGTCTGTGGCGCGGAGCAGGCGAGCGAGGCGGTGATCGGCGGCCCCGAAGGCGGTCTCCGAAACGTCGTGGTCTCGCTCAGAGCCATCAAGCCCACCGCAGGCGCGCCGCCCCCGGGGAGGGCCTCCGTCGATCAGGTGGGCTGTATGTACAAGCCTCACGTCCAGGCCGTGACCGTCGGCAGCGAGCTGACGCTGGTCAACAGCGATGGCGTCTTGCACAACGTGCACGGCAATCTGGGGCCGGTGACGATCTTCAACGTGGCCATGCCCATCCGGGGACAGAGACTGCCCACCAAGCTGACCCGCCCCGGCCTCGTCAGGCTGCAGTGCGACGCCGGCCACGCCTGGATGAACGCCTGGATCTACGTCTTGCCGGAGCCCACGTTCGCCGTCACCGACGAGGCCGGTCATTTCAGCATCGCCGACGTCCCCGCCGGCGACTACAGCATCGAATACTGGCACGAGCCACTCGACGGAAAGGGCGCCGGCATCACAAAGACCGCGAGGCTGACCGTCCGCGACAAGCTGGTCCACGCCGACGCGCGCCTGAAGCTCTGACAGCGGCGCACCGGCTGCTAGCCCTAACACTCAAGGGGAATTGCTTCAGTTGAGGCCGGCGGACAGACGGCCTCCCAAAGTTCATCAGAAGTGAGGTTAGAGGGCGGCCGACAAGCCGGCCCGATGGCGAAGCCGCACCGAGGACCGGAGCGGAGCATACTTCGCGTATGTGACCACCGGACCGCAGGTGCGGCGCAGCCAGCGGGCCGGATCGTCGGCCGTCGGTGGAACGAGAAGCAAGGTCTCTGTAGGAGACTAGCTGCGAAGCGCGTCGGCCAGGGTCCTGACGAACGCGCCCAGGGCAGCCGCCGGATCCTCCCCCTCGGCGACGGCCTTCTCGACCACGCGCACCGCGGCGCTGCCCACCACCACCCCGTCCGCGAAGGCAGCGATGCCGCGGACGTCCGCGGCATTCGTGATCCCGAAGCCCACGACGATCGGGTGGCGATTCGCGGTCACGGTCCGGATCTCGGCGACGTGTCGCCGGGGGCCCTCCAGGTCGTCCAGCTTCACCCCCGTTATCCCCGTCATCGATACGTAGTAAATGAAACCGCCCGCGACCTCTCCGGCCAGCGCGGCGCGCGCGGGCGTCGACGTCGGTGCCAGGAGCGGGATGAACCCCACCTGGTGCTCACCGAGCGCCGACAGCAGCTCTGGCGCCTCGTCGGGCGGCCAGTCCACGCACAGCACGGCGTCTGCCCCCGCCTCGTGAGTCTGCCGGGCGAAGGCCGTCGGGCCGGTGACGACGATGGGGTTGGCGTAACCGAAGAGCACCAAACCCACCTCCGCGTTCTCGGCGCGAACGGCGCGACAGAGGGCCAGCGCCCGCGACAAGCCCCCCCCCGCGGCGAGGGCGCGCTGCATCGCCGCCTGGATGGCCAGACCGTCCGCCGAAGGATCGCTCCAGGGCACGCCGATCTCGACGATGTCGGCGCCGGCGGCCGCCGCAGCCAGCACCAAGCGGCGGCTGGTGTCGAAGTCAGGATCGCAGGCCGTCAGGTACACGACCAAGGCCTTGCGATGGGATGCGCGACAGCGCGCGAAGATGCGCTCGAGGCGCGTCACAGCGCCACCCCCAGCGCCTCGGCGATCGTACCCATGTCCTTGTCGCCCCGTCCCGAGACGTTGACGATGACGAGCGCGTTGTCGGGCAGCGACGCGACGACCCTGGGCAGGCCCGCGATGGCGTGCGAGCTCTCGAGCGCGGGCAGAATCCCTTCCGTGCGGGCCAGCTGCTTGAAGCCCGCCAGCGCGTCTTGATCGGTGACGGCGAAGTAGTCAGCGCGTCCGCTGTCCTTGAGGGCGCTGTGCTCGGGACCCACCCCCGGATAATCGAGCCCGGCGGAGATGGAGTGGGCGGGCAGGATCTGCCCCTCGTCATCGCACAGCAGGTACGACCGCGCCCCGTGCAGGACGCCCACCCGCCCGCGGGACAACGTGGCCGCGTGGTGAGGCGTGTCGAGCCCCTCCCCGGCCGCCTCGACCCCGAACAGCTTCACCTCGGCGTCGGGCACGAACGCCTGGAACAGCCCCATCGCGTTCGACCCGCCGCCCACGCAGGCGACGCACGCGTCGGGCAAACGCCGCTCCGCGGCCAGAATCTGGGCGCGCGCCTCCCGCCCGATGACCGCCTGCAGCTCGCGCACGAGCGTTGGATAGGGGTGCGGTCCGGCCACCGAGCCGATGACGTAGTGGGTGGTGCGGACGTTCGTGACCCAGTCGCGCAGCGCCTCGTTCATGGCGTCCTTCAGCGTGGCCGTCCCCGCCTTCACCGCGTGCACCTTGGCGCCGAGCAGCTTCATCCGAAACACGTTCAGCGCCTGACGCTCCACATCGACGGCGCCCATGTAGATTTCGCAGGGGACCCCGAACAGCGCGCAGGCGGTGGCGGTCGCGACGCCGTGCTGGCCGGCGCCGGTCTCGGCGATGATGCGCGTCTTCCCCATCCGTCGCGCCAGCAGCAGCTGCCCGATGCAGTTGTTGATCTTGTGGGCGCCCGTGTGACAGAGGTCCTCGCGCTTCATGTAGACGCGCACGCCTCGGCCGAGCTCCGCGGAGAGCCGGCCGGCGAACCCGAGCGGCGTGGGCCGACCCACGTAGTCACGAAGCAGCCCGTCGAGCTCGGCGGCGAAGGCGGGATCGCGGCGCGCGTCGTCCCAGGCAGCGGTGAGCTGGTCGAGGGACGGAAGCAAGGTTTCCGATACGTACCGCCCGCCGAATTGTCCGAAGCGACCGGCGGTGTTCGAAGGCGTGGCCGACATGAGAAACCAACTATATCCGACGCGACCACTACTCGCGTTGGCTCGTGCGAGCTTTGCTCGTGCGAGCTTTGCTCGCGCGAGCCGTCCCGCGGGGGACTTAACCCTCCCAGGGTCCTTTTCTCGTCGCGTTGGTTGGGGCGAGCTTTGCTCGACCCAACCGTCGCGGGGGATTTAAAGGACCCTCCCAGGGTCCTTTTCTCTATAGCGCCGCCGCCGCCCGGGCCGCGCGGATGAACGCGAGGACGCGCCGCGGGTCCTTGTGGCCAGGCGCGCGCTCGACGCCGCTCGCGACGTCGACGCCGTCGGGGCGGGTGGCGCAGATCGCGGCGGCGACGTTCTCCGGTGACAGCCCCCCGGCCAGCAGGAACGGTCGGCGCGCGTGCGTGGCGACGAGCGCCCATGGGGCGACCACCCCGCCACCCCCGTAGCCGTCGACCAGAGCGTCGTAGAGAAAGAACGATGGGTCCCACCGGGCCGCCTCCGCGAACGAGGCGGCATCGCGAACCCGCACCGCCCGGACCAGCTGCTCGCGCGCCAGGTCCGCGAACTCGCTGGGCTGTTCGTCGCCGTGAAGCTGCGCGCGATCCAGCCCCAGCCGTTCGACGGTGGCCACCACGTCAGCGACGGCGGCGTTGACGAACACGCCGATCTTCAGAACACCGGGCGGCACGGCGGCGAGCACATCGGCGGCGGCGGCGCGGTCGCCCACGAAGCGCTTCGAGCCGGGCCAGAAGTTGACCCCGATCGCGCCCGCGCCGGCGTCGCTCGCGAGCGCCGCGTCCTCGGGGGTCGTGACGCCGCAGATCTTGATGAGGAAGGACACCGGCCCTCAGGCTAGCAGCTCGCGGAGCTTTGCTCCCGGGTCGGGGGCGCGCATCAGGGCCTCACCTACCAACACCGCGTCGATGCCGGCCCGCCCCATGCGCGCCAGATCGGCCGCCATGCGAATCCCCGATTCGGCGACGACCACCGTCTGGTGGGGGATCTCCGGCCGCAGCCGAACGGCCAGGTCGGCGTCGAGCGTGAACGTTCGCAGGTCGCGATGATTGATCCCGATGACGGCCGCGCCGAGCGCCACGGCCCGCGCGACCTCGTGGGCGTCGTGGGTCTCGACGAGCGCCTCGACGCCCCACCGCCCGCAGGCCGCGAACAGCGACCGCAGCGTTGCGTCGTCGAGAGCCCCCACGATCAGCAAGACCGCGTCGGCGCCGGCCGCGCGCGCCTCGATGATCTGGTACTCGTCGACGACGAAGTCCTTGCGCAAGATGGGAATGTCGACCGCCTCCCGCGCCCGGCTGAGATCGGCGAGGGTCCCGCCGAAGAACGGCTCGTCCGTCAGGACCGACAGGGCGGCCGCGCCGGCGGCTGCGTACGAGCTGACGATCGCGCCCACGTCAGCGTCCTCGCGAATCCACCCGAGCGAGGGCGAGCGACGCTTGAACTCCGCGATCGCGGTCACCGGCCGGGGGCCGTCGCGCGTCACGTCTCTCGCACGGCGAAGCGCGGCCCGCAGGCTGCGAGCGGGGGCCCGATCGCCGGCAAGTCGCTCGAGCTCGGCCGGCGGCCGCAGGGCCTTCCGCTCGGGCAAATCGGCGCGCGTGCGGGCGAGGATGTCGTCGAGAATCATGGCGTGGGCGTGGGCGTGGGCGACAGGACCACGGGCGCCAGGCGGCGGAGGCGCTCGAGCACCACAAGGGCACTGCCATCGTCCAGCGTGGCGACTGCCCGCGCGGCGCCGGCCCTGATATCGGGCGCCGCCCCGGCGACGTACAACGCCGCGCCCGCGGTCATCGCGGCCACGTTCCTCACGGGGCCGCGAGCGCCGGCCAGCGCCTCGCCGAGCACGCGCGCGTTGAACGCGGGATCGCCACCGCGCAACCCCGCGGGATCCGACGGCGGGAGGCCGAAGTCCCCTGGCGTGACAGCGAACGTCCGCACCGCTCCGCCGCGCAACTCCGCAACGAAGGTCTCCCCCGACGGCGCGATCTCGTCGAGCCCGCCAGCGCCGTGGACCACCCAGGCCCGCTCGGTGCCGAGCCGCTTGTGCGCCTCCGCGAGCGTCGCGCAACGCTCCGGCGCGAACACACCGTTGACGGCAAAGCGCGCTCCCGCCGGGTTGGTGAGCGGCCCGAGCACGTTGAAGATCGTCCGGAAGCCGAGCTCGCGCCGGGGGCCCGCGACGGCCTTCGTGGCGGCGTGATAGAGCGGCGCGAACAGGAACGCCAGGCGCGCCTCGGCCAGGCATCGCGCCGCCAGCGCCGGCGGAGGCGCCGGGTCGAGGCCGAGCGCCTCGATGACGTCGTGCGAGCCGGACTTCGACGACAGGGCCCGGTTGCCGTGCTTCGCCACCGGCACGCCACACGCCGCCACCATGAAGGCGGCCAACGTCGAGAGGTTCACCGAGCCGGAGCCGTCGCCCCCCGTCCCGCAGGTGTCGACGGCGCCTGACTGATCCTCGCCGGGCAGGCGCAGCATGCGGGCCCGCATCGCCAGCGCCGCGCCCACGATCTCCTCCACCGCCTCACCCTTCAGCCGCAGCGCCGTCAACAGGCCGCCGATCTGCGCCGGCGTCGCCTGACCCTCCATGATGGCGCCCACCACGGCGGCCATCTCGTCGGCCGAAAGATCGCGGCGATCACCGAGCCGCCCCAGCGCCTCCTTGATGCCGAACCCCGCCTGGTCCCGTTCGCCCGCCGCGCCCGAGGCCGTCACGGGCGTCCCCCGCGAACCAGGAAGTTCCGCAGTAGGTCCTTGCCCACGAGCGTGAGAAAGGACTCGGGATGGAACTGAACGCCTTCGACGGCGAGGGTCTTGTGCCTGAGGCCCATGATCTCGCGGACCCCTGGCTCGGAGCCGCCGCCGCTCGTCGTCTCGGCCGTGATCTCGAGACAGTCGGGAAGGCTGGCGCGCTCGACGACGAGCGAGTGATACCGAGTGGCCTCGAAGGGATTGGGCAGACCGGTGAACACGCCGCGGTTGTCGTGGGTCATCATCGACGTCTTTCCGTGCATCACCTCGCGGGCCCGGACCACCTTCCCCCCGAACGCCTGCCCGATCGACTGATGCCCGAGGCACACGCCCAGAATGGGGATCTTTCCGGCGTATTCCGTGATGGTGGCCAGGCTGATGCCGGCCTCGTTGGGCGTGCACGGCCCCGGCGAGATCACGATGTGGCTGGGGGCGAGCCGGGCGATATCAGCCGCGGCAATCTCGTCGTTGCGGACCACCCGCACGTCCTGGCCCAGCTCGCCCAAGTATTGAACGAGGTTGTAGGTGAACGAGTCGTAGTTGTCGATGACAAGCAGCATGGCTTCAGTGTCCGCCCGTTGATCCCCGACGCGCCATCTCCACCGCGGAAAGCACGGCGCGCGCCTTGTTGACCGTCTCCTCGAACTCGTCGGCGGGCACGCTGCCGGCCACGACGCCGGCGCCTGCCTGGACGTAGATCTTATCGCCCTTCGTCACCAGGGTCCGGATGGCGATGGCCAGATCCATGTTGCCGGCGTACGAGATGTAGCCGACGGCGCCGCCGTAGATGCCGCGCCGGGCAGGCTCCATCTCCTCGATGATCTCCATCGAACGAACCTTGGGGGCGCCGCTCAGCGTGCCCGCGGGGAACGTGGCGCGCACGACGTCGGCGGCGCGAACGCCCGGCGCGGCCTTGCCGCGAACGTTCGAGACGATGTGCATGACGTGCGAATAGCGCTCGATCTGCATCCGCTCGGTCAGCTGAACCGCGCCCGTGGCCGCGACCCGGCCCACGTCGTTGCGTCCGAGATCAATCAACATGACGTGCTCGGCACGCTCCTTCGGATCGCGGATCAGCTCGGCCTCGAGCGCCGCGTCCTCCTCGGGCGTCGCGCCGCGGCGCCGCGTTCCGGCGAGCGGGCGCAGCTCGATCTCGCCGCGGTCGAAGCGCACCAGCACCTCGGGCGAGGCGCCCGTGACGATCGCCTCGGGGAAATCGAGGTGAAACATGTAAGGGGACGGGTTCGTCACGCGCAGCGCCCGGTAGACGTCGAAGGGGTCCACCGCCCCCCGATCGACCTCGAAGCGCTGCGAATACACGACCTGGAACGCATCTCCGGCGAGGATGTACTCCTGGATGCGGCGGACACCGGCCTCGAACGACGCACGCGTCACCGTGGGACGGGGGGCCGGCGGGGTCACGGGTGCCGGATCCAGCGCGCGCAGCGGCGGCGTGGGGCGCGCGAGCCGCGCCAGGACATCTTCGATCCGAGCGCACGCGTCGTCGTAGGCCAGCCCCGGATCGCTCGCGTGGCCCACGTCCGCGGCCGCCACCACCTTCACTGTCCCCCGCAAATTGTCGAAGATGAGCACCGTGTCCGTTATGGCCAGGCACACCTCGGGCAAGCCGAGCGTGTCCGGCTTCGTTGCAGGGAGCTTCTCGAACGACCGAACCGCGTCATAGCCGATCCACCCGACGGCGCCGCCGAAGAAGCGGGGCAGCCCCGCCGGAACCGCGGGCGCCAGGTCGGCCAGGTACGTGTCGACGAAGCCGATCGGGTTCGTCGACTTGATGCGTTCGGCGACCTGGAACTCCGCGGCGGCAGACGCGAGCTGGTTCGGGGAAGGGGGGGCCGGGCGCAGGATCTCCACCTCGTTGCCACGCGCGCGAATCACGGCGCGCGGGCGAACACCGATGAAGCTGTAGGCGGCCCACTTTTCACCACCCACCACGCTCTCCAGCAAGAAAGAATACGGTCCGCGCCCGAGCTTGGCGTACGCGGACACCGGGGTGTCGCCGTCAGCGACGATCTCCCGATAGACGAACGCGAGCCGGCCGCGTCGGGCCAGCTCGAGAAAACCGACTCGGTCCGGAAAATATCCGGTCGTAGGGGATGCCATCGGGACCAAATAACCTATCACGCCCCTGTCTCAGCCGCGCGGATCGCAGCGTCTCGCGAGGATGCCAGCCAGCCTGCTAGGTCAGCCACCACGGCGCGGCTGCCCGCAACAGCAGCAGGACGGCCGCTCCCCACAGGCCGGCGGCGACGTCGTCCAGCACGATTCCGAGGCCACCCGGCAGCCGGCGCTCGGCGAGGCGGGCCGGCCAAGGCTTGGTCTGGTCGAACAGCCGAAAGAGCACGACGCCCGCCACCAGGCCGCCGAGCGTCGGCGGCGCGGCCACCCAGGTCACGAAGACCCCGGCCACCTCGTCGATGCAGATGATCTGGGGGTCCTTGCCGCCCAGGCGCCGCGCCACCCGCTCCGCCGCCCAGACCCCGACGACGGTCAGCGCGACGGCCGCGGCGGCGATCACCCCCGGCCCCAACGGCCGCAGGAGCCAGTAAAGTGGAATCGCCCCGAGCGTTCCGGCCAGCCCGGGCGCGACCGGAACGTGGCCGCACCCGAACCAGACGGCCAGGACATGAGCGAGGCGATCGGCCGCGCGAGCTGGTCTGCGAGGTCGGAGGCCCGGGTCGGCCTCGGGCCGCCCTCCCCCCAGCTCGGCCCCAGGTGGATCCGACGGCGCGGCCGGCGCTACGCCTTCCACCAGGCCTCGTTGCGCACCCGATCGAACACCTCGGCGAGGATGCCGAGCCCGGTCTTCGCCGTCGCCTCGTCGATGGTCAGCGCCGGCTGCAACCGGACGCTCGGGGCGTAGGCCATCGTCAGCAGTCCCCTCCGCACGCACTCCCCGAAGATTCGCTCCGTCACCGCGCGAGAGAGCGGCTGCTTCGTCTGCTTGTCCCTGACGAGCTCGATGCGCAGGAACAACCCCGCGCCGTCGACGAAGCCGACGAAGGGATAGCGTTCCACGAACCCGCGCAGCTCGTCCAGCATCAGCTCACCGACGATGCGCGCGTTCTCGGTCAGGTGCTCCTCCTCGATGATCCGCAGGGATTCGGCGCCAGCCGCGGCGCCGAGGGGATTGCCTCCGTAACTCGACGACGATCCGGACGGGTTGCTCCACGGCTTTGCAGCGGCGATCTCGTCGGTGGTCAACACGCCGGAGAGCGGGAAGCCGCCCCCGAACGCCTTGCCCAGCGTCACGATGTCGGGCGCCACGCCCGAATGCTCGACGCCCCAGGTCCGGCCGGTGCGGCCGAGCCCGGTGATCATCTCGTCGGCGATGAACAGAGCGCCGACCTCCTCCGTGATGGACTTGATGGCCGGAAGAAACTCGCGCGGCGGGATGACGTTGCCGGCGGTCCCCTGCATGGGCTCGACGATGAACGCGGCGATCTCCCCCGCCGTCGCGACCTTCGCGTGCTGGCGGGCGAGCTCGGCGCACGCGATGCCGCAGCTCGGGTACTGAAGCTTCAGCGGACATCGGTAGCAGTCGGCGTAAGGCACCTGGTGCGTGCCCGGAACCATCGGGCCGAGCTTGTCCTTGAACGTCGAGCCCATGAGCGAAAGCGCTCCCATCGTCTTGCCGTGGAAGCCACCCCAGAAGCTGACGAACTCGTACTTCCCCGTGTGGGACTTCGCCAGCCGCAACGCGCTCTCCACGGCCTCCGCGCCCCCGGAATAGACCTGCAGGCGATGGACGCCCTTCGCCGGCGGCTTGGCCGCCAGGCGCTCGACCAGGTTCACGCGCGCGGTCGAGGTGAAGGATCCGACCGACACCTCCGCGACCTGCCGGCTCACCTCGGCGACGAAACGGGGGTGTGAATGGCCGAGGGCGTTGACGGCGATGCCGCCGATGAAGTCCACGAACTGGTTCCCGTCGACGTCGGTGACCGCGCTGCCGCGCGCGGACTCGACCACGATGCCCGCCATGACCGCGTAACCCTGCAGTCCCGGCGCCATGTGCGCATCCTCGCGCGCGCGCAGCGCACGGCTCCGCGGGCCCGGAACGGCCGTGCGCAGCACCGGCCGTTGATCCTTCGGCTGCGATGGATTGCGGGGACCGCTCACTCCGCGACGCGCCTCTCCCCGAAGACAAAGAAACGTTGCAGGGGATAGTTCCAGGCGTTGCTCACGATCAGCGCCGTAATAACACGAGAAACGATATATTGAACCCGCAGAACGTCGGCGAACAGATGCTCGCCGGCGGCGTTCCACCCCAGGCTGGCGGCTGAAACGATGGCGTAGCGAAGCAGCTGTCGCTCCGCGGCCACGTCGCCGCGCTGGTAGGTCCAGTAGCGGCCGATGAGGAAGTTCGTCACGGCGCCGCACGCCGCGCCGACGACGGTGGCTGGAACGGGGCGCGCGTGGAACAACTCGACGCAGCTCACCATCACCCCGAAGTCGACGATAGCCGCGACCAACGCCGCGGCGTGATGTCGGAGCAATTGACGCAATCGCCGGCGCATGGGCTCGACGGGAGCCTAGCAGCCTGTTGCTAGCGCGCCGCTTCGACCGGGACGGCCGCCTCCGGCTTGGCGTCCCGGACGCCGTCACGCCCTGGTAGCGCGGGGCGCGGCCCGAGCGTCCGATCAGCCTCGCGCCGCCGGATCGCCGCCATGATGGCGCTCGTTCGCCGGATCACCGAGATGTTCGCCACCACCGCGACCACGACCACCGCGAGCAGCATCGGCGCCTGGCGGACGACGAGTGGTCGCGACGGACCGGCCAGCAGCTCGCAGAGGGGGGTGAACCCCGCGCCGAAGAAGAGGTACACCGCGCGCTCCGAGCGCCGCATGCTGCCGCGGGGAGCCGCGACCGCGAGCGCTTCGGCCTTCACGGTCGCGTAGCTGACCATGTAGCCCCCCACCAGCGCGAGCGCCACGAACACGACGATGAGGACCGAAGCGCGGTAGTAGATCAGGAGCCCGGTCATGAAGAAGAACTCCGAGTAACGATCCACCGCCGCGTCCAGGGCCTCCCCGGCGTCGGAGGATGCGCCCTGGCGCCGGGCCAGCAGTCCGTCCACGATGTCGGCGAAGGCGGCCGTCGTCGCGAGCAAGCAGCCCAGCCCGAACCAGCCGAACGCGACGGCGACGCCGGCGCTGGCCGCGGGCAGGAGCGAGAATGCCGTCACGCCGTTCGGCTTCACGCCCAGCCGGTCAAGCCATCCGACCACCGGGCCGATCAGCCAGTAGCCAAACTCCATGAACCGCTTGCCCACGAAGGCGCTGCCACCGTCGCGATCGACCCGCTCGTGGCGGGCGCGGCCGCGGAACGCGGCGCGCACACCATAGACGATCGAGGTCACCACGAGGAGACCCACCATCCCCGCCCCAAAATAGAGGTCCTTCATCGGATCGCGGCGCCGCGCCCCTCACGCCCGCTTGCGGAGCTTGCGCAGGTCGGGCAAGGCCTCGGTCGCTTGCCGCCCGAGCGGCAGCTCGCGCGAGGAGTCCTTCGCCGAGGCGTAGGCGGTCTGGATGAGCTCGACGCACAGGAACGCCTCCTCCGCCTCCTTGCCCACCCATTCTCCGTCGGCGATGGCGCGCTCGAAGTCGTCGAACAGCGAGTTGAACCAGGTCACGTGGCTGGAATCCATCCAGTCCGAGGGGACGTCGAGCCGATCGAATCGCCAGGCCATCTCCGGCGAGTTGATGCTGTTCCCGCGCCCGGCGCGCGCGACCTCGATGTGGTCGTCCTCGACCCGGATGGCGCCGTGATCACCGTGGATGGTGTAGATGACCTTCCGCACCCCCGCCTGCCAGCTGAGGTGCGCCGACGCGACCCCCGTCGGAAAGCGAAGGCTGCAGCTCAGGTCGTCCTCGGTGTCGAAGTTGCCCATCGTCGACATGCGCGCCGAGATCGCCGTCGGGTAGGAGCGCAGCCATTCGAACGCCAGATAGAACGTGTGGCTGCCATGATCCATGGCGATGCCGCCGCCGGAGTGCCGCCGCTCCCGGCGCCAGTTCGGCCTCCACTCCGCCACGCCGCGCGCGTGCGTGTTCCGGAACGTCTGCAAGGTCACCAGGTGGACGCGACCTATCTCGCCGGCGTCGATGATTCGCCTGACGTTCTGGATGACCGGCGCGTGCTTGTAGTTGTGACAGGGGTAAAGGACGCGACCCACGTGGCGGGCCAGCTCCAGCATCTCGCGCGCGTCGGAGATTGAGGTCGCCAGCGGCTTTTCACACAAGACATGCAGCCCCCGAACCAGGGCTTCCCGGGTCACGGCCGCGTGCTCGGCTGGGGGCGTGGCGATGTCCACGAAGTCGAGGTTCCCCGCCTCGGCGTCCAGCATGGCCACGTGGTCGGCGTAGACCCGCACCCCCGGCAAGTGCTCGGCGGCCAGGCGGCGGCGCGCCTGGTTGACATCGGCGACGGCGACGATGCGCACGTCCCTGTCCGCCGCATCTGAATCGCCCTCGGGAGAGGTCACTCGACCCCGCCAGCCGCCCTGCATCCGCTGCCGGTACGCGGCCGCGTGGCCCTTCTCCATGATGAAGCCGTAACCGATGAGGGCGCCGCGTAGGGGTGTCTTCATGCTTCCTTGAAAATGATTTGAAAAATACCGCGTCTAAGAGACCGTACCACCATCACACCCGGCCTGGCCGGGCACCCAATTAATTGGCCATCAGGGCGGCCAGGTCAAGCGTCTTCGATGTGCGTTGACTCGGCAGGGTCCGGCGACTAGCTTGCTGCACCATGATCGGTGAGGTTTTGAAAGCCGCTGACCCCGAAACTTACGAGCTTTGCCGCGCCGAGGAAAAGCGACAGGCCGAGAAGATTCGGTTGATTCCGTCGGAGAATTACGTCTCGAAGGCCGTGCTCGAGGCCTCGTCTTCGGTGTTCACGAACAAGTACAGCGAGGGTTACCCGGGCAAGCGATATTACGAGGGCCAGCAGCTGGCCGATCCGCTGGAGCAAATGGCCATCGACCGGGCCAAGGTCCTATTTGGGGCGGAGCACGCGAATGTCCAGCCCTATTCTGGCTCGCCGGCCAACTTGGCCGTCTATCTGGCGTTCCTGAAGCCGGGTGAGAAGGTGATGGGCCTCGCGCTCCCCATGGGCGGGCACCTGACGCACGGGTGGAACGTGTCAATCACCGGCAAGTTCTTCACCTCGGTCGGGTACGGCGTCCGCAAGGACACCGGCCGCATCGATTACGACGAGGTGCGTGACCTCGCCAAGAAGGAGCGCCCGCAGCTCTTGTGGGCGGGCGGCACCGCGTATTCACGGACGTGGGACTTCGAGGTCATGGCTTCCATAGCGAAGGACGTCGGCGCGCGGTTCGTCGCGGACATCGCCCACATCGCCGGTCTCATCGCCGGGGGGGTCCACCCCTCCCCCATCGCCGTCGCGGATGTCGTCACGACCACGACCCACAAGACGCTGCGCGGACCGCGGGGAGGCATGATCCTCTGCAAGACCGAGCACGCCCAAGCCATGGATCGCGCCGTGTTCCCCGGGCTGCAGGGTGGGCCCCACGTCCACAACACGGCCGCCCTGGCCGTGGCGCTTCGCGAGGCGGCCGCCCCCTCTTTCAAGGACTACGCCCGCCAGGTGGTCGCGAACGCGCGCGCCATGGGGGAGGAGCTCATGGCCCGCGGGTTCGACGTCATCTCGGGCGGCACCGACAACCACCTGCTGCTCGTCAACCTGACCAACAAGAACATCACCGGCAAGGTCGCGGCGCGGCTGCTCGACAAGGCCGGCATCGAGCTGAACTACAACTCGGTCCCCTTCGACACACGCAAGCCCTTCGACCCCTCGGGTATTCGCCTCGGCTCGCCCGCGATCTCCAGCCGCGGCATGAAAGAGGCGGAGGCGCGTCAGGTGGCTACCTGGATCGACCGCGTCATCAGCCAGCCCACGGACGAGGTGGCCGAGCGCGTGTTCGCCGAGGTTCGGGAGCTGACGCGAAACTTTCCCGCGCCAGGCATCGGCTGAACGTCGAGACCGGTCCAAGGACGCAAGGGAGACCAATGCGACTGTCCGATAGCTATTGTGTAAATGCGCGGATCCGCTGGAGCGCGGCGCTGCTGGCGCTCGCGTTCGCGTGGGCCGCGGGTGGTCCAGCCCGCGCGGAGGTCATCGAGCTGCTGGACAAGACCAAGCTGAACGCCAAGATCATCCACTTTTACGACGGCGTCTACGAGGTCGACGTGGCCGGACAGACCCAGAAGATCCCGAAGGAGAAGATTCGCTCCATCAGCTTCTCGCTGCCGCCGCCGCGCCCCGAGTTCTCGACGCCTGAGAAGACCTTCGAGCGGTGGCGGAAGGCGCTGACGGAAGGCGCCATGGAGCGGGTCATCGACTGCTACGCGCTCATGTACCAGGGCATGCTCGCGAGCCAGATGGGTCAGGCGAACGACTCGGTGAAGAAGATGCAGAAGGAGATCGAGGGGACGAAGTTCCAGATCAAGGGCTCGTCCACGAAGGGCGAGAGCGCGACCCTGAAGGTCGCCCGGCAGAAGGGCGATGACACCGACACCGGCGAGGTCGCCTTCGTGCGTGAGAACGGCGAGTGGAAGATGTTGCCTCCCTCCCAGTGAGCGCACGGCCCAACCCGTCCCGCATGCCCCGCCTCGCTCGCCTCCTGCTCGCGTTCGCCGTCATGGTCGTCGCGCTCCGCCACGGACCCGCGCGAGCGGCCGGCGGCGTCGCGCTCGACCCGTTCCGCCCGTCCTCAGCGTCCTCCTCCGGCCGCCCCACGCGGCTGATGGCCCTGGATCCGATGTCCACGCCCGCGGCGGCGCCCGCGCCGACGCCGGCACCGAACCGCTGCCAGGACGACAGCGAATGCCCGGACGAGAACATCTGCGAGCACGCGCTCTGTCAGCGCATCGAGCACCGGGTCAACGTGCTCTACCTTTACTATCAAGAGGGCACGTTTCGAGAGCTCCTGGGCCTTTACTGGTCGAAGCGCGGGCCGACGGGCTTCACGGTGCTGGCGCCCTTCTACTGGCGCTTCTTCGCGCCCAAGTCCCGCTCGACCGTCGTCGCCCCTTTCTACTGGCACTTCGTGGACGATGTCGCGCAGCGAACGTCCACGGTGATCGTGCCGGGGTTGCCCATCTCGTGGAGCCGCGAGCCAGGCGCCCGCTCGTTCGGGGTCTGGCCCCTCTTCTACAAGTCGACGAAGTTCGGGTGGGCCGCGCCGCTGCTGGGCTCGTTCACGATCGCCGATCCCGATCGGGGACGAGCCTTCGGCGCGCTGGGGTTCCTTTATTGGTGGACACGCGGGCCGAAGAGCCGGACGGACCTGCTGTTCCCCGTGTTTTATTTCACCCGATCGCCCGAGTCGGCGTTCGGCCTGGGGCTGCCGCTCACCATCCACTGGCGCACGGGTGACGAGTCCCACACGCTGGCCCTGCCGTTGTTCGTCGGCCATTCGTGGAAGAGCGGCTCCAGCGTGTACTCGCTGCTCGGCTTCGAGACGCGAGAAGGCCGCAAGACCCACGGCTCTGCGCTGTGGCTCTACTGGGGCGGACGCGACGGAGAAACGGACGAGGCTTACGACGTCCTGTTCCCCCTGCTGTGGAGCTTCCGATCCCCCACGAGCGCGACCACGGGCGTGGTCCCCTTCGTCTGGCACTTCCGGCGGGGCGATAGCTGGTTCAACGCCGTCTTTCCCCTGTGGTGGAGCGGCGGCGACAGCGCCAAGGGAACCCGCTTCCAGACGCTCCTGCCGCTCGTGTACTGGACGACGTCCGACCACGGCGCGAAGCTGTCCTGGCTGAGCCCCATCGGGGGTTACAGCCGCGACCGCGCCGCGCAGGTGCGCACGCTGTTCCTGCTCCCGGCCCCCATCTTCTACCGGCGGGAGCCCACGACCGCCATCGACCTCGTCACGCCGTTCTACCTGCGCTACTCGGATCTGACCGCTCAGAGCACGACCCGGCTCATCTCGCTGTTGCTGTTCAGGAACCACGATCCGGCCGGTGCGACGACGGTCCTGTTTCCCATCTTCTGGCGGTTTCACGACGCGGCCAGCGATCGCGCCACGACCGCGGTGCTGCCGTTCTTCTTGCATCGCGAGGCGCCCCGGGATCGGCTCACCGCGCTGGGCGTGTTTCCGCTGTGGGCTTATCGCCGCACCTTCTCCGACGGTGGCTGGAGCGCGGGGCTGTTTCCGCTCGCCTTCTTCGGTCGCCGACCCGACGAGGGCCACGGCGTCGTCTTCCCGCTGTTCTGGCACCTGCGCGACACCAAGGGCAGCGCCACCGCGCTGGTTCCGCTGTTCTACGCCGCGAGCGACGAGCATGGGTACCACGCGGGCGCGCTGCCGCTGTTGACGTTCTTCGGGCGCCACGACGCCCGCACCTACCAGGTCCAGTTTCCCTTGTTCTGGCGCTTCTCGGACGCCGCCGCGGGCACGAGCACCACCGTCACCCCCCTCGGCTTCTTCGGCAACTCGCCCGACGGCTGGCGCCTCGGGGTTGGGCCCCTGCTCCCGATCGTCTGGGTCGCGGGCGGTGGACCGCGCAGTCATTTCGTCCTGTTCCCCATCCTCTGGCACTTCCGCGACGATCGCGCGGACAAGACCACCACCGTGGTGGCCACGTACATGCATCGCCGCCACGGCGACGAGACGACGGACGCGTTGTTTCCGCTGTTCTACTTCCGCCGCGGGTCCCGCCCCGGTGGCACCGACGAGACCAGCTTCACGCTGTTCCCGCTCGTTCACTATCGCCGGGACGCGACGACGCGCGTGCTCGTGACACCGCTCGGCGCCTCCGTTGCCGGTCCCGCGCGACAGGCAGGGTTCGTCGGTCCTTACTTCTGGTATCGAGGTAAGACGTTCGACGCGCGCGGCATCCCGGGGCTGTTCGCCGACGTGCGCCGCGCGGACACGGGCGAGCGCACCCGGCAGTGGGGGCCGGTGGTCGCGCTCGACGCTCCGGGCCGTCGCACCCGGGTGGTGATCCCATTCTTCGGGCGTTACCAGGACGCGCGAGAGACGGACACGTACGCCTTCCCGAGCTACTTCCGCCAGCGCAGAGCCGACGGCTACGCCGTCGACACGTTCTTGCCGCTGTTTTGGCGCTCGCGGTGGCAGGATCGGACGACGACGGTCGTGGGCCCTTTCTACGATCGCGAGGGGAGCGGCGTCCACGACGCGGGCCTGGTTCCGGTCTACTTCTGGGCCAAGAACAGCGACCGGACGCTGCTGGTGATCCCGCCCCTCCTGACGTTCCACCGCCACGACTTCAAGGCCGGGACCGAGGTGACCCTGGTTGGGCCGTTCTACCGGAGTCATTCGGACAACCACGACGACACGGTCCTGTTCCCGCTCTACTGGGCCGGGCGTGACGGCGACCGCGAGCACCGCTTGCTGGCGCCGTTCTACTGGCACTTCAAAGACGGGCCGGCGAGCCAGTCGACCGCGGCCCTGCTCCTCTATTGGTCGACGCGCGGCACCACCCGCCTGCGCGCGTTGCTGCCCTTCGCCTGGTACACGCGGGACGACGCCCAGCAGGCGGGGAGCGAGGCGATCTTGCCGCTCTTCTACGCGTCCTACGGGCCCGATCGCTTCACGCTGCTGACGTTGCTCGCCGGCGTGAGCCATACGAAGGACGCGCGCCGCTTCTATGTCGGGCCCCTCTATTCGGGCGACTCGATCGAGAGCAGAACCCGGCTGTTGTTTCCCCTTTATGTGAGCCACCTCGACCGCAAGACGGAGACCCGAACCCGGTTCCTCTTGCCGTTCCTGTACTTCTCGCGGGGAAACCCGGAGAAGTCCCTGACCACGGTCGCTGGCCTGTTCTGGCGCCGCCGGGATATCGCGTCGGCCACCACGCTGATCTTGCCCGTGTTCCTCGACGTTCACGACTTCCGGCAGAGCCGCACGACGGTCCTCTTGCCGCTGTTCGTTCGGCACGCCAACGAGGTGACGGGGGAGAGCCTGTGGCTGGCGCCGCTGTTTTACCGCCACGTGACGACGACCGATCGGACGAACGTGTTCTTCCCGCTGTTCTGGGACTTCAAGCACGAGGAGCGGCGCACGACCGTGCTGCTGCCGTTCTTCGCGCACTGGACCCGCGCGACCTACGCGGGGACGTACGTGTTCCCGAACGTCTACTATCGGAAGGGCATCGCCGGGGGCGAGGCCGACGGGACCTGGCGCCTGTTCATTCCCCCGCTGTTCGACGCCGCCGTGCAGCGTCCTGGCGACTTCCGCTGGGAGATCCTCGGCGGGTTGTTCGGGAAGGAGCGCATCGGCCGCAACCACTACATGAAGCTCTTCTTCTTCACCATCGAGACGCAGCGAGCATCCGCCGTCCAGACCTCCTGGTACGGCCAGCCGCAGCGCCCCTCACGCGTGCGTCCGACCCGCGGCCTGGCGACGAACGCCTGGTGAGCGCGTTGGCGCGGGCGAGCTTGCTCGCTCGCGCCGTCCCGCGGGGGATCTAAAGGACCCTCTTGGTACAGCGCCCCGGAAGCAAGTGACCGGCGAAGAGTTCGCCGCGGTAGGGCCACGCCGAGCCACGCGCCCGCCGAGCGCCGCCAAGCGGCGGTTGCCGCGATTCGAACGCTGGGCTCCAAGCCGCGCGGCAGCTGGTTACGTGCGCTGAAGCCGGTTCTGTCGGACGATTGCCCCCAGTTTCGCGCGGGCTCGAACGTCGCGGCTCGCTCGGGGTTCACGCCCGCGCGATTGCGCTCGGCGGGCGCGTGGCTCGGCGTGGCCCTAGCGCAGGTTCTTGGGGGATGGGCACGAACTTCCGGGGCGCTGTACTTGGGGCCCTCTTAGGGCGCTCTTAGGGTCCTTTTCCTAGTAGGCCCGCCTCATCAAGGATTCGCGGCGGCGGCTGCGGCGCCCGCCGACGACGAGCCCTGACGGGCCGAGGGTGGCGGCGCAAACGTGAGCACCCAGTACCACGTGCGGCCCGGGCCTCGTTCCTGGCGGCGCGAGGTCGCCACGCTCTGGCCGCGGACCGAGACGTCGATCTCGACGTCGGGGCCTCGCTCCCTGATGGTCACGCCCGTCACCGGCGAATCGAAGAAGCGGGTGTCGAGCGGGCGCCGATCGTTGCTCCTCAGGATGCGGCAACGCCTGAGGACGAAGGAAGTGGAGGAGGCGTCCCCGCGGGTCTCGAGGGTCACCTCGGAGGATGTTTGCAGGACGATCTCCCCCCCGCCTTTGCGCACCCGGAACGCCGTGCTGAGCAGGCTGGCCTCGCCAGCGTGCGGGGAGCCCTTCGCGCCCGGGGCCGCTGCGGCGGAGACCGGCGCGCGGTGGGTCCTGACATCGGAGGCCGCCGGGCTCGCTGTCCGGGCCGGCGCGGGCATCGGCGCGGGCGCCCCGCTCGCTTGCCCGATCGCCGCGGTGGCGGCAGACGCGAGCAGCGCGAGGGCACACAGAATGCGCATCTCAGGATCGTACCACTCTTGGCGTACTGGAGGCCCTCGAGGGCTGCCGGCGCTTCCGGCGCCAGCCCCACCACCACCGGCCCCCGCCGGCTCAGGGGCCGGGCGCCAGCGGATCGGAGGTCGCGATGGGATCCCGCGCCTCGCCGAGCAGCGCGGCCCGCACGTCTCCCACGAGGAAGATGGATCCCGCGACCACGACCAATCCGTCCGGACCCACCGCCCGGCGGGCGAGCTCCAGCGCGGCCATGGGCTCGCTCGCGCTCGACGCGCGGGGCGCGTCGGCGGCGGGCACCGCGGCGGCCAGGTCGTCGAGGGACATCGACCGCGGGCTCGACGAGCGGGTCAACACGATCGCATCGAAGCGCGGTGCGAGGATCGCCAGCATGGGTCTGACTGCCTTGCCAGCCACGACCGACAGCACCAAAGCCCTGCGGCCGCGAGGCATGCCGTCGAGGGCGTCCGCGAGGGTCACCGCGCTCTCGGCGTTGTGGGCGCAATCGAGCAGCACGTCCACGCCGATGCGTTCCAACCGCCCCGGCCAGACGACGCCGCCGAGGCCGAGCGCCACCGCGTCGCTGGGGGCCGCAGGGGCCGTGCCTGGGCGCGACAGAGGACGCCCGAGGCTGGCCGCCGCGGCCCGCGCCAGCGCCACGGCGAGCGCGGCGTTCGTGCGCTGATGCGCTCCGATCAGCGCAGGAGGAGCAGGCGCCTCGTCGAAGTCCGTCCCCAACCGAAGAACGGGCGCGCCCACGTCCGCGGCCACCGCGGCAATGGCCTGATCGGCCTGCCGTGCCAGGGACGGCCATCCCGGCAAGAACAAGGGGACCCCCGGCTTCGCGATCCCGGCCTTTTCCCGGGCGATGGCCGCCAGGGTGTTGCCGAGGATCTCGGCGTGATCGAAGCCGATGCTGGTGATCGCGGTCGCGACGGGATGGCACGTGGTCGCGGCGTCCAGGCGGCCGCCGAGCCCCGTCTCCAGCACCATCAGCTCGACCCCCGCCGCCGCGAACGCCAGGTACGCCAGCACCGTGCCGATCTCGTAGTAGGTCAGCGGAATCTGGGTGGCGGCGATCGCCTCGAACAGCTCCGCCAGGTGATCGCCGTCGACCTCTCGCCCGTCGACCCGGATTCGCTCGGTGAAGCGCGACAGGTGCGGCGACGTGAACAGCCCGGTCCGAATGTCCGCGGCGCGCAGGATCGCCTCGGTCATGGCCGCGACGGACCCCTTGCCGTTCGTCCCGGCGATCTGCACGGCGGGCACGCGGCGCTCGGGGTTACCGAGCCGGTCCAGCGCGGCGCGGGTTCGCTCGAGGCCCAGCGCCACGCCCAGCGTCCGCGTCGCATCCAGACGCTGGAGAAAGTCGCCATAGCGGGACCCGGACATGCGGCCTCCTCGATCAGCTTGCCGCGCGGGGGCCGAGCAGGCGCAAGAGCCGCGCCAGCGTGGCCTTCAGCTCGTGGCGAGGAACGATCTTGTCGAGAAACCCGTGCTCCATCAGGAACTCCGCGCGCTGAAAGCCGGGCGGCAGTCGCTGCCGGATGGTGTTCTGGATGACGCGGGCGCCGGCGAAGCCGATGAGGGCCTTCGGTTCGGCGATGATCACGTCGCCCAGCATCGCGAAGCTAGCCGCGACGCCGCCGGTCGTCGGGTGCAACAGCACGGAGATGTAGGGAACGCCAGCGTCGCGCAATCGCCCGAGCGCCGCGGAGGTCTTCGCCATTTGCATGAGGGACAGCACTCCCTCCTGCATTCGCGCCCCGCCTGACGCCGAAAACACCACCGCGGGAACACGCGCCTCCAGCGAACGTTCAAACAAACGGGTTATCTTTTCGCCCACCACCGAGCCCATCGAACCGCCCATGAACTCGAAGGCGAAGAACCCGACCTCGGCCGGGTGGCCGCCGATGACGCCCGAGCCGGCGCGAAACGCGTCGCCTGGCCCCGCGGTCTTTCGTGCGGCGCGCAGCCGCTCGATGTACCGCTTCGAGTCCTTGAAGCCGAGCGGGTCGATGCTCTCTATCTTCGTGTCGGTCTCGACGAACGTGCCCTCGTCGACCACCAGCTCGATGCGGCGAGCGGTGGGCATCAAGAAGTGGTGCCCGCAGCGGCCGCAGACGTACTGGTTCTGCTCGATCTCGGCGGTCAGCAGGGCGGCGCGGCAGGTGGGGCATTTCGTGAAGACGCCGACCGGCACGCTGCGTTTTTCCGCCGCGCCCGTGTCGTCGTCGCGTTCTCGCTTGTACCAGGCCATCGAAGCGCGGGAGGATACCACGCACTTTCGACCCGCCGGCGGGACCTCGGCGCGGCCAACCGATGCTACACTCCGCCCCCGTGAATTTCGGCACCTGGCATGAATTGCTGGACGCGCCGCGGGCCGCCCCCGCCGAGCCGGGCGTGTTGCAGGCCCGGGCCGACGAGGTGCGGGCGTATCCGACCGGAAAGACCGCGATGATCTTGTACGAAGCGACCGACGACGCCGAGACGCTGCGCAGCTTCGTCACTGGGCGCGGCGCCCCCGTGCTCGACCGGGCGGCCACGACCGGCGCACGCTTCGTCCGTTTCGGCGTGACGGCGCATCCTGGCGCCGTCCTCGACCGACTGTTGGCCCAGTTCCAGGAGAGGTTCGGAGCCCTTCCCGCCGCCAACCTGGCGGAGGGCAAGATCGAGAGCAAGACGAAAGGCAACCCCGGCGATGTCTGATCGAGGAGAAGCTCCGAAGGCGCCGGGCGGGCTCACGTACCGGGACGCCGGCGTGGACATCGACGCCGGCGACGAGCTGGTCGAACGTATCAAGGGACACGTGCGACGCACCATGCGCCCCGAGGTCCTGACGGACCTCGGAGGCTTCGCCGGCATGTGCGCCATCCCGGGCGGATACCGGGAGCCGTTGCTCGTGTCGTGCACGGACGGGGTCGGCACCAAGCTCAAGCTCGCTTTTCTCACCGGCAAGCACGACACCGTTGGGATCGACCTGGTCGCGATGAACGTCAACGACCTCGTCGTCTCGGGGGCCGAGCCGCTGTTCTTCCTCGACTACTTCGCGTCCGGGCGGCTGGAGGTGGGCGTCGCCGAGCGGGTCATCGCCGGCATCGCCGACGGCTGCCAGCAGGCCGGGTGCGCGCTGCTCGGCGGCGAGACGGCGGAGCTCCCCGGCTTCTACGCCGCCGGCGAATACGACCTCGCGGGATTTTGCGTCGGCATCGTGGAGAAGAGCCGGCGCGTCGACGGACGCAACCTCGAGCCTGGAGACAAGCTGCTGGCGCTCGCGTCCTCGGGCTTTCATTCAAACGGCTACTCGCTGGTTCGCCGGGTCTTCATCGACGAGATGAAGGCGGACCTCCGCGAACCGCTGGAAGGGCTCGACCGTCCGCTCGGCGAGACTCTGCTGGCGCCCACGCGGATCTACGTACGCGCCCTGCGCAAGCTGGCGGCCGCCGACTTGCTGCGCGGCGCCGCTCACATCACGGGCGGCGGCCTGGTCGACAACCCCACCCGGATGTTGCCGCCGGGCGCGCGCCTGAAGCTGCAGATCCGGCTGGGGAGCTGGACCATTCCTCCCGTCATGCAGCTCCTGGCCCGCGAAGGCCGCGTCGCGCCCGAGGAGATGCGGCGGACCTTCAACCTGGGCGTCGGAATGATCGCCGCCGTGCCCGCGGCGCGCGCGGACGAGGCGCGGCGTATCTTGGAGGCCGAGGGCGAGCGCGTCAGCGAGATCGGGCAGGTCGCCGTCGCCGCCGAGCCCGACGGTCCTGTCGAGTTCCTCGGCGGCTCATGACGCCCGATGCGTCCCGGAGCCGGGTGCAGGGCGCGACGATGAACGTCGGCGTGCTGGCCTCCGGTGGGGGCACGAACCTCCAGGCGCTCATCGACGCTGCCCGCGAGCAGAGGCTCGGGCCGGCGCGCCTGATCGTCGTCGGGAGCAACGTGCCCGGCTGCGGCGCTCTGGGCCGGGCCGATGCGGCCGGCATCCCCACGTTTGTCGTCGATCACCGCGAGCTCGCCTCCCGGGAGTCCTTCGACCGCGCCGTCGTCGCCGAGCTACGGCACCATGGCGTCGAGCTGGTCGTGCTCGCTGGGTTCATGCGCATCGTGACCGCCACGCTGCTGGACGCCTTTCCCGATCGGATCATAAACATCCATCCGTCCCTGCTGCCTGCGTTCCCGGGCGTGAACAGCCAGGCACAGGCGTTTCGCCATGGGGTGAAGCTCGCGGGGTGCAGCGTGCACTTCGTCGAGCTGGGGGTCGACAGCGGCCCCATCATCGCCCAGGCGGCGGTACCCGTGCTCGACGACGATGACGAGGACAAGCTCCGCCACCGCATCCTCGCCGAGGAGCACAGGCTGCTGCCCGCCGTGGTGCGGGCGCTCGCGGAGGGCCGCGTGTCGATCACCGGGCGAAGGGTCCTCGTTGCGGTGGAATAGTTGGACACCAACTACTACGACGTGATCGTTTGCGGCGCCGAGCTCGCCGGGGTCATGGCGGCGGCGCTGCTGGGGCGGCGGGGGTTGCGTGTGCTGCTGCTCGGCCACGATCTGCAACGTCCCAGCTTCGAGGCAGGTGGCTTCACCCTGTCGCGCTGCCCTGGCCTGCTGCCTTCCCCCGACACCCCGGCCGTGAGCCGTGTGCTCAAGGAGCTCGGCCTGGTCCAGGTGATGCGGCGGCGCGCCCAGGCGATCTCCGGAGGATTTCAGGTCGCGCTGCCGCGACATCGCTTCGACGTCACGCCCGATGCAGCGGCGTTTCGTCGCGAGATGGACCGCGAGTGGCCCAAGGATCGTGCGAACATCGAGGAGGCGCTCGCCGGCATCGAGAAGGTGAGCGCGCCCCTCGACCCCTTGCTGGCAACGGAGATGACGATTCCGGCCGAGGGGTTCTGGGATCGGCGCGAGATGAGCCGGTTCGAATCCCAGCTCCCGCGCCCCGGCTTCGACGTGCTCGCGGCGCTCGACGCCCGGCATCCCTTCCGGGCGGCGGTGGCGGCGCCGGCGGTTCTGGGCGCCTCCTTCGGCCCGGGCGACGTCGGGGCGGTCACGCTGGCGCGCGCCTTTCTCGAGGCGCGGCGCGGTCCGTTTCGTTTCGACGGCGCCGAGGCCGGCCTGTGGAGCCTGTTCCTCGAGAAGATCGAGACGTTCTCAGGGGAGCGCCGCGAGAAGGTGCTGCCGGTGGAGATCGTTCAGCAGCGCGGCAAGGCCATCGGCCTACGCGTGCGGCCGCGCGACGAGACGATCGGGTGCGGGACGCTGGTCTGGGCCGGACCGGCGGCCACTGCCCTGCCGCTGCTTGGCGAGACGCCCACCCGGCGCGCCCGCGAGGCCGCGCAGTCGCTGCGGCCGGTCTGCTACCGATACGGCCTGTCTTTGCTGGTGCGGCCGGAGGCGTTGCCCGAGGGCATGCACCCCCGGGTCTTCGTCATCGCGGATCCAAGGCGCGCGCCGCTGGAGGAGAATACCCTGGCGGTCACCGTGGGCCAGGTGAACCCGCGCGAGCCTGATCGCGTGCCCGTGTGGGTCGAGTCGCTGGTACCCGCGGCCGCGGTCGAGGCCGGGCCAGGACACCTGGCGGCCCTCCGCGGCCGGGTCCGCGAGCAACTGGGGCGGCTGATGCCGTTCTTCGATCGCCACCTCATCGTCCTCGCCTCTGCGCACGACGGATTGCCCCCGGAGATTCCGGGGGCGTCCGGCCGGCTGGCGCCGGTGCCGCCGCAACCGATGGCCCCGGCGTACAGCGCCGAGCACGTCCGCGCCTTCGACCCAGGGGGCGTCGGCCACGCCGCGCTCGGCATCAAGAACCTGTATCTGGTCGGGCGCGAGAACCTCCCCGGGTTGGGAATGGAGGGCGACTTCGTGAGCGCGTGGGGCCTCGCGCGCCTGCTGACGACCTCCCGCCCGCGGCGGGACGTGCTCCGCCGCCCCATCCTCGTCGGCGAGGGATGACACCCCGTCAGCCGCGGCGGCAGTAGGCGGCGATCAGCTTCTGGTGCTCGGGGCGCACGGCGATGAAGCGCACGCCGGTACGACGAAATCGGCCCGCCTTCGAGTCGGAGACGATCTCGCCCCGGGCCTCGATCTCCTCGGTCGATCCGGGGAGCGCGAAGCGCAGCGCCACCTCGGTGCGTGGCTCGTGCGAGAGGCCGGGCGCGTGCTTGATGGTGATGCCGCCGATGGCGATGTCCTCGGCCTGGCACAGGTGAATGCGGGTGCCGTCCGCCTCGGACACCCCGAAGGTCGCCGCGGCCCGGTTGGCGTTGCGCCGATCCGCCTCGCTCGCGCCTCCGTTCGGCGGGGCACCATCCGCGGCGCGCCGATCCTCGCGATCAAGCTTCATGCGACGATGTTAGTGAACCGAAGGCGCCTGGCAAGAAATTGCCCCATTTCGCGCCGGTCGGGTCCTCAGCGCGGCAGGGGCTGGGCCTCCTCGAGCAGAAAGTTCGGGATACCGTCGACGATCGGGAACAACAGCAGGCAAGCGTCGCAGGCGAACCCTGCCTCGGTCTCGGTGAGTCGGACCCCCTTGTGACACCTGGGGCAGGCGAGCAGCGCGACGAGGTCTTTGTCGAAAGGCATCGTCGCATAGATAGCGCCTTCTTTCGCTGGCTCCAAATCGCGCGCCACAACGAGGCCCTGGGCGCGTCGACTTTTTCACGCTGGGCTCCCCCTTGCGCTACCATCCGACAATGAAGCGCGCCGTGTTCGCCGCTGTCCTGCTCCTGTCCGTGGCCGCGTTCGTCTGGACCCTGCGCCGTTTCGGCCGTCTCCTGCTGGCCGGCAGGAAGGCCAGCCTCGCCGCCCGACCCGCCGAACGGCTGGCGTCCGTCTTCACCTACTTCTTCGGTCAAAAGAAGGTCGTCGAGAAGGCGACCATTCCGGCGGCGCGCGCGCAGCGGTTCGTGACCTTTGTTGGAAGCCGATATCACTTCTTCATCTTCTGGGGGTTCATAGTCATCACGATCGGCACCGCCGAGACGTTGATCCAGGGGCTCTTCCCGTCGTTCTCCCTCGCATCGCTCCTCGGCGAGACGCTGGCGCGGGCGCTCTGGTCGGTCATGGACGTGGCCAACGTGATCGTCCTGGGCCTGATCGCATTCGCGGTGTTTCGGCGGGTCGTGCTGCAGCCGCGCCTCATCCCGATGAGCCGGGACGCCGCCGCCATTCTGGGCGCGATCGCCACCTTGATGGCGACCCACCTGGGGCTGCACGCGCTTCGAGGCGTGGCCGCCGGGACGGCCGAGCCGGGGTTCCCCGTCTCCGCGCTGGTCGGCGTGGCGCTCGGCGCCGTGCCTGCCGGCGCCGCGGCGATCGCGGCCGAAGCGCTGTGGTGGGTCCACGTCCTCACGGTGCTGGCCTTCCTCAACTACCTGCTCTATTCGAAGCACAGCCACATCATCGCCGCCCTGCCCAACATCTACTTCCGCAACCTCGACCAGCGGGGCGTCCTGCCGAAGCTGAACCTGGAGGCGGACGAGATCGCCGCCACCGGCGTGGTGTCGGACTACAAGGACTTCACCTGGAAGTCGCTGCTCGACGGCTTCGCCTGCACCGAATGCGCGCGCTGCACGAACTCCTGCCCTGCCTACAACACGGGCAAGCCACTTTCGCCCATGCAGGTCATCCACGACGTCCGCGACGACATGAAGAGCCGTCTCCCCGACCGCGGTCCCCTCGATCGGTTGCTCGAGACGTTCCAGCACGGCGCGGCGGCCGCCGCCAAGGCCGGCGAGATCGTGCCGTTGATCGGCACCCGCACCAGCGAAGAGGTGCTGTGGGCGTGCACCACCTGCGGCGCCTGCCAGCAGGTGTGTCCGGTGTTCATCGAGCACCCCGAGAAGATCCTGCAGATGCGCCAGAACCTGGTGCTGGTCCAGGAGAAGGTGCCACCCGACCTGGCGCGCACGTTCACGAACCTCGAGCGAAATGGCAACCCCTGGGGCATCGCCGCGGACAAGCGCATGGACTGGGCCGAAGGTCACGGCGTCCCGACGCTCGACGACAAGCCGGACGCCGAGTACCTGCTGTGGGTCGGCTGCGCCGGCGCCTACGACGACCGCATCAAGAAGCAGAC